>JAVBNF010000042.1:0-38023 GCA_031551725.1 Bacteroidales bacterium
TGATTGTAATATATTTCAACATATTCAAATAACAGCGACTTCATTTCCGCCTTTGAAATAAGTTTGTTCCCATAAATTAATTCTGATTTTAATGTTTTAAAATATGACTCTGCAACAGCGTTGTCCCAACAATTGCCTTTACGGCTCATGCTTTGTTCAATTTCGTAGCTTGACACTAAATTGACAAAACTGTGGCAACTATACTGAACACCGCGATCAGAATGAAAAATCAAACCTTTCTGAGGGGGACGGTTTTTGACAGCCATTTTAAAAGCAGGAAGCGTTGTTTCTTTAGCACTTAGACCTTCACTGTGTGACCATCCTATGACTTTTCTATCAGCCAAATCAATAACAACTGTTTGATATAAAAAATCATCTTTTGTTTGAATATAGGTAATATCCGAAACCCAAGCACCTTGCAGAAAATCCTCGTTAAAACGGCGATCTAAAACATTTTCAAATACGAGATGATTATGTTTTGAATCTGTTGTTGCAACATATTTCTTAACACGTTTACTTTTTAAACCCAATTCTTTCATATATTTAGCAATTGTTCGATTAGACACCAACATACCCTTAGCCCTTAATTCACAAGCAATACGAGGACTTCCATAACGTTGACGATGTCGAAAATAAATATTTTGAATTTCTGTTTGCATATTTTTCTTACGATTCTCTCGTTTGATCGTTTTGCCCGACACCCAATTGTTGTAAGCACCTCGGCTCACTTCTAATGCTCTACACATCATCTCAACCGTATATAAATCCTTATTTTCCTTGATAAATACGTATTTTAACGGTCGCTCGTGGAGATGATGCCGAGAGCTTTTTTTAGGATTTCCAATTCGGTAGTTCTTGTAGAAAGTTCTTTTTGTAAGCGTTTGATTTCTTTTTGTTCGTCAGTTAATCGAACATTACCATTACCTTGAAAACTCGCTTCCTTAAATTGCTCATACTCTTTTCGCCAACGTAGCAGAGCTTTGTAGTCTACGCCCAATTCACGTGCCAAAGACGATAGATTATGGCGTTCATAGCTTAATTTAACCGCTTCTTCTTTGAATTTGCGATCATACTTCCGATTTTTTCTTGTTCTTTCCATAATACAAAGTTAAGTTTTTTTATACTCTCTTATCTTCGTGTACAGAATTTGTTAGGAAGTCCACTCTCGTATTTCGAGATTTTTTTGTACATTTGCAAATAGAGATAATTGAAAAAATGAATTTCTTGAGAAGTAAATATTTTGCAAATCCTTATTCTCTTGTTGCACTGCTCGGGATGACTGTTTTGTATTTATTTTTTCCTTCCATAAACAATACGCTTGATTCGTTCTATTATGCAACAGTGGCGCGCGACGGCGGTGAGTTGTTTATGCCGCATCACTTGCTTTACAATGCATTCGGATATATACTTTTGCGCGCTTTGCATACCTCGTCTGCACTTTCTGTGATGTGTGCAATGAACGCCCTGTTTGCCGGTGCATGTTTGTGGATGATGAGGTCAATTTTATTGAAATTCATAGACGATAAAACAACAGCAGCTTGGCTGATTTTATTAGGAAGTTGTTACGGATTCATGCGTTTTGCAACCGATGCCGAAGCGTATATCATTCCGCTGTTTTTCGCTTTGTGCGGAAGTCGTGCTTTACTGAAAAAGCAATCATTTTTTGTGGTTAGTTTATTTATCTCAATGGCTTGTCTGTTTCATCAACTCTATGTTTTTTGGTGGATTGGACTGCTGGTTTTTACATGGATTTCAGAAAAAGGAAACCGCAGAAAGAATATATTCTTATATCTAATTGCAGCGCTTGTCGTTCCATTTGTTTATGCAATTGTTTTTTACTTTTCAGAAAATAGCAGCGCATCATTGTTTTCATTTATGTTTCACGATTATTTAGAAAATCATGGTGCAAACCTTGTCATTGGTGCTTCAGCATTGATGTTGACGCCGATTAATTTTGTCCGGACATTTATTCAGGTGCATGGGTATTTTTTGCCATTGATCATGTATTTTAAGATTTTTATAATTCCTGTTATTATTGCTTTTACAGCTTTGATTTGGGGAAGTTTTTATTTGAAAAATCTTTTTAAACGAAAAGAAATCAATTCTTTTGATAAAAAATATGCCAGTATTCATTTGGTTATTTCCGGATTGTTTTTTCTGTTTGCATTTCTATCGAGCGGCAATGCGGAATTTATGTATATGCTTCCGTTTTTAGGGGTTTTGTTTCTTGTTCCGACATTTAAGATACGTTTGAAACCTTTATTTGCGACAGCGCTATTTGTATTTATCTGGAATGTTTCGTTGGCGATAATTCCAACGCATTTTCTGCAATTGAATTCCGATTTTGCAATGGCGAGATATGTTTCCGAGCGTCCGGCTGCCGTATTTTATCTGCGTAATGCAAAACGTATTGAAAATACGCTGGAATATGTGAGGCCCGGAATGGGATATGAAATCTATTCGGCCGAAAAGCTAATCAATATGGACAGTTTGGTGGAGAAAAAGCATTCAATGTTGAGCAATGCGTTCAACAATCAAAATGCGTTTTCGCGAAATAGTATGGTGCAGGATTATCATTTGCCGACAGAAGAAAATAATCATATTTGGCAAATAGATAGTATTTCTTATGATTTAGGTGTTTTGCGGATTTATTGTATCCAAGCCAAATCCGAACTTGAAAAGTTTGAGCAAAATTAATTTTTGCAACTTCAAGAATTTTTTGTATCTTTGCTGTCCCTTTGCGGATGTGGCGTAATTGGTAGCCGTGCCAGACTTAGGATCTGGTGCCGAGAGGCGTGGGGGTTCGAGTCCCTTCATCCGCACTGACAGTGAATTAGGCATTTAGCCCTGCATTTTGAAAGATGTGGGGCTTTTTTATTTTTTGCAAAATCTGAAATAAAATTGTATCTTTGTAAAAAACGCAGTTATATGCCTCAAATTTGTGCTTTTTACGGCTTAATTATCCTTATGAACTATCGTGACCATGCACCACCGCATTTCCACGTATGGTATGGGGAGTTCAAGGCGATTGTAACAATACAGGACGGTGTTGTGACAGGCGAAATGCCTGCCCGCGCGTTGAAACTTGTTTTTGAGTGGCTGGAACTACACAGAGACGAGTTGATGACCGACTGGAATAAGGCGCAAAAAGGCGAGGAACTGCAAAAGATAGAACCTTTAAAATAAAGAATGCCATGTTTTTAGAAGTGAGCAAAGCAACTTATTTGAAAGACTATCGTATTTTATTGACTTTTAACGATGGTGTTTCCAAAGTTGTAGATTTGGAAAAAGAATTAAACGGCACGATATATGAGCCGTTGCATCAAATTGACTACTTTAAGCGGTTTAAAGTGAAGTTTAATACCGTAGAATGGCCGAACGGGGCGGACTATGCACCCGAATATTTGTACAAAATCGGCCTTGCAAACTAATCTGTTTTTGTACCATACTTTTTACCACAAAACGGAGTAAATCGAGTTATTTGTACCATAATCCGTACCACGAAATTAATTTAAAAATCATAAAACATTGTTTGCTAATTGATTAATTGAGTACGGTGTGTGTCCCTTCATCCGCACAAAAGTCCCTTTTTGGGACTTTTTTTGTGCCTTCTCTTTTCTTGGAAATTCTCCAATTAATATTTTCAACAAGTGTATAAAAAATAAGATCTTTACACTCCTTGTACATTAAAAGGCTTTATGGTTTAATAAACTTCGATCCGATTTTCTCTTCCGAAAACAAAATGGCGGTATTAATCAATGCCAAATGCGAGTAGGCCTGCGGGAAATTGCCCAGCGGACGTTTGGTTTCAAAATCCAGATCTTCACTGAAAAGTCCTAAATGATTGGAGTAGGAGAGCAGTTGCTCGAAAATTTCCAAAGCTTCTTTTTCTTCGCCAATCGAATGCAGTGCGCGGATTAACCAGAATGTGCAAATGTTGAACGATGACGATGGTAAACCGAAATCATCGTTGTTTTTATAGCGGTACATCAAGCCGTTGTGAAAAAGTTCCTCCTTGATTTTCTTTACTGTTTTGATGAATTTCTCATTTTCTTTCTCGATAATTCCGTAGGATGCCATTAAAAGCAACGACGAATCCATATCTTCGGTGTCGTACGATTGCGTGAAACTTTGAATTTCTTCATTCCAACCGTGTTCGAAAACATCGGCTTTGATTATTTCGGCTTCTTTGCTCCAAGCGGAAACATAATCGTCTTTGCCTAAAAAATGTGCAATGCTGATGGCTCTGTCCAGCGCCACCCAGCACATGACTTTCGAAAATACAAAATGTTTTTCTTTGTTGCGAAATTCCCAAATACTTTGATCGGTGTTGCGCCATTCGGTGTAGACTGTTTTGGCAATGCTTTTGACAATTTCCCACATCTCTTCGATTTCATCGAGTGTGCCCGGAAAATGCATGTAATAATTATAAATCACATCCATCAGATAGCCGAGCGAATCGTTCTGTTTTTGGTTGTAAGCCGCGTTGCCGATGCGCACCGGGCGCGAATGGGCGTAGCCGGCAAGGTGCGGCAGCGTTTCTTCGGTTAAAACACGACTGCCGTCGATGCCGTACATGATTTGAAAAGCATCCGATTTCGATTTTAAAATCCGCTTGATAAAACTCATAAACCGCCGGGCTGTGGACTGATGCCCCATTTTCAGTAAGGTTTCGATGGACATCGACGCATCGCGGATCCAACAAAAACGATAATCCCAATTGCGCACTTCGCCGATGGTTTCCGGAATACTTGTTGTCAGCGCGGCAATCATCGCGCCGGAATCCTGATACGACATGAGTTTCAGGATGAGCAGACTTCGTGAAATAAGTTCGTTGTAAGGTTTGAATTTCCGGGAACGGTTGTCCCAGTTCAGCCAATAGACTTTTGTGCGTTGATATTCCAGATAAATGCGGTCGATATCCACCGGAATAATTTTCTGGTTGTAGGATAAAAGTAGAAATTCTTCTTTCTCCAAAAGAATTTCTTCGCTGTTTAAAATCGTATCAAAATCAAAACTCGAATATAAATAAACGTTGTTATTTCCATTTTCGATGGAAAAACTGCGGATAAAATCTGGAAATTTGCGGTTGGTGACTTCTTCTTTGCCGTAATTCATTTTCGGGTCGTAGAGAATGCGAAAACGCGGTTTGCCTTCGAGCGGACGGATGTAGCGGTAAATTTCCGCCGGATTGTAATGTGATTCGTGAAACGTACGGTAACGCGGCATAAAATCCAAAACTTCAAAACTGCCTTCATCCGAACGGAATTGCGTGCAAAGAATATTCGTACCCTTGAAATATTTTTGCGAAGTTTTATATTTGTCGGAAACAATAAAAGCAAAGCAACCGCCTTTTTCTTCATCTAAAATTTTTGAAAAAACAGATGGCGAATCAAAAATCGGAAAGCACAACCAGTCGATACTTCCGTTTTTAGATACCAATGCTGCGGTTTTGCAATTGCCAATAACCCCGTAGTCTAAGTTGTTCATGGCATTTTGTGTTAAAAAAACTTGTATGTTTTTTACAAATTTAGTATTTTTGTAAAAACAAAACAAACTTTTTGTTAAAATTTTTATTTCGTCGTCATGGCGAGCGCCGCAGGCGCGTGGCCACCTCCATCAATTAGCCGCCGCCACTTATTAACTGAAAATTTACAGCCATGAAACTGATTATTATATCAAACCGGCTGCCCATCAAAATCATTCAGGAAAACGATGAATACAAAGTCGTCCCGAGTTCCGGCGGACTTACTACCGGCTTGGATTCTTTGCAAACCCATTATGAGAAACACTGGATTGGCTGGCCGGGCATGCATCTGAAAGAAGGCGAGGAAAAAGAAAAAATAAATAAGCAGATGGAAGAACAGCACTTTCATCCGGTTTATCTAACTCCCGAGCAAATTGTGAATTACTACGAAGGCTACAGCAACAGTGTTTTGTGGCCGCTTTCTCATTATTTCACAAGTTATGTACGGTATAAAAGCAAGTATTGGGACGCTTATAAGGAAGTGAATACGCTGTTTTGCGAAAAAGCGCTCGAGATCCTCGAACCCGGCGATATTGTTTGGATTCAGGATTATCATTTGATGCTGCTTCCGCAGATGATTCGCAATCATATTCCGGATATGAACATAGGTTATTTTCATCATATTCCGTTTCCTTCATACGAATTATTCCGCATGCTTCCCGAACGTGCAGAGATATTGAAAGGCTTACTGGGCGCGGATTTGGTGGGCTTTCATACCCATCATTATATGCGGCATTTCATCAGCGCCGTGTACCGGGTGTTGAAATTAGATTGCGTGTTGGATGAAATTTATCTAAATGGTCGCGTAGTTTCTGTGAATGCATTTCCGATGGGCATCAATTATGATTTGTATCACGATGCCATTTTAAATCCCAAAATCAATAAAAATGCAAAAAAGTTGAAGAAGGATTTCGGTAATCATAAACTGATTTTGTGTGTCGATCGATTGGATTACAGTAAAGGAATTCTGTTGCATTTAAAGAGTGTCCGGAATTTTTTGGATAAGCATCCGGAATATCAAGGAAAGGTTTCTTTGGTGATGGTTGTGGCTCCTTCGCGTGATCAGGTAATGATGTATTTCGACCTGAAAAACAGGATTGACAAAGTTGTCGGATCTATCAACGGCAAATATTCCACAGCCGAATGGCGGCCGGTGCATTATTTTTACCGTAATTTTAATTTTGAAGAATTGATAGCGCTTTATCATATTTCCGATATTGCTTTGGTGACGCCTTTGCGCGACGGCATGAATTTGGTTGCGAAAGAATATGTGGCTGCCAAACGCCGCAAACCGGGCGTTTTGATTTTAAGTGAAATGGCCGGTGCGGCGAGCGAATTATCAGAGACTTTGATTGTAAATCCTACAGATATAAAAGAGATTGAAGATGCTCTTTTGAAAGCCTTGGAAATGCCGGAAGAACAACAGATGAAACTGCTTGCTTCTATGCAGCTAACAGTTTCTTCGCAAACGGTAAATCAATGGGCGGAAGATTTTGTGCAGGAACTGAACGGAGTAAAGCACAAAAATGACTGGCTGAAGCAGAAAATAGCAACAGGGAAAAATTATGATAGGATAAAACAAGCGTATGATCATGCCGAAAAAAGATTGATAGTTTTAGATTACGATGGTACGTTGGTACCATTTTCAGAAAATCCAAGACTTGCGGCGCCATCTCCGGAATTATTGATTTTATTGGCTCGTTTAAGTACTCATTCTAAAAACCACCTGATTGTGAGCAGCGGCCGTGACCGGCATACATTGGAGCAATGGCTCGGACATTTGTCTGTCGGCTTGTCGGCCGAACATGGCGCCTTTTACAAGGAAAACGGTGAATGGATTTCCAGGATGAAAAAAATCAAATGGGATGATGAAATTTTAAATATTATTGAACAAACAGTGCATCGCACGCCACATTCGCAAATAGAAATTAAAGATACGGCTGTAGTATGGCATTACCGCAAGGTGGATCCGTGGCTGGCAGAATTGCGGGTGACGCAGTTGATAAACGCTTTAATGATTCCTTGTACACGCTTGAATCTGCAAGTAATGAAAGGGAATAAAATTATCGAGGTTAAAGATAAATCCATTCATAAAGGCGTTGAGGTTAAACGTTTGATAGAACAAAAGCATTATGATTTTGTAATGGCTATCGGTGATGATACTACAGACGAAGATATGTTTCATGTGCTTCCGCAAGATGCCTTTACTATCAAGGTCGGCAAGGATTCAACTGCTGCGAGATTTAATCTGCCAACACAACAGTTGGCGGTTGATTTTCTTGATTCGTTAACCAATTAGAAACGATTTCATGGGAAAATAAAATATTACGAAGCAGGCGATAACTCTTTTAATAATTGTTCGATTTCCAACTCTGTCTCCTGCAATTTATCCGAACAAATTTTTATTAAAGCGGAAGCATCTTGTATTTTTTCCGATAATTCGTCAATCTGAATATCGCCGTTCTCTAAAAGAAGAACAATGCTTTGCAGCTCTCTAAATGCTTCTTGATACGATTTTTTTTCTTTTTTATTCATGGGATTTTAGTTTTATAGTTTCTGATTGTCATGGCCAGCGTCAGCGTGGCCATCTGGTTTCAGGTTTATAGTTTTAGTTTCTTCCACTCTACTTACAATACGTCCATCAGTCATTCTCGTTTCCAAAACATCTCCGTTTTCAAGCTCCTTAACGGATTTCACAATTTTGTTGTTTTTTAATGTGATGCTATAGCCTTTTTTTAGTAAATTTTCTGGATTTAAAAGTTTTGTTTTTTCCGATATCAAATCAATTTGATACTTGTTCTTATTGATTAAATTTGTTGAAATCCGGGAAATATTTTCTTTGATGTTATTGATTTCAAATTGTTTTTGATGTGTATGTTGCAAGGACGTCAGCTGAATGCTGCGAGCAAAACTGGTAAGCGTCTGCTTTTCCAAAATGATTTTCCGGCTTGCAAAATCGCTGATGACAGCTTGGAAATATTGCAGTTGTTGCACATAATAGTCGAAACGTTGAGTAATATAATTGGCCGTATCGGTAGGAGTGATGGCAGCATGATTAGCCACCATTTCTGTTACCGTTAAATTGGTTGAATGTCCAATACCTGTGATAATCGGCAGTGGAAATTCTGCTACAGCACGAGCAAGTGTGTAATGGTCGTAACAACTGAGCCCAATATCTCCGCCTCCTCCGCGTACAATAACTACGATGTCGAAATAATCGGCGTACAGGCGTATCATGTTCAATTGGGCCGTAATCGAATCAATTGCGCCTTCACCTTGCAACAGGGCAGGGAAGAGGATTGTGGAAATATGATAATTGTCGATGTATGTTTGTAAAACACTCATGAAATCCACATAACCTTTACTGGTTGAAACAGAAATAACGGCAATCCGTTTTGGTAGCAAAGGAATATCTAACAAACGGTTTTTATCAAATAAATTTTCTTCAATCAACTGATCAATTACCCGCTGCTTTTCTTTCATCATTTCGCCCAGGCTATACTCGGGCACAATGTCTTTAATGTGTAGCGAAAGCCCGTAATTCGGATGATAGGTCAGATTGGCTAAAAACAAAATATTGAGTCCGTCTGTAAGTTCCGATTTGGTGACTTCGAGAAAATATTCCGAAATTCGCTTGAAATCTGCCGACCAGATGTTGGCGCGCATTTGTGCTTCCACAACGCGCCCGTTTTTCTGAACCAAATCCGGATAGCAATGCCCGCTATGCGGATAATAGTTCAATTTCGAAATCTCCGCTTTCACGTAGAAATCGTTTTTGTAATTCGCCGCAATCACTGTTTTGATGCTGCGAGTAACATCCGACAATGAATATATTTTTCGTCCGTTATATGCTTCTTCTTCCATGATTATTTATCTCCATAATGCCCAAGCACGGAAATTACCAAAACGATTACTTGATCGTCGAGAATCTCGTAAATCAAGCGATGTTTCTGAGTGATACGTCGAGAATACAGTCCTGTATAATCCCCGATTAATTGTTCTGGTTTTCCTGTACCTGTTCGAGGATGAGTTTTTAGCTCTTCTTTCAAATCTTCAATCTTTTTTGCAAGAATTTTATCGCCTGATTTTTTTATCTTCTCCAAATCAGACATTGCTTTCGAGGTATAATCAATATAATACATCATAGTCCGATCAATTCTTTAAATTCTTCATCTGTCAGACGTTTAACTTCACCTCTTTTCGCTTGTTCGATCGCGTCCTTAAGATGAGTAATGTCATCTGGTGTGAAGAAGGCATCTTTATCAATAGCCGGTACCAAAAAATACGATTGCTTATTCCAACGGCGAATCACCACTTGCTTGCCTTGATCGGCCAACTCAAAATATTTTTTCTGATTCGCACGAAATTCTCTTGCACTTACTTGAATATATTTCATAATCGTATCTCCTATATGTTTAAATTGTGTACCAAAATGTGTACACAAAAATACAATTTTATTCAAGAATTTCCAAATATTCGAGAATGTAATTTTCATAGCTATTATTTTTCTGCAAAACTATAAAAGATTTTTGGATAATAAATGTTAAAAAATGTTAAATTTTCAGCAAAAACAAAAACGGACGACATGCCCTATTTTCAAGGCTTGTCGTCCGTTTTTTCTTAACGAATTCTTAATTCTTAGTTGAGAGGCTTGTCGGAAACTATCTCATCTACAACATATTTGCTGTATCCGCGCCAAGGTAAAGGGTGCAAATATTCTTTGTAATGCAGCTGTACTTCATCGCCACTTAAGAGCATGAGCCTTTCTGCCAGCTTCCGGTCGGCAATCGAAAACTCAAATTCATACGATTGAATGGCGTTTCCCGATGTAGTTTTGCTCCGGCCTCTGAAACCGCTTTGGATAATTTTTCCTTCGTAAGTTTTAAAAACAAAGCCTTTTTTTACAACGTAATTCAACTCTCCTGCCTTTATTCCTTCACCGAAAACAAAGAAATAGCGCATCCAAATCAAACAAACAAATCCGATAATTAAAATCGCTCCTAAAATGTATTTAAACTTGCGATATTTATGAGTTTTAACGGTTGAAGTTTCCATAACTGAAATTATTTAGAGATGTTTATTTTTTTGCTGCAATCGACAAAATCACGCCTAAAGCCACGCCCAGCAAGGCTGCAAACAATACGCGGAATTCACCCGGAAGCATGAACGTAATGGTATGTGCCGGAAACCAAAAGAATGGAATCGTTTTTTTGAAAACAAAATTCCATTGCACATCCCAATTAATATTTTTAAACGATTGCGCCATATCCAAACGATTTCTGAAAAAGCCGGACAACGTACCACCGTTTTTGAGAATGTGCATATCTGTGATTTTATGAAATGTCATGAATACAGGCGCAAAAATAACGTTCATTGTCACGCTTATTATAAATGCGATAAACAATTTTGCTGCAAAACCAGTTGTCATCGGATCAATGTTCATGCCCATATACGCAAGAAATGCCGGCGCTCCATTGGAAAAAATGGTGATCGCCATGCTGATGCCCATTCCTAAAAAGCCCCAAACAAATGCGCGAGGCAACAAGCCAAATCCTTTTTCATTATACACTCCTTTCGAAATGCGCAATCCGATAGATTCTCCCAAAGTTGCCAAAACTGCAAATTTCAAAAACGCCATCAACATCGGATGACCTTCTTTCGAGCTGTTTACAAGAAACCATTCTTTACAGGGCTCGAAAATAAAAAACGGTGCGAAGACGATAATTGCACCAAGTATAAATAATAAATCGTTTTTTTTCATAAAATGTTGTTAATTTTTAATTGTTAATTATTAATGGACTTACACAATTTTAGGCGAAGCGCATTAATAATTAACAATTAATAATTTATAATTACTTCTCAATGCGGATTCTCGCGTCCACCGCCGTAATTTTGTCGCCTTTCGCCAACAACGGATTCAAGTCCATCTCACGGATTTCAGGCGCAACCGCCATCAAACGAGATAAACCTTCAACGATTTCTGCAAATTTCTCAATGTTCACGCCTTCTTGTCCGCGAACACCTTCGAGCATTTTGAAACTTTTCAGTTTGTGAATCATTTCCAAACCATCGGCTTTACTCAAAGGCACGATGCCCGATTGAACGTCTTTCAATACTTCAATAAAAATACCGCCCAATCCGCACATTACAAGGTGTCCGAACTTGTCTTCGTAGTTTACGCCGGCAAATAATTCCATACCCGAAAGCATCGGTTGAATCAAAATAGCTGTGGTATCTTTAATGACAATCATGCGTTCGAATTCGCGCTTCACCGTTTCCGGATCTTTCACGTTCAAAACAACGCCGCCAACATCCGATTTATGAACAGGTCCAACCACTTTCATAACCACAGGATAACCCAAGCGTTCTGCTTCTTTTACAGCATCAGCAGCACTTGTAACCACAGCTTCACCGGCACGAGGAATACCTGCACCGTCGAGCATGGCTTGTACATCGTCCGGACTCAAATATCCGTTTTGATTTTTATCAATAATCGCACGGATTTTTGCTTTGTCAACTTTCGACAAATCGTCTGTTGAGGTTGACGGTTTCGGCGTTTGATACACACGTCCGAGTAGGCTTCCGAGCACACTTTCTTCCGGGAAATTTACATGCCCTTTCGATAAAAATTCGGCTACTTCCGGGCCTGCCACCATGGTGGAAGGAAGAATCGGATACAAAGGCTTTTTGCAAGTCTTCATTTTTTCATCCAATACTTTATAAACATCCCACAACGGGAACAATCCCGGTGTGCCGAAAATAACGGCCATTGCGTCGATATTATCGAAATAATTGTCGCAATAATCAATAATGGTACCTAATTGTTCGGCTGTACCGGTTGCTAAAAAGTCAATCGGATTAGCAACCGAAGAACCGGCGAAAAGTTTTGTCAAAAGCTCATCTGCTTTGGGTCCTTCGATATGCGGAATTTCAAGTCCTGCTTTCGAAAGCGCATCGGTCAACATAACCGCCGGACCACCGGCATGCGTGATGATTCCGATATTTTTGCCTTTCAATTCCGGATGCATGAAAATAGCGGCAACCGTAGCTAATTCCTGACGCCCGTAGCAGCGAACAATACCGGCTTTTTTGAAAAGCGCATCCACAGCCGAATCCGAACTTGCCAATGCGCCCGTATGCGACGATGCAGCGCGGCTTCCGGCTTCCGAAGCGCCCGATTTTACAGCAGCGATACGGCAGCCTTTTGAAATCAACGATTTCGCGTGTTTCAAAAGTTTATCCGGTTTTGAAACGTTCTCAATGTATAATAATTTTACTTTCGAACTTGTTGCCGGATCAAAACTGTTATCCAAATGTTCCAGAATTTCTTCAACACCCAATTGAGCGGAATTTCCAACCGAAAATACATTTGCAAAACGCAAGCCTGTAGGAATGGCCGCTTCAAGGATAAACACAATAGTGGCTCCCGAACCGGAAATTAAATCGCAGCCTTGAGGCTCCAATGTTGGAATAGGAAGTGTGAAAATACTGTGGTGTTCAGGCGTGAGAATCCCTACGCAGTTGGGGCCGATCAATGAAGCGCCTGCTTCGTTGCAAAGTTTCACAATGCGGTCTTCTAAAACCTTACCCTCATGGCTTTCTTCGCTAAATCCGGCGGAAAGGATGATAAATCCGCGGGTACCTTTTTCTTTCGTTAAAATCTCAACGGTATCCGGACAATATTTTGCTGCAATTGCCAATACTGCAAGGTCAACTTGAGGAAGATCTTTCACATCTTTGTGGCATTTTACGCCTTGAATCTCGTCTTCTTTCGGATTCACAACGTAGACATTGCCTGCAAAATTTCCGTCTAAAATATTTTTTAAAATCTTTCCACCGGGTTTAGAGACATCATTCGATGCGCCTACAACCACGATGCTTTTCGGAGCTAATAATTCTTTTGTTAACATGTATATAATTTTAAATTATTCGTAAATCAACGCCTTCACTTCGCCTGTTGCCACCATCAAACCATTCATTGCCAGTGCGGCCATTTCGTCTTCACCCGGGAAAACATGAACGGGGGCAATAAATTCGATGCGTTCGCGGATAGCATCCACAATCGGTTTGCCGTAGGCCATACCGCCGGTCAATAAAATGGCATCTACATTGCCTTTGAGAACCGCAGCGGAAGCGCCAATTGATTTAGCCACTTGGTAGGCCAATGCGTCTTGAATCAATTTTGCTTTTGCATCGCCGGCTTCAGCGGCTTTTTCAACGGTATAAGCGTCGTTAGAACCCAAATGTGCAACATATCCGCCTTTTCCGCAGATCATTTTTTCGATTTCAGCTTGTGTGTATTTGCCGCTGAAGCAAAGTTTTACCAATTGTCCGGTAGGCAATGTGCCGCTTCTTTCGGGCGACATGGGGCCTTCGCCGTCAAGTGCATTGTTTACATCGATAATTTTGCCTCTTTCATGAGCGCCAACGCTCACGCCGCCGCCTAAGTGGGCAACAATCAAATTCAAATTTTCATATTCTTCAGGAAGCGACTTTGCATAAGTGCGAGCAATTGCTTTTTGATTCAATGCATGAAAAATAGAAACACGTTCGAACAATGGATGTCCGGCAACGCGTGCTAAATCGCAGAGTTCGTCAACAACCACAGGGTCAGCAATATATGCTTTTGCACCCGTGATGCTTTTCGCCAAGTCGCTGGCAATCAGTCCGCCCAAATTGCTGGCATGTTCGCCTTGTACGCCAACCTTTAAATCCCGGATTAAAGCGTCATTTACTTCGTAAACGCCTGATGGAATTGGTTTTACTAATCCGCCGCGGCCAACGATAATTCTGATTTCTTGAATGTTGATATCTGCCGCTTTTAACTCTTCTAAAATGATGTTTTTACGATATTCGTACTGATCGGTAATGCACGAAAATTTGCTTAAATCTTCGGAAGAATGTTTAACATTTTTCAAAAAAACTTGTTTAGAATTCTCGAAAAGGGCTATCTTTGTGGATGTTGAGCCCGGATTGATGGTGAAAATTTTGATAAAGTCTGACATAAGATAAATTTTTTGCGAATGTACGGAAAAAAAATGAAATTCCAAATCTTTGTTTCAGTGATTTGCAAAAAAGAAAGAAAAAGTATATTTTGCACAAAAAAACTCGCAAAAAGCTGTGAAAATTAAACATTATTTCGTAACTTTGCTTATTGAAGTAAATTTATGTAAAAACCCCATTAAAGCATGAAGCATATCTTACCAAATGGAAGTGCTAAGCTGTTGATAGATAGAATATTAATAGTTTTTTTTATTATTGTCGCTTATGGGGGCACAATTTTTTGTGGGCATTTGTTTGCGGCTCCTCCTGCCTTGACAATCAAGCAAGTTTCTCCAAAAGCTACGGATTTTACCGGAGGTTGGCGAAATGCGAATCCGTGCGGAATGGCACGTGAAATAGTTGTTTATGCCGTTGAAAGCTCTAGCTTTACGGATGCTAATGTACAAGTGCGTTGGACATTTCCTCCCGGGTGGCCGACTCCTGCGTTTCGAAGTCCGGCCGGAACAACACGGCAAGACACAGCTCTTGTGGAAACCGCTCCCAATATTGAAGACGGAGAAATCATAGCCATGCAGACGGTTCCTAATATTGTCACAGGCGGCGTTGACACCCTCGGTTTTGGCGTGTTTAAGGTCACGGTAGCTAAAAAACCGGCGGCGGGCCCTGAAAAATATACAATTAAAACCCCTTTTGTTGTTTGCGACGGCCGGGACAATGTCTTTAGCGTGGCGCGCGATACGGTTGTTGTGGGATATGATTGCAATTGCGCCGTGCGCTATAAGTGGGATTTTTATAAAGTAGACGGAACATACCTTGGTTCTCAAGTACCACCGACGCCTGCTTTTATTTATGATAAGATCACCAAAACAATATCTTCCGATATCGGTAAAATCACGGTACAGCCTTTTACTTGTGAATCCGATGGAGCAAATCCTTTGGGCTGGATTGCTGAAAGTGAAAAGGTTTCCGTTGATTTGTATAAGGTAACAGACTCTTTGATAGACAGTTCTTATACGATAAAAACATTGAAATACATCACCCCACCTTCGCCGGGTTTGCCATATTGGGATGTAACAGGGTCTCCGGAACCTGTTTGCGCCTACTACAATGCGGGGTTGGTGACAAGACAAGGAGTTGTTGGCGCTCACAAGAATGCAGATGGAATTCTGCGCCTGCAATACGGCGTTGAAAACATACAAGGCGTCCGCTACAAATGGGAAGCAATTCCAGATAATCCGCTTGACTCGGTGGTGCAGATTAAAGATTATTCAGTGGGTCCCGAGTCTGATCAACAGTTTGGCACCGACAGTTTTCGCACAGCATTCAAGATTTATGCCCATGGAGGCGTTACGTTTAAGGTGCAAGCTATTTGCGATAGCTGTAAAAAAGGTGATGGCACCCTATTTCGTGGACCTGTGAAAACTATTCATCTCGATATATTGGATTCTGTAGTAACAATAGCGCAGGAGAATTGGACGGGTAGGGTAACTTCCGTGCAGCCGTCTTGTGAAAAATCAGATGTTGATTTTGATATTATCCCTTTGAATGGCGAAGTATTTTTGAATTACAATATTAAACGCGCTTCTTTTAGCTGCTCGGCATGGAGTGTCGGAGGATCAGATCCATTTAAATACATTTCAAACTTGAGTGCTCAAGCCACGTGCGTGTATAATGGAGTTCAGGATTCGTTGGTGAAAGTTTATGTGTATGCACAAAATCTCTGCTTCCGTAATAGGGCTAATGTAGACACGATTATTGTTCGTGCAAAAAGCGTTCCGAAAGCCCCCATCTTTAGAGATGAATATAAAACCCATTATATTTCCATGGAAGAAGCTATTAAGAAAGCAGGGGAGGATCCTCCTGTTCCCGATACTTTCTTCATTTGTACATTGGGCGGATATCGAAAAGCCGAATTGTTTTTTTATAAAGACTCAATCCTAAATGCCGGAAAAACAAGTGTTGTATATCCCGCTTGGCTGAATCCGATTTACCTCAATATCAAAGAGCAAAAAAATGACTCTTCGCTTGTTGAACTTGGAATTTGGACAAATAGCTCAATTCAAAGCGTTGGATCGACGGAACTTGTGGGTTTTGTTGCTAAAAATAGCTGCGGCTTTGGGGACACTTCTACTATTGTTTTTAAATCATTGGATACTATATCTATTGCAAATCTGCAGATTATTGATTACATCTCTCGTTATCCGGATTATGATACGGTGCCTTGTGAAGGTGTGAAGATGCATTTGTTTGTTGAAAATGTAACAGCAGATCCGTTTTATTATGAATTTTATGAACCCAAAATGGTCTGGAAACTGCCTACTGACTGGAAATTTAAAGGTTCCGATTCGGGCCGTAGTCCTGAGATTATCGTTGGTCCAACGGCAGGGGTAATTACGGCTCAAAATAAGAACATGTGCGGTACAAGTCAAGCTATCAGCACGAAATATATTGACCCTAAACCATACTATCGCGTAAAGTGGGAAGACTCAACAACATCTCCCTGCGAAGATGAAGGAGTTACCTATTCCATCACTGCGTCAAACCTACATTACAAATATCTTTTTATTTTTCCCAATGATTGGAAAACTCAAAAGACCAAAACCAATGTCGATACTGTGTATTTGGTAAATGGAGAAACGACGATACACATGAATGTCACGGTTGGAAAAGATTCCGGTTATGTGTATGTTCGTGGATATGATAGAGATTGTGATGATAATCCCTCTGTTGTCCGCCCGATCCATTACGACAGTTTGAAAGTTAAGCCGCGTTTATTTCCTAAAAAAGCAATCGAAGTGAGTGGCTTTAAGGATACTGCATGTCGTTCAAACGAACTGCAAATGGTGGTGAAACGAGATGCCGTAGATACCGATTCAACAACTCATTTCTATTGGCTTTTCCCCGGTGATGATTGGACAACCAATTACATCAGTAACAAAGGAGACACTGTAAAAGTAGCAATCGGTAATAAACTGCTGGATGTAGACACCATTGGAATTTATACCGAGAATATTAAATGTCCGGCCAAAAAAGGCGATACCTTGAAGAAAACGATTGTAGTGATGGATACGATGCCGCTTCCATCCATGGTTTTTGATGCTTGGCATAACGGTACTCCTCTGACAACAAAACCTTGTGAAGGTGATACGCTGCAATTCTATGTGAATAAAACGCCCGCTCCTGCTATTGATTCCATTATCTGGACATGGAATGGCGGACGTACGATTTCTGCCGGTAATATCGGAGCAACGAATTGGAAATTTTATAATGCAAATACCTTGCCGGATACCTTATCGTTGATAGCCGGAACAACCCCGAATTTTGAAATCACAGTTCAGACGTACAACCGTTGCGGATATAATAAAGCTACGCCTTATCACTTGGACCCGACAACTAAGATTATCACAAAACCACTCATTAAGAAACCGTATGAAAATGCGCCTTGCGAAAGTGCCGATGTCCCTTATGCAGTGGATTCACTAAATAATGCGGGAAGTTATGTGTGGCATTATCCATGGGCGCCCGGAAAAGATACGATTCAAGTTAACTCTTCCAGAACAATTAAAGCAGGATTGCAAACAGGCAAAATCTGGGTAATTCCTTTGAATGGTTGCGGTGCCGGTCCGAATTCCGATACAGTCGAAATTACAAGTATTGATACTGTTGCACACCGCCCGAATCCATTGAATTTTGCTATGGATATGCAGTCGAAATGGTCAAGTAAAGATACGCTTTCGGATACCATTTGTTTGCATAAAGCGGTTGTGTTCACTGCCAAAGCAAGTGCAGCCGATAATGTAGCTGTGAAATTTCGCTGGAAAGCGCATACCAATAACATCGTACTTGCCGGACAAGCAGCAGCAGACAGCTCTTCTGTTCAATTGACAGCGGCCGCAACCGCAACAGTGGGAACTCGGGCCTTGATTTCCGTGGCCGCGAGCCGTGCAAGTTGTGAAGGATATAGTAAACCGCTTTATGTTTGGGTGTATTTTGTCGATACCGTATCACCAGCATCTATGGGAAAAATATTGACCAACGGTTTTGAAGTGGTGGTTAGGCCCTGTCCGCAGTCCCCCGAAGAATATGAGGTACAAAATAATACCTCGCGCTTCTATAAATGGATTTTGCCGGATACCACATGGTCATTCACCAATGGCATTGTTCCGCACGGTGCAAAAGCAGCTATTACTGTGGGACGAAATCCGGGAAGTGTGAAAGTTGTAAGTATCACTGATACCGGACATAAATATTGTCCTTACGAATCCTCTGTACTTGCAAGCACGTTGATTACGCCACGCCCAAGTATCACACTCAGCGGCTTTGCACCCGGTTTCCGCGATACTGTTTGTCAAAATGAACACGTTGAATATCATGTTGTTCCAAGTGCAGATGCAAAAGGCTATCGTTGGATATTCTCTCCCGGCTTAATTAATGCTTCGTCCGATACAGTATTCACAATCCTACCGGAATGTGATGTATTTATCAAAAATAAATCGGGAAGTGTAATGGTATCCGCAATCGACTCTTGCCTGGGAGCCCCTGTTTTCGGAATACCCATCGCCCACCCTGTACTTGTTCTTCCTAAAATGTCTATGAAGTTGAAAGGTGATATGCATCCTTGTAGAGATAGCTCTGTTTTATATGTCGTTGAAACATCCGGCCCGTTTGCCTGGGTGAAAAATGAAGTAGTGACTCCTCCGACAAATGCGTGGGTCATAGAAAATATAAACCCCGAAACCGGCTCTGTTGATAGTTTAAAAGTGCTTTACGGAACTGGTGATACTGTGAAATTCCACATTACAACTACAAATACTTATTGTAGTTTAATAGAACAGGATACAACTATTCTAATTATTGCCGATACCATGCCTACTTTGGAAGGCTATATCACCGGTTGGAAAAATCCGTGTATGGGAGCTGAGCATATTTATAATGCGTTTAATACAAGTGCTGCCTTTGATGTAACATTTCGTTGGGAAGTTCCTGCGAACTGGGAAATTGTATCCGGTAAAAATGAAAACGAAGCCGTCTTGAAAATCGGAATCTATGAGGATCGCCAAGTAGAAGATACCATTAAAGTATATCCTCGAGGCAGTTGTGGAACAGGGGAACCGTTCTTGTACATTGTAGATATTGACGAGCCGGAAGCATTTGATGACCAAGTGATGATAGATAGTATAAATCCTTGTGAAAATACCGATCTGCATGCTTTTTTGCAAAATACGAGAGTGGAAGATCCCGATATACTCTATCGCTGGGAAATCTCGGCGCCGTGGACAGAGGCCGAACCTATAGATACGGCATCTGTCGCTGTTTCATATATAGTGGGACAAGACTCAGCAGTTACCATATCCGTGAAACGTTATAGAAAAGGTCAGACTTGCGGTTGGAGTCAATCGATTGAAAATCCGGCTACTGTACTTGTGCAACGCTTGCCGCTTACTCCGCGTTTAGAGCAATCGCTGCATCCTTGTAAAAATTCATCTTACGAATTAAGTTTGAAAAAAGATCCGTATGCAACCGATTATAGTTGGAATCCGAGTATCCCTTATATAATAGTTCCGTCTCGCCGTGATTCCATTTATTTGCCAAATGTTAGAACCGATACGTTTACTGTTCGTGTTCAGTCTATTAACGTTTGCGGAAGCACATCCCGTACATTCAGCTTGATTCCCGTTGAAGCATTGGATCATATTACCGATAGTATCGCATTTACAAGGCTTTGTGTAGGCGATACGATGACTGCAACATTGAAGCTGCCGCCCGATTATTTGGAGAAAGCCCCCACATTTACATGGACATTTCCCCAAGATTGGGAGCATGTATATGATTATATGAATGTATCCGATACTACCCAGTATGTGTATTTTATTCCCGGAAGAACAAGCGGTCTTGTTACAGTTAAAGCAACAAATGCTTGTAAAATTGTAGATTCTGTATATTCGCAACAAACTCCTTATCAGTTTTTTGTACACATCTCTGCCAATCCTGTTGAGGCGCAATATAAAGGACAGGTAACACTCAAGGTGGATTCTGTGAGTGTCGGATTATTAGGAGATTATGAATATTCTTGGTATCCGGCTTCTAAAGTTGTTTTACCGGTAGGAAGTACATACACCGAAGTTCAAACCAAAAACCTTATTCTTCCCAAAGAGCGTTTCATCCTATGCGCGCGCGAAACGGCTCATGTTTATCCGGAGCCTAATTGTAAATCTTTTGATACAGTGGAAGTGCAAGTGTTGAACAGCTATCATATTAAGGTGCCGAATATGCTTAATTTCTGCGGAACATCGCCTATTCAACTCTATGCGCAAGGCGAAGGCGGAGAAGATACGGCTTATTTCTATCAATGGTACGAGCGTTTACCCGATAGTTCATTTATGAAAATACAAGGAACAATTGGGACCAGTGATCAACCACTGCTTGATTACGATGGGCGTATTAAACGCTATTTCAGAGTTATCGGTTCTAATGATTTTGTATATCCCACCGATGGAGGTCAAGAGCGTTATGTGATTTACGACACATCGGCTATCATAAGCGTTCGCTCTTGGGATTCCGTGCATACTACGATTATTGCACCTTACCATGATGTAATAGAAGCAAAAATCGGATCCAAGATAGAGATTCAAGCCAAAGTGAGCGGCGGATCCATGGATTATGAGCACACATGGTATCCGGAAAGTGGACTTCCGATACATCGAAATACATTGTCGATTACGACCAGACCTGTTTTCGATGCAACCGTGTTTTATATTGTAACTGTGGATACGGTTAGTGGTTGTGTGGCTTCCGATACATTGACTGTAAAACTCAGCTTTGATTTTGGAGACGTGCCAAATACCTTTACGCCTAATGGAGATGGTATAAATGACATTTTTATGAAAGGTGTCGATTTGACGATTATTGACCGTCGCGGAATCACCATTTTTAAAAGCAAGCAAAAAGAAGGCTGGGACGGACGGAATGATAAAAATCAAGATGTTGATCAAGGTGAATATTTATATATTATTTCGGTAACGGATGAAATGGGTGAAGAACATATTAAAAAAGGTGTGCTTACCATTTCCAGATAAAATTAATTAAAGATAAAGTAGAAGAGAATACAAATATTGTAGATGAAAAAGTATTGTTTAATAATATTGTTCATACTCGGTTGGGGAGTAGAACAGGTAAGCGCTCAATCGATGGGAAATTTTGGGCGTATGGAAAATAGAAAGAAAACGCCTGCGAAAACTGCGCAGACGACAGAAACGTCATCTACATCAGCACAGGAAGGTGTGAACCAAACTCCGGCAACAACTGTATCCCAACCTCAGTCACAGCCAGAGCCACAAACAGCACCACAAACAGCACCACGAAGAACCTCCTCCGTATCAGGCCGACCGATTTCCCGCCCACCTGTTGTGAAAACAGCAGAGGTTGCAAAAACAAATACAGCAACCAAAGAGGTTAAGAAAAATGAAGTAAAAGCTATTGATAATATAAAAACGGGCGATAGCGCCATGGCTAAAGAAAAATATGTCAAGGCTTATGGCTTTTACAGAGTCGCACTGGAACAAACGGCCGATCCGGCTAAAATTCGAATGCTGAAAAGGAAACTCGGTCTTGTGCAAACACGAATGAATCATCCGGTGGATGCAGTCCTTTACTATAATGATTTATATGAAGAATATTTTAAAGGCGTTGTCTATCCTGCATTGTGGGGTTATGGAAATGCTTTATACTCATCAACAGATCCTATTGTTATATCTGAAGCATATCAACAATTATATGCCGTGCACAAAGGTGATGGTCCTGATGCAGCCGGCTTGGCGGGCATGAATTATGACGACATTCTGTTTCTTAAAGAATATGGGGATGCGCTGTTGCGTACTGCCGGCTATGAAATGGCCGACACGGTTTTTCGTATGCTTTATGCCACCGACACAACAAACGAGGTGGTAAAAATTCGTTTGCAAACCTGTAAAAACGGCCTCGAATTCAAATATTCGGATGCTTGGCTGCCGTGGAGTAAGGTCGTGGATCAAAAAGAAATAGGAACTTCTTTTTCCGAATATGGAGCTACCATTGTTGATGGAAAACTCGTTTTTACTTCTGCAAAACGTGGTAAACCTGCTCGTACCGATTATCGTACAAGTAACGACTTCTCACATTTTTATATAGCCGACTATGATAATGTTGCTAAAACATGGATAAATCCTCGTTTGTTGAGTTTAAACTTGGTGGATGAGTATTGTAACGATGGTTCATTTTCATATGATCCAAAACTCAAACGTGCTTATTTCATGCGCTGTAATCAAAACGATTGTCAGCTTTATACAACAGACCGAGACGGTGATGATTGGACAACTCCAGAACGTATGATTGTCAATGAAGTTGGACGCTACAGTGTTGGTCATCCGTCAATCTCTCCCGATGGTAAGAAATTGTTGTTCGTTTCGAAAGCTCCTAACGGGGAAGGCGATTTGGATATTTATATGACTACCCGTATTGAAAAAAAGGCGTCATCTGCTGCTGCTAAAAAACGTCCCGTACGTCCGACTCCTACTGCGACAAAATCGCATAACCGCGCTAAAGGTGAGACAAATCCTGATTGGACAGTGCCGGTGAATGTTGGAAAAGTTGTAAATACTTCCGGAAAAGAAACATTCCCGACCTGGTTTAATGATGAAATCTTTTTCTATTCTTCAGATGGACATGCCGGTTTTGGAGGGCTCGATTTGTTTTATGCAAAAGCCGACTCCAATGGAAGTTTTTCCGAAACATATTTAGTAGAACCACCAATTAATACATCGTTTGATGATTATAACATGGTTATGCATCCTGCATTTTCAGATGGGTTTTATAGTAGCAACCGTTTTACTGTTTCCGGAATTATGGACGAAATTTATTCGTTCCCGAAAGGATCCGGAGGCTTTGAGGTAGAAGGTATTATTGTGGCCGATGAAGATGGAAAACCGCTCGCTGATGTTGAGGTTTATGTGAAACCAAGCAATAAAGAAGAGCCGGAATTGCTTACTGTTTCAGATAGCACCGGACATTTCTTCGGGAGACATCGTTTGGATGCGCCCAAATACGATCTTTCGTTCCAAAAGAAACGCTATTTTGACAAAGACACTACTTTGAAATTTGATACCGTCGTTGCTCTTGTGCCTATTCGTTATACAAAAAATTACAATATTGTCATGCTGCCTTCGGAAAGAGATACCATCGAAATTGAAGGTTTGGTTCTTGATCCTGACATGGGCGATGCCATTGCAAATGTGAGTGTATTAGTAAAACGTCCACATGCCGATGGAACGGCCGACACTGTTTTGGTGGCAAAAACCGACGATTACGGTTATTATCATTTTCGAGTCGCTAAAGATTCTACACTGTATCAGATTGATTTAGATAAGAAATATTTCAATGATTCTTCTTATGTAATTGATTTGTATACTGATGTGCGCTTAGACACAGTACTTGGATTTTTCTCTCGCTACTCTAAACGTGTCGTAAATCCTTTGCAATCAGAAAAAGTGGAAATCAACGGTGCTGTGTACGATTCGGCACACCAACCGCTTCCGGATGTTGCCGTGAATATTTATCCGAAGGAAGCCCTTTCCGGAACACCGCTTTATACTGCTACAACCGCTCCCGACGGAACATTCAAAATGCAGCAACGGATGGATGAGAATCCATATATGCTTACAATGAGTAAACGCGGCTATCGTGATACGACGTTTGATTATGTATTGTATGATATGGTTCCCAATTTGACGGATACTTCGGCAGAAGCACCGGCCATGATCCCTCAAAAAGTCGATTCCCGTACATTTACTGCCGATCTGGCTGACTTCAATCCCGACTTGACAATTAATGGTATGGTGGTTGATGCTGTCACAAAACAACCTGTACCGCAAGCTGAAATATTCCTGCAAAAGAAATCAGGAGAGCAATACCAATTTATTTCGACATTAAAAACCGATCCGAACGGACATTTTACCTATCCGCAAACCGTGGATGATTCCGAATATGAATTAACGATCGGGCATCCGAATTATTTTGATACTATTTTAACATATCGTTTGCAGAATGTGGAAAATAGTACGGAAGGAAGTTTCCCGATGACGATTGTTCTTCGTCCGGATCCGAGTAAAAGTGGAGCCGCTCCAGCAGAGAACGATTGGTGGGCAGATCTTATTCAAGATAGCAACATAAATAACAATATATCGCCTTTGCTCACCGTTAATCAGACAGATGAGAAACAAGATCTTTCAAAATATATAAATGATGGCATGTCTGCAAAAGAAATTGTAGACGCTATCGATAGTCATAAAAAAGATCCTCAAACGGTTGATAGACGGACGGTGGATGATTACAAAGACCGTGTGAATGATCCAAACCGCCGAAGCCGTATGGAATCGCTCCCTGCCGGAACCAAGTGTGAACCGTGCGAGCAAAAAATGAAAAAACATAAAATTGATGAGATTTTTCATGTTGGTTCTTCCGATGATAAAGCCGCGATCATCATTACTGATAATGCCGGAAACAAAACGTATGTTGATTTGGCTCCGAATGCAAATTACGAACTTCAAGTAGCAAACCTTGGCTTGGGGGATGGCGAGAAACCTGCTTTGCCGGGTACGATTAAAAACACCGACATCCAAAAATCGATCATCACAAAAGACTACGTCATGTACGAATGTACGCCCAAACTGGCTGAATTGTATGATGAAGTTTATGTAAATAATGTATATTACGATTTTGATAAATCGGAAGTTATCCGCGATGGTAGTCGGGAATTGGATCGTTTGATTATCATTGCCATGAAAAATCCGGGAATGAAATTTGAAATCAGTTCGCATGCCGACGAACGCGGCGGTCTCGAATATAACGATAAACTTACTGAGCGTCGTTTGGCTGCCGTTACTACTTATTTGGAGAAAAAAGGTTTTGACACCGATCGTTTGGTTGCTAAAGCCTACGGAAAAAGACAACCAATTATTAAAAATGCACAAACAGATGAATATCACGCATTAAACCGTCGTACAACGTTCCGTTTGTTTATGCCTAAAGCAAGCAATGAACTTGCCGGAACAAAGTATGACTTGAAAGAAGAAAAACCGTCAACCGCAGGCTTACAGTTCAAAGTACATGCCGGTGCATTTAGAGAACCGCTCCTAAATCCGGGTTATTTCTATCAAAAACCACTAAACGACGTGTCTGGTATTCAGCTTTCTTACTTTATGGACGACGATGGCTTTTACAAATATAGCTTTGGAACATTCTCCAAATTAGATGATGCCCGACGTTTAACCCGACAAGTCTTAAATCAAGGAACCGAGTGCTACGTTGGTGCTTATTATAACGGAAAACGTATTACCGTTAGCGAAGCTCAGGCAATTATGAATAATCGTAAATAATAATTGTACTCTTGAAGCGTAAGCTGTTATATATAATTGTACTGACTCAAGGACTGTTTTTCTACGTCTTTGCGCAAACGGATGTTCAATTAAGTCAACAGATGTTCAGCAAGGTGAATTTTAATCCCGCTTCAACAGGTGCTTCCAATTATGCACAAGCCGCTCTATTTGTCCGTCAGCAATGGGTGGGCTTTGATGGTGCACCGTCAACACAGGTGTTTAATATTACCGGTTATATTCCTAAATTTCGCTCCGGACTTGGTCTTTCTTTATTAAATGATAAATACGGGCCAAGCAATTTTATGAATGCCAAAATAGATTACGCATACTATTTACAACTCGGAGAAAAAAGTGCACTATCTTTTGGTATAGGACCGGGCGTTTTGTATAAGCAGTTGAGAGCCGGTTCGTTGATTGCCGACGAATCAGGCGACGTGCACGTAGTTCTTGAAGACGAATCGGTTATCCGTCCCGATTGCGATGCAGGAATTGTATTCTCAACACCAACTTTTGGTGTCGGAGTATCGGCTACACATATAACCAGCAAGATTTATCAAGATGATTATCTCAACGCACCGATGAATTTGTATGCATATGCGGAGGCAAATATAGCTGTAACGGATGGATTTAGTCTTTTGCCTTACGCGCAATTTAGCGGAACAACCACATCCGGCTATCAACTCATGGCCTCTTTGCTTTTTATGTTTAATGAACGTATTTGGGTGGGGGGAAGCTACCGGATGCAAGATGCAGTAGTTGGAATGGTAGGCATTAATATTACACCCGACATTAGGCTCGGATATTCGTATGATTATAGTATAGGGGTTTTAAAGGGTAAAAACAGCGGCTCGCATGAAATTATGCTCCAAATGCGTATGGACGTTTCCACCGAAGAGGGAAGAGCCAGCCGTTCGCCAAGGTTTTTTAATTAGTAATTTTATATAAAGGGAATAAAAAATGGCAAGAATTAATGATCAAGATTTTGTTGATTACAACATTGTAGGTGCAGGAACTTCAATTACCGGTGATTTTGCAACAACCGGAAACGTTCGTATCGACGGTACTTTCGAAGGAAAAATTTCTACAAATGGAAAATTGATTGTAGGTAGAGCTGCAAAAATTAACGGAGGTATTTCCTGTCAAAATGCAGATATTGAAGGTTGTGTGACTGCAAATATTGAGGTTGCAGAGCATTTGTCACTCAAAAGCACAGCCAAAGTAATCGGCGATGTTTGCGTAGATAAAATTTCTATCGAACCCGGTGCTGTTTTCGTTGGTCATTGCAAAATGGCAGAAGACAAACAAACGACATTGGATATGCAATGAATCCACAACGAAAGAAAATAATTCTATTTACCTTTGTATTACTCATTATAGGGGTATTGCTACAGGTTTTTATACCGCACCTTATGCCGGGTGTGTGGACATTGGAGCTTTTGTTCTTTTTTCTGCTCTCAATGTGGTCGGCCTATTTCTTGGATCGTGGAAAAGGCGCAACACCCTTGCAATTTGCACAACGCATGCAAATTTTGTCGATGGTAAGAATATTTACATCCATTGGCATATTCTTAATTTTTATTCTTACAAACCGCTCTCAGGCTATTTC
Source organism: Bacteroidales bacterium (assembly GCA_031551725.1). Classification (GTDB taxonomy): domain Bacteria; phylum Bacteroidota; class Bacteroidia; order Bacteroidales; family P3; genus JAVBNF01. The sequence continues at coordinate 27,545 of JAVBNF010000042.1, forward strand.
TGTGGCTGTTTGTTTTCTCGCTTTCTACTTCCTATTTGCCATTTTTGAAACCATCGTTTTGAGAAAACGTTGATTATTCAAGAAAAATTCATATATTTGCAGTTTAAGAAATTTTAAAACAAAATAATATGCAAAAAGATTCATTGGTTTTCGACTTGATCGAACAAGAAAAAAACCGCCAAATGCACGGTATCGAACTCATTGCTTCTGAAAACTTCGTTAGCGAACAAGTGATGGCTGCTCAAGGTTCTATTTTAACAAATAAATACGCCGAAGGTTATCCCGGTAAACGTTATTACGGCGGTTGCCAAATCGTTGACCAAACCGAGCAAATTGCTATCGATCGTGCTAAAAAACTTTTCGGCGCAGAGTATGCAAACGTGCAACCTCACTCGGGAGCGCAAGCAAACATGGCCGTTTTGATGACGTGCCTCAAGCCGGGTGATGTGTTTATGGGCTTGGATCTTTCGCACGGCGGTCACCTTTCTCACGGTTCTCCGGTGAATTCTTCCGGTATTTTGTACAAACCTGTTGCTTACATGGTAGAAGAAGAAACCGGTTTGATCAACTACGATAAAATGGAAGAAGTGGCTTTGCGCGAAAAACCAAAGTTGATTATCGGCGGCGCTTCTGCTTATTCTCGTGATTGGGATTGGAAACGCATGCGCGAAATTGCGGATAAAATTGGTGCAATTTTGATGGGGGACATCTCGCATCCTGCCGGTTTGATCGCAAAAGGCTTGTTGAACAATCCTGTTCAATATTGCCATATTTGTACAACAACTACACACAAAACCCTTCGTGGTCCTCGTGGAGGTTTGATCATCATTGGAAAAGATTTTGCAAATCCTTGGGGCTTGACTACGCCTAAAGGCGAAGTGAAAATGATGTCGGCTTTGTTGGATTCTGCCGTATTCCCCGGTATCCAAGGCGGACCGCTCGAACACGTGATTGCTGCTAAAGCTGTAGCTTTCGGCGAAGCGTTATCTGATGATTATATGGCTTACATCAAACAAGTTCAAGCCAATGCACAAGCAATGGCAAAAGCATTTGTTGCAAAAGGATATAAAATTATTTCCGGTGGAACTGACAACCATTTGATGTTGATCGATCTTCGCACGAAATTCCCTGATTTGACAGGTAAAGTTGCCGAAAATACCTTGGTGAAAGCCGATATTACCATCAATAAAAACATGGTTCCGTTTGACAGCCGTACGCCGTTTACCACTTCCGGTATCCGTGTAGGAACACCTGCTGTTACAACGCGTGGTTTGAAAGAAGCCGACATGCAAGCAATTGTTGACATGATCGACGAAGTATTGAGCAACGTGGAAAACGAAGCCGTTATCACCGACGTAAGAAAACGCGTAAACGCAATGATGAGCAACCGGCCATTATTTGCGTGGTAAAAAAACATCGTAGGGACACGCCTTTCGCGTGCTTGCATAGCATAGGGGTTCAAATTTTGAGCCCCTATTTTTTTTGAAAATCAAATATTTTTTTGTAAATACATTGAAAATGATTATCTTTGTTTATTATTCAATACACAAAATTTAAATTTATGCATAAAAATTTACGTTCTTTAAGATTATTGAATCTAATTTGCATTGCATTGATGCTTGTTACACTAAATGTACAGGCGCAAATCAAGGGCGTTACTTCAATACAGGATAATGCTGTTTCCGCCGACGACATGCAACCCTTGTTCAAGGCACCCGGGGATATCACTACCTATCCATTTGTAGAAGGTTTTGAAAACGGACTTCCAATAGACTGGTGGCAGGAATACGTGACAGGAACTACCGCTTGGACTGCCCGTACCGGTAATGCAGGCAGTATGAGTGTTGGAATTCTGACGGCACACAGCGGAACCAAAAATGCAAGTTTCTATTATGATAATTCTACAAATGCAAATACAACTAAGTTGATTACGCCTCGCTTGGATATGACTTCTTTAAGCAATCCCGTATTAAGTTTTTGGCACGGTCAGGCTGCTTGGGGGGGGGATCAGGATACATTGAGGGTATACTATAAAACATCGGTAACCGGCAGCTGGATTTTATTGGTTGAATACACAAATAATATTCCTGCATGGAAAGAAGAAACTTTTCTGCTTCCTGAAAAAAGCAACGATTATTATTTAGCTTTTGAAGGCAAGGCTAAATTTGGCTATGGTATTGTACTCGACGATATTCGCATCGAAGGAGGCGTAACTACTGATGCCGGCGTGACGGCAGTGCTTTCATCCACTTTGGGCGGATCGGCGCCTGCTACTGTTTCGGCTGCTATCAGGAATTATGGTATAACAGCTGTTACAACAATGAATATCGCTTATCAACTTGACAATAATACCCCTGTTGTGCAGGCCTATTCGCGCAATTTGCAGGCTTTTGCAAGAGATACCTTTACTTTCAATACGAAAGTTGATGTTTCATCGCGGGGCACTCATTCTTTAAGAGTGTGGACGGAGTTGAACGGCGATCTCAATCACGCCAATGATACCGCAGGTATTGTGCTTACCACACCGTTTTGTGGAGGCAATGGCACCGAACAGAATCCTTATCAAATTTGCGATACGGAAGCTTTGGCCTTTCTTGCCGACGATATAAATGCCGGAAACGGCAATGCCACTGCGGGCATTTATTATAAACTGACGACAGATCTCGATCTCAACGGTTGGGGCGATACTTTAGGATGGAAACCCATCGGAACCTATATTTCATCAATCAATCATAGTAAAGCTTTTCAAGGAGTTTTCGATGGCAATGGGCATGTGGTTAAAAATCTTAACATCAATCGCCCAAGCGAAAACTATGTCGGTCTTTTTGGTTTCACTAAAGGTGGTACCATCAAAAATCTGGCCGTGACAGGTGGCAGTGTGACCGGAAGAGACTATGTTGGCGGTTTAGTAGGATATGATGATTCTTATTCAACCATTCAAAATTGCTATGCAACAGACCGTGTGAATGGTCAGGACTATGTTGGCGGTTTGGCAGGAGATAATTCTTATCATTCATCTATATATTGCAGTTATGCTACCTGCAGTGTGAAAGGAAGGGATTATGCCGGTGCTTTGGAAGGATATAATTATCAATCCACCACCCAAAATACGGTATCAGCCGGCGCTTCCGTGCAGGTGTCAGCCGGTGCTAATAATATTAACCGAATGACGGGATACAACAGTGGAGGAACTTATAGTAACAACTATGTTTTAGATAGTATGCTGCTAAAAGCCGGCGATACCGTGGTGAGTCGTACCGATGGAGGTGTGAATGGCACCAGAAAGGCCCTTGCACAGTTGCAGAGCTATGCTTTTTACAGCAACAGCAGCAACTGGCAAGACAGTAGTTGGAGTATTGCCGATACAGCCAACAGCAGCAAGGTTTGGAATATCTGGGACGGCAAATCGTATCCTTATTTCCAAAAACAGAGTGCGCCGGCATACAACAATGTATTGCCCGATGCCGCAAGCAACATCGCTTTTGAGCTTCGCAATGCCGCCGACAGCGTACTCGCTTATAACTTGCGCACGAAGACTACCACTGTCATTGCGAACGTAGCCGCAGGTGTTTTTAGAAAAACAGTTGATGCATTAAAAGGCGATACCCTTAGCTTAACGGTTTATGAAGCCGCAAAAAATGCTTCTTATCCGGTGCAAGCGGTGGTGTGCAAAACTGTCGGAAGCTTGTTGATCATCGGTGAAAATGCGGAATATAACGATACCATGCATCAGGTTGATTCGGTATATTTGCAGTTAAACGGCACCAATACGGGTGAGAAAAGCTGGATTCGTTATGAATATTATCAAAATGGAACGCTTTTAGCCACTTTGCCTGTAAATGCAGGCGTTTACAAAGTAGTAGCCCGCTTTGCCGGCAACGATACTATTGCGGCTTGCGAAAGCGATTCGGCAACGTTGAACATTACACCTAAAGCTATAACTGTAACGGCTGACGATAAGAACAAAACAGTCGGCAGCACCGATCCTGAATTCACATACCAAATTACAACAGGCAGTTTGGTGGGCAGCGATAGCTTCAGCGGTGTGCTTACCCGTAACGCCGGCGAAACAATTGGCAGCTACGCCATAAAACAAGGCACATTGACATTAGGGAGCAATTACAATCTGATTTTTGTCGAAGGCATGTTGAATATTACCGCAACGCCTATTAATGTGGCTAAAAGCAAGGAGTATACAATCAAACTTTATCCCAATCCTGTTACCAATGGTCAGTTGACAATAGATAATGTGGAAAGGGGAATCGGTGTTGTAGAAGTGTTAGATATGAAAGGAGAACTTGTTCGGCGATATGATTTTGGTGCACAAACACAAAGTGTACTCGATCTACAGGGATTACATGGCTCTTTTGTTTTGCGAATGCGAAATATAACGAGAACAATTGTTGTATTATAATAAAAAATAGGGGTTCAAGATTTGGACCCCTATTTTTATCTACATAAATCTGCGTCATCTCCGCAAATCAGCGATGAACGTCAGCAAAGCTGACCAATACGCGTATCGTAACTGCGAAGGAAATAATAACCACGGAGAACACAAAGGGTACAAAGAATATCTTATTGAAAAAAATCTGCGGAAATCTGCGTCATCTCCGCAAATCTGCGATAACCCGTCAGCGAAGCTGACGTCCCCGCAATTAAAACATTAGAATTTTAAATCCCGAAACAGCACATTGTCGTCCGATTTCTCAATTTGCTCGCCGATTTGATCAAGTTTCTCATCGAAAAATCCATAGCCGGCCTGGTTGTCCTGCAAAAATTCGCTGTCGGCATGATAAAAATCCAAGGCTTTTAAAACATCTGAAAGTCGCATGTTTGCTGTGTTGAAAGCCGGTTGGTAGGCATACGGGCGATTGTTCGGAACAACCACGGCATGAATTAAATCGGCTTCATTAAGTTCTTTCAGAATCTCTTTCACAAAAGCCTGCGGAAGTTCCAAATATTGTGCCAATTCTCGCATGGTATAAGGCTTTTCATTCTTCTCAAAACGTTTTACAATTTGATGAACAATCTGTAAAGCATAATTCTTTTTCCTGCGGTCGGAAATACGAGAATCTTGCTTATCCGGTAAATAAATTTCCAAAACCTCCATCGCTGCTGCAATTTCCATGCCGAATAAAACAATAATCCAACTCAAACGAATCCAGATCAACAACAACGGAATAGCGGCAAAACTTCCGTAAACCACATTGTAAGATGAAATTTTCATCTGAAATGTAAAATAATAATATTGGGTGATGTGGAATGCGGTTCCGGCTAAAATGGCTGCTACAATTGCCGATTTTAACTTTATTTTGGTATTTGGCATGATGAGGTATAGGGCAGCAAACAGAATCCACATAAAAAAGTAGGGTAGGAATTCTACAAAAACCTTTAGAATTCCCGAATATGGAAGCGTTTCAATATTCGCCAAAAGCATTACATTAAAACTTCCTGCTGCGATCAATACAATCGGAGCGATGATGGTAATAGCCAAATAATCGGTCAGTTTACGGATAAACGGACGTTGTTTGCGCACATCTAAAATATCGTTCATCGCCATTTCCACATGACTGAGCATTTGCATTACCGTCCATAATAAAACGCCCAATCCCACACCGGCAATTAAGTTTCCTTTCGTTTTATCAAGCGCAGAGCGAACAAAGTCCAGTACAAATTGTAAAAGCGCTTCTTGTCCTTCCAATGAACGAGTGAGTTCTTCCACAATGGCTTGTTCCATGCCGAAGCCTTGCGCAATGCCGAAAACAATCGCCAGTAAAGGAATTAGCGAAAGCATAGTAAAGTAGGTCAACGCAGAAGCACGCGGCAAACAGCGATCTTTGGTAAATTCTTTAATAGAAATAAAACCGATTTTTAAACTGTTAATCCAGAGTTGTTCTTTTTTATCAAGCTGGTTAATAGGCTTATACCAAATCGTATGATTAAGAAAAAATAAGATTTTGTTTTTATATGTTAGGAAAAAGAATTTCATGCAACTTCGTCCAATGCTTTTTTAAATAATATAGATGCTTCTACCAACTCATCATCGGTGATTGTTAATGGCGGGATAAGTTCCAAAACCGATTTGTTGAACAAGGTCCAGAAAGAAATGAAACCGTTTGCCATTAGGCGTTCAACAATTTTTTCGATTTTTTCCGGATGTTTTACAACGGCGGCCAAAAACATGCCGACGCCCCTGATTTCGGCTACTTCCGGATGCTGAAATAATTCGCGGATACGCTCGCCTTTATGGCGAACGTCCTCTAAAAACGCGGGATTGCTCACAATATCGAGCGCTGCCATGGATGCTGCACACGACAGCGGATGTCCGCCGGACGTGGTTGCATGGCCAATTAACGGATGCCCATTATCCAAATATTTCATCAATTTTTCGGAAGCTACAAAACCACCCAAAGGCAGGCCGGCGCCAAAACTTTTTGCAATGCACAACACATCGGGAACAATTTCGTAATGTTGAAACGCGTATAAATGCCCGGTTCTGCCGTAGCCCGTTTGTATTTCATCAAAAATAAGCAGCGCGTTTACTTCGGAGCAACGTTTGCGCAAAGCGGAGAGAAATGCCGGAGTTGCGGCATTCATGCCGGCGCCCGATTGAATAGGTTCCACAACCACGCAAGACGTACGTTCCGTAATTTGCGAAAGCTGTCCGATATCGTTAAAATCCAATGTGCGGGTTTCGGGTAAAACAGGTTGAAATACTTGTTGGAACTCTGCTTTCCCCATCACGCTTACAGCGCCCATCGTTGCGCCGTGGTACGAGTTTTTGAAGCTGATAATTTCTGCGCGTTTATTGTACAAACGTGCTAATTTAATAGCTCCTTCAATGGCCTCGGTGCCGGAATTTAACAAAAAAATCTGATTTAATTCTTGCGGCAGCAATGAACATAAGCGTTCGGCCAATTCGATTTGCGGATCTTGGATAAATTCGCCATAAACCATTACGTGCAAATTTTTCTTCATTTGCGCTTCAATGGCGGAAATAACGGCAGGGTGAAGATGGCCGAGATTATTCACGGACATTCCCGAAAGGAAATCGAAATAACGTTTGCCGCTTTTATCGAACACAAAACATCCCTGTGCATGGTCAACATGCAGGATAAATGGCGCAAAATCGGACGTTTGCGCCAGATATTTTTCAAACAAATGCGTACTCATGCTTGCAGAATTTGCTAAGCATCGATTTTCGCGTACTTAGCGTTTTTCTCAATAAATTCACGTCGTGGCGGAACTTCGTCGCCCATCAGCATGGAGAAAATATGATCGGCTTCCGATGCATTTTCGATGGTAATTTGGCGAAGTGTGCGGCCTTTCGGATCCATAGTTGTTGCCCAAAGTTGCTCGGCGTTCATCTCTCCCAAACCTTTATAGCGTTGGATATGTGCACCGCCTTCTTTGCCGCCGCTAATATCTTCAATAGCTTTGATACGGTCTTCTTCTGTCCAGCAATAACGCTCTTCTTTTCCACGTTTTACCAAGTAAAGCGGAGGAGTTGCGATATAAATGTATCCGTTTTCGATTAACTCGCGCATGTGACGGAAGAAGAAAGTCAAAATAAGCGTTGCAATGTGGCTTCCGTCCACGTCGGCATCGGTCATGATAACGATTTTGTGATAACGGAGTTTCTCGATATTTAAGGCTTTACTGTCTTCTTCGGTGCCAATGGTAACGCCCAAAGCCGTATACATGTTCTTGATTTCTTCATTCTCAAGAATTTTATGCTGCATGGCTTTTTCAACGTTCAAAATCTTACCGCGCAACGGAAGAATCGCCTGTGTTTTACGGTCGCGGCCTTGTTTGGCCGTACCGCCTGCAGAGTCACCCTCAACTAAATAAAGTTCGCATACCGCCGGATTGCGTTCCGAGCAGTCGGACAATTTTCCGGGCAAACCGGAACCGCCCATCACTGTTTTGCGTTGTACTAACTCACGCGCTTTGCGTGCGGCGTGGCGTGCAGTGGCAGCAAGGATAACTTTATCTACAATTAATTTGGCTTCTTTCGGATGTTCTTCCAAAAAGTTGGTGAGCATTTCGCTCACTAATTGGTCCACAGAGCCCATTACCTCGTTGTTTCCGAGTTTGGTTTTTGTTTGACCTTCGAACTGAGGTTCTGAAACCTTCACGGAAATAACGGCAGTAAGCCCTTCGCGGAAGTCGTCGCCGCTGATGTCGAATTTGATTTTTTGCAACATCCCCGATTTTTCGGCGTATGTTTTCAATGTACGTGTCAAACCTCTACGGAAACCGGACAAGTGTGTACCGCCTTCGTAAGTATTGATGTTATTTACATACGAATGAACATTTTCGGAAAACGAAGTGTTGTATTGCATCGCCAATTCCACAGGAATGCCGTTGCGTTCGCCTTCCATGTGGATAGGCTCCGGCATCAGTTTTTCGCGCGTGCTGTCGAGATAATTGATGAAATCTTTCAAGCCGTTTTCGGAGTAAAATACATCATGATTTACGAGATTTCCTTCTTCGTCTTTTTCTCGTAAGTCGGTCAATTCAAGTTTGATACATTTATTCAAGAACGCTAATTCTCGCAAACGTGCTGCAAGAATATCGTAGGTGTAGACGGTAGTGGTGAAAATAGTGTTATCCGGCAAAAATGTAACTTTTGTACCGCGATAATCGGTTGTTCCGATTTCTTTCACCGCATATTGTGGAATCCCTTGTTTGTATTCTTGAATGTAATGTTTTCCATCGAGGAAAACTTCCACCTGCATGTGACTTGAAAGGGCGTTTACACAAGAAACCCCAACCCCGTGCAAACCGCCGGAAACCTTGTAGTTGTCTTTGCTGAACTTACCACCGGCATGTAAAACCGTCATAACAACTTCGAGGGCGGATTTACCTTCTTTTTTCATGATGCCCACAGGGATACCGCGGCCATTGTCAAGAACGGAAATGGAATTATTTTCGTGGATGGTTACTTTGATGTCGTTGCAATGTCCGGCCAACGCCTCATCGATGGAGTTGTCGACAACCTCATAAACCAAGTGGTGCAAACCTTTTTGGTTGATATCGCCGATGTACATTGCGGGGCGTTTACGTACTGCTTCAAGGCCTTCGAGCACTTGAATATTGTCGGCAGTATATTCTCCTTGATGTTTGGCAGCTTGTTCGTTTTCTAATTCACTCATAGTCAGTATAGTCAAATTTAAATATTCATACAAAAATACAAAAAAAAATGCGGATATGAAAATGTTTTTTGTGTGAAAAGGAGGAAGTTTTTAACAAAATGTTAACACGGTGTATTTAATTGATCTTGTGCCCATAGAGAGGGATTAGTTTGGATATAATTTGAAATATTTTCGAACGCATATTCCGTACGGATAATATGTTCATAATAATTGCGTTGCCATAATTTTCCATTGAAAGGCGTCCAGCCCATTGTTTTTACACCACGGATATATTCATTTGTGGTCATTGTTTTAAACCATTGGACGATGGTCGGTAGGGGCGAACCCACGTGTTCGCCCTCCTGTTTATTGACGTGTTCGCCATTGCATTCATTGCCATGTTCGCCCTTGCATTCATTGCCATGTTCGCCCTTGCATCCATTATTGTATCCGTCTGCGTCCGAAGGGCAGACACGTGGGTCTGCCCCTACGGGCCGAAATCCGTTGTTTACAATAATTGCATGGAAATGATTGGGCATTATGATGTAATTTCCCAACGAGATATCCGGAAATTTGGATGGTAATTTTAAAAACCATTTTTTAATCATTGTTCCTGCATCATTTAAAATCATGTCGTTGTTTTCTATATCTCCGAATAAGTGTGCGCGTTGTTGTGTGCAAATCGTGATAAAATATGAGCCTGCTTTTGAATAATCATATCCTTTTAAACGGATGCTGTGTCGATTTTTATGTTTCATAGAAATATGCTCTCTATATATAAACGCGATGACACCCCAAATTATTGCTTAATAAATGTTAAAAATTTGTTAAAAATTTAATTAAATTTCGTTTTTTCAGAAAAAAGTTATAACTTTGCGGAGGTAATAGTTAACGAGAAAACAAGTTAACAAGAAAACGAAGAAACAGAAAAAAACAGATAGATTATAAGAAAAAACAGATTAACTAAATAAATAAAGAAAGCGTAAGCTTTAATTCTTTTCAAGAAAACCTCCAAAATTTCATACAAGAAGAATTAATAAGCCATACGCTCATGCTGTGTTCCGGCGTGGGTTGTATCTTATTTCTTGTATGGGTGCTTGGAGGTACCTCTTGAAAAATAAGAAAATCAACTCACGCTTTTTTTGTTATGCATATACAGCCCCTTTGGGTCTTGTTGGACAATGATTAACAATTAAATACAACACAACATGAAAACACAACTACTTCGTGGCAGAAACGCAAAAATGCAAGAATGCAGAAGCGCAAGAGCGCAGAAATGCAGAAAAGTGACCGTCTTCTGCACTTTTGCACTTCTGCATTTCTGCTTTGCCTTCTCAATCCT
>JAVBNF010000054.1:0-14842 GCA_031551725.1 Bacteroidales bacterium
CGCAGTAATTTATCGGCATTTTGCCGCGAACTAGGTATCGAGTACAAAGCCTTACTTCGTTGGCGCAAGGAGTACGAACAATTCAAGGGAGCCAGTTTTCAAGGCAATGGCGTTGCTCGGTTGAGTGATGAGCAACGAGAGTGGAATTTTCGCGCTAAAACAGGATAAAACCCGAAAAAACGAAATGAAATATAAAAATCTGAACAAGACTGGATTAAACAAAAAAAGGCGATATTTTCATATCGCCTGATTTCGTAACATTCTGTTACACAGAGGTCTCGAGCGGATTCGAACCGCTGTCGACGGTTTTGCAGACCGGTACCTAGCCACTCGGTCACGAGACCTTAAAGGAGTGCAAAGATACAACAAAAAATTAAAAATTAAAAATTAAAAATTAAAAAAAATCAAACTTGTTAATTTGCAACAAATTAAACAAATTCTTATGCATCAATTGTCAATTCTCCATTGCCAATTGTCAATTTTTTCGTATTTTTGTTCAATAGACAAACAGCATGAACGAACTTTATCCTCTGAAATTTAAACCGATTCTCAAAGAAAAAATTTGGGGCGGACAAGTCATTTCCGGCTTACTCGGCACCGATAACACAAATATAAAAAACTGTGGCGAAGCCTGGCTCCTCTCCGGTTTGGAAAACGAACAATCTGTTGTAACCAACGGTTTCCTCGAAGAAAACGAACTCTCCGAACTCATCGAAATATACATGAGCGACCTCGTTGGAGACAAAGTTTTTGACAAATACAAAAACAATTTCCCACTGCTCATCAAATTGCTAAATGCAGATGATTATTTGTCGGTACAAGTACATCCCGATGATGAGTTGGCGCAAAAAATCGGACTTCCTTGCGGAAAAACCGAGATGTGGTATGTGATGGATGCCGCTCCAGACGCAGAAATTATCTGCGGATTTAACCGCGATATAGATAAGGATTTGTTCCAAAAAGCTATTGAAAACGGCCAAATCCAAAAGGTTTTGAACACCGAACACATCCAAAAAGGCAATGCTTATTTCATTCCTGCCGGACGTATTCATGCCTTGGGACCAAAATCTTTGATCGCCGAAATCCAACAATCGTCGGACACAACCTACCGTGTTTATGATTTCGACCGCAAAGGCGATGACGGCAAACCTCGCGAATTGCATGTTGCACAAGCATTAGAAGCTCTAAACTACAAATCCGAAGCATCGTACAAAACATCAATTAGCGAGCAGCATAACACAACTATCCCCGTAGTGGAGGAACCGCAATTCACTGTCAATATGCTAAATCTCACACAAGGTATCCAAAAAGATTTTTCGGACATCGACTCGTTCGTTGCTTACCTCTGCGTAGAAGGCAGTGGTGCAGCGGAAGCCAATAAAGAAATCGTGCCTTTTGGAATGGGTGAACTGATTCTCATTCCGGCGATGTTTGACAAAGTAAAACTATTTCCAAACAACAGCATGAAAGTTTTAGAAATTTATATTGCATAAAAAAATGAATGAAAATGTAGATTTAACATTGGTTGCACTGGGATTGCTGGTGTTTTCCGCCCATCTTTTTGCTTCGCTTTACAGTCGCAGAATGGTGCCCGATGTGTTATTTCTAATTCTAATCGGACTGCTTCTCGGACCTATCTTCCATTTAATCACACCAACAGACTTAGGCGTTGTAGGCCCCGTTTTTGTGGCTGTCACGCTGGTTGTTATCTTATTTGAAGGAGGCACCTCTCTTAGCTTAAAAGTAATGCAAGACTCGTGGAAAAGCACCATGAAACTAACCACCACAGGCTTTTTTGCTTCTATGATTGTTGTTGCTGTTATTGCAAAATATTTTCTCGACTTCCCCTGGACGCAAGCATTTTTGCTGGGTTCCATTTTAGGAGGTACTTCTTCGGCCGTAGTTATTCCATTAGTCAAACAACTAAAAATCGGCGAAGAATCTCGAACAGTGTTGGTTTTAGAATCGGCGCTTACCGATGTTTTTTGCATCGTATTTGCACTTGTTTTTTTGGAAATCTATCATTCTTCACATATCAATATCGGGTTGGTGTTCGGGCAAATCCTCGGTTCTTTCACATTTTCCGGACTCATCGGTATTGCGGGCGGATTAGTATGGTCGCGTATTTTGGAAAAAGTACGAAAAATCCAAAATTCAATTTTCACTACGCCGGCATTCGTATTTATCATTTATGGCATTACCCAGGTATTGGGATACAGTGGCGCCATTGCCGCTTTAACTTTCGGCATCACCATGTCGAATATCAACACATTCCAAAATCGTTTAATCACAAACCTAATCGGTCCGGTAGGACACGAGTTGAATGAAACCGAAAAAGTGTTTTTCAGTGAAATTGTTTTCCTTTTTAAAACATTTTTCTTCGTTTATATTGGTATTTCAATCATGTTCGACAATATAAATGCTATTTACTGCGGCCTAATTATTACCGGCATTTTACTTCTATCACGTTTATTCATCGCATATTTTTGTTCTCCGGATAAAGCAAAATCATACGACAAAACCGTTATCTCATCAATGATCCCGAAAGGACTTGCCGCCGCGGTTTTAGCCACAATCCCCGAACAAGCCGGCATTCCCGAAGGCGCAATGATTAAAAACATTACATTTTCGGTTATTTTATTTTCCATTGTTTTAACGGCTGCTATCATTATTTTATCCGACAAATCCAAGGGTTTGCAAAATGCTTATGCCTGGTTTTTCAAACAGCAGACAAAATCCAAACATAAACATCCACAGCACAAAGATTCTCACAACTCATAACTAAAAAACATGAATCCATATATTGCTCTATTCCTCATTGTTCTCTCTATTCTCGGACTTGCATTTGCATTTATCGGAATTAAAATGTTTTTAAAAAAAGATGGCAAGTTTGAAAAACATTGCGCTTCCATCGAATTTGAAAACGGCGAAAAAGTCGGCTGCGTTTGTAATTCCGACCGCCATGAAGACTGTCCGCATTACGAAGAACATCACGGTGTTAATGCAACACGCTACCGCATTTACAAGCCGGGTGAAAATCAATAATTACTCCTATTTATAAAATTTCTGTTAATATCTTTTCAAAATGTCTTTCGGATAGGTATTTTCATGAATTTTATGTATATTTGCATGAAAATCGAAGACATCATGATTAAGAATATTTCAAAACCCGATCCCAAGAAATCTCAACTTTATTTTTTCAGCGAAACAAAAGATCTTGGCAAATCCCCTTTAAAAAAGGACGAACAAGCCTATATTCAGAACGAATTCAAGAAAAACAAAACCACTTTCTTTGTTTTCAACCGCTTAAATCGTTTTGAATTTGTACAACTACGTACAAAAAAAGAAAACACTTCGCAAACCCTTGAGAATTGCCGCCAAACAGGCGATTCGTTTTATAAAATCCTTGAACAGAATAAAATTTCAGACATCCGTTTGGTAGATTTTTCTACCAATAGAAGTGAAATGATTGCCTTTCTGGAAGGCCTTTGTTTAAGCGCCTATTCATACAAAAAGCACAAATCTAAACCTTCCGATTTCCAAATAAAAGAAATTAACTTATCGTCTCCCAACATTTCTGCAAAAGAAATTGAACAGCTAAACATCACGCTTGATGCGGTTTTCCAATGCCGCGACTTGGTGAACGAACCGCATATTTTCCAAAATGCCGAGGCGCTTGCGGCTTCTTTTTCAAAAATGGGCAAAGAAAGCGGCGTAAAAGTCGATGTTTTCAACAAAACCAAAATTATTTCTTTGAAAATGGGCGGACTGCTTGGCGTGAATAAAGGCAGTGTAGATGCGCCTTCTTTCACCGTGATGGAGTACAAACCGGCAAAAGCAAAAAACAAAAAACCGATTGTTCTGGTTGGAAAAGGCATTGTGTTCGACACCGGCGGCATCAACCTGAAACCGGGCAACTACATGGATGCGATGAAAGACGATATGACCGGCGCCGCCACCATGGCAAGTGTGATTTGCGCTGTGGCTGAAATGAAATTACCGCTGCATGTTATTGCTCTGCTTCCCACAACAGACAACCGCCCAAGCGGCAACTGCCTCGTGCCCGGCGATGTGATTACCTACGCCGACGGAACAACCGTTGAAATTACCAATACCGACGCCGAAGGACGCCTGATTTTAGCAGATGCTTTGCTTTACGCGAAAAAATACAAACCGCAATTAGTGATCGACGCTGCAACGCTAACCGGTGCCGCATCGCGCGCAATCGGCAAACACGGCATTGTGGCCATGCAGGTAAAAGCCGAAAAAGAAATACTGAACTTACAGGAAATCGGTCGCGAAACTTACGAACGCGTGGTGGAATTTCCGATGTGGGACGAATACAAAGAATCGTTAAAATCGGATGTGGCCGACATGCAAAACAGCGGCGGCATTGACGCCGGCATGATTACCGCCGGAAAATTCCTCGAACATTTCACCGATTATCCTTACATCCATCTCGATATTGCCGGCGTTGCATATGCAACTTCCAAACACAAATATTACGGCATCGGCGGAACAGGATACGGCGTTCGACTTTTAATTAATTATTTGAAAAGTTTGTAATCGCAACCGAAAACCAAATAATAACCGGATGGCGGCGCTAACGCTCGCCATGACAAACCTGAAACTAAAAAATTATGGATAAAGACCAACATAAATTTAAAGTCGGCATCGTTGCCGGCGACTACAACAGCAACAACTACAAGCTCATTTTGCAGGCTTGCAAAGAACCGAGTTTTTACGAAAATTCGATTAATTCCGTATTGGTTTATGGGAATTATAAAGCCATGCAAGCGCATAAAAAGGCAATGAACTTGCCTGAATTTCCGATGCAAAACATTCAATCAATCGAAAGCAGTTCACCGAAACGACTGAATTTTATTGAGGCAATCAACGAAGAACAGGAAATTCAAATCGGAACGGCAACCGATGTTTCTAACCGCAATGCCTATTTATCATTGCAAAAAGCCTACGCAGATGTTCAGCAAAACCTCATTCAGGCCGTTATCACCTTGCCGGTTTCCGAACCGCATACGCGAAAAATCGATCCGGGATTTAAGAGTTTCCAACGTTTTTTCAATCAAAAAATCAATCCGCACGACAGCATGACACTGCTTGTTTCCGAAGACTTACGCCTTGGAAGCGCGATTTCGAAAGAACATTGGATTGAAAAATGCGGACAAATCGATCCGGAAATTATTGCACAAAGATTCATTGTCTTTTGGGAAACATTGGTTTCCGATTTCGGCATCACACGCCCTAAAATCGCCATTGTAAACGAACCTATCGACGGCAAAGAAGATCCGCATGCAAAGAAAGTTTTACAAGCGGTTGTTGATAAATTATTTGCATTGCACTACCCTGTTTTCGGTGTTTTCGAAGCTGCCGAATATTTTTCGTCGCAGCAACAATATAATTTCAACGGCTGTTTCATGCTGCTAAAAGACAGTGTTGCTCCTTTCGAATATTTAAGTCCGGAAAAAGCATTTCATTATACAATCGGCCTTCCATTTGTACATCTGGAGCCGATTAATGTTTTGGACTACAGCGAAAATCCGGAAGAAAATATGATTGTTTCCAGCCTCCTTTTTGCAGCAAACTACATTTGTGCAAAACGTGCCGAATATGCCGAAATTTCCGCAAATCCATTAGTATTTCATAAATTGGAAACTGAATAAAAAATGTCTGCAAGAGATCATTTTCATATTTCACAAATCACGAGTATCGTTAAAGGCACGTTGGAATCCAAGCGTTCCGACGATTTGATGATTCGGCATTTATTAATTGACAGCCGTAAATTAATACAAGCCGAAGCCTGTCTTTTCATTGCATTAAAAAGCGCGAAAAACGACGGTCACAATTACATCCTTCCGCTTTATGAAAGAGGTGTCCGCAATTTTTTAGTGGAACAAATTCCAGCCGAAATGAACGACAAAGCCGACGTGAATTTCATCGTTGTGAAAGACACGTTAGCCGCCATGCAAGCCATTGCGGCTGCACATCGTATGCAATTCGAGATTCCTGTTGTGGGAATCACCGGAAGCAATGGAAAAACCATTGTCAAAGAATGGCTCGCCGCACTTTTGCAAGTTGACAAAAATGTCGTTTTCAGTCCCAAAAGTTACAATAGCCAAGTTGGTGTGCCGCTTTCCGTGTGGGAAATGAATGCCGACAATGAAATTGCGGTTTTTGAAGCCGGCATTTCTGAGCCCGGAGAAATGGATAAACTCCAAGTCATTCTTAAACCTACCATTGGCATTTTTACCAATATCGGAAGTGCTCACGATGAATATTTTTTAAATCGCACGCAGAAAATTGCAGAGAAATTAAAACTTTTCACGAAAGTAAATTTATTGATCTACTGTTTGGACATGTCCGAATTGAGCGAACGTATTGCAGGTATTGAAAGCTTTCGCGATGTACGATTATTTGCCTGGAGCGAAAAAAATCAAGATGCCGATTTATATATCGAACATACCGAAATCCAACGAAATTCAACCGTTTTAAACGCCCGCTTTCAAGAACAGGAAATATGTTTGCGCATCCCATTTTCCGACCGCGCATCTATTGAAAACTGCACCCATTGCTGGGCATTCATGCTTTCACAAGGATATGCAAATGACGAAATTCAAAAACGCATAATACTGCTAAACCCGGTAGAAATGCGGATGGAACTCAAAGACGGCGTCAACAACTGCTCGCTTATCAACGACAGTTACAGCTCCGACTACAATTCGTTGATGATTGCCATTAATTTTTTAACACAACAACAGCAACATCAAAAGAAAACGATTATCCTTTCGGATATTTTACAAAGCGGACAAAACGAAGTCGACCTCTACCAATCCATTGCCAATGTACTGGATTCAAAGGGCATTCACCATCTAATTGGAATTGGACCGAGCATCAGCCGTCAGGCCAAACTATTTCCTGTCGACAGTAAATTTTACCCGAATACAGAAGCGTTTTTAGACGACATGCATCTTGCTGATTTTCAAAACGAAACCATTTTATTAAAAGGCGCCCGTGTATTTCAGTTCGAAAAAATCAACAAAATTCTTCAACAAA
Organism: Bacteroidales bacterium; assembly: GCA_031551725.1. GTDB lineage: Bacteria > Bacteroidota > Bacteroidia > Bacteroidales > P3 > JAVBNF01. Next base: position 7,072 of record JAVBNF010000054.1, read on the forward strand.
AAGCACATGCCACTGTTTTGGACGTGAACATGAATGCGTTTGAACATAATTTAAATTATTACCGTTCAAAACTGCATCCAAATACCAAGATTATGGCCATGGTAAAGGCTTTTTCGTATGGAAGCGGCAGCTTTGAAATTGCAAATTTCTTGGAATTTCACAACGTCGATTATGTTGCGGTTGCTTACGCAGATGAGGGTGTTGAACTTCGCCGTTCGGGAATAAAACTGCCCATTATGGTGATGAATCCCGAAGAACAAGGCATGGAAGAAGTCTTACGCAACAAGCTCGAACCGGAAATTTTCAGTCTGCGCATGTTGCACCTCCTGCAATCGGAATTGGAACAAATTGGAAATGAACACACGGTAAATATCCATTTAAAATTAGATACCGGCATGCATCGTTTGGGTTTTGAAGAACAGGATATTGACGAATTAATCGAACAACTCAAACAATATCCGACCATTTACATCCGCTCGATTTTTTCTCATTTAGCGGCCAGTGACAATGCGGATTTTGACGATTTCACCAAAGAACAAATCAGCCGTTTCGAACGCATGAGTTCTCGCATCAAACAAGCCTTTCCGGAACAAAATATTTTATGCCACATTGCCAACTCATCGGCTATTTCGCGCTTTCCGGAAGCGCAAATGGACATGGTACGCCTGGGCATCGGACTTTACGGAATTTCGTCGAATTCGCAAGAACAACAGCATTTGCAAAATGTGAGTACTCTTAAAACCGTGCTTTCGCAAATTAAACGTGTAAAAACGCTGGAAACAGTAGGATACAACCGTCAATATAAAGCAATGTCCGATCGCATTATCGGCTTAATTCCCATCGGGTATGCCGACGGACTCAGCCGCCGTGCAGGAAACGAACGTGCAAACGTTTGGATTAATGGTTATCTCGCTCCTATCATCGGCAATGTTTGCATGGATATGTGTATGATTGACATCACCGATATTCCTGCCAAAGAAAACGACGAAGTGATTATTTTTGGAAATGAACATCCCATTCAGCACCTCGCCAATGCAATGGAAACAATACCGTATGAAGTCTTGACCTCCGTTTCAAGACGTGTAAAAAGAGTATATCATCAAGAATGATTAATGATAAATGGTTAATGTGCGCAACGCCTCACATAATCATAATCCACCAAACTTTCAGTGGCACAACTCATTAACCATTAATAATTAACCATTAACAATTAAAAAGTGAAGTTAATAAAAAAAATAATCATCAACGTTCTCATTTTCTTCTTCGGAAGTACGATTTTTGTGGCGGTTTTGTACAAATTTGTCAATCCGCCCCTCACGCCGTTGATGCTTGTGCGTTATGTTGAAAACCCAAAAGTTGGTTTAACCAAAAAATGGAAACCAATTGAAGAAATTTCGCCCAACATGTACAACGCCGTCATTGCGTCGGAAGACAATCTGTTCATGCAGCACAACGGTTTCGACTTAAAAGCCATTCGTGAAGCAAAAAAATACAACAAAAAACACAAAGGCAAACGTACACACGGAGCCAGTACCATTTCGCAACAAACAGCGAAAAATGTGTTTTTATGGACACAACGCTCCTATTTCCGTAAGGCGCTGGAGGTTTATTTTACTTTTTTAATTGAACAGGTTTGGGGCAAAAAGCGCATCATGGAAGTGTATCTGAATGTGTTGGAAACCGGCAACGGTGTATATGGCGTTGAAGCCGCTTCGCAAATCTATTTCAACAAATCATCTTCAAAATTAACTGCATCTCAAGCGGCCATGATTGCCGCCTGCATCCCAAGTCCGCGCAAGCGAAATCCGGCTCGCCCAAGCTCCTATTTATATGGCCGTCAAGCGAAAATTTTGGGTTTGATGAATAAAATTGAGCGAGTGAATTTCAAATAGAATTTCGCCAACGAAATTATTTAGACAGGATTCACAGGATTAACATGTTTTTTTATTTTGCCGAAGGCAAAAGCGTCCTGTTAATCTTGTAAATCCTGTCAAAAATATTAATTCGCCGCAAAAGTTATTAACATTTCTTGTGAAAATTTGTTAATAATTCGTACCTTTGTACTTATGGAAATTATCTCAAAAAATACGCCCAATAAAACGCGCAGAATAACGCAGGAACAAGTGTTTATTCAACACGGACGCAAGGCCCCACAGGCACTCGACCTCGAAGAAGCCGTGCTCGGCGCTCTCATGCTTGAGCAAGACGCGTTAACAAACGTGATCGACGTTATCAAACCCGATTTTTTCTATCACGAAAAACATCGCAAAATATTTGAAGCGATTTACGCATTGTTTTCAAACTCAGAGCCTGTTGATATTCTAACCGTTACCGAAGAACTTCGCAAACGCGGACAACTGGAAGATGTGGGCGGCGCCTATTTTATCTCGGACCTAACCACACGCATCGCTTCTGCGGCCAACGTGGAATACCATGCCCGTATTGTTGCCCAAAAATTTATCCAACGCGAACTCATCCGCATCGGTACCGAAATCACGCACGATGCTTTCGAAGAAACCACCGACGTGCTCGACTTGCTCGACCGTTCGGAACGCAAGTTATTGGACATCGGCGAACAAAACTTCCGTACGGATTATACCGACATGCACGCCCTCATCCGCGAAGCGAAAAAAGAAATTGAAGATGCCCGCAAGCACGAAAGCGGTTTGAGCGGCGTCCCGTCCGGTTTTCCGGAACTCGACCGTGTGACCAACGGCTGGCAAAAAGGCACACTTTTGATTCTGGCGGCCCGTCCTGCTATGGGTAAAACGGCGTTCGCACTCACAATGGCGCGCAATATCGCCGTGGATTTCAAAAAACCGGTTGCATTTTTTTCTTTAGAAATGTCCGCCATTGAGCTTGTTACCCGCTTGATTTCGAGCGAGACCATGCTTTCTTCGCAAAAATTGAAAAAAGGTGACTTGCGTTTGGACGAATGGCAGCAACTGAATACGTTGGTAGAAGGCTTATCGAATGCACCTTTGTACATTGACGACACGCCTGCATTAACCATGTTCGAGCTTCGCGCAAAATGCCGCCGCCTCAAACAAAAACACAATATCGAAATGGTGTTTGTGGATTATTTGCAGCTAATGCAAGGCAGCAGCGACCAACGAGGTAATCGCGAGCAAGAAATCAGTTCGATTTCGCGCCAATTGAAGGCACTTTCGAAAGAATTGAAAATCCCGGTACTGGCGCTTTCGCAGTTAAGCCGTAGTGTGGAAACGCGCGGCGGTTCGAAAAAGCCACAATTGTCCGACTTGCGTGAATCCGGCGCCATTGAGCAGGACGCCGACATTGTTATGTTTATCTATCGTCCGGAATATTACAAAATCGACAGCGACGAAAAAGGTCCAACCGCAGGGATGGCCGACATTCTGCTCGAAAAACACCGTAGCGGCCCGACCGGCGATGTGCGTTTGCGTTTCAAAAGCCAATACGCCAAATTCGAAAGCGCCGAAACCAATATGGACGATGTTTCGACCGTTACCGACTACAACCTCCAACCATCAAACGATTTCGACAATAAACCGTTTGTACGGATTCCATCAAAACTCAACGACGACCTCAACAACGACGCATTTGCAATGCCGAACGACGATACGGTTCCTTTTTAATTGTTAATTATAAATTATCAATTGTTAATGAGCTTCGCCTTTACTATATTTCTTAATGTTAATTATAATCTGCAATTAATAATTAACAATTAATAATTAACAATTAAAAAAAATGGTTTTTACTCCAGAAAAATATAAAATTCCCGATGTTCCGATGCAAAATTTCATCGATGCCGATGAAATCTGGGAATACATCAACAATGTAAAATCCACACCTGAACGTGTGGATGAAGTAATTCAAAAATCGTTGAACAAACAACGCTTGACGTTGGAAGAAACAGCGGTTTTAATCAACACTACCGATGCTGCCGGCATTGAAAAAATCAAAGAAGGTGCGCGCGAATTGAAAAAACGCGTTTACGGCAACCGCATCGTTCTTTTTGCGCCGCTTTACATTGGAAATAAATGTGCAAACGATTGTTCCTACTGTGGTTTTCGTTCTTCAAACAAAGAAAGCGTCCGCGTTACGCTTAGCGATAATGAAATTGTAAACGAAATTGAAGCGCTTGAAGAAGTCGGCCAAAAACGCTTGATTTTAGTATATGGCGAGCATCGCGAGTATTCGCCCGAATACATTGCACACACAGTAAAAATTGCCTATTCCGTCAAAAAAGGCCAAGGCGAAATCCGCCGTGTAAACATCAATGCGGCGCCGATGGAAATTGAAGGTTTCCGCATTGTGAAAGAAGCGGGCATCGGTACGTACCAGATTTTTCAGGAAACATACCATCCCGAAGCCTATAAAAAATATCATCTAAGCGGTAAGAAAAAAGATTTCGAATACCGGGTAACATCGCTCGACCGCGCACAGGAAGCGGGCATCGACGATGTGGGAATCGGCGCTTTGTTTGGCTTGTACGACTGGCGTTTTGAAGTGATGGGCCTGGTGCGCCACGCCAACCACTTTGAGGCATGCTACGGCGTTGGCCCGCATACCATTTCGTTTCCGCGGATTCAGGATTATTCCGCCTCTGCATTTTTGAATGAATATTCGGTTAATGATGATGATTTTGTGAAATTGATTGCCATTTTACGTTTGGCAGTGCCTTATACCGGCTTGATTTTAACGGCTCGCGAGAATGCGCGTGTACGCGAAGAAGCGCTGGCATTCGGCGTTTCACAGATGGACGGCGGCACCAAACTCGAACTTGGAAGCTATTCGGAAAATCATGTGGATGAACAGGATTTGAAACGCGAACAGTTCCAAATCAACGACAACCGCACGCTGGACGAAGTGATGTCCGACCTTATCAAACAAGGCTATCTGCCGTCATTTTGCACTTCCTGTTACCGCCGCGGCCGGACCGGACAGCATTTTATGGAATTTTCCGTGCCCGGATTTATCAAAACGTTCTGCACGCCCAATGCAATTCTCACGCTTTGCGAATATCTCATCGACTACGCATCGCCCGAAACGGCCAAACAAGGCTGGGCTTTGATTGAAAAATCCATTGCCGAACTTGATGATGATAAAATCCGCCGCGAAACTGAAAAGCGAATTGAAATGATTAAAAACGGGGAGCGGGATTTGTATTTCTAGCTACTCCATTTTTAATTTATAAATTACAAATGGATTATTCTGTCTTTATTTTTTTTCAGTTAGTTTCTTTTAAGAAATTTTCCTTATCTTTGTCCCATTATAATTAAAATTAAAAACCGAATATCCAGTAAGATCAGTAAAAACACCTAATATTGTTTTCACTTCTTATTGTTGGAGCTATCTATTCTTAAACATTATGAGATAAAAAATGCCGTCGGCAATCTGAAAGCATCTATCTGCTTGTGTGATGCAGTATTTATACGACTGCATAGGCCAAAGTGCATATTTTTGATTCCCAATTAATCACATTAAGGATGCCAAAATAAAAAGATAATGTTCAACATAAAAATAAAAATATGAAAAAGATTAACTGTTTCCTTGAGAAATTTATTTTAGCTAGTGTAATACTTCTACTTGTAGAGAATGTGCATGTATTCGCCCAAAAGAACAAGTGTTTCGAAGGATTTGAAATGTTACCACCCAATAATTCAGTAAAAATTGGGAGTATAATCAGAATAAATAGTAATAGCCCTATTTCAGAAAAATTGGCATGCTTGGATACTCTCGAACAAACCAAATTTACAAGATGTTCAACAGAGCTTAGTAATAAACAAAAGGGATCATTTAAAGCAGAAGTCCCACAATTTAAAATGAATGCAGATATTGATTGGGATAAAAATCTTGTTTTTGTGATAGAAAAAGGATATGGTGTAAGAATTGCACAAGATCAATTTTACGAATCACTAAAAAGGCGACCATTAGAAGACATAGAAACAATCCTAAGAACAATGGGTAAGGATAAGAATGCTCGATACATCACAGAAATTGCTTATATTGACAATGGTTATCTCGAAAGAGAATCCAGTAATATAATCAATTCGGAGGCTGAAAAGTTAATGCATTTTGGGTATACCCGTGACGCAAAAAGCAAGTTAAATACCGAGTATGACCCTGGAACGCCTGTCGCTTTCAAATATTATAAAATTACACAGAGAATGATAAATAATGAAATAGACAATAGGGTTAAGCCTAAAAATATATTAAAAACATTAGACAATGAAAACGATGCAGCATCTGAAATTGCTAATCAAATGAGAGAAAATAATAATAAATTTGAACGAAATCTATTTGTCCATATTAACAACAGCGACACATGTGAGTGCGTGAAAACTAAATTCAAGGAATACGATTCTATATACGAGAAAAATAATGACGCAATAGAACAACGCAAAAGAAGTTATAACAAATCTTACAAAAATTATCTATACAGGAACTATTTTTTCAATTTGTTATCACCAACTATAAGAGTGCAAAACAATAGAACAATTTCATTGGAAAAACTTGATCACAAAAAAGAATTAAGTATTCAGACACCCGCAAAATTGGATGTTAAAAAATATAGAGAGAAATATTGTTCAAATCATCATCAACAACGAGATACTACAAAAGGAGTTCATGAGCATATCGGTGAATTAAGGGAAATACTATACAAACCTTGTTATAATGTTGATGCAAAAGTAAACGCTACCAATAGAGGACAAGACATCTATATTAACATAAAGTATGGTGCCAGCCAAAAACAACGTTCACAATGTCCTGGAATGAGTTTTCAGAAAAAATATTATGAAAAAGGTGAATATGAAATCCCAAAAGAACTCAAAGAATATATAGACACAATATCTCTTTATCTTCGTGAAACAATGTCTAAATTTGAGATCATCATAGAAATGCTGGGAACAGCAGACGCCCATCCAATATCCAGCCCTCTAATATATAGAGGATATAAAAATATTGACATAAAGCCCTCTGTAATAGCTGACAAAGAAAGCTATTACGTAACCAAAAGAGAAGATGGCTCAGATTGTGGAGTTTTAAATAAAACCGCATTGAAATTTGACTTAACAACTAATAATCAAATAAAAACAAACGAAGAGTTAGCCTTTTTGAGAATATTCCCCATATATGAATTATTTAGGAAGCAATTTGATAAGGATAAAAATAAGAAAATGAAGCTATATACAATGAATAGTGAATATAAAGATGAGGAGGGTAGTCATAGAAAAATAATTATAGGAATTTTAATTGGAGGAGTATCCCCTCAAACTGAAAATAATCGAGAAATAAAGGACAATTGGCTAGACAAGATGCAAAACTGCCCTTTTTATGAAAACGATTGGGAAAACAAGCGTATTGAGAGCATAGACAACTAATATAGTCGCAATGACCTTTTTCTCCGTTAGGACGAGGTTCTCACCTCGTCCTTTTTATTTTCACACTTAATCTATTCTAATTCATAAAATTCCACTAATTATTCTTATTTATACACTAATTTTGTCCGACAAATCATATATTAAATCAATTTTTATTAATTAATGCATGATTTATCATTCATAGATTTGTTTTTATTAAAATTTATTCATACTTTTGTATCGCATTTCAGTCATTAAATATAAAATAGACTATTATGAATGACATTTCATACAATAATTTAATTTCAATGAATGATGATTACATTATCAAACAAATCGGAGAATTTGTAAAACATCATCGCATACAGCAAAATAAAACCCAAACAACGCTCGCCCAAGAGGCCGGAATAAGCCGCTCTACACTT
>JAVBNF010000053.1:0-5972 GCA_031551725.1 Bacteroidales bacterium
AAAGTTTAGAAAGTTTATAAAGTTTAGAAAGTTTAGAAAGTTTAGAAAGTTTAGAAAGTTTAGAAAGTTTAGAAAGTTTAGAAAGTTTAGAAAGTTTAGAAGTTCATAGTTTATAATTAAGGAAGTGATTAAAGAGCAAGAAATAGTTTTATCTCCACAGGAAGCACAAAATGAGCAACAGCTTGCGCAGTTGATTGCACGTAAATTCGGCGTCAAGCCTTCTGATCTTAATCATTTTCAAATCTTGAAACGTTCGTTGGATGCGCGTTCGAAAAATATTTTAATGCGTATGCGTGTTCAAGTTTTTACACACGAAGATGCCGCCCCCACTCCCACTCCGCCACCGGCGTACAAGGAGGTGCACAACGCTCCACGCGTGATTATTGTCGGTACCGGTCCGGCCGGATTGTTTGCCGCACTGACCTTGTTGGAGCGCGGTTTCAAACCAATTATTCTCGAAAGAGGGAAAAATATCCACGAACGGAAATTGGATTTGGCCAACTTAAACCGCAATCAAAACCTCAACCTCGAATCCAATTACTGCTTTGGCGAAGGCGGAGCTGGAACGTTTTCCGACGGAAAATTATATACACGTTCTAACAAACGTGGAAACGTGCAAGATGTGCTAAACAAATTTGTTTATCACGGTGCAAATTCAAGCATCCGCATGGATGCACATGCCCATATCGGTTCCGACAGACTGCCGGTTATTATTGAGAATATGCGCAACCGCATTTTAGATTGCGGCGGAGAAATTTTGTTTAATACCCGTGTGGATGATTTGATTGTGAAAGATCAAAATGTACTTGGCGTGATTGATCATAACGGCAATAAACACGAAGGAATTGCAACGATTTTGGCAACCGGGCATTCTGCAAAAAACATCTATGAACTTTTTCATAAAAATAATTGGGCACTGGAAAGTAAACCGTTTGCCTTGGGCGTACGTGCCGAGCATCCGCAAGTTTTAATTGACCGCATTCAGTACAAACATGCTCCGCGCCATTCTTATTTACCGGCAGCAGAGTACAGTTTGGTGACGCAAGTGGGCGACCGCGGTGTATTTTCATTTTGCATGTGTCCCGGCGGAATTATTGTTCCGGCAGCAACCGAAAACAATCAAATGGTCGTGAATGGGATGTCCAATTCCATGCGCAATTCGCCGTTTGCAAACTCGGGAATTGTAGTTACCGTTAATGAAAAAGATTATGCACCTTACGCTAAACACGGCGCTTTGGCCGGTTTGCATTTTCAATCGGATATTGAAGAAAAAATGTTCAACGCCTGCGGCTATCAGCAAATAGCGCCTGCTCAGCGTTTGCACGATTTTGTAAATGGAAAAATGTCGCAGAGTCTTCCGAAAACAAGTTATCATCCGGGCGTTAGATCGGCACCGCTACACGAATTATTACCTGATTTTGTAACAAAAAGTCTTCAACGTGGTTTTATTGATTTCAATATCAAAATGCAAGGTTTTCAAACAAATGAAGCATTGCTTTTAGGTGTAGAGTCGCGCACTTCTTCGCCCGTTCGCATTCCGCGCGGTGAAGATCTTCAACATATTCAATTGAAAAATTTATATCCTTGCGGAGAAGGCGCCGGATATGCCGGCGGCATTGTTTCATCGGCACTGGACGGCATCAATGCAGCCAATGCCATTCAATAGCTATTTAACAGACAAGATTAACAGGATTAATATGTTTTATTTTGCCGAAAGGAACATCCTGTTAATCCCGTAAATCCTGTCAAAAATTATATCATCTACATGTAATTTAGTTGTTCCCAATCGGGAATTTCTTCCAAGAAATTGTAAGATTGTTCTGCGAAATTGATTTTGCAACAGCAAGTATAAGAACCATTTGTAACGATTAAATAATCCACTTGAAGTGAAAGATTATAACGTGCAATCTGATCAAATACATCTTGCGTGATTTTTACCGAAGGGGCTTTACATTCGACAATCAACACCGCTTTCGCAGAACGGTTGTAAACAACAATATCGGTGCGCTTAACAGTGCGCATCACTTTCAAACCGCGCTCCACACTGATGTTTCCGGCAGGGATATGTTTTTCAGACATTAAAAAATGAATGCATTCCTGGCGAACCAATTCTTCTTCCGTTAGGGCCACATATTTGCGGCGGATTTGATCAAAGATTTCCTTTTTCCCGTTAGCGCCGGTACGAGTTTTCGGGCGATATGCAGGTATTTGCGGAAGCATTTTATTTAAGAATCTGATCGACGCTTGATGCGATTTGAGAATTCATTTTTGAAGAAACCTTCGTAAGCGGTAAGCGAAGTGTATTCTGGCAAATATCCATATGTTCCAACACAGCTTTGATTCCGGCAGGACTTCCTTCTTTGAAAATCAATTGTACCAGTTCTTGTAATTGATAGTGGATTTTACGAGCTTCTTTCAGATTTCCCGATAATCCGGCTTTTACAAGTTTAGACATTTCTGCAGGGAAAGCATTGCCAATCACAGAAATAACGCCGGAACCACCCATTGCCAAAATAGGCAGGGTCATTAGATCATCACCGGAAATCAAATGGAATTTCTCCGGTTTGTGGCGAAGTATTTCCATGCATTGTGTGAGGTTTCCCGATGCTTCTTTTACAGCGACAATATTACCAATTTCGGCCAAACGCAAAACAGTTTCGGCTTCCATGTTGCAAGATGTACGTCCTGGAACATTGTAAATAATCAACGGCAAAGACGAACATTCGGCAACGCGTTGAAAATGGCGAAAGATACCTTCTTGACTCGGTTTGTTGTAAAACGGAACCACCGACAAAATACCGGAAGCCCGTTCGAGCGGAGCGGCAGCCATTTTCTCAATAACAGCTTGTGTACTATAACCTCCTATTCCGACAACAACCGGAATTCGTTTATCAACAACATCTAAAATCGTTTCCAACACAGCATGCGCTTCTTGCACGGAAAGTGTGGGCGCTTCGCTGGTAGTTCCTAAAGCGACCAGATAATCGACGCCGTTTGCAATTTGATTTTCAACGAGCTCGCTCAATGCATTAAAATCTACTTGTCCGCTTTTGCGGAAGGGCGTAACAAGTGCAACGCCGGCACCTACGAAATTTGGTTTTGCTGCCATATTTTTTTATTTGGAAACGCTGTTGAAATTATTCAGATAATGCAAGACATCCTTGATGTGTTCATCCAACGATACCTTTTCATTTGTGGAAACAATTAAATCAAAAATATTATAATTGTTAAAATTTGAATGCCCGATTTTAAATTTTGCCCGCGAACGTGTGGAAACGTATACATTTTGATAATGATCAACCACACTCAAATCAAACAAGATATCGAACTTTTGATTCACAAAAATATCCACAAAATGGTTATGAGGTACATTATCGAACCCTAAATCTGTTTTTGAGAACATTCCGAAATGCGGATTCTCCCAAATATAAGCAGGTTTGACTTTATCAGGGCAATAAGCAAGAACAACAACGGAAATATTCCGTCCTGTCAACTCATCTACCAGTGCTTTTACAGAATTATATTGAGCTTCGTTTTCTTGAAAGTAGTATATGCCGACATTCTTGGCTTTATCCAAGCCCACCATAGCACGCTCACGTTTTGAGTGGCGAACCAGGGCTTTAATCTTCCGGTTCCATAAGCGCACACGTATGTTGTCTAAAAATGGCATAAGGTTGGACGTTGTCTAATGTGCAAAGATACGAATTAATTGTTAATTGTTAATTATTAATTGTAAATGGGGAGGCAATTTTTATATAAAATTTTGATTTTGTGTGAATAAAAAATTGCCGTTGATTCAAACCAACGGCGATGGTGTAGAGACGCAATGCATTGCGTCTCTACAAGAAGGACAAACGTTTCCAACAAACTCAGCTACAGCGCGTGCAGCCTACGAAACGACCACCGCTTGTCCTTGAATTTGGATGACAGGATGGCCACGCTTCGCTCGCCATGACTAATCCCTGAGGCAGCGCACCGAGAAGCCGTACGAACGATGGTTCGGGTAACGGTGCACGGAAGCGTAACCAAAGTAGAAGTCCCGATTCCACGCACTCCAAGAGTCATAACCTGATGCACTCCAGAAGTTGGCGTACGCCCCACGATTGTAGAAGCGCGTGCCATCGGAATGACGATAGCCGGCCGGAAGCACGGAAAAGCCATATTGATCGGTACGGGTAACTGAATAATTGCTGCCGGAAGTATGCATTAATCGTATACCGGCGTCAATACCCAACCAATATGCAGAACCGGATGAACCTGTATTATGGTTACGCTTACCTACTCCGGTATAACCTGTATTTAATGATTCTGAAAGGGTATTGCCATTAGTGGTTTCTACGGCATTTAACATGAGGCCCCATTCGTTATCGGTGGGGACATGCCAACCACTGGGGCAGATACCACGACCGCCAACCTGTGAATTACCGGTAGTCATATTATAATTTGCAGGAAAAGTACCGCCGATAGTTCCGTTGGCACTGTTGCCGTCGCGCCACATCGCTGCATCCCAAGTATAGAGGGCGCCGTATTTTTCACAATCGGCAAGCGTCCGCACATCAGATGTACCCTTATCGTCTATACCCGGACACCAAAAGGAAAGGTTACCCTGACCGCCGCCGATAGTAGTAGTGGGAGAATTGGATGTTGCACGAAAAGTCATACCCGTTTGGTAATTGAGATTTTCGGCCATCCATTCTCTCATGGTACCACTGTTGTCCATGGGAAGCATCGTCGTTTTGTAAACCTTGCCGTCGCGAGGATCAATCATGGTTGAACCAGTGTACTCTTTGAAGGTAATAAAAAGTTCTTGATTGATATTGCAGTAATTAGGATTAGAAGCAACGATATTAAACTTAACCGTTTGACCATCGTTGGCGGAAGAAAGACCTTTGAAAAGAAGCTCGATCAGAATATCAGTACCCATAATACGCGGCTGGGAAAAAGACTGAACATCGACAGTGACGCCGCTTGGAAGCGAAGAGGAAACAGGCGTAACCGTATAAGACCACGTACCTGTAGCTGTGGGCAGAGCGAAAACAGTATAATAAAACACCGAACTCCGAACAACAAAAACCGTATCGAAAGCCTGGTCTAAGGTTTTTGAACCATTTTTAGAAACCAAAAACGGAACGCGAAACCCTTCGTCGCAACCACCCTCCACACAGCGCACGGACAAAGCGTCCGCGCGATTTTGTGTAGAAGAGCCGGTTGATGAATTGGAGCTGTTTGTAAATATTTTTGAACTTGCTTGAGTTCCGTTGGTATTGGGGGTGCTTGTCCAGAAAAGAGCCTGCGTACCGTTGCCCGAATAGGCACCAGCAGTGGTACGCAAGCCCGCAGCCAAAGCAGAGAACCCGAATGAATTTATATTTTGTAAAGCAGCATTTGTCCAAAGTTTTTTCCATGCTTGATTATTTGCAAATGTGCCTCGAACAGTGTCTTTCAGCAAACGCCCGGCATCCGTCGTTCCTCCGATTTTTGTGAAAAGCAAATTCCACTCATTATCCGTGGGCAAATGCCAGCCTGCAGGACAAATACCTTGCTCGCCAAGAGTTGTATTTACGGCCGTATTGGCAGAATTTGCATACGCCACCCAAATCGGATAAAGTGCACCCCAGTATTCGCAAGCCAAGGGATCGGCTTGGTTTACAGAGGTATTCAATGGCCCGGGACCGGGGCAATAATACAGATTTTTAGAAGCCACAAAGGTATTTGTACTTGAAGCAGGAATATTGGAAAAAATCGGATTATTTAATCCATTGCGGTAGCGCAGATTTTCCGCCATCCAGCGTTTGCCGTCGGGCATAATCACGGTTTTGTAGGTTTCGCCATCGCGCGGATCGGTGAAATCGGGGGCGGCGGTTTGGGCGAAAATCGGCAGAAATGCAAAAATGCAGAATTGCAGAAAAATGATAAATGGGATGACCCGTAGGGGCACCCCTTGCGGGTGCCCTTTTGATGGGCGATACGCC
>JAVBNF010000047.1:0-58424 GCA_031551725.1 Bacteroidales bacterium
TATCTTTGTTCCCGAGTAAAGTGTTTCATATTTTCAAGTCTGGGGAGACCGCAAAGATAAAACTTTTACTCGACTAAGGAGAGTTTTTGCTCTCCTTTTTTATTTTTACGCATTTTATGCATTTACTAATTGACTTTACACACATCCCTTTTAACTTTTACTTTTTAACTTTTTTTTGTATCTTTGTACTCTAACAGAAACTATCAACTTTTATGAACTACGATTTAATTGTTATCGGCAGCGGTCCCGGCGGATATGTAGCTGCAATCAGAGCTTCGCAATTGGGATTGAAAACTGCAATTATCGAACGTACCGAATTGGGCGGCATCTGCCTCAATTGGGGTTGTATTCCTACCAAAGCGCTTTTAAAAAGTGCGCAGGCTTTTCAATATGCGAGTCATGCCGAAAACTACGGTATTAAAATTACCGGCGAAGTGCAAGCCGATATGCAGGCCATTGTTGCCCGCAGCCGCGGCGTGGCCGAAACCATGAGCAAAGGGATTGCCTATCTTTTAAATAAATATAAAGTTGAAGTGATCAAAGGCGTTGCGAAAGTAAAACCCGGTAAAACGGTGGAAGTAACTGCCGAAGACGGACAAAAACAAGAATACACCGCTGACCATATCATTATGGCTACCGGTGCGCGTTCCCGCGAATTGCCGAACTTGAAACAAGACGGTAAAAAAATTATCGGCTACCGCGAAGCCATGACGTTGCAAAAACAACCGGCATCGATGCTTGTTGTAGGCTCCGGCGCCATCGGTTCCGAATTTGCACATTTCTACCAATCCATCGGCACAAAAGTGACGTTGGTTGAATTTATGCCGTCGATTGTTCCTGTGGAGGACGAGGATGTTTCCGCTCAACTCGGCCGCTGTTTCAAGAAGAACGGCATGAAAGTAATGGTGGAGGCCTCTGTTGAAAAAGTGGAAATTGTGAACGACATGTGTCAATGTACCGTGAAAACAAAGAAAGGCGAAGAAGTGATTGAAGCGGAAATCGTGCTTTCGGCAGTAGGTGTTGCCACCAATATCGAAAATCTCGGACTTGAAGAAACAGGAATCAATAACGAACGCGGCAAAGTGATTGTTGACGATTATTACCGCACAAATGTTGAAGGTTATTACGCTATCGGCGACATTGTTCACGGCCCTGCATTGGCGCACGTGGCATCGCACGAAGCGCTTATTTGCGTAGAAAAAATTGCCGGTCAAAATCCACATAAAATGGATTATGCCAATATTCCGGGCTGTACATACACTACGCCGGAAGTGGCTTCTGTGGGTTTAACCGAGAAAAAAGCAAAAGATGCCGGAATGAATATCAAAGTTGGCAAATTCCCTTTCACAGCTTCCGGAAAAGCCACAGCAGCAGGTAATCGCGATGGTTTTATCAAAGTCATTTTTGATGAGAACACCGACGAAATGATCGGTTGCCACATGATTGGCGACAACGTTACCGAGATGATTGCGGAAGCAGTGATGATTCGCGCGGCAAAAATCAAAGCGCACGATATTATTTCGGCCGTACATCCCCATCCCACAATGTCGGAAGCCTTGATGGAAGCGGCGGCAAACGCGTATGGCGAGGCTGTTCACTTGTAAAAGTAACGAGCGACAAGTCTTTTAATTTTTAACTTTTAATTTAAAATAGTGGAATTTATAAAAACCGATATAGAAGGATTAATCATTGTTAAACCGAGTGTTTTCGAGGATCACCGCGGATATTTCTTGGAATCGTATTCAGCGAAAAAGTACAAAGACGGCGGTATTAACGTCGATTTTGTGCAAGACAACGAATCGAAATCCGAACAAAATGTGTTGCGCGGCTTGCATTTTCAAAAGCCGCCGCATGCACAAGCCAAGTTGGTGCGCGTAATTAAAGGCGCCGTGTTGGATGTGGCCGTGGATATCCGCAAAGGCTCTAAAACCTACGGAAAATACGTTGCGGTGGAACTTTCTGAAAAGAACAAAACACAGTTTTTTATTCCCGAAGGCTTTGCGCACGGCTTCTTAACGTTGGAAGACGACACTATTTTTGCTTATAAGTGTTCGAAATTTTACGATAAAGAATCCGAAGGCTCATTGCTTTGGAATGACCCCGATATCAACATCGACTGGCAAGTTGAAAATCCGATTTTATCGGAAAAAGATCTAATGGCCGACTTATTTGAAGAGTTTGAAACACCGTTTGTTTAATTATAAATTGTTAATGGTTAATTGTTAATGAGCTCCGCCACTTGTTTTGTGAAACACGTGTTATTAAATTCATTAACCATTAACCATTTACCATTAATCATTAACCATTTAAAAATGACCAAAACCAAATTTTATATTATTCTAACCGCTATTTTCTCACTTTGCTGTGCGATTTTTTCGGCTCTTCTTTTTGTAAATGCCGGAATGCGTGCCGATAATTCGGATGAATTT
This sequence comes from Bacteroidales bacterium, assembly GCA_031551725.1. Lineage (GTDB taxonomy): Bacteria > Bacteroidota > Bacteroidia > Bacteroidales > P3 > JAVBNF01. Next base: position 2,430 of record JAVBNF010000047.1, read on the forward strand.
TATGAGCAGGCTTTTGAAGAGCATCATAAAATTTATTCGCCGGTTATTCCGTCTGATTTGGATTTCTGTGGCGAAAAAGTTCCCTTGGATGTGTATCATGTCCGTGAACGTATGGACCGTGAATTGCTGGTAAATTGCTATTGGCAATCAAATACCATCATGCTGCTTAAACGTTCAAACCGTTATTTTCCAACCATCGAGAAAATCCTGAAAGAAGAAGGCGTACCTGATGATTTCAAATATCTGGCTTTAGCCGAAAGCGGATTTATTTACAACGTATCCGGATCGGGTGCTGCCGGATTTTGGCAGTTCTTGGCACCTACCGCTAAAAAATTCGATCTGCAAGTTAACGATGATATTGACGAGCGTTACAACTTGGAAAAAGCTACGCGCGCTGCTTGTCAATATCTTAAATCCAACTATCAGAAATTCGGTTCGTGGACGTTGGCGGCTGCCGCTTATAATGCCGGTGAAGGCCGCATCAATACACATGTTTCGAAACAAAGTACAGATTTTTATTACGACATGCATTTGGCGGACGAAACATCGCGCTATGTTTTTCGGATTTTGGCACTTAAAACCATTTGCAAAAATCCGAACAAATACGGATTTATGCTGCGAAAAAAAGATTTGTATCCGGAAATTCCATTTACGACCGTTACAACCGATTCCACAATCAGCGATTTATTTGCTTTTGCGCAAAGCAACGGCGTGAGCTATCAAATGTTCAAAGCGCATAATCCGTGGCTACGCAGTTCCAAACTTCCAAACAAAGAACGCTTGACCTATACTTTTAAAATTGTGAAATGCGATTCGTTAAGTTGTAGTGCGCTTATGCCTGATTGCTATGAGAATAACTGTTTGATTGACGAAAAAACATTTACGAGAAAATAATTTTTTCTTTGTCTTTTCATAATAATATGTATCTTTGCAAATTCAAAATCGTGAAAAAACGATTTTTAAAGTTCATTCTTTGCGAATAAAAAAAAGATACCAAAATGGCTAAAAACCTTGTTATTGTTGAGTCCCCTGCCAAAGCAAAAACGATTGAAAAGTTTTTGGGTCCGGATTTTCATGTGCTCTCTTGTTTCGGACACATCCGCGATTTGCCCAAAAACAAACTGAATATCGATATCAAAAACGGCTACGAACCGAATTACGAAATTCCGGCAGATAAGAAAAAATTAGTAGCAGACCTCAAAAAACAAGCAGACGCGGCCGAGACCGTATGGCTCGCATCCGATGAGGACCGCGAAGGAGAAGCCATCTCCTGGCACTTGATGCAAGTTTTAAAACTTACCGAAAAGAAAACCAAACGCATCGTTTTCAACGAAATCACAAAATCAGCAATTCTCAGCGCGATTGAGCGTCCACGTAAAATTGATATTAATTTAGTTGATGCCCAACAAGCACGCCGTGTACTCGACCGTTTTGTGGGTTACGAAATTTCGCCGGTATTGTGGCGCAAGGTTCGTCCGCAACTTTCGGCCGGACGCGTGCAATCCGTTGCCACACGCCTAATTGTGGAACGTGAAGATGAAATTAAAAATTTCAAAGAAACATCTGCATACCGCGTAACCGCAGATTTCAAACTTCCAAAAGTTGAAAAAACATTGGAAGCCGAACTGAATAAACGTTTTGCAAAAAAAGACGAAGCCGAAAAATTTCTAAACGATTCAAACGGCGCTAGTTTTGTTGTTTCGGACGTGGAAACCAAACCGGCTAAAAAATCACCTGCTCCTCCATTTACAACCTCAACATTACCACAGGAAGCAAGCCGCAAGCTTGGTTTTTCGGTTTCAAAAACGATGCTCGTTGCACAACAATTGTATGAGGCCGGGTTTATCACTTACATGCGTACCGACTCGGTAAACCTTTCGCAACAAGCGATGGGAATGGCAGAAAGTGAAATCAATACATCGTTTGGAAAAAAATATGTAAAGCTCCGTCAATATTCCACCAAAACCAAAGGAGCGCAGGAAGCTCACGAGGCTATTCGTCCGACGGCTTTCGACAAACAGTCGATTGAAGGCGATGCTTCACAAAAACGTTTGTACGATTTGATTTGGAAACGCACCATCGCTTCGCAAATGAGCGATGCCGAATTGGAAAAAACAACCGTTACCATTAACATCAGCACGCGTCCGGAAAACTTCAATGCCAAAGGCGAAGTGTTGATTTTCGACGGTTTCTTAAAGGTTTATATCGAATCGAGCGACGATGATAACGATGAGGATACCAAAGGCGTACTTCCTCCGATCAAAGTAAAAGATGCTTTGGAATTGAAAAAAGCCATTGCCAAAGAATCGTTTACACAACACGCTCCGCGCTACTCCGAAGCAAGTTTGGTGAAGAAAATGGAAGAACTCGGCATCGGTCGTCCTTCTACTTATGCACCTACTATTTCCACTATTTTAAAAAGAAAATACGTTGTAAAAGAAGATCGCGAAGCGGTTGAACGCTCATATAATCTGATCGAATTAAGCAAAGGAGCCGTTAAATCTTCCGTAAAAACGGAGAAAACCGGTTCCGAAAAATCTAAACTTTTCCCTACGGATATTGGGGTTTTGGTAAATAATTTCCTTGTCGAAAATTTCAGCACTGTTATTGATTACAACTTCACGGCTGCCATCGAAAAAGAATTTGACGAAGTGGCTCAAGGCGAAATCAAATGGGCCAAGATGATGGACGGTTTCTACAAGCCTTTCCACAAACAGGTGGATGAGACGATGAAGAACTCCGAGCGCGTAAGCGGCGAACGTTTGGTGGGTGTTGATCCGAAAACGAAAAAGAATATTTATGTGAAAATCGGACGTTTTGGCCCGATGGCACAAATTGGCGAAGCAACTGACGAAGAAAAACCAACATTTGCAGGATTAAAAGCCGGTCAGTCCATCGACACGATCAGCCTCGAAGACGTGTTGGAATTATTCAAACTCCCGCGTGAAGTGGGCACTTTCGAAGGTGAGAAAATTGTTGCCGCAGCCGGACGCTTCGGTCCTTATTTGCGTTTGGGCAAAAATTTCTATTCAATTCCAAAAACGGATGATCCGTTGGAAATCAGCGAAAAACGTGCCATTGAAATCATTGAAGAAAAACGCATCAGCGATGCCAATAAAATGATTAAGGAATTTGCAGATAATGATATCCGCGTATTGAACGGACGCTTCGGTCCTTATATTGTGTCAAACAAAAAGAATTTCCGTATTCCGAAAACAACGGATCCTACAACATTAACATTGGAAGATTGTTTGTCGATTATTGAAGGTTCTTTTAAATCCGAAGCTCCTGCTAAAAAAGCAACAGCAAAAAAAGTTTCCGCTAAAAAAGCTGAAGAAAAACCGGAAAAGAAAGCTCCTGCAAAGAAAGCCGCAGCAAAGAAAACGACAACAAAAACAAAGTCTAAAAAATAATTTTTTAGCGTAAGCGATTTTAATTTTTAACTTTTAATTTTTAATTTTCATGTTTCCTATTCGAAAAATCGGCGTACTCACTTCCGGCGGCGATTCACCGGGAATGAACGCGGCTATTCGTGCCGTGGTTCGCACAGCAGTAAATAAAGGATTAGAAGTCGTTGGTATCCGCTACGGATATCGCGGTTTGATTGAAAAAGATTTTATGCCGTTGACACGAAGTTCCGTGACGGGCATTTTGCAACGCGGAGGAACGATTTTAAAATCGTCGCGCTGTCCCGAATTCCGCACGGATGAAGGCTTGGCAACAGCTTATAAAAACATGCAGGAAGAGGGAATCGACGCACTTGTTGTGATTGGCGGCGACGGTACTTTCCGCGGCGCTCTGCATTTCCAAGCAACATACAAAGTACCTATTATCGGTTTACCCGGAACGATCGACAATGATATTTTCGGAACAACATCCACCATCGGTTATGACACGGCTTTGAACACTGTTGTTGAAGCTGTAGATAAGCTACGCGACACTGCAAATTCGCACGATATTTTATTTTTTGTTGAAGTGATGGGACGCGATGCCGGTTTCTTGGCTATGAACAGCGGATTGGCCAGCGGAGCCGACTATATTATGATTCCGGAAGCAAAATCAAGCATTGATGTGCTTTTGCAGAAACTTGAACGCGAACGTTCGTTGCATAAAAGTTCAAACATCATTATGGTTGCTGAAGGCGAGGCTTTAGGCGGCGCTCAAAAAGTGGCCGATGAAGTAAAAGTGCGAAGCGGCAACAAATATCAAGCCCGCGTAACGGTTTTAGGACATATTCAACGCGGAGGCTCCCCTACTTGCTTCGACCGCGTATTGGCCAGCCGTCTAGGTTATACTGCTGTTGTAGAATTATTGAAAGGCACTAAAGGAGTCATGGTTGGCTTAAAACACAATAAAATGACGCTTACACCTTTTGAAAACGCCACCAACAGGCGTAATCCGCTCAATACCGAACTTCTTGAGGTCGCAGAAGTTTTATCTGCTTAATCCTTAAAACGAATAACGCACCGTAAATTCAAAACGCCATAAATCGCCCGGACGAAGGGTTACTAACTCACCCGGTGTTCCGGTATTAAGATTTGGGAATGTATACTTTTGCCAGTCCGTATGCCAATGACTGATTTCAAGGCCTGTCATCAAATGGCTATCCCAATTGTACAAAAAGTTTCCGAACATGGATTGTGTGTAGGTTCTCGATGTGCCTGCGAGTGTAGTTCCGCCAAGTAAATCTTCGTTTTTCGGATTATCTTCAAGATATCCGAAATTACATTGAATGTTTTTTGTGCATTGCACGGTCATCGCAGCCCAACCGCCTGTTGATCGAACGGTTTCTTTCGTTCCCAAATCAATCCCTTGCAAAATACCGGCTTCAATAGAAGCTAAATTATTTCCTGTAAACCATTCGCCTTTCAGCGTAAGCCATTTATTGATAGGCCAACATAAATCCACATTTAAAGAATAACTCTCGTAATCTTTGTGCAACGGAGCCGTTCCTCCTGCGATAAGGCCGGAACTGACTGCATAATCCATTTGCTGCTGTCCATAATGTCCGGAAACACCAAGAACAAACGGTTTAGGGGGATTCCCCAAAGATAAGGCAAGTCGGCCTTCTACAGTCGGAAAGCTTGCAACTTCTGTAGTAATACCTGTTAAACCGATTCCATCACGCATTGTGTTATCTGCAACGGCAGCTTGGAAAGTCAAGGCTGTTTTCTCTGTCATTGATAGTTTGTGTGTCAAGCGGATTTGCGCTCTGCGATAACCGGCATTTCCACCGCCATCGCCGGCCGGATAATCGAGCATCGTTGGTGCCAAAGGCGATAAGGCTTCCCAATCTTGTCCAATCAAGATTTGAGTTTTAGCATCTCCGATTTCGATAAAACCTTTGCGGAAAAGCAGTGCACTTTTACTACGTAACGAATAAGCGCCTTGAAAATCGACTTCCACCACTCCTTTCACATAGCTTCCTTTCCATGCCGGAATGCCAGGTGCATTCAGCACAACACCGAAACGCGAAGAGCGTGGATCGATAAAACATACATGATGTTCATCGGTCAGATCGGGAGAAACCGCCCAGGCAGCCACATCGCCTCCATTGGATTTTGTGGTTTCGTAAATGGTAGAAACATTAAAATAGCCGTATGGTTTAACCGTTATCTTCTTGAGAACAGACTGTGCACTGTCTTGTGCAAACGATACCGCTCCAACAACGCTGAAAATCGAAATTAAAAACAATCTTTGCATAAATAAAATTTTAAAGATGCAAAGATACGAAATGCAACTTTTTTAACAAAATTTTATTTTGAAATCTTAAAAATATATTTTACTTTTGCACTCTAAATGAAAAATTCCCCTGAAATACAAGAATTACGTAATGCTATTGAAAAATCAGTAAGTCGCCGGATGAAAACGCCTGCCGATTTTAATTTTTTGGCAGATGCAGTGTGGGAAAAATTGAAAGAAAATATCAGTTCAACCACCCTCAAACGCTTGTGGGGATACATTAATGGTGCTGAAACGATAAGAGGTAGTACTTTGAATATTTTATCACAATTTGTCGGGCTCTCCAATTGGCAGGCATTTTTAGAAGATTTGAATAACAATTCGCCCATTCAATCCGATGCTTTTATTGTTCCAAAAATTGAAAGCAAAAATCTGACTATTGGAGATTTGATAGAAGTTTCTTGGCAACCCAATAGGCATTGTGTATTTGAATATTTGGGAAATAATCGATATGTTGCGGCTAAAGCAGAACATTCGAAATTGAAAGCTGGCGACACTTTCGAATGTTTGTTTTTTCTGCAAGGACAGCCGTTGTATTTAGATAATTTGAATGGTGAGAAATCTTATGTGGCAGGGAAAAGAGATGGTTTAAGTAGAATTGCTTTTCAATCTAACAAGCAAAATTAATATTCCGGCTCCGGCCGTTTCATTTTGTAATTCGGATTTTCTCTTAAAGAATCTTGAGTTTCTTTTGCCGAAAGAAGTGAGCCCAACGGTCTTGTTGTTTTGGGAATTAATGCTAACATTACACTGCTTAATGTGTAAACGAATGGAGAATCTTTTGGCACCTGCCTAATTAATTCGGCTTGCACTTTACTGCTTGCTTGAAAAAAGGCATTCATAAATTTGCTGTAATCATCCATTGTAAAATATTCCGGGATATAGGCTTTGAACAGACTGTCTATTTTATAATTAGCTTCATCCAATAAATTAGCTTCCCATGATCCCTTTTCTATTCTTGGAACATTTGTAAAAGCAGTATCTCTATAAACAATCTCTTGTTTTGTTTTGATTATCGGAATAAGCACGGAGTCTATTTTTGCAACAATAGCGGTATCAGCAATTGCTTGTGAAATATTAGCAAAATCAGCTGTATTGTTTGGCTGATTCAAGAAAAGAAAATAGATTATTCCTATCAAAGCGGCAATGACAAATGGCATCCAAATCAATTGCTTTTTATGTTCAAATGTCGATTTAATTTCTTTAGCGGAATTATAACGCTTGTTTCTATCCCCTTCAGTACATTTGGCAATAATCGGATTGCATTTTTTTTGCAAATTCATTTTTTGCAAAATTTTTCCAAAAGCATAAATGTCTGCGCGGTTATCGATAATAACATTTCCTTCTTTCTGCTCCGGTGCGGCATAGCTTAATGTGCCGGCCGGTTGCTTCAAAATATCATGGAAATCGGTATCGGAAAGTCCGAAATCAATAATTTTTACATTATTTCCGTTATGTGTAATCAAGATATTTTCGGGTTTCAAATCGCGATGGATAACTTGCTTGCTATGAAAATAATCCATTGCGTCGAGCAATTCCAAAACAATTTTTTGTTTAACTTTCTCATCCGGATTTGTTTTTAGAAACTCGTTAAGCGTTATCCCATCAATGTATTCCATCACAATGCAGGCGCCGATTTTCTTGTCAACTTCTTTGCTGATTGTGCGGACAATATTCGGATGATCCAATGAAAAAGCAATATCGAATTCTTTGTTGAGTAATTCTATAAATAGTGCTTTGCTGGCATACTCAGACTTCAATCCTTTCAAAACGTGCCATTTTCCGAAGCGTTTAGCTTTTAGCAAAAGGCTGTGTCCATTTTCGGAAACCGACAAAGGAGCATATTCCGAAAAAGTATCGGAAATATTCACAAATTCGGTGGAAACGAAGCCGGAAATATAAGAATTGGTATCCGATGAATTCATGAAAATGTCTTTAAATTTCTGCAAATATACAAAGATTTGAAATAACTTTTATCAAAAGGACTAACAAGGACTTTTTTATTTTGGATTAAACAGTCTAATTTTGCAGCGAAAGCTCATGTCGAAATATTTATTTTGTTTATTAAGAAAAATTTGTATATTTGCAATTCATAAATATCAAGTTAGAAAAATAGACTAAAAAAATATAAATAAAAGACAAAGGCTTTTGCTATTTGCTTACCATCCAAAAATTGGCGTTTAAGGAATACAGTAAGGTAATTAGCGAAAGCTCGTGCTGTTTTAGGCATGAGCTTTCTTATTACTGTATGGGTGCGCCAATACCTTGGATAGTATAAGAAGTGTTCATGCCTTTTTTGTTAAAACAGCGATATATGAAAAAGTTTGTATGTTTTTTAATGCTCATTGCAAATGTGTTCAGCATTCAAGCCCAAACTGAAAATACAAGTATTTACAAATGGGTGACGTCTGATGACGGTATTTCGAATGTAGAGCTTTCTCAAAAATTGAAAGCTGCGCAGAAAGGTTCTAAATGGGGATTTGTAGATGGCTTTTCGGAATGGATTATTTCACCTGTATTTGAAGCAGCAAGCTCTTTTAGCAAGGGAATAGCCAGAGTAAAATATCATGGAAAAGAAGACCATATTGCATTATTAACTCCTTTTGAATTTATACAAAATGAGGTTAATCGAGGTTTAAGCGTTTGGTATGAAAAAGGAGAATATGAAAGTAGTAAAGCGTATGAAAAGCGCACGAATGATGCTGCAAAAGAACTAAAAATGAAATTGCTGATTTCGGATGCAACTGATTTGTATCTGCAATCGTTGCTTTTTGTTTTAGAAGCCAATCAAACAAATCTCAATGAATATGATGCCGATAATCAAACGTTTTTAATACAGTTCCCAAGCTTTGGCAATGTGGTTATTCGTGTAAACGATGCCAAAGAAGCCGCTTCTATAAAAAACAATTGGAAAGAAATTTATTTTTCCGGACTTTCTTTTGTTCCTGTGAGCGATAATAGCGACGGAAATAAACATTTAGTTTTATCTAAAATTTGCATCAATAATCCTGTTAATAGAAAACAATATGTTTGGAATTATACCGACCGCTTCAAGTATAAAAACACGAAAGAAAAATATAATAATTTCAAGGAAATCAGCTTTGCCCAACTTGGAGCTGCAAGTGATTTGCTAAGTATAAACAGTGGAACCGCAGGCATTTCCGGTGTAGATAAAAATATTCCGGAAGCCAAAAACAGCAATCTCAATACATACGCTGTAATTATCGGCAACGAGCTTTATACGAAAGAAGAAACAACACGTTTTTCGATGAATGATGCCCGTACATTTTACAAATACGCTGTGAAAACATTGGGAATTCCTGAAAAAAATATTTACGGAAAACTAAATGCCACTTATGGCGACATGCTTTCGGCTATTGATTTCTTGCAAAAGGCAGCACAGGCAAAAGATGGAGACATCCATATTATTTTCTATTATTCCGGACACGGAATGGCCGATAAGGAAAATAAAAAGGGCTATTTACTGCCTGTCGACGGCAGTTCGAAGCAGTTAAATGCGGCCTTGAAAACCGAAACATTATACAAAAGCTTGGCAGAAATGAATGTGAAATCTTCAATTGTTTTCTTGGATGCATGTTTTAGCGGAGCCAGCAATGGCGGACTTTTAGCAGCTTTACAAGACGGTCGTGGAGTAAAAATTACGCCAAAGGAAGATATTCTACAAGGAAACATTGTGGTATTCAGTGCCACAAACGACGCACAAATCGCGTATCCGTACGACAAAGAAGAACATGGTATTTTTACTTATTTTTTATTAAAAAAAATACAGGAAACAAAAGGAAATGTGAGTTATCAAAATCTTTCAGAATACGTAACCAAACAAGTAAAAGCAACATCATTCAGCATCCGGCAAGAAATACAAACACCCAAAGTTCAATGGTCGTATGAACTTGAAAACACATGGGGCAATTTAAAATTAACCAAATAAACATAAAAACAACCATCTTATGAAAACAATTTTTAGATTTTTTGCGCTTGGATTACTTGTCGCTACTATTGGAACAAGTTGCAAATCAACCAAACCGATTGAAAAAGTAAATGGCGAAGAAGAAGTAGCTACGCCTTTTTCCAACTTCACAACCGACAAACATTACATCCGTGCAGTTGCAAGCGGTTATAGTCCGGATATGAATGTAGCAAAGAAAATGGCCATTAATAATGCGAAATCAGAAATGGCCGGACAAATTCAATCGCTGTTTCAGGAAGTAACCACACAATACATGCAGCAATACGGACAAAATGCCAAACCCGATTTGCAACAAAAATTCGAGAGCATGAGTCAAACCGTTACATCTCAAGCGTTGACAAATGTAATGGTGAAAGACAGTAAAACCTTTAAAGACAAAACAACCAACGATTATCGTTGTTGGGCAGCTATCGAAATGTCAAAAGAAGATATTGGCAAAGATCTGATGAAACGTATTTCGCAGGAAACCAAAGAGCGTATCGACTTGAATCAGGAGAAATATCAACAAGTGTTTGAAAAAGCGCTTAACGATTATAATGGAAAGTAAAATTATCGGCATACTCCTTTTTATTTGTGCTTGCATAAATGTGCAGGCACAAATAAAAGTGCAGGCCACGGGCGCTTGGTTTATTTCGAATATTTCTCCGGAAGAGGCGCGTGCCCATGCTTTAGCGGAAGCGAAAAAAGATGCTTTGCGCAAAGCTGGCATTGAAGAGGCGGTAACGTCGATGGAAACGATGATTTCTTTGAAGAGCGGACAGGATTATTTTGAATACAATGAGCTTGATTTACGTGGCGGAATCAGCGATTTTGTGCTCCTGGAAGACAGCACTATTTTAGAGGGAAACTTGTTAAAAAAAATCATTGTTATTGAAGCCTCCGTTGTGAAATATAAAAATGCCCGCGATGCGCATTTTGTATTTGCGGTAAAGAAGATTAAACATCATTATCAGGAAGAAGATTCGCTCGTTTTTGAAGTAGAACCTTCGGCCGATGGATTTCTGAAAGTCTTTTTCTTTGAAGAAGACGGACAGGGTGATTTGCTTTTTCCAAGTTCGATTGAGCCGGATAATTTTTTGAAAAGCAATTTCAAATATTGCTTCCCGCAAAATAAAAGGATGCAATATACGTTGACAAAAAACAATTATAGAAAACTTTCTGAACGAAACACCTTGATTTTTGTATATACCAAAACCAATGTGCCGTTTAAGGAAGAAAATATTAGTTACGAAACAGTATCGAACTGGATTGCCAAAATCAATCCCGACAGCCGTTACGAACGATTTTATGGATTTAGTATTTATAAAAAATAACATGAGAAAAAAGATTTTATTAATTCTGTTTTTTTTATTCTTTTACAAAAATGTATGTTCTCAAGGTCTTTCGTTAAACGATTTAACCTATATTCAAAATTCGAGAATAGGTTGGTCTGATGAAGAACGGATTGATAAATTTTTAAAAAAGAAAGGGACGGATCAATTCTTCTGGAGTCGGAATCATAAGTCTTCAGATACACGATGGATTTTAACAAAAAAAGGATATACTAAACCTTTAGCCATATTAGTTGCTGACGAGGATCATATTGCCTACCAAGATGTACTAACTTTGAGATATCTTGTTCCGGACGAGGGTTTTAAAATACTGAAATCAAATGCTGAAAAAATGCTTAAAGTTTTGGGAAGTAATACATATACAGATGATAATTATGCCTTGATTTTTACAGCAGACAAAGAAGAAGGTGGTTATCGATTTAATCAAATAGAAGTAATGAACGTATATATTTATGCTCTCTTTAAAACATTTGGAGCCTTTCAAACTCCGGAGGAAATAAAAGCTGCCGAAGAAGCCGAACGCCTTGCCGTTACCAAAGCCGAAGACGAACGTCGCCTTGCCGCCGAAGAAGAACAAAAACGCAAAGCCGAAGAAGAACGTCAGAAACAGATTAATGTGCAATACAGTGCAAGCATTGCAAAAGCAGATAAACTTTTGGCTGCCAAACAATATGATGCTGCTAAAAAAGAATATGAAAACGCTGCCCGCATCAAGCCTGAAGAAACCACGCCTTCGGCTAAAATCTCTGAAATAGGTTTAATAACCGGATTTCTCAAAGAACGGGATGATAAAGTTTACAACTACCAAGAGCAAGAAAAAGTAGATTATGATATTCAAAACAGCAAGATTATCGCGATGCTCAAAGAAACTCTGATTAAAGATGAATCCGTAGAGTCTCTTAAGTTTTCGATTATTGCCACTGTAGATACTGCCGGAAAAACAACGGCCATAATCGCGAGAAGTTCGTATCTCTCATTCGAAATAAGAGCTGCTTTAAAGCCAGTATTGGACAAAATCAAATTAAAACCGGTGGAATTGTACGGATACAAAGTTTTTGCACGGGCAGAATTCACCTATGAAATAGAAGCCAAACACTTTACAGAAAGAGTAAAAAACACAGGATCTCAACTTCATTGCAATGATAACCTGGCTAATTATTCGAGACATATACAACCAAGAACTCAATATACTGGAAAATATCTAATGCGTATTGATGACATAAATATCAACAGAACATCTGCGGTTGATGCACGTATATTATCTTATAAAAGTTTACCCGGACCGTCGGCTGCACTTTTATCAGTGTTGGTGCCGGGCCTAGGAACGGTTCCGGTTTCAGGAGGGAAGGTCAATCAGTTTTTAATTAGAAGCATTTCCACTTATACATTTATCGGCCTCGGAATCGGAGCGAAATTTGTATCAGATGGCGAATATAAACATTACCACGAAGCCACAACGCAAGAGGATATGGACAAATATTACGATTCGGCAAAATCATGGCAAGTTGGTTCATACCTTGCTTGGGGCATAGCCGGCTCTATCTGGTTGTGCGATATTATTGATGTGATGGTTCGTGGCGCCCATAACAAAAAACAAGGAAGGATGTTCAGGCAGTCCAATTTTTCTGTGTATTACGAGCCTCAAATCGATGCTCCCGGGATTTATTATTCTTTTAAATTTTAAGGCTATGAAATACGGAAAATTTTTACTATTTATTTTATCTATCTTTGTTTTTTCCACTTGTGAATTGGAGCGAGACAATCCGTTGGATAAACAGAATCCGAATTATGATCCGAATTATTATGTTCCCGGCGGTGTTGATCTCAAGTTTTCGAATTGCGAGATTGTTCAAGATAATAACGGCGATGGATTATTAAATCCCGGCGAAACGGTGTATTTGAAAATATCTCTTAAAAATATTGGAATTAACAATGCAAACGGTACATCCGCGACATTTTCAAGTAACAGCTCTTATGTTTCCGGTTTGTCTCCAACCACGGTCTCTATTGGCACAATAAATGCAAATTCAACCGTAACGCCTGCAAATTCTTATTCTGCAGGAATTTATTACACCACGCAATTTACGATTTCATCGACAACACCTATTGGCACAAAAATCCCGATCAACATACACATGTCAGACGGAAAAGGCAATTCATGGGATGATAGTTTTGAGATTGTAGTGGGACAAACATCTGCTAATATTAAGTTTTCGAGTTTTACAATTGTTAAGGATAATAATGAAAATGGCACATTAAATCCTGGAGAAACGGCATATCTAAAAATTTCATTTAAAAATTCAGGAAGCAGCAAAGCCAATAGTGTATCCGCGACATTTTCAAGTAACAGCTCTTATGTTTCCGGTTTGTCTCCAACCACGGTCTCTATTGGCACAATAAATGCAAACTCAACCGTAACGCCCGCAAATTCGTATTCTTCGGGTACATATTACACCACGCAATTTACGGTTTCCACGTCAGCGCTTATAGGTGCAAAAATTCCAATAAGCGTGCATTTGACAGATACTGAAGGCAATTCATGGGATGATAGTTTCGAAATCACAATTGAACAGTCAACGGCTAAAATTGAATTCTTAAAATATGAAATTGTCAAGGATGGCAATGAAAATGGTGCTTTAAACCCCGGTGAGACGGTTTATTTAAAAATTTCTTTCAAAAATACCGGTAATGGCAAAGCCAATAGTGTATCCGCGACATTTTCAAGTAACAGCTCTTATGCTTCCGGTTTGTCTCCAACCACGGTCTCTATTGGCACAATAAATGCAAACTCAACCGTAACGCCCGCAAATTCGTATTCTTCGGGTACATATTACACCACGCAATTTACGATTTCTACGTCAGCGCTTATAGGTGCAAAAATTCCAATAAATGTGCATTTGACAGATACTGAAGGCAATTCATGGGATGATAGTTTCGAGATTCCAGTGGAAGAAACAATGAAAGCAAAAATTATCGTTTCAGAATATGAAATTTTCTACGGTGCTCCTCAAAACGACAAAGTGCCGGTAGTTTTAAAACTGACTTTCAAAAACACAAGTAGTAATGCACTTGTTGGGACTGCATACGCTAAATTCTCCAGCAGTAGTTCTTATGTTTCAAGTTTAACTCCAACTTCGAATATATATTTATCCAATATGGCGGCAGGCACTTCGGAAACGATAGCGAATGATTACTACTCCGGGCAGTTGGTAACATCGGATGATAAACTTTTAAATTATGGCTCTTATTACACTATTAAGTTTAACGTACCGGGAAACACAGCTATTGGTACAAAAGTTCCGATAGACGTCGCCTTTAAAGATTCCTATAATACAACATGGACTCAAACATTTAATGTTATAATTGAATAAAAACAAAAAAACATGAAACAATCACAAGTCGAAACATGGGTAAAACTCAATTCCCATTATTTCAAAAAGAAACATTTAGATTTTATCGAAGAACAATTAACAAAAATGGACGAAGACAAACTTCTGCATCTTCAGGCATTTCCATTTATAAGGCCACTGAAATTGCTTTCTATTGCCATGTTCTTAAACTGCGATTATTTTTGGATAAAGTTTGAAATTCTAGGCATTTTCAAAATGTTTGTAACCTTGTTTGTAATCAGCCTCATGATAGAAGACGGTAGTTTAGGTTTAGGTGGGTTTATGTTTCTTGTCATTTGGTGGTTTATTGATGTTATTACAGCAAAGAGTAGAGCAAAAAACTATAATTTCGATCAATTCACAAATTTTGTAAGCTTCATAAATTCAAGTTCGGTAGAAAGATAGAAGATAAATTTTATTTTTTTATTTTTGCTTTGCTCGCTCTTTTGCGAGTTTAGCAGCAAGCCCCATTGCATGAATCCTGGCCGGGTTATCACCACCCTGTTTAACTCGGCTAATCTCTTGCCATCCTTTTTCCATATCATATTTATATGTGATTACTAGACTCCCCGCCTTAGGATAATAGCTTGCAATTGTTCCTCCTTCAACTTCTTCAATAAACGGCTCCTCCATTTCTTCAATGGGAATAAAAAACATATATACCTCAAACTTTCTTGTTAAAGTTTCCATACCTAATGCAATCAATCTGTTAAATTCACATTGGGTATAAAAATAATCACTCATCCCTTTTTTATTGCAATTTCCTTGGGGGTTTTGGGTCACATCCGGATACCAATTCGGAATATACCATTTAGGTACAATACACATTGCAAGTTGCCCTTTTTTAAGTTTATCTGTCTCCCATTCGTAACAGGCAATCCAAATGCTTGAATATTCTTCAGTATCTAAATACTTTGGATTATACGATTTCAAGGATTTTGTTAGAAATTCTGATTGGGCATCCTTATCAGAAGCAGGTTGAGCAATAATACAGCCTCCTATAAATAACTGTATCAAAAAATAAAAAAACATTTGTTTCATAATACTAGATTTTGAAGATTAATTTACTACTGGTCTAAAATATCCTTGCCAGCCTTCGTGTAAAGCCAAAGATTTTCCACTTCTTCTGTAACATGATTTTCTTACACATCCTTTACAGTAGTCAGGCAATGTTTTTGAAAACCGCTCTTCAGCGGCACCGTATTTTGCAATAGCTTCCATCACGGTAACCATATCCGTTCGTGCGTCATATTCCACAATAATACCTGTATGCCCTTCACTGGCTCTACGCCACAAAAATATATCTCCTGGTAAAATTTTTCGGAATGCGGTATCTTTGCTTCCGGTAACAAACTTAATCATGTTGTTTTCCGGTTTTGCTTTCAAATCCAATATCGCCGTCGTATTTAACGCCGGAACATTATCCAATCCGCAAGCCTCTTTCAAATATCTGCTTACAAATTCCGAACAATCCATTTTTGCCGTTGCTTCGGCTGTTTCGTCTGTTCGCAGGTTTCCATGTTCCTGCTTATAGGTATTGCCCAAATAGGCTTCCATTGTATGCAAAGCCGCTTCTATTTTCTGTTCTTGCAGCACTTTCGCCGGCGCAGTTTGAATGTACCGGAACAGACTATCCCTGTCCCGCTGAGTTTTCAAAGTAACAAGCATATATTTCCCATAACTTGCCGTACTCAACCAAATGTCATAATACGTTTCACCGGCCAGCACATGCTCATCCTTATCCATCTTTCGAACATCAATCGAATCATTCACATAACTTCCAAAATTCAAGGCAACTGAAGTATAATTTTTATTACCGAATGCCATATTTTCACCATAAACAATTCCGCTTCGTGTTCCCAATTTAATTTTCTTATGGGCGCTATAAGCGGTTTTCAATTGCTCAACAATATCGCGAACAATGGTGGTGCTTTTCAATTCGGTTTCTTCATCTTCTTCAAGGAAAGTCAACAGAATATTTTCGGGATTATGTATCAAATCCCATTGATATTTGAATAGTCCGGTAGTATGATTTTGAGTATAATCCATCAGATTTTGAGTTTGTCCTTGCGATGCTACAAAATTTGTTTCACTAAAAGTATGTCGTAAATTAAATGCGCCGTGCCCCAATTCATGTGCAATGGTAAACAAGATATTCTCATCTTGTTTTACAAATCCGAATTGTCCTTTAAACGGCATGTATCCGGCTGCACCATCATCAAAATCAGGAACCACAAAGATATAAAAAGTTTTGGATTCTACTGTGTTTTCGTTCTTAAATTTTTTAACAACAGTATTCATATCTTTGCTGTAATTGGATGCAAACGCTTTTTCTGTAGATATTGCCGGCCGAAAATCGTATTTAAAACTCTTTGTTTCCACATTCCATTTGATAATCGCTTGTCCATACACTTCATTCAAATACGATTGAATTTCTACTGCGCTTAACTCAAGCTCATAGGGAACGACTACAATCAATTTCTTTTCTTTGGGTTCATACGCAGCAATACTAACCTGCCCTGCCACTTTTTTATTCTTATTAAAGCGATTATTCGAAGCGTAAACAGCCTCAACATGCAATTCTTGCATAATTCCACCGGATAAAATCTGCTGCTTAAGCAACGTATCTTGCAGTAACGGCGGCCCGGAATTCAATCCGGCCGCATCAACGGAGAGCGGAAACGCTTGGGCAAACTGCGGATTGCCAACTGCAAAATGAGCTTCCAGCAAACACGTTTGCGTGGCATCCGCACTCAACCAAGACACGGGCAGACCATCAACTGCCGTACCGTAATACTTGCGCAAAGTCGAAAATTGATACTCATCGTAACCCGGACAGGAGCCTTTTTTAAAACTGACCGAATAATGAGGATCCGACTCTTCTGCAGGGCCTTTCAGCGCTTCCAAACCTCTCCGAATAGCGGTATTGAATTTTGTAGTATCTATATTTTTTATCGTTTTTCCAAACAAAAATTGCATGGTGTCGCGCATTCGCTGCCAATCCGTTTCGGCAAAAATCTGTCGAAATTCCGGACTTCGAATGCTATCGCGAATATCTATATTATAAGTCGAGACCGTATATTTGTTGATAGAAACGGGTGTTAACACAATATCAAGGACTGCAAAAGCAGATTTTGCGGTCAATATTTCCGCCGTTTTACGCACTTGCTGCGAAGTTTTAAAAATCCATACCCACGGATTAAAAAAGGGCGCTTCGATATAAGCACGTACAATAATTGTTGCATTTGTTTCTTTTTCAAAACCGGACAAATAACTTCCTAAAGTTGCACTTTCAACAGGATATTGTAAAAATGGCGAGGTCTTAACAATCGAATTCAAATTCATCCCCGTTTGTGCAAAATCGGTAATTAGCCACGGTTTTATCGCCTGCTCCAATTGTGAAAGCGCTTTATTCTTGAGAATTTCTGAAGTATCCGTTTGAGCAGATATATTCAAAAAATAAATTACAAAGTGTAAAAGGAAAATCTTTTTCATCTGTTTCTTTTTTAATTTTTATATTTAGGTCAGATGGAATACGCCATGATAACCATTCCCTTTTCGAAACTTTTGTTTCATGGCTATTTCATAATTACGAGTTTTCGTTTATATATATAAACGCGATGACCCCCTAAATTATTTCTTAACAAATGTTAAAAATTTGTTAAATTTTACTTCTAAACACATAATCAACTCATAATCAATTAGAAAAATTTTCAACAATTTTGAAAAAAGTCATTAAAATTGACAATCTTAAAAAAATGCTTATCTTTGTAAAAATGTTTAATGTAGAAATACGTATACCATGGAAAACCAACCGTATTCGCCGGACGAAGCACGTCAAGAAGCAGAACAAGCAGAAACAGTAAACACCGTTTCGCCGGACGAACAATCGATGCGCACTGAGATCTCGAATATCGAAACAACTCAGGAATTAGAAAATGAAATTCAACTTCATGAAGAAGATGAAGAAACAGAGGTCTTGTCTTCTGAAGACGAGCAACGTTATGCATCCCTCTCCAGAGAAGCGCTTGTTGAGAAATTAGAATCGTTTCTCAATAGTAATCAAGTCTCGCAGATGAAGCAGGCAGTGGCATTTGTGAAATTGAATTTCATAGACAAAACCAAAGAACTCAACCAACAGCTCAAAGAAAAATTTGTTGCTGATGGCGGTTTGGCCGAAGATTTCAAGCCTGTAGAAGATTTTCTACAAGAGAAATTTTTCAAAATCACTGCTAAAATCAAGGAGCTTCATCAAAAACAAAAAGAAGAGGCCGAACGCTTGAAAGTTGAAAACCTTAAAAAGAAACAAGCGGTTTTGGAACAGCTGCGTCAACTGATCGAATCGGATGAAAATCTGAAAACGACCTACGACGAGTTCAATAAACTGAAAGACACTTGGCGTGAAATCGGACAGATTCCGCGCGAAGAAATTAATAATTTGTGGCAAAGCTACCACTTTTTAGTGGAGAAATTTTTCGACAAAGTCAAAATCAACAAAGAACTTCGCGATTTGGATTTGAAGAAAAACATGGAAAGTAAAATCGATCTTTGCGAAAAAGTGGAAGAACTTTTACTGGAACCGTCCATCAACAAATCGTTTAAGCTACTGCAAGTTTACCACGATCAATGGAAAGAAATTGGCCCCGTTCCGATGGATAAAAAAGATGAATTGTGGGAGCGCTTCAAAAAAGCGTCCGACTCTATCAATCAAAAACGCCGTCAATATTACGAGCAAATGCAATCCGAGCAAGATCAGAATTTGCTTGCAAAACAAGCGCTTTGCAGCAAACTCGACGAGTTGATGGAAAGCATGCCGGAAAGTGTGAAAACATGGAACGAAGCAACCGACAAGGTGGATGAATTATTGAAAACATGGAAATCCATCGGACGCGCGGCTCACAAGGAAAACGAAGAGATTTGGGCTACTTTCAAATCGAAATTAGACATATTTTTTGCTCAGAAAAAAGAATATTTTGATAAAATTCACGACGAGTACACTCAAAATTACGAACGGAAATTAGGCTTGGCCGTGCAAGCCGAAGCCATTTTGCTGCGCGACGACTTGAAAAAAGCAACGCAGGAACTTTTGCAATTGCAAAAAGAATGGAAAGAAATTGGCCCTGTTGCCAAAAAACATTCCGACAAGTTGTGGAAACGTTTCCGTGCTGCCTGTGATAAGTTTTTCGAACAAAAAGCTGCTCATTTTGAACAAACACACGCCGGCGAATTGGAAAACCTAAAGGCAAAAGAAGCGCTCATTAAAGCCATCAAAGATACCGCTTTTGGCGAAAATAAAGCAGAAAACCTTGACAAACTCAAGGCTTTTCAACGCCAATGGATTGAAATTGGATTTGTGCCGATGCGCGAAAAAGAGCGTTTACAACAAGCCTATCATCAAGCGCTGGACGCACAAATGGCGAAAATCGGCGTGTTGCCGGGCGAGTTGAATGCTTCTGCTTTTGCATCGAAATTTGCCGATGTAAATACACCGGAAGACGCTCAAAACCTTTCGAGCAAAGATGTACAGATGCTTTCAAATAAAATCATAAAACTGAAAGAAGAATTGCTCACTTGGGAAAATAATTTGGGATTTTTCTCGCATTCGAAAAATGCGGATGTTTTACGCAAAGAATTTGAAAACAAATTGCAAAAAGGCAAGCAGGAACTGGCTTTGCTTGAAGCAAAAATGAGAATCATCCGTTCAAAATAACCTGCAAATATGCGCATCGACATCATCACTTTGTTCCCCGAAATGCTGGAAGGATTTTTCAGTCATTCCATCATCAAACGCGCGCAACAAAAGGGTTTGGCCGAAGTGCATCTGCATCAATTACGTGATTATTCTACCGATAAATTCCATCGTGTAGATGATTATGGCTACGGTTTCGACGCCGGCATGGTGATGATGATTGAACCCGTTGACCGCTGCATTCAGGATTTGAAATCGCAGCGGCATTACGACGAAGTGATTTATACGGCGCCTGATGGTGAGAAGCTCACGCAGCCGCTCGCCAACAAAATGTCGCTGCTCAATAATATCATCATTCTTTGCGGACATTACAAAGGCATCGACGAACGCATCCGCGAACATTTAATTACCAAGGAAATTTCCGTTGGCGATTACGTTTTATCAGGTGGAGAAATGCCCGCCGCCATTATGGTTGACGCGTTTTTCCGTTTGCTGCCCGGCGTTCTGAACGATGAAACCTCTGCCCTTTCGGATTCATTTCAAAATAATTTAATTTCACCTCCCGCCTACACGCGTCCGGCCGATTACAACGGCTGGAAAGTGCCGGATATTTTAATTTCCGGAAACGAGCGACTCATCAAAGAATGGCAGCACGAACAAGCGGTTCTTCGCACACAGCAAAGGCGACCCGAGCTTCTTTAAAAGCAGAAATGCAAAAATGCAGAATTGCAGAAACCTCTTTTAATAAACCTTAACATGAATGAAATCAAATATTTCGAAGATTTAGAAATCTGGAAAATGGGGATGAAACTCTCTTTGCAAGTTTATAATTTGTGTAAAGAATGTAAAGATTACGGATTTAAAGATCAAATTCAACGTGCTGCGGTTTCTATACCATCAAATATAGCGGAAGGGTTTGAAAGACAGACAAACAAGGAATTTATAGAAACCAGAAAACGAGGCTCAATCCAAAATTAATTTATTCTGCACTTCTGCGCTTTTGCATTTCTGCATTCATTACACAAAACAACTTCAATTATGAGACAACTCATGTCTGCATTTAAAGCATACGATATTCGTGGAATTTACAACCAGGATTTCAACAAAGACGATGTTTATAAAATCGGATTTTTCCTTCCGGAATTATTAAACACCCGAAAAGTCTTGGTGGGACGCGACGTTCGCGAATCCTCACCGGAAATTTACACATACTTAACCGCAGGTATTACAGATGCCGGCGCCGATGTTCACACCATCGGACTTTGCACCACTCCAATGGTTTATTGGGCAACTGCAAAATTTAAGATTGATGCATCGGTAATGATTACCGCTTCACACAATCCGAAAGAATACAACGGACTGAAAATTTCCAAAACAGATGCTTTGCCTGTTGGTTTCGACACCGGACTTGGTCAATTAGAGCGCTGGATCAAAGAACGCACGGTTGTAAAAACAGCTGCTCCGGGCAAAATTATTGAAATGGATATTGTGGAGCAATATTTGGATTTTCAACGCGGATATTTGAAAGATATCAGCAATTTGAATATCGCTGCGGATTGTTCCAACGGTATGGCGAGTTTGTTTGTGCATAAACTTTACGGCAACAAATTGCATTATATTTTCGACACCCCCGACGGCAGTTTTCCGAATCACGAACCAAATCCGCTTGAACCCGAAAACATTGAAGATTTGCAAGAACTCGTACATCAAACAAAAGCCGATATCGGCATGATTTTCGATGGCGATGCCGATCGTGTGATGTTTACCGATGAAAAAGGAAATTTTATTTCTCCCGATTTGATGATTGGCGTTTTAGCACATTATTTTCTGGAAGAAAAAGGCTTGAAAGGAAAAGTTTTGCACGACATCCGCAGTTCGAAAGCGGTGGGCGAATATGTTGCCCAATTCGGCAGCAGCGTAGAAATGTGGCGTGTAGGACGTGCCTATGCCGCAATGAAACTACGTGAAATCGACGGCATTTTCGGCGGCGAATTGGCAGGACATTATTACTTCCGCGATTTCTTTTATTCCGACTCCGCATTCCTCGCAGCATCTTTATTGCTGGGCATTTTCAGCGATTTCAAACGCAAAGGCAAAAGCGTTTCGGAAGTCATTGCCAACTTGAAAACCTATTTTAATTCCGGCGAAATCAATTTCAAATTAGATCGCAAACAAGAAGCAATGGATGCCGTGAAAGAACATTTCATGCATACTGAAAAACCCACTGCCTTCTTCGATTTCGATGGCTATCGCGTGGAATTTTCCGATTGGTGGTTCAATATCCGCATGTCGAACACCGAACCCTATTTGCGTTTCATCGCCGAAGCGAAAACCAAAGTGCAGTTGGATGAAAAGGTTGAAATAACAAGAAAGATTGTAGAAAAATTTATATAATTTTTTATTTCAAAAAAAATTCATAACTTTGCGGAACAAATTAAAGCTAATTTTATAGAAAAATATTAATCAAACATAAATAAAGAAAGCGTAAGCTTAAATTCCACTGGGAAGAACGACCAATTTTATACTGAGGAATTGATAAGCGATACGCTCATGCTGTGTCCGGCGTGGGTTGTATCTTATTTCAGTATGGGTGCTTGGTCGTACCCTCCCAGTAATAAGATTTCAATTCACGCTTTTTTATTTGATTTAAACAATTAAATAAAACACACCATGGAAACACAATTCCTTCGTAGCAGAAACGCAAGAATGCAGAAATGTAGAAAAATGTTCATCTTCTGCGCTTTTGCATTTCTGAAATTCTGCTTTGTATCCTCAATCCTTGCCCAAAATTACGGCGATATCCAAACTTTTATGGATTCCCGCGACGGACAAACGTATAAAAAGGTGTTGATGCCTGACAACAAATGGTGGATGGCAGAAAATTTGAAATACCGTAAAGGATTGAATAATCCGATATTTTCTAATAACACAACTGCAAACACTTTTGTAGCATCGAAAAACACATATTATTGTCCAGGGCCTGGACCTTTGAATACTTCCGTAAATCAAGCAGATCCTTTGGCTTGCGAATATTGGGGCGCACTTTATCCGTTTTGGGTGGCTTACGCAAATTCTACAAATACTGCTGTAAATACAACGCTTGGAGAACAAGGTATTTGTCCCACCGGATGGCATTTACCAACGGATAATGAGTGGAATTTGCTTTTTACAAAAATGGGAGGAACAACAAATGCCGGAAAATTATTGAAAGATACTACTCGCAGAACTTTTTCCAATAATCAAGCATGGAAAAAATACTGGACAAATTCGGCTTTACAAAATGATAATACATACGGGTTCTCTGCTTTGGCTGCGGGCTTGCGTACCACTGCTGGCGCCTATTCGGGCAACGGTACGCAGGCTCTTTTCTGGACGAGCACACCAAACGCGAACGGTACACAAGCAAGTTCAAAAATTTTTATTCATAATTCGAATTTAGAAACCAGCACTTCTACGCAAAATCGTGCGGACGCTTTGTCCGTGCGTTGTGTAGAAGGAGATTGCAATGAAGAATTTAAAATTCAATTTGCTCGAGCATCTTGCAATTTTTCAACACAAACATATGCAACAATCGATTATACTACAAGCAAGAAAAGCATTCCTTATGAGCTTTCTGTTCCGAGTACAAGTGGAACATGGACATTTTCCTTAATCATGAAAAACAATACACTTTCAACAGCACCAACGTTTGTAATTTCCAACAATAATACATCAAACGCTTTTGTTACATTAAACTTCTCTTCACTTTTACCAACCGACAATGGAGAAACTTTTACTTTATCAGCTACCGCAACGAACTCTACATATTGTGTAATTGAACAAGATTTTATTTTTACAATGCAAGATGTTTCAAGCCTAAATGCATTAACAACTATTACTGGTAGTGAAACCACAGGAAATATTCGCCAAATAACAGATCCTCGCGACGGGAAAACCTATGAAATTATTCTTATGGCTGATAATAAATGGTGGATGCGCGAGAATTTGAATTATCAAACAGGTTTGTCATTTCGTTCAACACCAAGTAATCCTTTTACAACTACGACGAATGGGGTTCCTGGTATTGGCAGTTTTTGGTGCCCTGGAGTTTCAAACACATCTACAGCCACAACATTAACCGAATGTGCAACTTGGGGTGCTCTTTACACATGGGAAGCCGCTGTTTCGACCGACGGTGTTGGTACATGGTCAGAACCAGCTTCGTCACAAATATTCACAAATGCAGCGTCTGGTAACCCGACTTCGGCCTGTAGTCGGGGTATTTGCCCACCGGGATGGCACGTACCTTCTGATAGAGAGTGGGGCGATATGTTAAACGCAGTTGAAACAGGAACTAAAAATCATAATACTTTCACCGGATGGAGCGGAACAAATGCAGCTGCCTCTTTAAAATCTTCCCCCTTTAATTCCAGCGTTAAACAGTCTATTGGGTTCTCCTTACTTTCAGCAGGATGTCGTAATTATAACGGTTTAATTTTCAACATCAGAGGGTCACATGCTTATTTATGGAGCTCTTCCGGCTGCATAACATCGGCATGGTACCGCAGTTCTGATAATAGCATATCCACAGTATATCGTGGAAACATCACTCTTTCTTACGGTTTTTCTGTTCGTTGTCAGATGGATTAATTTTCAAGGACAAACTGGTGGTTTCGCCCTCTGCACGGGCTATGGAAGGGATTTATTGAAAGTGATTGTTCTTCTTGTAGAGACGTTGCATGCAACGTCTCTACGTTTTTTTACAACGGCATCACCCTGTCAATCCCAAACGTACACGATGAAACTTTAATTGCCGGAGCGGTTTGCTTGCGTTTGAATTCACTGTTGCGTAACAAACGCAAGGTGCGTTCAACGACAGTCGCATCAAAGCCCGATTTCACAAGCTGCTTTTCGTCTTGTTTAAGTTCGAGATGAGCATATAAAATTTTATCCAACGTATCATAATCCGGCAAGGAGTCGGAATCTTTTTGATCCGGACGCAATTCGGCAGAAGGCGCTTTGGTGATGATATTTTCGGGAATAATTTCTTTTTTCCGGTTGATGTATCGCGCCAGGTCATACACTTGCGTTTTATATAAATCGGCAATTACCGCTAAGCCGCCGCAAAGGTCGCCGTACATGGTGCCATACCCCACTGCCGATTCGCTTTTGTTGGATGTGTTCAACAAAACATGTCCGAATTTGTTGGCATACGTCATCAAAAACGAGCCGCGGATACGTGCCTGCAAATTTTCTTCCGCCAATCCGAACGGCAGATCGCCGAAGATGGCATGCATTTCTTTTTGATACGAATGATAAATATCTTTAATGGGCACCACATGCCATTGCACCCTTAAATTTTCAGCCAACCGGATGGCGTCCGTTACCGAATGATCGCTCGAAAACTGCGACGGCATCAGCAAAACAGACACATTTTGACGTCCCAATGCCTCCACTGCCAACGGCAAAACTACGGCAGAATCAATGCCTCCGGAAAGCCCAAGTGTGGCGGTTTTTAAGTTCGCATTTTTGAAATAATCTTTGATACCGAGGACAAGGGCGTCGTGAACGAGGGCTATTTCGGATTTCGAATTTGAAATTTCGTCATGGCGATCACCGCAGGTGCGTAGCCATCCGGTGGCATTTGGGTTTGAACTATCAAATACCCACAGTTCTTCCTTGAAAAAAGGAGCTTGTTCTGTAATTTGGCCTTGCGCATCGATTGCAAAAGAAGCTCCGGAAAATACCAGACTTGTCTCTCCTCCAACAGGATTTACAACAATGGTTTTGATACGGTTTTTCTTCGCAAATTCGCAAAACGACTGTTCTTGTTTTTCAAAAACATCGTATTCAAAAGGCTTATTCTGTAAGACAATACAGCATTCCACATCCGATCCGGAAGTTGAAAAATAATTCAATTCATGTTCAAAACAAACACGAACTTCCGTATTCTCAATCACAAAAACGGAGCCCGAATTCCCTTTTACAAAATAATTTGTTTTCTTGAAAAAAGCCGTATCCGCAGGATGTTCATCATCGCGAAAAGCCTGAATTTTTCCATCTTTAATCAAAACGATCCGGTGAAATAATTTTTCATCTTCTTGAAAAACGCTGTCGATGACAATGGAAATTCCGTTACTGATTTTTAAAATTTTATCAATTTGCTGCTGCCATTTCTTAATAAAACCGGCATAAAGCAACAAATCGTGTGGAGGGAATCCGGAAATTGCAAATGCAGGAAACACCACACAAGAAGCCTTCTGTTCTTTAGCTTCTGCAATAGCCGATTTTATTTTCTTGAAATTTTCACTAAAATTATTTGGCCGAAAATGATATTGTGCAACAGCAATTTTCATGTTTTCTCATTTAGAAAATCACGCCAACTCTCAATTGCAATTGACGAAGTTTGGCAACAGGATCTTCGCCTTGAACACCTTGTTTATCGCCCAAAATATCGGTAAGTCCGAAATTAAAACCCACCCCGAAAGTCAAAGATGTATTTCCTCCGATGGCATATTCGGCTCCCGCTCCGATATGTGCCGAAACTGCAGCAAAATTAATACGGTCGTCAATATTCACATCTTGCAACAATGTTCCATGAATATAACCGTAAGTTGTCGACTTAAAATTCTTATATTCATCGATTGCTCGTGCCTTTAACCGAAAATCAACATTCGCACCCAGATTTCCATGAAACGACCAATTTCCAAAATCGCCGGTATGAATTTTCACCGCCAGCGGAACTTCCAAATAGGTAATTCCGTAGCGTCTCAACTTATTCGGATTGGTTTCAAAAGCCGTATCCGCTCCATACGGAATCAGATCTTCCGGATATGACAGCTTGCCGCCCATAAAATTTAACCCTAAACCGGACGAGAAATAAATATTTTTCCAAATTTTAAAATCCAGCATTACCGCAGGTGAAACTGTCAGCGTCATTCCTTTACGTTCCAATGCATCCATTTCCGGTTTCATCCAGTTAAGATTTGAGCTTCCAAGTATCCCTATGCGAATAGGCTTACGTTCTTCTGTAGACTCTTCCGGCGAAGGTTTTATGTCTTGAGCATGCAAAAAAGACGTTGATGCAAACAAACAAAGAATTGTGAATAAATGTTTTTTCATATAGTATATTTTTGCAGAATTTTTCTTACCTTTGATATTGGTTAATTGAATTTTATTTACAAAAGTATATTTTTTTTACAGAATATACAAATAAAGTAGCTGACATGTGCCATTTTTTTTCAACAAAAACCCTTAAATTCTTCGGAATTCTGCTTTTTACAAGCATCGGGTCGAGTATTTTTGCACAATTTAGCTTCGGTGCATTCGCAGGTTTCAATACATCCAAACTTGTAAATGAATTGCAAAACTCTACCGTTTTAAAGAATGAATTTCAAAATAATTTTTGCGGAGGAGGTTTTGTTCGTGCAGATATTGGAACCGTTGTGTATATACAGCCGGAAGTAGTTTGGAGCAAGCGCGGCGGCTATTTGGAAACCAAAGACAATTCGAACGAAGATGTCATTTTGCAAGATATAAACTACGATGCAATCGACATCCCCGTAATGCTCGGTTTTTATCTTTACAAGCCCGAAAAGATGAGTATCCGTATTTGTGGCGGCCCTGTTTTTTCGTTTATCCAAGATGATTTTTACAAAATAACCCAAGGCGGAATAGACATTCAAGATGTGAAATTTTCCGACAGAATTGCATTTGTGCAAGTCGGTATTGGTTTTGATTTTGCCTTTATCACCATTGACGCCCGTTACGAATGGAGTATGACCGACATATACAAAATTGAAAGTTTAGGCAGTCAGAATAAAACATTGAGAGTAACCGCTGGATTTAAGATTTTTTAGCGACGGATTGTAGGGGCAAATCCTTGCGGTTGCCCTTTGTAAAAATACATGAATATATTATGAAAAAAATAATTTTATTATCCATTTTTGCGATTTGTTTTTTTGCTTGCAAGCAGAAAAACATTTCACAAAAAGAAATTCAAGAAAGCGCGAAAACATTGGAGATTCATCGGTATGACGAGGCTATTTTCAAACTTAATCCAAACGATGTTAAAAATGGTTTAACAAGTCTGAAAAAAGAATTTACCATCTTGCTCGACGGCGCGGATTTAGACGACACTATGAGTATTTTGCAAGTACGTAATTTTCTTACCGATCCGCAAAACATCAAAGGCTACAAAGCTGTTGAAGCAAAATATGGCGATTTATCGAAACTCAAAACCCATTTAAGCGAACTTTTTTTACATTGTAATTTATTAATGGAAAAGCCGGAAAAAATGCCGGTAGTTTACACGTATTATTCCGCTTATGACTACGAAAACCGTGTAATTTTTCAAGATAGCATTTTGGTTTTGGCACTGGATTTGTATTTAGGAACCGACTATCCCGAATACCCGAAAGCCGGAATTGCCCACTATTTAAGCGATCGTTGCGATGAGAAATATATGATGACCGACATTGCAATGTCCGTTGCAAATACTGAGATTTCAAGAAACATCGCCTTAAATAATTTCTTGGATCACATCATTTATCAAGGTAAAATCTGGTATTTTATCGACAAAGCATTGCCAAGCGAATCTCAGGAAATAAAATTTGCATACAGCAAAGAACAGTTGGAATGGTGCAAAAAAAATGAAGCGCAAATGTGGGCATTTTTCATTCAAAACCGTTTGCTGTTTGAACAAGACATTTACAAATTCCGCAATTTCATTGGCGACGGTCCGACAACCAATGGTTTTCCGGGATCGCCATCACGACTAAGCGCATGGTTTGGCTATCAAATCATATCGAAATATGTTGATAAAACAGGCATCTCGATGAAAGAACTGTTCTCCGAAAAAACAACAGCTCAAGAAATATTAAAACAATCAGAATACAAACCAAAATAATTGACAATGGACAATTGAGAATTGACAATGTTGCAATCCTCAATCCTCAATCCTCAATCCTCAATCCTATGAAACCAGAAGTAAGCATTGTAATGGGCAGCACCTCCGATATGCCCGTCATGGAAGCAGCGGCGAAGTTTTTCGACGAAATGCAGATTCCTTTCGAAATCCACGCTCTATCGGCACACCGCACGCCCGATGAAGTTTTGGAATTTGCACGCTCTGCCGAAGAACGCGGCATCAAAGTGATTATTGCAGCGGCCGGTATGGCTGCACATTTGCCGGGCGTAATTGCCGCTCTCACCCCCCTACCCGTTATCGGCGTGCCCATCAAAGCCTCGCTCGAAGGGATGGATGCTTTGCTCGCTATCGTGCAAATGCCTCCGGGTATTCCGGTGGCGACGGTTGCCCTCAACGGCGCACAAAATGCCGCTATTTTGGCGTTGCAAATTATGG
This sequence comes from Bacteroidales bacterium, assembly GCA_031551725.1. Taxonomy (GTDB): domain Bacteria; phylum Bacteroidota; class Bacteroidia; order Bacteroidales; family P3; genus JAVBNF01. Next base: position 31,912 of record JAVBNF010000047.1, read on the forward strand.
CTGTTGGCGACGTCGAAAAAATGAAGAAAATGAAAACGTTCAAGGCCTCGTTGAAAAATAAAGTAAACAAAGCAAATGCCGAGTTGAAAGCTGTGAAGTTTTCGATGAAAACAAATTAATTTTTTTGCTGCAATGGCACATCAACACGATCATTCCGGGCATACGCACAGCCATTCGCATACAAACAATGCTGGAGAAAATATCAAGGTTGCATTTTTCCTGAATTTCTTTTTCTGCATTATCGAGTTGGTCGGCGGTATTTTGACTAACAGTGTGGCCATTATGTCCGATGCTTTGCACGATTTCGGCGACAGCCTTTCGCTCGGACTTGCCTGGTATTTTCAAAAACTCTCGGGTAAAAAAGGCGATAATAGATTTTCATACGGCTACAAACGCTTTTCTCTGTTAGGCGCACTCATTAACTCGGTAGTGCTTTTAGTTGGTTCATTTTTTGTCATCAACATGTGTATTCATCGCTTGATTGAGCCGCAAGAGCCGAACGCCAAAGGAATGTTGATACTGGCGGTTTTCGGAATTATCGTCAACGGCGCTGCGGTTTTGCGTTTGCAAAAAGGTTCTTCACTTAACGAACGTACGGTTTCTCTACACTTGCTCGAAGATGTTTTAGGCTGGGCGGCCGTATTAATCGCAGGTATTGTGATGATGTTTGTTGATTTTCCGATTTTGGACCCTATCCTTTCACTTTGTATTACAGCCTATATCCTTTCGAATATCTACAAAAATCTCCGCGACACCATGCGTGTGATTTTGCAGGGAACACCCGACAATGTTAATCGGGAAGAAGTTGAAGATGTTATTCGCTCAACACCGGGCGTGATTGATTTTCACGATTTACATTTATGGACCATGGATGGCGAATATGCAATTATGACTGTTCACATCATTGTTGCTAATAATATCGACACGCATAAATTGAAATGCGACCTTCGTAAAAAACTTTTAGAGAAACATATTCAGCACCCAACTTTGGAGTTTGAATCTGAAAATGAGAGTTGTGAATTTTGCGAGGAATGCAGGTAAATTTTTCCGCTAAGAATAGGACAACAATTGGCTAACATTTGGCTGTAAAAATACGAAAAAGTACCGACTTTTACAAAAAAAGGTCTTCAAGAAAAATCTTAAAGACCTTTGAGTTCGCCTTATTTAGCGCGGAAAGCGAGGGATTCGAACCCCCGGTACCCTCACGAGTACAACAGATTTCGAGGCTGTCCCAATCGACCACTCTGGCAGCTTTCCGGCGCAAAAGTACTACTTTTTTTTCAGTCTGCAAAATTATTTTTTTGAAGACCTCTTTTTCTTGTAGTCTTCTATTATTTTTATTGTAGAAATTAACATGGTAAACCAAATACATATCCCCATCGTTATTCCAATTTCAATATCTTCATTGATAGTCCATACAGCAAATATACATAATCCCAACAGTATTGCTAATCCAAAACATCCAAGATATCCCCACCACTTTCCCATTTCACTCTTCCTTTCAATCAATCCCACTCCCGATGCTTCACTACCACATTTACGCCGAATGTTTCTTTAATCTTCTTCGCCATTTGTTCGGCACTATACACCGAGCGGTGTTGTCCGCCTGTACAGCCGAAAGCGATAAACAAATGCGTAAATCCGCGTTCGATATAATTTTTAATGGTAGGCGAAACCACACGGAAAGCATCATCAATAAAGACTTTCACAGCCGGTTGTTTTTCCAAGTATTGAATCACCGGCAAATCTTTTCCGGTTTGTGTTTTATATGCTTCATCACGGCCCGGATTAGGCAATCCGCGACAATCAAACACAAAGCCGCCGCCGTTTTCCGATGAATCCTGCGGCCAGCCTTTTTTGTATGAAAAACTGCAAACCGTCACCGTCAACTGCGTATTTGCCGGTGTTATCGTTCGCAAACCTTCATTATTGAGCAACTGCGAAAAAGCATTTTCGATTGCAGGAAGCGACAACGGCAAACGCTTATTTTTCAATAAATATTCCAGATTATTCAATGCATACGGAATACTTTTCAGAAAATGCTCCTTTCGTTCGTAATAACCGCGAAAGCCATAAGAACCCATGGCCTGCATGATGCGGATAAAAACAAAACCGTAAAAATACCCGACAAATTTTTCTTCATCAAACTGCAAATATTTTTTCAATTCCTGAATATAAATTTGCAATAGATACTGGCGCACATCATTCGTCAAATCGGCTTTGGCATCATACAAAAGCGAAGCCAAATCGTATTGCAGCGCACCTTTCCGACCACCCTGATAATCGATAAAATATACATCATCCTGAAAAATCATGATGTTGCGCGACTGAAAATCGCGATACAAAAAATAATCCGACGGCGCTTCCAACAGGAAATCCATAAACTTTTGAAAATCGTTTTCCAACAATTCTTCATCAAACTGAACGCCGGAAAGTTTGAGAAAATAATATTTGAAATAATTCAAATCCCACAGCATCGAACGGCGGTCGAATGCCGCACGCGGATAAGCCACGCTATAATCCAAATCTTTTCCCGCTTCCACTTGAAACCGCACCAAAGCGCGAATCGCTTTCTCATAATACGGAAGTATTTCTTTCGGAAACTCTTCGCCTTTTCGCAATTCGCACAAGCGCGCATACAAGGTTGTATCACCTAAATCTTTAATCAAATAAACACGTTTATCATCAGCACATTCAAAACAGATATCAGGCACATTCAAACCATGCTTTGTAAAGTGTTTAGTGTACGAAATAAATGCACGATTTTCTTTCTCATCAACGTTAAAAACACCCAAGAAATGATGCCGTTCACTCTTTATACGATAATATTTTCGATCTGAACCTGATGCCGGTAGAAGCGTGCATTCAATAGGCTTTTCGCTAGTATAATTTTCATATAGCCTTGTTAAGATTTCTTCAATCATTCTTAATTCCTAATTTTTAATTCCTAATTATCTTTGCGTATCCGATGCACTGGTCATAATACTCTGCCGGTGCACGATAATACACAAAAATATAATAATCGTTGATCGTTTCGTTGTGGCTTCCTTCAAATTCCCGTACACTACAAGGCTCCGGTACTTCGCTTGGGCAATACAAATACTGATAATTGTAATAGCCTTGTTTTAAATAAAGCGATTTGATATATGCGCCCAAATCGAAATCGTATTCCATCTTTGCTTCCGGTGTATTCTTCCAGTTCGTAAGCGCGCCGTTGATATACACGTCGCCTTTTTTGTAAGGCGATTCCAACACAAAATGCACCATCACATATTCGGATTCAATGCGGCTCACTTCCTTGCGATCCGCCTTGATATAATACTCGCCATTCAAATCTTCATCAAACATATAATAATCGATATGACGGCTTTTACCAGGTTTCAATTGAATCTTAACCGTATCGTTTTCACGACCTATTTTTTGGATGAATTGGGTCTTATAATCCAATGATTTCATATCAAAATAGCGAAACTCTGAGCCGCCTTCATATACATTTTTATCATCATCGTCAAAATCGAACACATTGCCGTTGACATACTTAGGCCTCAACCAATGTACATTGTCTATGCGTCCGTTTTGCTGAGCCACAACTTTCAATGTGCGATAAGCCTCTATTATTTCAAACGAAGGATCTACAATCATTTTAAAGAACAACTGCTGACCACTGTTTTGATATTCATAACGAATCGGTTTTCTGACAGTTCCGGTAATTCCAACTTTTTGATCCAGCACCACAAAAGGTAGTTCAATTAGAATTTTCTCCGGCTCATATTCTTCAAAAACACGCAACAAGTAATTTCCGGATTTCAAAAAACGATTATTAACGGTCGGAAATTCAAACTCATAATGAACGTAAGGTTGTAATGTGTTGAACGAGAATTCAGGATTTTCAATCGGAAAATCGACAAATCCTTCCAAGTATTGAAAAGTCTTCAAATCCGAAGGCGTTCCATCGGCATTACAATGAATGAAAGCGTATCGATAATTTCGCATTTCATCATCCAAATCGTCAAACGATAACACAAGCCTGTCATCGCCATGAAGATCCAAAATCGCCTTCCCGACAATGTTCCCAACCGGATGTAACTGAATGCTTTTCAAGTTTTGTGCAAACATCACCGACGTACAGCAAAACATGAGCAAAATATATTTTACTTTTCTAATCATCATGCAAATGTACAAAAAATATTGGAACATTCAGACATGAATTTCTCAAAAAAACGAAACAACAAATTATTTCAATTCAATTATTTACATTTATTTTTTTTATATACCATTTTTATTTAGTATATTTGCCAATTCTTTTTGAAAAATTAAAAATGGCAAAAACAGTCAAATTATCAAAAGGTCTTGACATCAGACTACAAGGAACGGCGGACAAATCTCTGATTGCGTCCACCTTGATTACGAACAAGTACGCTGTAAAACCAACCGATTTTTACGGCCTTACACCAAAACTTTCTGTAGAAGAAGGCGCATTGGTAAAAGCCGGAAGTCCGTTGTTTTTTGACAAACACAATCCTCGCGTGATTATTACTTCTCCTGTTAGTGGAAAAGTAACAGAAATCCGCCGCGGTGCAAAACGTGTGATTGAAGCAGTCCTCATTGAGGCTGACAAAGAACAACAGCATATTTCATTCCAACAAGCAAATCCGGAGCAATTAACCAAAGAAGCAATCACAGAAGAGCTTCTTTCAAGCGGTTTGTGGGCTTGTATTCGTCAACGTCCTTTCAACATCATCGCCAACCCCGATCAAGAGCCGAAAGCTATTGTTGTTTCAGTATTTGACACAGCTCCGATGGCGCCCGACTATGATATTATTGCCCACGGACAAGGCAATGAGTTCCAAACCGGTTTGAATGCGCTGAAAAAGCTGACCAACGGTAAACTGCATTTGAATATTCATACAACCAACACTTGTTCGGACGTATTTTTGAACTCTAAAAATGTAGAAATCAACAAATTCAGCGGCCCTCACCCTGCAGGTAATGTAGGTGTTCAAATCCATCACATTGATCCTATTAATAAAGGTGAAAATGTTTGGCATGTGAATGCGCAAGATGTGATTATCATCGGACGTTTGTTTCTCGAAGGCCGTTACGATTCCACTAAAATCATAGCTTTGGCAGGTTCAGAATTGAAAAGAACAGGCTATCATAAAGTATTGAGTGGCGCTTGTATCGATAAATTAATCGAAAATAATATCGATGAAAATGCAACTGATGTACGTTATATCAGCGGCAACGTGCTTACCGGTACTCAAATTGCAGCCGACGGCTACCTTGGTTTTTACGACCACATGATCAGCGTTATTCCTGAGGGAAACCACTACGAATTTGCAGGATGGGCTATGCCGGGACTCAATAAATTCAGCTTCTCGCGTACTTTTTTCTCTTGGCTTCGTCCCGGACATCAATATAAATTGGATACCAACCTCAACGGCGGACGCCGCGCGTTTGTATTAACAGGACAATTCGAACAAGTATTGCCGATGAATATTTATCCGCTTCAACTAATTAAAGCGTGTATCATCGAAGACCTCGAAAGCATGGAAAATCTTGGTATTTACGAAGTTGACCCCGAAGATTTCGCTTTGTGCGAATATATCGACACTTCAAAAACCGAAATCCAGGAAATCATCCGCAACGGACAAGAACTCATTCGCAGAGAAATGTTCTAATTCAAATTTAATCAGCTAATTCATAAAACAACATAATTTAAAATGTTACGTAATTTTTTAGATAAGATCAAACCAAATTTCCAAAAAGGTGGAAAATTGGAAATCTTTCATTCTACTTTCGATGCATTCGAAACATTTTTATATGTTCCGAATCATGTAACGAAAAAAGGTACCCATATCCGCGACAGCGTTGATATGAAACGTACCATGACCGTAGTAATTCTCGCATTGGTACCTTGTGCCCTTTTCGGCATGTACAATGTGGGGTACCAACATTTCCTTTCCGTAAGCGAAAATGCAGACTTCTGGCAAACGTTCTTCTATGGCTTTTTGAAAGTGCTTCCAATGTTCATCGTTTCTTACGTTGTGGGATTGGGTATTGAATTTGCATTTGCACAAATGCGCGGCCACGAAGTAAACGAAGGCTATTTGGTGAGCGGATTTTTAATTCCGTTGATCTGCCCTCCCGATACTCCACTATGGATGTTGGCTTTGGCCGTTATCTTTGCAGTTATAATCGGTAAAGAGGTATTTGGCGGAACAGGTATGAATATTTGGAATCCGGCGCTTATCGCCCGTGCTTTCCTCTTCTTTGCTTATCCGTCAGACATGTCGGGTGAAAAAGTATGGATCGCAGAAAAAGCCGATGCTTTCTCCGGTGCAACGCCAATGGCAAACATCGCTGCCGGACAAGTTGAACAATTCTCCGCCATCCGTGAAACAGCTTTCATGGGCCTTATTCCCGGCTCTGTAGGAGAAACCTCTAAATTATGTATTCTAATCGGTGCAGCTATCTTATTATTTACGCGCATCGGAAGTTTACGCGTAATGCTTTCTGTTGTTTTAGGAGCGATTTCGATGGGTTTCATTATTAAACTCTTCGGAAGTCCCGAAAATCCATACACACAAATCAACCCGATGGACCATTTGTTGATCGGAGGCTTGTTGTTTGGTGCCGTGTTTATGGCCACAGACCCTGTTACTGCTGCTCAAACCAATAAAGGCAAATGGATTTACGGATTTTTAATCGGTTTGATTGCCGTTTTAGTACGTGCATTCAACCCTGCCTATCCGGAAGGCATGATGCTTTCAATTTTATTGATGAACACTTTTGCTCCGCTGATCGACCATTTTGTTGTTCAAGGAAACATCAACCGCCGCTTGAAACGTTTAAAAACAGTAAATAGTACCAAATAAATACCGGATGGCCGCGCATCTTCGATGCCGCCATGACGCAAAACCAGAAATTTAAAATTATGTTTTCAAATAAATATATCTTTATATATGCAACGATACTTGTTGTTGTCGTTGCTGCGATCTTGTCTGTCACAGCGGTTGTTTTGCAACCTTTTCAAGATCGAAATGTAAATATTGAAAAAATTCAAAATATTCTCACTTCCGCAAATATTACTTCTACTAAAAGTGATGCAGAGGAATTGTATGGAATGAAAATCAAACAAGAACTCGTTGTTGACTTGAACGGCGATGTCGTTGGTATTTATGCCGACGGCAAGCAAGAACTCGGCAACATTCGTGCTTTCGATTTAGATTTAAAGTCTCAACTTAAACTCAAAGAAGAAGTTGAAGCCGGTAAAAGCAAGGAAACTCCGGTTTTCCCGATTTTCGTTTGCGACAACAACGGCGAAAACACCTATATTATTCCATTGTTGGGAAAAGGTCTTTGGGGTCCGATTTGGGGATATGTTGCATTGAAAAATGACTTTAAAACCATTGTTGGCGCTGTGTTTGACCACAAAGGCGAAACTCCGGGCTTAGGTGCAGAAATCAACACCCCTAAATTCCAAGAACAATTTATCGGCAAAACTATTTTTGATGATAATGGTAATTTCACTTCTGTTACATTGGTAAAAGGTGGGCTTGCAAACAGCAATATGGACCCAAAACACGGTGTGGACGCCATTTCCGGTGGTACGTTGACTTCAAACGGCGTTTCCGATATGCTTCAAAATTGCTTGTTGAATTATTTGAATTATTTCAAAAAACAATTGGAAAATGCTCCGAATACGGATATGCTTCCTGATGAAAATAGTGTAGCTGTTGCCGATTCGTTGGCTAAAGTTGAAGCCCAAGAACGTGCAAATGCCGAAGCTCAAAGCAAAGCGGCTGAAGCTGCGCGAAAAGCGAAAGAAGCAAAACAAGCAAAAAACGATTCGGTAAATCCGAAAGATCAAGGATTTCCTTTCTAATCTTTGCATCATTAAATTTTTGAATTTTTAGACTATGGAAAATACAAATAAAGAGAAAGAACCTTTGTTCTCCCTCAAAAACAGAAGATTATTAACCGGTCCGCTTGGCAAAAACAATCCGGTTACCATTCAAGTTTTGGGCATTTGTTCCGCATTAGCGGTAACCGTTAAGCTGCAGCCGGCTTTTGTAATGGCCCTTTCGGTAACGGTGGTTGTAGGAATGTCGAACCTGGTGATTTCGCTTTTGCGCAATACCATTCCTTCACGCATCCGTATCATTGTCCAATTGATGGTTATTGCCGCTTTGGTAATTATTGTAGACCAGGTGTTGAAAGCCTTTGCTTACGACATCAGCAAACAATTATCGGTTTTTGTCGGCTTGATTATTACCAACTGTATCGTGATGGGACGCTTGGAAGCCTTTGCAATGGCCAACAAACCATGGCAATCGTTCTTGGACGGTATCGGCAACGGCGCCGGATACGGTATTATTTTAATCATCGTTGCCTTCTTCCGCGAACTGCTCGGATCGGGAACTTTGTGGGGTTATAAAGTTGTTCCACAAGCCGCTTATGACGCAGGTTATGTAAACAACGGCTTAATGATTTTGCCTCCAATGGCATTGATTACGGTTGGTATTATCATCTGGGTACAACGTGCCAAAAACAAAGATTTGCAAGAAAAATAGACATCCACATTTAGTTATTTTGAATTATGGAAAATTTAATTAATATATTCGTTAAGTCTATTTTTATAGACAATATGATTTTTGCGTACTTTTTGGGGATGTGCTCCTATTTGGCTATTTCCAAAACCGTAAAAACCTCCATGGGATTGGGCGTTGCGGTTGTTTTCGTAATGCTTATTTGTACACCACTCAACTATTTGCTTGACACCTACCTTTTGAAAAAAGGAGCATTGGCATGGGCCGGACCTCAATTTGCAAGTTTGGACTTGAGTTTCTTGAGTTTCATCATGTTCATCGCGGTTATTGCAGCTGTGGTTCAATTGGTGGAAATGATTGTTGAAAAAGTTTCTCCGTCTTTATATTCTGTTTTAGGAATTTTCTTACCCTTGATTGCTGTAAACTGCGCCATCTTGGGAGGCTCTCTCTTTATGCAGGAACGCGAATACGAAACCTTGGCAGAAGCTACTGTTTTCGGCTTCGGTTCGGGAATCGGCTGGATGCTTGCCATTGTGGGTATTGCCGCTGTGCGCGAAAAAGCGCGCTACTCGCAAATTCCGCCTGCAATGAAAGGATTGGGAATCACATTTATTATGACTGGGCTCATGGCTATTGCGTTTATGAGTTTTATGGTAATAAAATTATAATGTAGAATGGAAAGTTGAGAACGGAGAATAAAACAAACTATTCAAACCGCTCAAACTATTCAATCAAAAAATAAATCAACGAATCTAAAATAAAAAGATAAATGAATTCACTTGCTCTTGTAGTATTGATGGGCGTCGGCATCTTCTTAATCGTTATCCTCTTATTGGTGGCGATGTTGCTGTATGCACGTAAGAAATTAACTCCGCAAGGAGCCGTTAAAATCAACATCAACGGCGAAAGGGAAATCGAAACCCAACCGGGGTCTTCGCTCCTTTCCACGTTGGCAGGCGAAAAAATCTTCTTGCCATCAGCCTGCGGCGGCGGCGGAACTTGTGGAATGTGTAAATGCCAGGTAACCGAAGGCGGTGGAAGCATTTTGCCCACTGAAACCGGATTTTTTACGCGTAAAGAACAACAAAACAACTGGCGCTTGGGTTGCCAAGTGAAAGTTCGCGAAAGCATGGACATTCAAATTCCGGAAGAAGTATTCGGAATTAAAAAATGGGAGTGCGAAGTGGTTTCGAATAATAATTTGGCTACTTATATCAAGGAGTTTGTAGTAAAATTGCCGGAAGGCGAACACCTCAAATTCAAATCCGGCGGATATATTCAAATTGACGTTCCGACTTGCGAAATTGATTTCAAAGACATGGATATCCAACCAGAATATCATCCGGATTGGGATAAATACAAGATGTGGAATTTGAAAATGAAAAACTCGGAGCCCATTTTCCGTGCGTATTCAATGGCCAACCACCCGGCGGAAGACAACATCATTATGTTGAATATCCGTATTGCAACGCCTCCGTTCGATCGCAAAAACGGCGGTTTTATGAATGTAAACCCGGGTATTTGTTCATCGTATATTTTCTCCCGCAAACCGGGCGACAAAGTGACGATTTCGGGTCCTTACGGCGAATTCTTTATCAAAGACACCAAACGCGAAATGATGTTTATCGGTGGAGGCGCCGGTATGGCTCCGATGCGTTCGCATATTTTCGACCAATTCCTTACCAAAAAGACCGACCGCAAAGCTACGTTCTGGTACGGAGGACGTTCGAAACGCGAATTGTTTTATCAAGATGATTTCGAGAAAATCGAAAAAGAATTTCCAAACTTCAAATTCAATGTTGCGCTTTCAGAGCCACTTCCGGAAGATAATTGGACAGGATATACAGGATTTATCCATCAAGTGATTCTCGATAATTATTTAAAAAATCATCCGGAACCGGAAGAAATCGAATATTATTTGTGCGGACCTCCGATGATGAATGCCGCTATTCAAAAAATGCTCGACGATTTGGGCGTTCCGAAAGAAATGATTGCATTCGACGATTTCGGCGGATAATAAAAATGATTGACAAAAGTTTGAGGAATGCTCTTCAAACTTTTGTTCTTTTTAGACTTTTAATTTGACAGATTATGAAAGTTAGTGGTTTTACATTTGTACGCAACGGCGTAAAATACGACTATCCGGTTGTGGAAGCCATTCAATCTATTCTTCCAATATGCGACGAGTTTATTGTGGCTGTTGGCGACAGCGACGATGGAACGTTGGAATTGATTCAAAGCATTCAATCCGACAAAATAAAGATTATCAACACTGTTTGGGATTTAAGTCTGACAAAAGACCTGAAAATACTGGCTGTTGAAACCGACAAAGCGTTTGACGCCATTGCCCCCGATTCCGATTGGGCTTTTTATATGCAGGCCGATGAAGTGGTGCACGAAAAATATTTGGACAACATCAAAGAAGCAATGCAGCGCTATAAAGATAATCCGGAAGTGGAAGGATTGCTCTTTAACTACACGCATTTTTATGGTAATTACAAATATGTAGCCAATTCACGTAAGTGGTACCGCAAAGAAATCCGCATCATCCGTAATGACAAACGCATTCGTTCTTACAGAGATGCACAAGGTTTTCGCAAAGATGGGCGAAAGTTGAACGTAAAGGAAATCGATGCCCACATTTACCACTACGGCTGGGTACGTAATCCGTATTACATTTATTGCCGCCATCATGATGACAATGGTCAAGCAAATCTTCCTTCACTTGCAGAGAAAAAAGTTGTGAAACAAGACGAACTTTACGATTACAACAATATCGATTCCTTAACTTTTTTCAATGAAACTCATCCGAAAGTAATGCAAAAACGCATTAATTCAATGGATTGGGATTTTGAGTTTGACATCAACAAACGGAATTTATCGCTCAAAAACCGAATTCTTCAATGGATTGAAAAATGGACAGGAAAACGTTTTTTTGAATACCGGAATTATGAAATCCTAAAATAGAAAGATTATGAATCATCCATGCAAAATATGTCAAAATACGGAAGGCAATCAAACAATGATTGCTCGCGAGATGATGCTCGGAACACGCGATCAATTTCTATATTTTCGTTGTTCTGTCTGCGGCTGTCTGCAAATTGGAGAGTTTCCCGAAAATATTGCTGAATATTATCCGGAGAACTATTATTCTTACGGAAAATTCAAAGAAAAGAAATATTTTTTATGGCGTTTCTTTGTTAATTGGTATTTACATGGCCCAAGATTCCCACTATTACCTGCAATGGCCCATATCAAGGGTTATACAGCTTGGTTGGATGTATTGAAAGATTTGAAAAAAGACGCTGCAATTATTGATATCGGATGTGGTTCGGGGGAATTATTGTATAAAATGCATGTTTGGGGTTTTAAAAACTTAACAGGTATAGAACCGTACAATGCACAAGATATTGAGTATCCTTACGGAGTTAAAATATTAAAAAAAGATATTGTTAATTACCACGAAAAAGCAGATTTAATCATGTTGCACCATGCGTTTGAACATGTAGAAAATCCGCATGAAATAATGAAACACCTGTCCGGACTGTTAAATCCCGGCGGAAAAATACTCATCCGTATTCCGGTGTCCGATTCTTTTGCGTTCCGCAAATATGGCGTGGATTGGTACCAATTGGATGCTCCAAGGCATTTCTTCCTTCATACAACTAACAGTATTAATTTATTGGCACAAGCAAACGGGCTCACAGTCAAAGAAATCATATACGATTCTACAAAAGACCAGCTGCTTGACAGTGAAAAATACGCAAGAAATATTATTTTATCTGAAAATCTGAAAATTTCGCGTAACCACAAAAAGAGTTGTAAAAAGATGACTCGGCATCTGAACGAAATCCAAGACGGCGATCAGGCGTGTTTTATTCTACAGAAATAAAACCTTGCAACTTCTATATATTGAGATTCAACGACGCCAGTTCCTTTTTCAGATTTTCCGCATCTGTAAAATGAATAGCATTGAAGCCCAATGTTTTTGCAGTTTCGATGTTCTGAAGGTTATCATCAATAAATACGCAACTTTCGGCTTGCAAATTGTAACGTTTCAATAAGACTTGGAATATTTGAGGATCCGGTTTGATTAATTTCTCATCTCCGGAAACAACAATTCCATCCAACAAAGATAAAAAAGAATATTTCTTGAGCGCAACCGGAAATGTTTCGGCCGACCAGTTGGTTAATCCGTAGATCTTATAATTTTGTGCTAAAGCATTTAATATCTGAACGGTTCCCGGAATTTCGCCATTCAACATGTATTCCCATTGATTGTAATAATCTTCAATTTCTTTTGATAAATCGGGATATTTGTTTTTTGCAATTGCGATGGCTTCAGAAAACGGGCGACCTCTATCTTGCTCAAGATTCCAATCCGGCGGACAAACATTATTTAAAAACCATTCCATTTTGTCATCGTCTTTAAACACATTCTTATAGTAATGCCGTGGATTCCAATCTATCAAAACTCCACCAAAATCAAAAACGATGGTATCTATAGTCATAAGTTTCTTACATTAATTTGGTAATGACGTCATCAACCGAAATTCCTTCGGCGTCGGCTTTGTAATTTTTCACCACACGATGGCGCAACACTTGCAAAGCAACAGCGCGAACATCTTCAATATCCGGAGAATATTTTCCATGCAAAGCAGCATGACACTTCGCCCCGACAATGAGATATTGTGAAGCACGCGGACCGGCACCCCAAGAGAGATAGCGGTTGGCCCATTCGTGCGCACCAGCAGTTTTCGGACGTGTGGCAGACGCCAATGTTACCGCATATTCCAAAACATTATCCGTTACCGGGATTTTCCGAACAACATGCTGAAAATATTGAATTTCTTCGGCCGTCATGATTTTCGGCAATTCAATTTTTTTGTCAATTGTTGTATTTTTCACAATTTCAATCTCTTCCGTCAAACTTGGATAATCCAAATAAATATTGAACATGAAACGGTCGAGCTGCGCTTCCGGCAAGGGATAGGTTCCTTCTTGTTCGATTGGATTTTGCGTAGCCAAAACAAAAAACGGTTCCGATAATTTGTGGGAAACGCCGGCAATGGTTACGGCTTTTTCCTGCATGGCTTCGAGCAAAGCGGCCTGTGTTTTGGGCGGCGTACGGTTGATTTCATCGGCCAAAATAATATTTGCAAAAATAGGTCCTTTTACAAATTTAAACTCTTTATTTTGATCCAGAATTTCGGAACCGACAATGTCCGACGGCATTAAGTCGGGTGTAAATTGAATACGGCTGTATTGCAAATCCAAAAGCGATGAAAGCGTATTAATCAAAAGGGTTTTTGCCAAACCGGGCACGCCAATTAAAAGACAATGGCCACGACCGAAAATACTGATTAATATGTCGCGAACGACCTCATCTTGACCGACAATCACGCGGCCTATTTCTTGTTTTAGCTTTAAATGACGCTCTTTCAAAGCGTCTAACGCTTCTACGTCACTGGTAAAAGATATATTCATATTCTATTTTCTTTATTTAAACCACGAATATCTGAAAGGACAATTTTTAAAATCGTCGTAAATACGAACATAGGTGGTAGATACTTTCTGATTTAACCAATCTTCCATTTGCTTTTTCTTTGCTGCTTCCAACGCCAAATCCGAAATACGGTCATAGTCTTGAGTTAACGTTGCCTGGTGGGGCGTTGTCCGTTTTTTTAGATAAAAAATCCGGTAAGCCTGCTGTTTATCGTCGTTTTCAACAGGCACTGCCGCTGAAATTTGTCCAACTTCCAAACGATCGATCACAAAAAATATTTGCGGATCCATTTCTTCGGCCGACATGAGGGAGTTTCCGGTGTATGGACTTGTATAAACCCCTCCGGTTTTTCCGCTCGGATCGTCGGAAAACATAGCAGCAGCCATTTCAAATGTATAAACACTGTCGCGTATAAGTTGAGCAACGCTATCCAGTTCTGTTCGAGCATGCATCAATTCAACATCAGAAGGTTTCGGGCGCAACAAAATATGGCGCGCATTTACATTTTCACCTTGACGTTCAACCAATTGAACAATATGAAATCCGGCAGGAGTTTCGAATACGGGCGAAATTTCACCTTCTTTCAAACTAAAGGCCACCGATTCAAATTCAGAATACATATCGCCACGTGTAAACATGCCAAGCTCCCCTCCTTTTTTGGCAGATCCTGGATCTTCGGAATAAATGGCTGCCAAAGTAGCAAAGCGTTCACCTTTTAAGATACGATTGCGATAGTCATTCAAGCGTTGTTTAACAACCTCGCGTTCAGCTTTTCCGACTTTCGGGCTTTTCATGATGCTGCTCAACTCATATTGCGTAGCAATTAGAGGAACACTATCAGAGGGCAGCGATTGGAAATATTTGCGTACTTCGCTCGGCGTGACTTTCACATCTTTGGTAATTTGAGCTTCCATTCGTTGAGCAGTAAGCTGACTTTTAATCATTTCACGAAATTCTTCTTTGATTTCAAGAATTGACTTTTTATAAAATTCTTCCAACTTTTCACGTGAGCCAATTTGGGCAATATAATAACGTAAACGGCGGTCAAGTTCTGCCTCTACATCTGTTTCCGAAACAAAAACACTATCAATATTCGCTTGATTTTCATACAATTTATTAACGATCATCATTTCAAATACTTCACAACGCGTGTTTGGGGTGATTTCACCGCCTTGCATTTTCATGTTCGCAACCTGTGCCTCCACATCAGACAGTTTTACTATTTGGTTTCCAACCACGCCAACAATTTGATCAATAACAACGCCTTCTTGAGCAATGCTACAAAGTGGAAAACTCAACAACAATAAGGAAATTGAGCTATATTTTCTAATAAATGAGAGCATCTTTTCTAATAAAATTAATAAATTTCGAACTCTTTTTTGTCTGTGGCTTCTTTAACCAATTCTTCACGCAAGTTTTCCAAAAGTTTTTCTTTGCGTTGGTTTAAGATGATAGAAGTAATTTTTTGCTGTTCGAAATTCAAAGGCGAAGGGCTTTCTTTAATTCTAAAATCATAAATATGAACAAAATAGATTTCATTTCCATCCGGAACTTGAAACATACGGTTGTGTCGTAAGAATTCTTCTTGATCATAGGTTTCGAAAGGAATCCCTTTCAACAATTCATTAAATAGCAACCATTTATCCGTATCTAAAAAATAATTGACTGCATTTTCTTCACATAGTTTCTGTAATTTTTTCAGTTCGTCGCTACTTAATTTATCAGAGAAAATATATTTTTGAATTTGCTCAACATTAGGATTATCTTTGAGAATGCGCACAAATTGCACCTTCAAGATGTTATTTTTCAACTGAAATTGCTCCCGGTTCTGATCATAGTATTGTTGTACTTCATCGATTGAAACCTTTGTATCGAGCGAAGATTCGAGCACTTTGTTTTGGTAGGCAAATGCAATGAGCGAACGACGATAATTTTCGAGTTCCTCATCCATTTTCTTTTCCTTCCGGCTTAATGTTTTCTCAGCTTTATATTCAAAAATCTTCTGTTCAATCCACTTACGGATATATTCTTGCGCAAAGATTGCACTGTCATGTGGTGCCATTTCCAAAGGCAAAACTTCGCTGATGTCATCTT
This sequence comes from Bacteroidales bacterium, assembly GCA_031551725.1. Lineage (GTDB taxonomy): Bacteria > Bacteroidota > Bacteroidia > Bacteroidales > P3 > JAVBNF01. Next base: position 48,064 of record JAVBNF010000047.1, read on the forward strand.
CATACAAATAATCGCCGTAAGCACGAGCCACCATTTTACCTTTATCCGACTTGCTGTTGCACGCGGTAGCTGCAAATATGCACAACACAAGAAGCAAATATTTTTTCAAACTAACCATTTTTTTATCTTATGAGGCTATTAAATACTTTTCTATCAATCACAACGGGATATTTGGCTTTTAATTCTTTCAGCCATTCGTTTTCGAGATAGGTTTGATAATCGGCAATCACAGCCCCACGTGTTTCTTCAAGAGTTTTGCAAGTTGCCGGATATACATCGTAAATATACACAAAACCTTTCTCGAGCGGGCGACCGCTAAGTACGTCACGAGAAAGTCCTTTTTCCCAAGTTACTTTATCCAAAACTTTATCTTGACTGGGTTCAAAAACGCCATAAACAATGGTATAATGTGCCGTATCAAACTTTTTCGCAGCAGCGTTTTTCACGTCGGCAATTTTCTTTTCTTTGCCCTTTCGATAATTTTTTTCCATAAAAGCGCGCACTTCATCTGTATTTATGTAACGAACATCGTATGTAAAAATGACGGCATTTGCACGAGGCGGCCACATGCGGCAATGTTTTTGCAACTCGTAATATTCCGATAAACCGGCAGTATCGGTCAGCGAACGTTGCCAGACCTTTTCATTTGTGAGTTCAAATAATAAAATGCCTTCTTTATATTCCTTTAAAAGGTCATCATATTCAGGATATTTGCGCGGCAGTTGTTGTGCTTCATAGTTTACACAATAATCGTCCACAAAATTATCATAATAAGGCTTCACATATTTAGGAATCGTCATATTCACATCAAACGTTTGACTCTGACGTTCTGCCAAATACGAAGCAAATGTTGAGAATTTAGCAACACTGTCACCTAATTTGAACAAAGGCTTATTAAATTTTTCATCGTTTGTAAATGTCCATTCTCCTTGCAAAATATGATCATCAACCAATGTTAAAAATTGCTCATAGGCACCTTTCGTTTCTGTGTAGTTGTATTCTTTTTTCAGTTTTTGAATAAAAGAAGTTTGAATCAATTTGGATCGAGGGTCTCTATACAAGCGGTTGATAAGCTCAACACGGGCGGCTTCGTATGATTCCACACCTGTTGCGCTGTGAAATTGCACAATATGATATCCAAATTGCGTACGGAAAGGCTTAGAATACTGTTCTGGCTTTAAATGATATAATTGTTCGATAAACTCGGGCACCATACGGCTCACATTGAATTCAGCAAGCATACCGCCGCGAATCAAAGAGCTTTTATCATCAGAAAAACTGCGTGCCACTTCTTCAAAAGATTTACCTTTTTGAAGCAATGCGTAAGCTGAATCTATTTTCCGTTTAGCAGTTTCCACTTCGACAGGATCTGCACTTTGAGGAACGTTCACAAGCACGTGCGAGGCTTTAATTTTTCCCAAAGCAGGCTCTTGGTCTATCAATTTGATAATATGGTAGCCATATTCGGTACGAACAGGATACGAAACGCCTCCTCCTTTTAATTCATAAACAGCGCATTCGAAAGGATATACAACACCAAAAGCGGTAAAATAACTCATGTCTCCGCTATCTCGTTTTGCTTTTGGATCTTCCGACATTTCTGCTGCAACTACTTGAAATCGATCGCCTTTTAAGATCCTCGCACGGGCTTTCATTGCCTTATTGTAGGCTGCAAGTGTGTCGGCAGGCGTTGGATCTTTGGGTACTCTAAACAAAATATGTGCAGCATGATAGTCATAGCGCATGTGTTCGTATGCTTCTTTCAACAGCTTTTCTTGCATTTCATTATCAATCAAATAAGGCTGTTTAAGTTGTTCTTGATACATTTCCAATTCTTCGGCTACTTCAGGGCGCTTATCTATTCCTTGAGCCTCAGCATCAACAACTTTCAGATGAAAATTAACTGCTAAATCCAAATAATCATCAAGCGACTTTTTATCATATGAAGGACTTTCGCCGGCATTCTTTTTATAAATGCGAACAAATTCGGATTTTCTCACCGTATCATGACCAACAATCATTAAGACAGGGTCATTTACAGTTTGTGCAAGCATAGATGACGCGCAAAAGAGAGCGAATAGCAATAAGCCCGTGATTTTCTTCATACGATTTGGTGTTTTTATTTTCATGCAAATATACGATTTTTGAATGAAAAATACATTATATCTGCATTTTTTCTATGTTTTTTTTACTTTTTTTCTTTTTTTTGAAAAAAAATTTGGTAGATATAAAATTTATTTGTAATTTTGTATCGCCTTCCTTGAACTTGAAATCTTTTTATGTGTTGGGTAGCACTGGGTTTATTTTTCTTTTCAAGGAGGGTTTTTTTTATTTATTGATATTCATGCAGTAAACTGCAAAACTCCCACTCAATACAATCTTTTCACCTATTTTTTCGTCCTTTTTTGTAAAAAATCGCAAAAATAATGTATCTTTGCCGAACATTCTTCAATAAGCAATGACATTAAAGGAAATTTTCGAATATAATTTCATTAATACAGACCATTTTACAATCAGCTTGCTTGATTTAGTCCTTATTCTTGTTGTTATCTTGGCAACATGGACAGCAACCTTGTTTATCCGCCGTTATTTTTACCGTAAGGCCAGAGCCGGTAAAACGGAACAAGGTACGGCAACATCTATCACCCAGTTATTCAAATATGTATGTTGGTTTATTGCAATTATAATTTGTTTGCACATTGCAGATGTTAATGTGGGTATTATTATAGCCAGTTCGGCGGCAGTGATGGTAGGTGTTGGTTTTGGCCTTCAGCAATTATTTAAAGACTTGATCAGCGGTGTGTTTATTCTGTTTGAAGGTAATATCCATGTGGGCGATTTGATGGAAGTTCAGAATGGTGTTGTCGGCCGTGTGATACATATTGGTATTCGAACTTCCGAGATTATTACGGGAGAAAACCATACGGTTATTGTGCCCAATTCGCAGTTTCTGAGCGATGCTGTTATTAACTGGACCAATAACAAGGAACAGCTTACACGTTCGTCAATTACGATCGGGGTTGGGTACGAGAGTAACATCCGGCTTGTTGAAAAAATCTTGCTTGAGGTTGCGACTGCTCATCCGAGTATTAATCAGTACAACAAACCTTTTGTGCGTTTTCAGGATTTCGGTGATTCGGCCTTGATATTTGAATTGTTTTTCTTTACCGACGATTCTACAATACGCGACAATGTTAAAAGTGATTTGCGTTTTCAAATATTCGATCGTTTTAACGAGCAAGGGATTTCTATTCCGTTTCCTCAAAGAGATGTGCGAATCATTAAAGGTTAGATGACCGGCATTAGCATGGCCATGACAAAAAATTAAGAATAAAAAAAATAGAGATGTCGAAAATTACTACACATACGCTTCAGAAGATGAAACAGTCGCGCATTCCGATTGCGATGTTAACTGCGTATGATTATTCGCTTGCGAGCATTATAGATCAATCGAATGTGGATGTGATTTTGGTGGGCGATTCAGCTGCCAATGTGATGGCAGGCCACCGTACCACGCTTCCAATTACGCTTGATGAAATGATTTATCATGGTGCTTCTGTTGTACGTGCTGTTGAACGAGCATTGGTAGTTGTAGATTTACCGTTTGGTTCATATCAAGGTAATTCGAAAAAAGCGTTGGAATCGGCCATTCGGATTATGAAAGAAACAGGCGCTGATGCTGTGAAACTCGAAGGCGGATCTGAAGTTGTTGAATCCGTTGAACGTATTATTTCAGCCGGTATTCCGGTGATGGGACATTTAGGTTTGACGCCGCAGTCGATCAATAAATTCGGCACTTATGCCGTGCGTGCAACCGAAGAAGAAGAAGCTCAAAAGTTAGTTTCCGATGCGATGTTGCTTGAAAAAGCCGGATGCTTCGGTATTGTGTTGGAAAAAATTCCGGCAACGCTGGGACGCAAAGTGGCCGAAAGCGTAAATATTCCAATTATCGGTATTGGCGCAGGCGACGGTGTTGACGGACAAGTGCTGGTTATTCACGATATGTTGGGATTGAATCAAGAATTTTCGCCGCGTTTTTTACGCCGTTATCACAACTTGCACGAAGAAATCAACAAGGCGGTGATGCATTATGTAGAAGATGTGAAGTCGCGCGATTTTCCGAATAAGAACGAGCAGTATTAGAAATTGACCACAAAGGACACAAAGCGCACAAAGTATTTTATTTTGTGCGCTTTTTTATTTGTACATCCTTTTTTATTTCCTATCTTTGCTCATAAAATACTCGAACGATGAATAAGATACGCTTTTTCGGACTGCTATGCATACTGACTATTAATAGTAATTATTTTATAAAAGCACAAAGTGCAGACATTTGGAAACGTTTAGAAACGCTTATTGATGTACGTCGTGTAGATGATGCGACGACGCTGCTCGATAGTATTGAAAAAGCGGCTATTGCACAAAAAGATACCGTTTTGCGTTTGAAAACCGTACTCGAACGCCAAAATGTATGGAATAGATACGAGGAAAATGCCATCCAAAAAACACTTGATTATTGGAAGTCGCAAGCCCCTTTGTTTACTTCTCCCGCCAAAGAAATCATCTATGCCAACATCGCTGTTGTATTACGTGAAGATTATCAAAAAAGTATTTATTATGCCGGTTTATCGCTTGCCAATCCGCTTATACTTCAACGAACAGACATTCGCAAATATCAATTACTTTTGAAGTTGGGCGAAAGATATTCTATTGATTACCAGCCCTCGCTTTATGATTTACTGGTTCGAAATGCGTTAACTGTTTTCAGTGTCAGAACAAATTACGGACATTCGCCGGAATTGTTCGAAATAGATGACCCTCAATATTTATCAGATGCAAAAGATTTTGTAAACTTAAAAATCACAAGTAAAGATTCGCTTTCGCAAAAATATAAAACATTGTTGATTTTTCAACAATTAATTGCTTTTCATCTAAACGACAGCAATAAATCCGCTCTTATTTTAGCTGACTTGGATCGATTGAGTTTTGTTTATCAAAACTATATTTTTGAAGACAAAGCCCCTCTTTATGAGCGAGCGCTCAATTCTTTGTTCGAACAATATCAGAATGTCGGCGAGGCTTCTACGAATATCTACCGCGCCTTGGCTTCTTTTTGGAATATGCAAGGAAATCTCTATGAGTTTAAGGTATCGGAAGCACATCGCTATGATAAAACAAAAGCACTGAAATATGCTCAAGCATGTCCAAAAATAAAAGATTCCGAAGGATCAAAAAATTGCAATGAAATTGCAAAAGAAATCGAATCGCATTTTTACAGCATAGAAACAGAAGAGGTATACCCTCCTAAAAAAGCGTTGTTGGCAAAACTTCAATTTAAAAATGTACAGCATTTACAATACCGCATCTACTCATTAACACCTGAGCAACGGAATGAATATTTAAGCCGGCGTTTCCTCGATACACCGGAAACATTAACTTTTATTTTGTCGCTTAAAAATTTCTCTTCACACGAATTGAAATTACCAGATATGGGCGATTATCAAATGCATAACACCGAATTTAAGTTAACCGAGAATTTGTCCAACGGCTTTTATTTACTGCTTGCTTTTGCTGATAGTTTGGTTGATAAAAAATTTCAAGCAACACATTTTCAAGTTTCGAATTTAGGGTCTATGAGTTTTTTTAATAATGAATATTTGGAAGGTTTTGTATTTGACCGCAGCAGCGGAAAACGCTTGAAAAATGTGGCCATTGATGTAATTCAACAAAAATACGATTACAAAACCCGATTGAATAAGAATGAAGTTTTAACCACTGTTCACAGTAATTCCGAAGGAGCCTTTTCTATCAAAGAGATTAAAAACAATTCAAATTACATCCTTTATTTGCGTTCTTCGAAAGATCAATTAATCGATCAACAAGCTCATTATGCGAACTCGCACCATGCACCTCCATTCAATAGCGTTTTATTATTTACAGACCGCAGTATTTACCGTCCGGGCGACAAGGTTTATTTTAAAGGTATTTATTTTGAAGAAAACGCCGATACGCTTCGCACGATCAATTTCGGCAGCACAGAAGCCGTTATTTTCGATATAAAAGGCGCTGTTGTTGCAAAAGTGGCTGTTGAAATGAACCATTTTGGTAGTTTTGCAGGCAGCTTTGTTCTTCCAAAAGACGCATCGGGAATGATGACACTGGCGGTGGGCGAGCAACGGTTTTCATTTAATGTGGACGCGTACAAACGCCCACAAATCGAAGTTTTATTGGATACGATTCGCGATGCTTATAAAATCAACGATCTTATCCCGGTAAGCGGAAAAGTGATGAATTATGCAGGAAATCCGGCCGGAAATGTAAAAATCAAATACAGTATAACGTACAGCATCGGTCCGCAACCCTTTCCCTATTTCTTGGGCAAGGCTTCATTTTTTTATACCCGAAACACTCCATCGGTGATTATTTGCGATAGCATTACGGAAACCGACAGCAACGGCATTTTCCGCTTTAATTTCAAAGCAACTGCAGTAAAAAATATCAAGCAGCCACATCCTGTTCATACTTATTTCATCAATATTCAAGCAATAGATGTCAATAATGAAACGCAAAGCAACAGTACGGCATTGTATATTGGAGAGCGCACGTTGACCGTAAATACGAATCTGGAGGATGATATCAACATTCAGAACTTTTTGTTAAATGTTTCGTCGGTAAATTTCAACGGTCAGCATATTCCCAGCAAAGGCGAAATTCGTATTTTCAAAAAAGAGCCGAAAAGCACATACCACATTCAACGTTTGTGGAATACAGAAGACATTGATTTGAATTTAATTTCCGAAAAAGATTTCAAAAAAAATTTCCCTCTTTTCGAGTATTTACTTTCGCAAAATGAGCACTCGGATTCGACCATTATTTTGTTTAACACAAATGACACAACGATGCGGTTTCCAAACTTACCACAAGGGAAATACAAGGCTTTTGTGTATTTGGAAAACGAAACAGAGGCTTGCAGTGCCAGCGAATTCACTGTGTTTTCAACAGAAACAAAAGCGGCTTCATCCTCCTCGCCTTTATCTCTTATTGCTTTACAAAAGAAAGTTGCGGTTGGACAAAAAGCACAGTTTTTAATCAGCAGCAGCGCAGAAAATGCCGAAGTTTACTACGAATGTTGGAGTGGAGAAAAACGTTTGCAAACAGGAAAAATTAGATTATCAAACAGCCAACAAATGATCGAAGTTCCGGTAAAAAAAACGGATATCAATGGAATCAATTTAATCGTTTATTTAGCTAAAGATCATCGGTTTTTCAACATTAGTTGGAATGTAGAAGTAGATTTACAAGACCAAATCAACATTGAACTAAATACATTTCGCGATAAGATCCGTCCGGGCGAAAAAGAAGCATGGAAAATTCGCTTGACGGATAAAACCGGAAAGCCTGTCAATGCTGAACTTTTGGCATCTATGTACGATGCGTCTTTGGATGTTTTTTCAAAAGCAGATTGGAGCTTAAATTTATATCCCAAGAATTATTATTCGCCAAGATGGGAAAGTAATTTATATTCCACAACGCATGTTTCGTTCTATAACGCATATTATCAAGTAAATTCTTCACACAATTTAGATCGTTTGCAAGACATGTCTCGCCGCATTATGCGCTCGGGAGGTAGTTTTGCAGCAATGCCTAATATGTCAGACGGTGTGGCATTTTTTGCCAAAACCATCGAACATACAACTGCAGCCGTTGAAGGCACAGATGTTTATATACCGAAAACACCTCAATTTCGTAGCAATTTCAACGAACTTGCGTTCTTCTATCCGCAACTTTTATCCGACAGCAACGGAATTGTAAACATCAATTTCACCGCGCCGGATGCACTCACTCGCTGGAATTTCCGAGGGGTGGCGCATACACAAAATCTTGCGCATGGCGAATTCAGCGCAAGCGTTGTAACACAAAAAGAGTTGATGTTGCAACCCAACCGTCCGCGTTTTGTAAGGGCCGGTGATACGATTTTATTTAGCTGCAAAATTTCAAATTTAACCGAAAATGATACAAAAGTAGATATTTCTCTTGAATTTGAAACCGATTTGCAAAAAGCGATTTTAAGCAATGCCCAAATTTCCCAGCTCCCGCTTAAAGCTAATGAAAGTGCAAATCTAACATGGTTAATTGCCGTTCCCGAAAATTTACTTTTGCCAATCAATTACAAAATTTTTGCTACTAACGGCAAACATACCGACGGCGAAGCGAACAGCATTCCGGTATTGCCAAATGCCCTATTGGTGAACGATTCACGCGCCATCAATGTGGACGGAAATGAAACGAAAGAATATTCTTTGCAAACATCTTCAACGACCGAAAAAGATTCCAAAATCACGTTAGACATTTGCAGCAATCCCGTTTGGTACGCCATTGAAGCCCTGCCCTATTTAAATGCGGATAAAGATGATAATTCTTTGCAAACATTCAATAAATATTATGCAAATGCATTGTCGGCTTATTTGGCAAGCAACAACCCTGAAATCACAAGCGTTTTCAAGCAATGGAACCAATTGTTTGATGAAAATCAATTGTATTATGAAAAACAAAAAACACTCGAAAATATTTTTTCTTTCAAAACGCCCGATGGAGGTTTTTCATGGTGCAAAAACGGTCCTGCCAATCGCTATATCACACAATATATCATTTTAAATTTCAACAATTTACACAAAAGAACAAACAATGAGCAAAATTATCATTTTGTTGAAGGAATTTATTATATGGATAGAGAAATTTGTAATGATTACAAGCTCATCAATCCAGAGTTGAAGAGGGAGCAGATGTTCTTAAATCCGCTGCAAATTCAATACTTGCTCGCGCGTTCCATGTACATGCAAAGTTTCGAACTTGACAGTACTACGCAGATTGCATTTGATTTTTACACACAGCAAGCTCGTAAATACTGGCAAAAGCAAAATCTTTATTCACAAGCCATGCTGATTTTATTTTTCGATGAAATACACGATAGCGCAATGGTACAAAATATTGTCAACGGTTTTAAGCAAACGGCCATCGACTCACCGGAATTGGGCGTTTATTGGCGCATGGACAGAGGTTATTATTGGTATCAATCGCCCATAGAAACGCAGGCTTTGATTATCCGCGCGTTTGAACGTGTGAATGAAGATAAGGTTTTTATTGATAAAATGAAAACCTATTTATTAACGCACAAACGCACAAACCGCTGGCCTTCGAACAAATCCACAGCCGAAGCGGCTTTTGCATTGCTTGATAAAAATCCGCGTATTAACGAATCTCAAAATCCGGTTGAAATTCAAATCGGGAAACAACTTATTGAAAGTGCAAAATTGCCTGCAAACGAAATAAGCAAAGGCTTTGGCAGTTTTTCGAAAACGTGGACAGCAAGTGAAATCACACCGGACATGTATAAGATTAATGTTGCTAATAAAGGTCAAGGCCGTATCTGGGGCGGATTTTACCGCGAATATTATGAACGCGCCGACAAAGTGAAATCGAGCGAACAATTTGTGAAACTCCGCAAACGCATGTATGTGCAGCATATCACTCCTAAAGGGATTGCCTTGGATGAAATCAAAACCGGACAATCCATTAAGGTGAGCGATAAAGTTACTGTTCGCATTGAATTGGAAAGCGACCGCGATTTGGAATTTGTGACGATGAAAGATGCACGTGCGGCAGCGTTGGAGCCTACACAAACACTTTCGGCATATCAATGGGCAAAAGGCATTAATTATTACCAAATCACTCGCGATATTTCAACCGATTTTATGTTCGATCGTTTGCCGAAAGGCAAATTTGTGATCGAATATGAGCTGGTTGCTTCTCAAAAAGGTCATTTCTTAAACGGCATTTGCGAAATTCAATGCACGTATGCACCCGAGTTTTCGGCACATACGGAAGGGATAAAGATTACAGTGGAGTAATTATTCTATAGAGTAATGTTGTTTTGCAAAAGAGTTTTTTTTACTTAAATTGACAAAATAAATCGGAAATAATATTCATTTAGCATCTCCATAAACAAAAAAAGCACCTAAAAGGTGCTTAAAATTTTCTTGCATTTCATTTTCAATTGTCCATTTTCCATTATTCGCTAGGCTCATGAGAGAGTTGTCAATTGAAGAAGTAGTCCCGTGCAGATTTGAACTGCAGACCCCTACATTATCAGTGTAGTGCTCTAACCAAACTGAGCTACGGGACTGTTTTAATTGTTAATTATTAATTGTTAATGGTTAATGAGTTGGACTTGGTTTCAAAAAAAAAGGAATTAAGAATAAGAATATCACTTTCTTCATTCATAATTCCTATGTTTTTTTTAATTAACCATTAATAATTAACAATTAATCATTATTTGAAATATGTAAAACTCAGCAAAGCAA
>JAVBNF010000060.1:0-59006 GCA_031551725.1 Bacteroidales bacterium
ACGTGTTCGCCCATCGAACAAGGGCAGACACGCGGGTCTGCCCCTACGGTTTACCCGATGGATTTTTCTGCAATTCTGCATTTTTGCATTTCTGCCGACTTTCGCACAAACCTCCGCCCCCAATTTCACCGACCCTCGCGACAACCAAACCTACAAAACCGTGATTATGCCCGACGGCAAACGCTGGATGGCGGAAAACCTGCGGTATCGCAAGGGGTTAAATAATCCTGTATTTTCGAATATTCCTGCTTCAAGTGCAAACACCTTCGTTGCTTCGAAAAACTTGTATTATTGTCCGGGTCCCGGACCATTAAATACTTCTGTTGGACAAGCAGACCCTTTAGCCTGTGAATATTGGGGTATGCTCTATCCGTTTTGGGTGGCTTATGCGAATGTTGCAAATACGGCTGTCAACACAACGCTTGGCGAGCAAGGTATTTGTCCGACAGGCTGGCATTTGCCGACGGATAATGAGTGGAATTTGCTTTTTACAAAAATCGGTAGTGCGACAGATACTGGAAAACTGCTCAAAGACACTGCACGAGGTACATTTGCAAACAACCAAGCATATAAAAGATATTGGGTAAACTCTGCTTTACAAAATAATAACACTTACGGGTTCTCTGCTTTGGCTGCGGGCTTGCGTACCACTGCTGGTGCCTATTTTGGCAACGGTACGCAGGCTCTTTTCTGGACAAGCACTCCCAATACCAACGGCACCCAAGCAAGCTCAAAAATCTTTAATCATAATTCGAATGCTATAACCGGCTCCTCTACACAAAATCGTGCGGATGCTTTGTCCGTGCGATGTGTGGAGGGTGGTTGCGAAGAAGGTATCCGGATCCCGTTTACTACTTCCAAGTTTGGATCTAAGACGCTTGATGTGGCTTATGACACAGTTGAATTTATTCCTGCACAAGGCAAGGCTTTTTCATATTTTGTTTTTTCACTTCCTGCCACAGGCGGTGTTTGGAGATACACCATAACGCCTGATGTGTCCACCGTTCCAAGCGGCGTAAGCACGAGTGTGGCAAATTTTCCAAGTCGGACTACACCTTCGGATTCAATCTATGAGATTCTTCTCAAGGGACTTACCCCTTTAAACGCTGGGCAAACAGTTCACTTCTCAATTATTGCATCTAACACTAATTATTGCAATATTAAGCAAGACCTTTTTATTACTTTTAAACAGTACACCGGCACTACCATGACCGATTCACGTGATGGTAAGACTTATAAAACGACTATAATGCCGGATGGAAAAGAGTGGATGGCTGAAAATCTCAATTATCAAGCAGGTATGACTTTCCGTGATGCATCTAATCTACCAAATACCACCATGAATAGCGGTCAAGGTAGTCTTTCTTTTTGGTGTTCAGGAACTGACAATAAAATTGGAAATCCGACAAAAACAACGCTCGATGATTGCGAAAAATATGGTGCTTTTTACACTTGGGATGCTGCAATGTGGAGAGATGGAAATTCTGCTAACGGTGCAATATCTGGGAGCTATAGTAGTAGCTTAACAATCCCGGCAACAAATAATAATCAAGTCGGAGGTAGAGGTATTTGTCCTTCAGGGTGGCATGTTCCCTCCGATAATGAATGGGGTATCATGTTAAATGCTGTAGAAACAACCAATGGAAATATACTTTCAAGTACAGCAAACCCTTCAGGTGGTAAACAAAATCATAATATTGGAAGTATCAGTACACTACCCGCACTTGGTATCGATGCAGGGAAACATCTAATGCATTCTTGGGGGCCATCAGTTCCTACTCGTACAGATCAATATAATTTTTCTGTGCTCCCAGCAGGCTTCAATGTAAGAACCTCCTTCATCCTTCGTGGGACACATGCTTCGTTTTGGAGCGCATCCGGATATGATGGAGGTAGTGCATGGATACGTCAATTTTATTTTTCGTACTATTATGTGGAACGTTATTATAACAATCGTGCACAAGGATTATCTGTTCGCTGTGTAAAAGATTAAAATAAAGGTGCGAGCCGCTTATTTATCTTTTCGAGAAACTTTGGTCGGTTTTTGTGGAGAATTTCGGCTCGCTTTTTTGTTTATGTTTTATTGTGTTTTAGAGGAAAGACTCGGCAGTGGGAACATCAGCCGGGGCTTTTCTTTTTATCCGTCAGCTGAAGGATATTGAGTTAAAACTGACGGCAATATTATATTTCCTCTCCAAGTAAGGTTGCAGCCGTGCAGCTTTTTATATGCACATTCACATAATCGCCGATTTGATGGTTTCCTCGCGGAAAAACAGTTACTTTCCCTTGCGAAGTGCGGCCAAACAGTCGGTCTTTCGAACGTTTGGAAGCGCCTTCAACCAAAACTTCAAAGGTTTTGCCCACATCGTGTTGGTTGCTTTGCAGCGAAAGTTCTTGCTGGAAATCGATAATTTCCGCCAAACGGCGCACTTTTACTTCTTCCGGAACGTCGTCCACATAGTTTTTTGCGGCAAAGGTATCGGGGCGTTCGGAATATTTAAACATAAATGCAAAATCATAGCCCACTTCTTTCATCAGCGAAAGCGTTTCTTTGTGATCTTCTTCCGTTTCGGTACAAAAACCGGCGATAATATCGGTAGAAATACCGGCTTCAGGCACAATGCGGCGAATGGCTGCAATGCGATCTAAATACCATTCGCGGTCGTACTTGCGTTTCATCTGCTTGAGCATACGCGAGCCGCCTGCCTGTACGGGCAAGTGAATGGATTTGCAAATGTTCGGATGTTTGGCCATTATTTCCAGCAATTTATCCGACATATCTTTCGGATGTGAAGTCGCAAAACGCACGCGCAACAAGGGACTAATTAAGGCTACACGCTCCATCAGTTCAGGAAAATCGCAGTCGGGCGATTTATATGAATTCACATTTTGTCCTAACAAAGTTACTTCGCGATACCCTTCTTCAAAGAGTTTGCGAGCTTCGTTTACGATCGTTTCCGCATCACGGCTGCGTTCGCGTCCGCGAACATAAGGGACAACGCAGTAAGCACAATAGTTTTCACAACCTCGCATGATGGAAATAAAAGCCGAAACTTTGTTTTCACCAACGCGAACAGGCTCAATTTCGGCGTAGGTTTCTTCTTCGGAAAGCAGTACATTCGTAGCTTTTTGTCCGGTTTGAACTTGCTTCAGCAAATTCGGAATATCGCGGTAAGCGTCGGGTCCCACAACCAAATCCACCCTTTCGTTGAGTTTCATCAACTCTTCTTTCAAACGTTCGGCCATACAACCGAGGATGCCGATTTTGAGTCCCCGTTTTTTCTTTTTCAGATCGCCAAATTCGCGCAGGCGGTTGAGCACACGCTGCTCTGCGTTGTCGCGAATAGAGCAGGTATTCATGAAAATAATATCGGCATTGAGATGATTATCGGTGATGGAATATCCGTTTTCCTGCATGATGGAAGTAACAATTTCCGTATCAGCAAAATTCATCTGACAACCGTAGGTTTCTATATAAAATTTTTTGTTCATCGAATTAAAAAATAACGTACAAAGATACGAATAAATTAGGAATTGATAATTAACAATTATTTTCGTATCTTTGCATACTTAAACAAAAGCCTTTATTTTTAGATGTTAGACAAGTTAGAAGCTATTTATCAACGCTTTCTCGAAGTGGAAAAGGAAATGAACGATCCGGCCACCATTTCGGATATGAAGCGTTTTATCAAAATCAACAAGGACTACAAGGACCTTCAGCCGATTATCCAAGCCTACCACAACTATAAAAACCTACTTAGTAACATTAATGGTGCTAAAGAGGTTTTGAATACCGAAAAAGATGAGGAGTTCCGCGATATGGCGAAAGCCGAGTTGAATGAACTCACTGAGCGCAAGGACGAAATGGAAGAGGAAATCCGCGTATTGTTGATTCCCGCTGACCCACAAGATAGTAAGAATGCGATTGTGGAAATCCGCGCAGGAACCGGTGGCGACGAAGCCAGTATTTTTGCCGGCGACTTGTATCGCATGTATATCCGCTATTGCGAAAGCAAAAGATGGAAAGTGGAACTTGTGGATTGTACCGAAGGAACGGCAGGTGGTTTCAAGGAAATCATTATTAACGTTTCCGGAGAAGGTGTTTACGGACTTTTGAAATACGAGTCGGGCGTGCATCGCGTACAACGCGTTCCCGAAACCGAGACGCAAGGCCGCGTGCATACTTCGGCTGCTTCTGTGGCTGTATTGCCCGAAGCAGATGAATTTGACGTGGAATTGAAACAAAGTGATATCCGTAAAGATACTTATTGTTCCTCCGGCCCCGGTGGGCAGTCGGTAAATACGACTTACTCTGCCGTGCGTTTGACGCACATTCCAACAGGAATTATTGTGGCTATTCAAGATGAAAAATCGCAGATTAAGAATCTCGAAAAAGCCATGAAAGTATTGCGTACGCGTCTTTACGAAGTGGAATATCAAAAATATATGGATGAGATTTCGAGCAAACGGAAAACCATGGTTTCCACCGGCGACCGTTCGGCCAAAATCCGCACCTACAATTATCCGCAAAGCCGCATTACCGACCATCGTATCAACTATACAGTTTATTCGCTTTCCACATTTATGGACGGTGATATTCAGGATTTGATTGATGCCTTGCAACTGGCCGAAAATGCCGAAAAAATGAAAGAAACCGTTGGTTAATTGTTAATTATTAATTATAAATTGTTAATGATTTGTATAGCAATTATAATTAATCAAAAAACACTTAATCATCGCGAAGCTCATTAATAATTAATAATTGATAATTAACAATTAAAATGATACTAATCTTAGATTTCGGTTCTCAATACACACAGCTTATCGCTCGTCGTGTGCGTGAAATGAACGTTTATTGCGAAGTGCATCCGTGCAACAATTTTCCTCAACATTTTGAAAATGTAGAAGGCGTTATCCTTTCGGGAAGCCCGTATTCCGTGTTTTCGCAAGATGCGCCACAAGTGGAATTGAGTTTGTTTAGAAAAAAAATGCCGTTGCTCGGCGTTTGCTACGGTGCCCAATACATGGCGCAAAATTGCGGCGGCAATGTCGCCCGTTCCGAAATCCGCGAATACGGTCGTGCCAATCTGACTTTTTTGGCAAAACATCCTTTAGTGGAAGGCATTCCCGTGGGTTCGCAAGTATGGATGTCGCATGGCGATACAATCACCGAAATGCCGTCGGAATTCGAACTGATTGCCGGAACAGATTCCGTGAAAAATGCGGCCTATCACGTTAAAGGCGAAGAAACATACGGTGTGCAATTCCATCCGGAAGTTGTACATTCCGAACATGGAACGCAATTATTGCAAAATTTTGTATTGAAAATCTGCAAAGCGAAACAAGATTGGACGCCGAAATCATATATCGAAACCACGATTGAAGACATTCGTCAGAAAGTTGGAAACGACAGGGTAATCCTTGGACTTTCGGGCGGCGTGGATTCTTCTGTAGCTGCGATTTTAATTCATAAGGCGATTGGGAAAAATCTGCATTGCATCTTTGTAGATAACGGTTTGTTGCGTAAAAACGAATTCGAAAGTGTTTTGGAGTCTTACAAAGACATGGGATTGAACGTTGTCGGCGTAAATGCAAAAGAGCAATTTTATTCCGTTTTAAAAGACGTTACTGATCCTGAAAAGAAACGTAAAGCGATTGGAAAAACATTTGTCGATGTTTTTGATCAAGAAGCCCATAAAATCGAAGATGCCAAATGGCTGGCACAAGGCACCATTTATCCCGATGTGATCGAATCTTTATCTGTAAAAGGACCTTCGGCAACCATCAAATCGCATCACAATGTAGGTGGATTGCCCGATTATATGAAACTGCAAGTACTTGAGCCTTTGCGCATGTTGTTTAAAGACGAAGTGCGCCGCGTGGGTCGAGAACTCGAAATCAAATCTTCTATTTTAGATCGCCATCCTTTCCCCGGTCCGGGTTTGGGAATTCGCGTTTTGGGCGAAGTAACGCCCGAAAAAGTAGAAATCGCACAAAATGCAGATGCCGTATTTATCGACGCTTTACACGAACATAACTTATACAAAGAAGTTTGGCAGGCCGGCGCGATGCTCTTGCCCGTTCAATCTGTTGGCGTAATGGGCGACGAACGCACGTATGAATTTACGATTGCTTTGCGCGCCGTTACTTCCGTAGACGGCATGACTGCCGATTGGGCGCGCCTTCCGCACGAATTTCTTGCAAAAGTAAGTACTGATATTATCAACAAAGTCAAAGGTGTGAACCGCGTTGCCTACGATATCAGCTCCAAACCGCCCGCAACCATTGAATGGGAATAAAAGAAGACCGTAAGATAGAAAGACCGTAAGACCGTAAGACCGTAAGATAGAAAGACCGTAAGATAGAAAGAATTTTCCACATCCTACCTCCTACAAGTCTTACAATCTTACATGTCTTAACATCTTCCGGTCTCAAAAAGTATGGCAAAAAAGAAATCAAATATCAAAAAAATCCTAATTATTCTTGCAATTCTTGCAATTGCCGGTGCTTTTGCGGTATTTCAAGTGCTGCTTGCGCCGAATGCCCGTAAGGAAGGACTTTTGTATATTCCTACAGGGGCAACGTACGAGCAGGTTTTAGACAGTTTGAATGCACAAGGTTTTATCAAAAACGAAACCACGTTTAAACTTGTTTCGATGCTTGAAAAATATCCCTCGAATGTGAAAGCCGGACGCTATGAAATCCGCAAAAATATGGGAAATTTCCAGCTTGTTCGTCGATTAAAAAATGGTCGTCAGAAACCGGTAAAACTCAAATTTAACAATATTCGTACAGTTGAACAATTAGCCGGACGGATTTCACAACAAATTGAAGCCGATTCGGCCGATTTATTGGCTGCTTTTACTAATGATGAATTGCTGCAGCCTTTTGGTTTGAATTTTCAAACAGCGCCTTCGATTTTTATTCCAAATACCTACGAATTTTTCTGGAACACTTCCGCGCAAGCGTTTTTCGACCGCATGCAAAAAGAACACGACAACTTCTGGACAAACGAGCGTTTAGCGAAAGCGAAAAAACGCAACATAACACCTGTTGAGGTTTCGATTATTGCTTCGATTGTGGAAGAAGAAACCAAAAAAAATGATGAAAAGCCGCTTGTGGCAAGCGTTTACCTTAATCGTTTACGCATAGGAATGGCGTTGCAGGCCGATCCTACGGTGAAATTTGCAATGGGCGATTTTACGATCAAACGTATTGGCGGAGAAATGCTGAAAAATATATCGCCTTACAATACCTATCGTTACAAAGGTTTGCCGCCCGGGCCTATTTGTATCCCGTCGATTTCTTCGATTGACGCGGTACTAAATAGCGCAGAAACGGATTATATCTATTTCTGCGCTAAAGATGATTTATCGGGTTATCATGCGTTTGCTTCTTCGTATCGCGAGCATCAACAAAATGCCGAACGCTACCGCCGCAAGCTAAACAGCATGCAAATCAGATAAGCATTAAGCGTTTTTCCAACGAGGCAGGCGTTTCATGTTTCTTGTGAAAAGCCAGGCAATAAAACGGTTCATGCCGCTTTTAATCATTTGTTCTTTGCAAAATTCTTGGAAATCATCCACTTTGCCTTTCCAGGTAAAATCGCCGTTTTGATAGCAATAACTGCAATATTGTTCATTTTTTGAGCCGTCGGCATTCGTTCCGCCGCCGTTCGGGTCTTTGCTCATCGGCATGCCGCAGCTTTCGCACATTTTTGTTTTCATGATAAAAAGATATTAGAATGTTTTACAAAAGTAAATATTTTTGGAAAAATTAACAAAAAAATTGCCGTTGATTTTTACACCAACGGCAATCGTAGAGACGCAATGCATTGCGTATCTACGGAAAAGACAAGTTTTTCACCAAACTCCACCGCAACCCGTACGGTTTACAAAACGACCGCTTGTCCTTGAAAATAGCCGGTTATTGTTTTTCAGCAGATAATGAGAATTGCACAAGAACCTATATAGCCATATTTTTCATGTTTACAAATTAACTTTACAACGGAGCGAATAATTAAGGATTAAAAAGGCTAAAAGTAAAGAGTGCAGTTTATTAACAATTAATAATTAACCATTAATAATTAACAATTATTTCTTATCTTTGTGAAAATAATGAGTCTTGCCATGAAAACAAAACACAATCAAATGTTGAATATTTTTACTCTCGTTTTGTGCGGATGTATGGGTGTTTCGGCGTGTAAAAAAAACGACGATCCGGTGCCGACACCTTACGAAAAATTGGACAAATCCAATCCATCGACACTGTATCACGGACTTTTGAATACGGCTGCACAGTTAAACGGGACGGAATTGAAAGTATTTATTGATAGCGTTTATAATTATGCAGAACGCCAGAAATGGATTCCGCTGACGTTTCAAGATACCGCCGTTTTTATATACAAAAGAAACGATACAACCGATCGAACGATTATGATTTATGGCGATATGAGTGGTTGGTCAACAACGAATGAACCTCAAATTCAACTGCAAAAAATCGCCGGAACAGGTTTATACCACGCAATTTACAAAGCGCCTGCAACAAATGCCCGTTTGGATTATAAAATCGTGGATGGCGGTACATGGAAACTCGACCCCGGAAATCCGCGCCAAGCGTGGGGCGGATTTGGACCGAATTCCGAACTTGCCATGCCCGATTATGTGTATTCGGATTGGGTAAACGTTCGCGCCTCCGGAAATAAAGGAACTCTGGATGCTAATTGGACAAACATTCACAGCGATTCGTTAAATTACAATGTGCAATACAAAGTCTATTTGCCCTACGGATATAATGCTTCAAAACAATACCCATTGATAATTTCAACAGACGGACAGGAATATTCCGACCCACGTTTGGGAGCTTTAAACATTGTTGTTGATAATATGGCAATGGATGGCTTGATCAATCCGCCTGTTATTGTGTTTGTCGATCCTCGAAACCCTTCAAATACAGGCGAAAACCGCCGTATGACGGAACTGAATTGCAATGATAAATATCTTGCATTTTTGACAGAAGAATTATATCCTTTTATTAGAAATGAATATTCAGTGAGTGATCAAGCGAATCAACATATAATTTTGGGAACATCGATGGGCGGTTTGAATGCGGCTTTCTGTGCCGTGAAACGTCCGGATATCTTTGGCTTGGCAGCCATTCAATCGCCTGCGTTTTGGTACAATAATGTGATTACAACATTATATCAAAACAGCTCTAACTTAAATGTGAAATTTTATATGGATGCAGGAACGGTTTACGACACTTCCGACGAAGCCCGTGCTATGCATGCAATATGGGAATCAAAAGGATATACAAGCAGCTATTCCGAATATCCGGAAGCTCATTCATGGGGCAGCTGGAGAGCGCGTGCCGACGATTGGCTGTTATATTTCTTTAAGAAGTAAAATTTAACAAATTTTTAACATTTGTTAAGAAAAAGTCTGAGAAAAAAAGATTAATTTTGCAAAAAAAATCCATGAACGATTATAAACGTTATACAAAACAAAGCAACACCAGTATTTTCGACCGCATTCCGAACGGCCGTATTTGGGCTTTTCTGATTTCGGCGGCAGTTCTGATTTTTGTTGCTTTTTATTTCTTCTTTAATATCATTTTTTATTTGCTGACGGCTTTCATTATTTCGATGATCGGTAAGCCTGTTGTAAATTTTCTTGAAACCCGGTTTAAAATTCCCAAAAGTTGGGGAAGTGCAATTACATTAGCTGCATTTTTGGCGGTTTTTGCATTTTTTGTATGGCAGGTGGTTCCGTTGATTATTGCACAAGCCGATGCACTTTCGCAGATCGATTATCGCGAAATAACAGGCGGAATTACTTCTGTTGCAGGAAATCTCCAGGAAGAACTTTGGAGATATGGTATTTTGGATGCGAATACAACCCTTGAATCCGCTTTTTGGGAAGGTGCCAGGAAGTTAATTGCCGGAATTGAATTTAATGCAGTCTTTTCAGATATTTTTACTTTGGCAGGAAACTTTTTTGTTGCCGTATTTTCGATTGTTTTTGTCGCCTTCTTTTTCTTAAAAGACGAGAAATTATTTTATCAAATCATTCTTTTGCCTGTGCCAACAGCATACGAGCAACGTGCAGAAAACATCGTTACCAACTCGCGCAAAATGCTTACACGCTATTTTGTTGGATTGGCCGCAGAAGTGATTTCGATGATGACTTTGATTTCCATAGGATTGTCGATATTTGGAGTAAAGAACGCTTTATTACTTGGATTTATGGGCGGAATGTTTAATATTATTCCTTATTTAGGACCGGTTATCGGTGCAACTTTGGCGTCTTTGTTCTCTTATATCGGAGTCCTTTCGGGCGGTTATTCACCCGATTCTATTTGGGTGATTGTGAAAGTTGTTAGTGTATTTTCTGCTGCGAATTTGATTGATAACATGGTATTGCAACCATTAATTTACTCGAATAGCGTGCGAGCACATCCGTTGGAAATTTTTATCGTAATTATGATGTCGGGCACAATTGGCGGCGTTTTAGGCATGGTGCTTGCCATTCCGGCATATACGTTGTTGCGTATTATTGCAAAAGAATTTTTTCGCGATTCGAAATTCGTGAAAACACTAACGGCAAAAATGTAAAATATGCAAGCCGGAGCCCTAAAAACAGGAATTCAACTGTGGTCGGAAGATGATCGTCCTCGCGAAAAGATGATAAATTTGTCGCCGAAAAATTTGAGCAACGCCGAGCTTTTGGCGGTGTTGTTGAGGTCGGGAAATGCGAAAGAATCAGCTGTGGATTTAGCCAAACGCATGTTGGCACAGGTAGACGACGATTTGATTCGCTTGTCGCAAATGGACATCCGCAAATTGATGAAAGAATTTAAAGGAGTCGGACTTGCCAAAGCCACTGCTATTTCTGCAGCATTTGAGTTAGGCTGTCGGAAAGCCGGAATTGCCAATCCGTCCAAAACGAAGCTGAAAGGGAGCGAAGAAACCTTCCGCTTGCTTCAGAGCACATTTTCCGGATTGAAACACGAGGAATTCTGGGTGGTGTTTTTGACAATGGGCGCAAGTATTATTGAAAAACGCCGTATCACTACCGGTGGCGTTGCGTTTACAGCCATTGATCCGAAGTTGATTTTTCAGTATGCTTTGGAAGTAAATGCTCCCGCAATGATTTTAGCACATAATCATCCATCCGGCGACTTAACTCCAAGTGAAGAAGACCGCAAATTAACCCGTACGCTTCATGATGGTGGGAAAATTTTGGATATAAAAGTCTTGGATCATCTGATTTTTGCGGAAAATACGTATTACAGTTTTAGAGACAATAACGACTTGTTTTAATGGAAATATTGGTTTACACACCTGAAATTACACCGCGTATTCAATACATTTTTGAATTAATTTTCAAAGAAATATTGAATTTGGAAGTGTGTTTCACCAATAATATACAAGGATTCAAACTTGCGCAAAATCCCAAAATCAGCTATGCTGACGAGCCTGTTGATGATGAATTGTTTTTCTGTCGGCACAATTTATTGTTGCAGTCCGACATTCGCATTATCCATCCGAAGTGTTTTGATTATCTTGATACCAAAGCGTTCTTTGAAGTAAATCATCTTCAATCTGCCTTCCCTTTTGATCTTTTTGCTGCGAGTTTTTATTTGGTTTCGCGATATGAAGAATACAACCCTGAAAATGAGCGCGACCAATGGAATCGCTATAAAGCGGAAAATAGCATTGCATTTAAAAATCAGTTTTTGCATCGTCCGCAAGTTAATATTTGGGCAAATCACTTGCTTGAAAAGTTAATACATAATGATGTTCGCATTGTTGTCAAAAAACGTGAATTCAAACAAATCTCAACACTTGATATTGATCAGATATTCCAATTTAAAAGCCTTTCGTTTTTTAAGATTCTCAAGTCTTGCATACATGCTTTGTTAAAGCGCGATTTTGCAGGCTGTCGTTTGCGTTTGGATGTTTGGAAAAATCGTAAAAAAGACCCCTACGATTGTTTCGACGAAGTGTTGGAATTGCATGAGAAGTACAATATTGAGTCCCGTTTTTTTATTCAAGTAGGAAACTACAGCCGGATTGATTGTGCATCGGATATTCGCAAAAAAGCGGTACTTGAAACAATCAAGAAAATAGCAGAAAAAGCACCAATTGGAAGTCATTTATCCGTACGTTCGAATACGCGAAAAAGAGTAGCAGAAAACGAATTGAATTGTTTGAAATTTGCAACGTTGCAGAATATTGATAACAATCGTCAGCATTATTTAATGCTCAATCTTCCGGAAACTTATCGTAGGCTATTACACCTGGGTATTCACCATGATTATACGATGGGTTATGCCGAAAGTCCGGGATTCCGGGCAAGTATTTGCACTCCGTTTTACTTTTTTGATTTGGAAAACAATGCGCCGCTCAATCTGCAAATACATCCGTTTTGCGCCATGGATGCAACATTTAAATATTATCTGAACATGCGTCCGGACGAGGTTTTTCCTGTATTTGAGATGTTGAAAAATGAAGTCAAAAATGTAGATGGTGATTTTATTACTATTTTTCATAACGATAGTTTTGCGGATGCGGATTGGAAAGCTGCGTACGAGCGGATTTTAAAATAATTTATGCCACAGAAAGAATCTCAGAATATAAAGTTCGGAATAAAGTAAAATGATTCGTTATTTAAAACATAAAGAAATCAATAAAATCCGTTGGGATGCCTGTATGGATGCAGCTCCAAACGGACGTTTGGACGCTTATTCATGGTGGCTCGATGCGGTTTCTCCGAATTGGGAAGCCTTGATTTTAGATGATTATCGTGCTGTTTTTCCTTTGCCTGTTAAACGGAAATTCGGAATCCCTTATCTCTCGCAACCCCCATTTACACAGCAATTAGGCATTTTTACAGGTGAAGCAATCACGCCCGATTTAGTTGATGATTTTTTGAAACATATTCCGAGAAAATTTATCAAAATTGACATGAATATGAATATCGCTTGTGGCAATGTGTTTAGCGGTTTTAAAACCAAACTTTGCACAACACAGGCTTTGTCATTAAATACCAATGCAGAACAACTACATCGCACTATAGAAAAAGGTGATTTAAAGAGAATTCAAAAACAGCAGTTGGAAGTTTCCGATGCAATTACTCTTCAAGAGGCTGTGGATATTGCGAGTAATCATTTGCCCAAATATGTATCTTCGGAATATCTCAACCCGTTTCAAAAAATGTTTGAAATTTGTGCCGAAAAGCAAGTTGCCGAATTTTCCGGTGTTCGCAATCCGCAGGGTGAATGGTATGCAGGGGCAATGTTTGTGAATATTCACGGACGGATTTCTATTTTTAGCGGTACTTCTCCAAATGGCCGGAATTCGGGCGCCAAACGCTTGCTAATTGATGCAATTTTTCAAAAATACGCCGGTCAGAACTTAATTTTTGACTTCCGCGGCTCCAATATTCCCGGCGTGGCGCAATTCAATCACAGTTTTGGCGCAAAAGATGAACATTATTGGAATATTGTAAGACCGTAAGACCGTAAGACCGTAAGATTGTAAGACCGTAAGATTGTAAGACCGTAAGATTGTAAAATGCAGGAAAGGCTTTCAAATACAGAGTTTAATATGATGATGCGAGAACGTACAAAACGATTTGCATTATCGATTATTGCACTAAGTGATAGTCTGCCGAATAAAGAATCCGCAAGGGTAATAAATCGACAAATGATCAGGTCGGGAACTTCTGTTGCCGCAAATTTTCGAGCAGCATGCCGAGGACGTTCGAAGGCTGAATATTTTAGCAAAATTTGTATTGTTGTGGAAGAAGCGGATGAAACTCAATTTTGGTTAGAAATGCTACGAGACAGCAATTTATCGAATGAAAATAATCTAAATCCTTTTCTTAAAGAAATCTCAGAAATAGTAGCAATAACAACATCTATTAAAAGCAAGTTGAGATCAAATTCTTAATCATCTTACAATCTTACAATCTTATAATCTTACAATCTTATAATCTTACGGTCTTACAATCTTACGGTCGTACGGTCTTCTCTTACAATGCAAACCGTTCTCTGATGATTGATTTCGACGTTTCAAATACCCATTTTTTATCCAATGCAAACAAATTTGCTTTTCCATCTTTAATTTCGAGTTCCATGGAATTTTCGGGATGCAAATAGTGAATAAAATTGGCAAAAACCAAGGCTCTTTCGATACCGTCGCCGCGTTGGAAATTCCACACTTCATCAGGCAACGCTAAGCGTTCGCCATCATAAATAGAGATGTTTTCCATTTCCGAAAGGATCTTGAAAACCTCGTTGAAACCAAGGTGTTTCAAACTTTCATAAGTTACCGGATTTCGTTCCAAAACCGCTTTTAAAAACGGCGTCCAATCTACATGATTCATGGAACGGTAGGCGTAAAGCGTAAGTTCGGCCATCTCACTTGTATCCGCTTTCGAAAGCACTTCCTGCCATATTTCTTCGCGGCTCATGTCCGGTTTCAATTCCGGATGAACAGCGGCTTGGAAGTTTTTATCGTTCTTCGGAAGTCGTGGTTCCGTGTGCAAAAACTGATACAAGCCCTCGAACAATGCGGCAGCTTTTAAGCAGTTTTTATTTGGCAAAATATTTTCAAAGAAATATTCTTTTTTCTCTTCAAAAGTTGCGTCCGGATTTGCATTTAGATATTCTTCGTAAAGATTAATCAAAATCTTGTCTTCACGCGGATTTGAATGAAATTCTTCCGATTCGATTTCCAACATCAGCGCATCGCGACCGCTGTTGGAAAGGCTGTTTTTGCTCGAATGTTCGTACTCGAAAATGGTACGAAGTTCCAGATAATTCGGCTTTCCACTGCGGACATATTCGTATTGGAAACAATCCCAAAACTGACTATCTGTACGCAGGAAATTAATAAACGTTTCAAATGTTAAATCCGCTTGTAAGTAGCTTTTTAGCAAGGTTGTGAACGATTCGTACGCTTTTGGATCAATCGTAGCGTCGGGATAGAAATTGTGAATATGTCCGGAAATATGCGACACGATGGCGATTTTTTCATTCTCCAACGCGCGTCGCGATTTCGCGGAAAGCACAGTGCCGTTGTACCACATGCTTTTGGTCACCAAACGGCGGTTGTTGGTAATGATCCCTTCTTTTTCGGCAATGAAATTTTGCGAATGCAAAGGCGTGCCGATCATGAACACTTTTTCCAGCGGAATGCCGCCAATCACATACATGGCAGCAGCGTAGAGCGTTGAAAGCGAAACACATTCTCCGGCGCCGGTGGTATAGCCGTCTTTATGTTTGAAAGCTATCATCGATTCCAGCGTTTCCGTTTTCCAATAGGGAATGACATCGGAAGTATATTTGTCCAAGCCGAAATGCTTGCGGATGTCAATGCTAAAATAATATTTATCGCCTTCGTAGCCAAACAAAGCATTCGATTGCGAAAGCATGTCCATATCAACAAAATCCTTGAATCGCTCCATTTCACGTTCTTTGGTAGTCAACCCCCATGTTTCCAGATCAAGGTTGAACGTGAAATGATCCATGATGTATTGCTTGATACGGTTGATTTTGTAGTTGAAAGATTTGTTTTCAATCCTATCGAACCACGGATCTTGCTTCCATTTCCAGATCTCGGGAGATAGGATATTCGCGATTACTAATGGATAGAAAAGTTGTGGAAAAATAAAGATTTCCATGTCAGACAGCGTAAATGCCGACGAATATTTTTCTAATTCTTGTGGGGTAAAATTCTTTTTCATAAAAGGGGCGGGTACTAAAAAACCGCTGTCTTTCTTGTGAGATCAAGAAAAACAACGGAGTTCAAAGATTATTATCTACTTCAACAACGAATTGCGAAGTGCTGTAATTTGCGGAGTTGTTGCTTTAATAGCGTCAACGAGTTCTTTTTGTGTTTTTACATTCGAGATAGGATTCAATGTTTTGAAGCCTTCATCCAGACCTTTCATTTCCGGATAGATAAGACCGATTTTTGTTGCCAGTTCGCTAACAACAGCTAAGCGGTGTGCAATGTTCACAGCATCTTCGTCGGAAAATCCGGCTAAGAATTTGTCGGGATTTTGCGCAAGTAAATACATATTTTCCGTGAAAAGAGTTAAAACACGGGCCACGTAAAGATTAGAGGTGCCGTTTTCCGATTCGATTCGGTACTGGTTTTTAATTCTTGCCGCCAACATTTCAGAGGCTTTCGGATTGGTTAAATCGGCTTCGAGTCCGTTTTTAATAAAGTTTTGAGCATTGGTTTCGGCTGCCAATTGCATAATTACGGCATCGTATTCTTCAAGCGATTGCGCATAAAGTTTCATAATACCGCGGTCGGCGATGTAAATGACCATGGCGATATTTTTTTCTTCGAGTGTTTGCAAGGTTTTTGCTTTGCTCAACGGCAATAAATATTCCGGGAGCACCTTTTTCTCTTGCGGTGTCAACGAAATTTGACCGGTACGGATTTGCGTGAAAAACGGCATGTAATACATATCGTTCACGATGTTGATGATTGAATCCAGTTCATGCGTTAAAGCCTCTGTCAAGGCAGCTTGTGCCGCCAAATCCACTTCGGGGGTTTGTTTTTTATTTCCGCAAGAACTTGCAAACAATACGGTGGCTAAAAGCGTCGAAAAGCAAAGGATTTTTTTCATAAATGTTTTAATAAATTGATTAAAACACAAAGGTACGAAAAAAAAATTGAAGATTTAATGTTTAATTATTTAAAATTTATGCGATGACGTTGCGTGTATGGTCAGCTTCGCTGACGGTTTGTCGCGGATTTTAAAATCTCGCAGATTTACGCGGTATTTTCCTAACAGGTCTTTAAGACCTGTTAGGTTTGTCCGGCTTAAGCCGAAAGCTCCCCGTACCCACCTTGAAAGGATGAGGGAATTTTGCTTTCGGGACAGATCATGGCCAGCGTAGCGTGGGCATCATTGCTGTGCGTGCGAGCCGGTTCGTCATGGCCAGCACCGCAGGTGCGTGGCCATCTCGTTATTATTAGCGCTCCCTCTCTCAATTCTCAAAGCCCAATTTAATCCTGGAGGCAACGCACAGAAAAGAGGTAAGCAGTCTTACTGTCGCGGCCCCGGCTCACTGTGGTATGACTCCAGAAAAATTTGCGATACCATGCGTCTGGAGAACTGTGTGCAGAAGCACTCCAAAAGAAGGCATACGTGCCTTGCTGAATGAAGTTGTTGTAATATTGGCCGGCAGCAAGAACTGAAAATCCGTAGACATCCTCGGAAGTTCCTCCTGAAGAAAAGCATGCTTTTAATTTCTGACCAGCCACATTCCCTCCCCAACCTACATTCGAATAATGTGTTAGAGTGCCTCCAAATTGAGCTTCCACTGCATTTAACATAGTTCCCCATTCTTTATCTGTAGGAACATGCCAACCTTGAGGACAAATACCTCTTTGTTGACCGGTAGCATTATCTACAATTTGGTTATTGGCCGTTGCGGGACTGCCACTCGAATAAAGTGCTGTATTAACCGTACCTGTTGTACCATCCAACAACATCGTCGTAGCCCATGGATAAAGTGCGCCCTCATTGGTACAATTGGAGGCAATATTGCCATAACAAAGATAGCCTGTGGTAGAATTTGCAATGGCTGGACACGAGTATCCCGGTTGCGTACAACCGGTAAAATTAAGGTTTTTAGCAAACCACGTTTTCCCGTCGGGCATCACAACAGTGGGATAAACCTTACCGTCGCGAGGATCGGTGAAAGTAGCCAACGAACTACTTGAACTTACATTTTGCAATAATCGAAATTCAAAAAACTGTGTATCCAATTTACAATAATTAGGATTGGTACCGGCAATTTTTATTGTAAAGGCTTGATTGTCTGCAGCCGCTGAAAGGCCTTGCAGACTTAATGTAATCCGTGTTGAAGAAATTGTCGGATTTGAAACAAAACTCACACCGTTAATTGGAAGCCCTTCGTACGAAACGGAATATGTCCATGTGCCCGTGGATAGTGCCGGAGAAAGTGTAAAATTGAAAACCCTGTCTTTAGTTGTTTCGCTAAATTCAATTGTATCAAAACGGTATCTGACAGTTTCCAAAGCACAGCCTTCGGTATTGGGAACAACCGTCAAAAGCATGTTGGAAGATTCTTTACATTCACCTTCTATGCATCTTACCGAGAGCGCATCCGAAGTGGGTTGAGAAGCGTTTCTTGCAATTGCACTGCTGGAAAAGCTACGGGAAACAGCAGCAGTTCCGTTTCCCGAACTTGTCCAAAAAAAGGCTTTCGATGTGCGATCGGAATAAATTCCCGTATTCACCCGATAGCCTGCATTGAGAACCAAAAGACTTGAATAATCATTATTTAATTGTGTGGACAAAGCCGTCCACTCTCCATCAGATGGCAAATGCCAGCCATCGGGACAAACGCCTTGTTCGCCCGGAGTAGAATAAACATTGGCTGTGCCTTGATTTTGTCCGTAAGCCGTCCAAAACGGATACAAACAACCCTCATATTCACAGCGTAAAGGATCGGCTTGCGAAGAGTTTGTTGTATTGGGTGATGTTGGAAATGGTCCGGGACCGGGACAATAATACGTTCTTTGTAAATTCGTTCCCGGAGCAGCGATATTGGAAGTCACCGTTACACCATTGTAACCCCTATATCCAAACACCGGATTATCCAAACCCCTGCGATACCGCAGGTTTTCCACCATCCAGCGTTTGCCGTCAGGCATGAGAACGGTTTTGTAGGTTTGGCCGTCGCGCGGGTCGGTGAAATCGGGGGCGAGGGTTTGGGCGAAAGTCGGCAGAAATGCAAAAATGCAGAATTGCAGAAAAATCCATCGGGCAAACCGTAGGGGCAGACCCACGTGTCTACCCTTGTTCGATGGGCGAACACGTGGGTTCGCCCCTACAGCCGCAGCCGATAATTGTAAATCGTAATTTGTTTTCATGTTGTGTAGTATTTAATTGTTAATCATTTTCCATCAAGCCCCGAAGGGGCTGTATGCAAATAAAAAAGGCGCGAGTTGAATTTCTTATTTTAACAGAGGTACCGCTAAGAACCACGAATGAAATAAGAACACAACCCACGCCGGGACACAGCATGAGCGCATTGCTATTAAATTCCTCATTCTTGAAAATTAGCGGTTTTCTGTTAAAGAATTTAAGCTTACGCTTTTTTTATTTATGTTTAATTAGTTTTCTATATTTTTTGTTTTATAATTTCGACAAAGATAAAAAATATTTTTGAATTTGTGAAATAAAACCGCGTAAATCTGCGAAATTTTAAAAATCTGCGATAAACCGAGCCGCAGGCGAGCTCATGAGCCGATAGGCGAAAAGTAGTCAGCGAAGCTGACCATACGCATAGTGTCACCGCGCAATCCCTATTCCCGCACCCACCGTCCCGGAATATCTTTAAACAAAAGAATTCCTGTTAACAGCATCATCAAAAACAATACGCCGAGATTGAAATAAAATGTTGGGATGCGCCAATTGCCAAGGATTTTCACATGGCTGTAAAATGCAGCACGTCCGCAATGATTTTCGGGGTCTAAATAGATGGCGCCGATTTTGGGTACGATATGCTTGCCGCGAATGGCGCAGAGTTTCGTTGCCGAGGTGTTTAAAACCAGTTTCTCAATGGCCGTGTTGTGACTTGCGTTTTTCAATTCGCTCAACGCTTCCGCACTGTGTTGTTTGCGAAAAGCAACTACTTTACGATCCAGAGCCACTGTGTATTTGTATGAACGCAGGTTTAAAATCGAATCTGCTTCCGCAAAATATCTTTGCAAAGAAGTGTATAGATTTTCATTGTATGATTTTGCAAAAATGGCATCTTTTTGTGCAAACAAAGGCAATCCAGAAACCTCTGCTACGCATGGCAAATTGTAGCGGATAAGCTCGAATTTTTCATCGAAAGGAGCATCTTTTTTCACAAATTTATCACGCGCCGTTTCCCATGCAGCATCCAATTGATATACGAAAACGCTTTGATAATATTGGCTTACAAATTTCTCGCGTTCGGCATCGAAAAACAAACGTTGATAATTGTTGTTCGAAAATTCTTCCACCACCAACGCCTCAAATGCCCAGCGCGACGGGATTACATCACCTAAAACGGGCACTAAATTATGATGCGCTTTGGCGTTTAAATCTTCAAATTTTACCACCAATCCGCACAATAAGATCTGCGGAATAAGTAGGAGAGGGATGGAAATATAAATGGCAACAATCGAATTTAATGTTTGTGAAAGCAATAATCCCGTTAAATTCGCAAGAAATGCAACCGCAAACAAAATCAACCACCATGAGAGAAATAAATCGTGAATGCCGATAATGGCATTGCCAACCAAGATAAACAAAGCTGTTTGAACGATCGATAATCCGAATAAAAACACGATTTTCGACCATAAATAACTTCCGCGGTTCAATTGCAGAAAGCGCTCGCGTTTCAATAAAGCCCGGTCTTTGATGATTTCTTCGGCGCTCACGCTCATTCCCAAAAACGTAGCCACAATAATGGCCATGAAAATATACGAAACCAGATTTTTATTTTCCAACAAACTGTAGCCGTCTTCGCCCGCATAGCGCGTGAGCAAAGCCACAATCAAAGCCAGCAAAGGAGCCTCCAGCAAGGCGATGAACAAGTATTGACGATTGGCGATTTTGGTTTTGATATTTCGTTGTAAAAAAATCAAAAATTGGTTGAGCACCGAAGGCTTGTGTTGTTTATTTTCAGGCAAATTCTGTTTTTCCGTCGATGGAAATTTACCGCGATTTGTTTCATATGCACGGTTCCATTCCTGCGGCGAAATCTTACGTACATCCGTGAGAGAACCGTTATCATCAATCATTTTTTCATCGATGATATTCAGCACAATTTCCGGATTTACGTTTCCACAATTCACGCAAGTGCTAACATTTTCATCGGCATAAAAAGCATGTTGTTTGAAATACGTAATGGCTTCGATCGGATTGCCGTCGTATACCGGATAGCCGCCTTTGTCCAACAGCCACAAGCGGTCGAACAGTTTATAAATATCCGACGAAGGCTGATGGATATTCACCACCACCAAGCGTCCGCGATAGGTTTGTTCTTTTAGTAAGTTGATAACTTTTTCGGAATCGGAAGAAGACAAACCGGACGTGGGTTCATCAAGAAAAAGCACGGCCGGTTCGCGAATTAATTCGAGCGCGATATTCAGGCGTTTGCGTTGTCCGCCGCTGATGGTTTTGTTGAGCGGAGAGCCGACCACCAGATTTTTTACAGGTATCAGACCTAAATCCGACAAAACGTCATCAATCTTTTTATTGATCTCATCGTTGCTCATGCCTGCAAAACAAAGGCGCGACGTGTACCAAAGATTTTGATAAACCGTAAGTTCTTCAATCAACAAATCATCTTGAGGAACAAAACCAATTAAACCGCGCACAGTGGGATGATTGATCGGATAACCGTTGATTTCCACACTTCCGCTTTGAGGAGGCAGATTTCCGTTGAGTAAACTTAATAATGTCGTTTTTCCAACGCCGCTGCCGCCCATAATAGCAACAAGGTCGCCGCTATTTAACGTAAACGAAAAATTATGAAGTCCGTTGTCGCTGTTTTTAAAACGGAAATTGATGTTGCGTCCTGTAAGTTGGATATGGGTTTTGTGTTGTCCGTCTTCAAAGGCTTCGCGGATATTGGTAAAATAAATCGGCGGCGTTTGCGGGCCTTTGAGCACGCTGCTTTGTTCCCACATCATGAAGATGCCGGGTGCAACGGGAACGTCGTTCATAAATAGTTCTGCATTTCCATAATAGGAAAATACATATTTATTCAGATTTTTAATCTGCATAACACGCAAACGGCCTTTGAATCCGGGGAACAGATTTTGTTCTTCCGAAAAAATCTTCACGTTGGAAGAAGGTGTTTCGGTTACAAAAGCGTCGAAATCATTGAATAATTCATCATCTAAATGAAATATTTTTGCAATGTTTTGAAAAACCGAAAATGTTTCTTTGTAGCCATTTGGATTAATGGCTGTAAACTCCATCAAACGTAGCAACATCAAGACTTGGTCGGAGTACAGCACTTTGTTTTGAATGTTTTTACAAATATGATCAATGATTTCGTCTTCGTTGATATTGGGTAACGTTTCATACAAATCGCGTAAATCGTTATATAATGCCACATAATTATCTGTAGAGCGGATGCCGAAAAACCGCTTCAAATATGTTGAAATCAGTTTTTCTGATTCTGCACGGTCGTTTTTGGCCAGCGTTCCGCAGAGGGCAAAAAGGTTGGTAAGGGCACTAAGTATAAGGTCGTTCATGAATACTGTTTGTTAAATGGACTTCTTACCATGTTTTAGAAGTTCTAAAGCCAAATGATGAGCTTTAGTGCAAGGGCATTGTTCATGATATGGAGTATTATTAACATTATGGATGTCCTCTAGTGTTTTAGCACGCGAGATAGCATTTTCTATTTTATTTTCAATTTCTTTACGAACAATGTTTCTAAAATTATTTTTCGATTTTAAATCTCTTTTATAGTTGAAAGATGGATGTTTAAGAGCATCTTGTAGATCTTTATTGTTACTTGGGAGATTTTTGAAAATATCAGTGAGACGTGTATAATAATATTCTCTATGTTTGGTATCTTCGGATACATCAACATCCTCGAAATGTAATAATATCCATAACTCAAAGGCATCATTGCTCCATGCAACATTAATACCATTGCTTTGTGCAGATTTAATAGATTCATTAAATTCAATATCATTCATCGCTTGATCACTCTGACCACTTTGATCACGATCATATACGCACCAAACAAATATATCGCTGTCTAAAGACATAAGTGTATCGCCATTATATTTTTTAATACCTTTATCACAACAATAGTTAATGGTATTTTTTATGTTTTTAAATCCATTTTTCTGATTTCCGATAGGATTTATTTTTATTAAATCTGTTTCAAAAAATTTAAAATATTCTGGTTCACAAATAGCGTCTTCACAAAAAATAATAAAAGTAGGAAACTTATCAGCATCTCTGACAGTCTCTGTTTTTAGCTCCCACGGTTTTTGCATATTAATCAATTATTGGAAGTATTATATTTAAAAAAGGGAAGTGCACCATAGAAACCTGCTAAATATTGTTTAGCAAAATCAGCATCATTTCGAATTCCTTTTAGATCGGCTAAAGAATATAAACGCGTAGCTTCTTGTTCGTCTTTTTCTGTAAAGTAAAATTGATCGCGTCTCATTAAACTTGGGGTTAATAAGTTGGTGTCATGGCTAGAGAACAGGAATTGAATGTTTTTCTTGTTTATCTCGGGGGTGTTAAACAATTCAATAAGTTTGATGACTAATGATGGATGAAAATTACTATCAAGTTCATCTAAAATCATAATACCAGATTTTAGCACATGGAATGATTTATATAATAAACCGGCGAGGTCGAAGAATTTTTTAGTCCCATCAGATTCATTTTCATATAAGTTTAATCTAACATTCGGAAAACTTGCTTTAGCAAGATCTATTTTGTTTTGAGGGAAAATATCATCTTCATTAAAATCGTCATCTTTGTTTAATTTGATGTCAGCATAATGCAAGCCGAATTTCGAAAATAAATCCAATAAATTCTGTTTGTCATTTTCAATAGCATGAATAGTATTGTATCTATAGAAA
This sequence comes from Bacteroidales bacterium, assembly GCA_031551725.1. GTDB lineage: Bacteria > Bacteroidota > Bacteroidia > Bacteroidales > P3 > JAVBNF01. Next base: position 23,657 of record JAVBNF010000060.1, read on the forward strand.
TCCAGACCTTTAGAGAAAGTATTAGCAATCCGTCCGCTGATTTCCTCCCAAATATCCATGCATATTCCTTTTTCGTAGGATGCAATGTGAGTTAATAATAGAGTATGTTTGTGTTTTAATTCAGGAATCTTTAATCCTTCAATATTGATCGTTGTCTTTAAATCTTCGCGTGTGAAATAGTTTGTTTGATTTCTTTCTTTTGGTCCAAAAAGCCATTCATTCGTAATAATTTCACGACTATCATCTGCATTATTTTTGTTTGTGTTCTTTTTTACAGTGAAACCATACCGATATTTTTTCCCCTCTAATAACAAAACTATTTGAAAAAAACTTTCTGTTTGTTCCGCATTCTCTTGATAAATGAAAGGATCGGCAAGTTTCTCTAAGCGAGATTTGGGGCTTGGCAGTGTCCCTACCGCTCTGGAAAAATAATCTAAAGCCCTAATTATATTACTTTTTCCACTAGCATTAGCTCCATAAATGCCGATCGTTCTTAATAGTTTAATCTCACCACAATTTATAATATTGTTCGTATCAACCTCTGGATATTTATCTTTATTACTATCAAGTTTTGTAGCGACAAAACTAATAGTTTGTAGTTCTTTTATAGAGCGAAAATTTTTTACACTAAACTCTATGATCATTTTTTGTTGTTTTTGTTTGTTTTTTGCAAATATAAGAAAAATATAAATAGGAGCAATGATTTTTTATGTAAATTTGATGTTTTTGTGCAAATTTATATTTTGTAGATGCGGGGACAAGACTTGCAAAAGAGATAAAAAAATAGAGACGCGATTAATCGCGTCTCCACAAGTACCCGGGATCGGGATCGAACCGATACGAGTTTAACCTCACTGGTGTTTGAGACCAGCGCGTCTACCAATTCCGCCACCCGGGCAATTGAATTGGAGTGCAAAGGTAGAAATTTTTTTTGAATTTACAAAATTAATGTTGTAATTTTTCGCCGAAAGCCAAATCACCGGCATCCCCAAGGCCCGGAACAATATAGGATTGTGCTGTTAATTCTTCATCAATAGCTCCGACCCATAAAGTATATTCTTCTTCGGGAATGTGCTGTTTGATATAATCGACACCGGCAGCCGAGGCAATGGCAGATACGATATGCGTGTGTTTTGGTTTGCCGTTTTTAATCAATTCGCGGTAAGTTACAATCATCGAAGCGCCGGTAGCAAGCATCGGATCGCATAAGATCAGGGTTTTATCTTCAATCGAAGGACAAGACACATAATTCAGACAGATCATAAAATTACCAACTTCATCGTGTTTGCGATAAGCGGAAATAAAACCGCTGTCGGAATGATCAAACATTTCCAAGATTCCTTCATGCATCGGAATCCCGGCGCGTAAAATAGAACAAATCAATGGAAACTCTTTTGCCAACTGCATTTCTTTACTACCCAGCGGAGTTTGCACTTCAACCAATTCGTGTTCCAGGGTTTTGCTAATTTCATAAGCAAAAATCTGTCCGATGCGCTGCATGTTTTTGCGAAAACGCATGCGGTCGCCTTGCACCTCGCAGTTGCGGATTTCGGAAATGTACTGATTGAAAACAGAGCTTTGAAGTTCCAAATTGTGAATCATGATGCGAAATTTTATTTTAGATAAATCACCGTAATTCCGGCTCCGCCTTGTTCCAGGCGTTCGTCACCGAACGATTGAATATCTTTATTGTGTTCTAAGAATGCGCGTATCTGTTGACGCAAAATGCCATTGCCTTTTCCATGCAAAATGCGCACTTGTTTTTCGCCGAAAAGCAGAGCGTCGTCGAGAAATTTTTGTGTAAGTTCCAAGGCTTCTTCTGCACGCTCTCCGCGCAAATCCAGTGTTGTTGTGAATTTTGCTTTGCGGTCGTTAAGTTCGTTGATAAAACTTCCGAAACGTCCGGAACGCTTGGTTTCGCTGAGGTTTTGATTTTCCAGGCGCACCAATGAAGCCAACGGCACATCCATTTTTAAAATGCCTGAACTTACAACAGCCTTGTTTTTGCGAATTTCCACTACTTGTACTTTGGCGTCGCCGCCTTCGATGCGCACCCAGTCGCCAACGGCAATAAGGGTTGAGGATTGAGGGTTGAGGGATGTTGAGCCGGCTGCTGACTTCCGTTCACTTGTTACCTTGTTTTCTCGTTTCTCCATTTCAGAAACGTGCAACTCTAATTCATTTCGCAATTTCTGTGTTATTTGCTGTTCTGCGTTATGTTCTTTGATTTCGCGGATGGTTTTTTCGATTAATTGATTCGATTTTTTAACAATCTCTTTAGCTTCCAATTTGGCTTTTTCGAGAATTTGCTTTTTATCGGATTCAATTTTGTCGCTTAATTTCTGATATTTTTTGATGGTTTCGCTTAATAAATCATCGGCCAGTGCAAGTTCTGTTTTGGCTTGTGAAATATGCTTTTTGTCGATTTCGAGTTGTTGCAATTGCTGTTCAAATTCGAAATAATTTTGTCCGACTTTCTGCGTCGCTTTTTCGATAATGCTTTTGTCGAACCCAATGTTTTGAGCCATTTCGAAAGCGAATGAGCTTCCGGGTTTTCCGACTTGCAACATATAAAGCGGCTGTAAATTTTCCACATCAAACAACATGGCGCCGTTTTTAAAACCGCTGTGCTTGTCCGCCATCAGCTTTAAATTCGTGTAGTGCGTGGTGATTACACCTTTTGCGTGACGCAAATTGAGTTCTTCCAAAATGGTTTCGGCAATGGCTCCACCCAGTTGGGGTTCGGTTCCACCGCCTAATTCATCGGCAAGAAATAGTGTATTTTCATCGGCATAAGCCAGGAAATTTTTCATGGCTGTGAGGTGCGAACTGTATGTGCTCAAATCGTTTTCGATCGATTGCTGATCGCCGATATCGATAAATAAGTTATTGAAAAATCCGCATTCCGACGTTTCGCGAATAGGGATTAGAAGTCCGCATTGCAGCATGTATTGCAGAAGTCCGACGGTTTTCAAACAAACGGATTTTCCTCCGGCATTGGGTCCGGAAATAATCAAAATACGTTGTTCTTCGTTCAGTGAAACACTAAGCGGGACAACGGTTTTGTGCTGTTTTTGATGTGATAAAAACAACAACGGATGAATAGCATCGAACCATTCGAACGCAGGAACAGCATTTAAAAGCGGTTTGTTTGCACGAATGCGAATGGCAAATTTGGCTTTTGCGCGCACAAAATCCACATTGCCGATCATTTCATACACGCCGAACAAATCGTCGATATACGGGCGGAGCTCATCAGCGAAAGCTTTTAAAATACGAATGATTTCAAGGCGTTCGTCGTTTTCGAGTTCTTTGAGTTCGTTATTTAATCCGAAAACTTCTTCGGGTTCGATGAAAATCGTTTGTCCGGTGGATGAAACATCGTGCACGAAACCCTGTATTTTCCGCTTGTTTCCGGCAATAACAGGAATTACCAAACGTTCGTTTCGAATCGTCGGTTCTGCTTCGTCATCGCTCCAGCCTTCTTTTTTCGCAAGTTGGATAAAATGCTGAATACGTTTATCGGCTTCGCGTTGTTTGCGTTTAATTTTCTGGCGGATTTCAAACAGTTCCGGCGATGCATGATCGTCAATTTCATCATGCACATTGAGAAGCCGTTTCAGTTCGGCAACGATAATTTCGGGGATGTAAACATTCTCAATCAAACAGCCGATGGTCGGATATTTTTCTTCGTCCAATTCGTGGATAAAAACCAAAATCTGAATGGCTGTATGCAACGAAGCACGCAGTTTGATCATAAATTCCACATCGGGAAAATTGCCAATTACTCGAAGCGGAGCAAGGTTTTCACGTAAGTCGAAATAATCTTGCGATGGAAATGCACGTTCGATCTCAAGTACACGTTTAAATTCTTCCGTAAGTGTGACGGCGTCTAAAACTTCTTCAAAATCTGTAGAAAAACGTAAGGCTTCAATCTTCCGCAAACCCATATCAGATAAGCATTCCGATGCAATTTCTTCGCGCACGGAACGGAAACCTATTTTGTCTTCTATGGTTGCAGGATACAGCATTTTTTAAATTCGAATGCAAAGATACGAAATTTGCATATCATTTGAGTAATATTTTGTATCTTTGCACGAATAAAAATACATTATGAAAATTTTTTTATATCTAATTTCTTTAATTTGTGGGGTAATCCTGTTGTTTTCGGCCTGTGAACCGGAGGAAGATAAAGCTACTCCTCCTGTGATGTATGAAAATATCCGTCGGGAATATAATCCTGTTAAAGCCTCTGTTGTCGGTCGAATTGTAGATGAAAATCACGATCCTGTTGACGGAGCCACTGTTTATGCCGGTTCATCTTCCGTACAAACCGATGTAAACGGGAATTTTCGTTTAGATAATGCGATATTGGATAAAACTTTCGGAAGTATCCGGGTGGAGAAGGAAGGTTTTTTTAATGGCATCCGCACGTTTTCCACACATGCAGGTGAAGATAATGAAGTGGAGATACAGTTAATAAGGAAAACAATTGTTGGAACATTTTCGTCACAGGCAGGTGGACAAATTGCTATTGGATCCTCGGGAGCATCGTTGAATTTCCCTGCATCGGCAGTTGTGAATGCTCAAACCGGACAGACCTATAGCGGAGCAGTTTCCGTATCGGCCTTTTACTTAAATCCGGAAGAAGAAAATTTCGGTTTGTTTATGCCCGGAAATTTAATGGCATTGGACTCGAGCAGTAGTTATCGCACGTTGCAGTCTTTTGGAATGTTGGTTGTAGAAATGGAAGGCGCTTCGGGTGAAAAACTGCAATTAGATCCCAATAAACCGGCAACAATCCATAGTCCCATACCACAGAGTTTACTTGAACAAGCGCCGGAAATAATTCCGTTGTGGCATTTTGACGAAGAAAGCGGATTGTGGATTGAAGAAGGTTCTGCTAAAAAAGAAGGGGATAAATATGTTGGAAAGGTAAGCCATTTCTCTTTCTGGAACTGTGATGCACCCTTTCCCATAGTGAAAATGAATTTAACGGTGAAAACTTCTTCGGGGGTACCCGTGGCCAATGCTCAAATAGAGTTTATTATCAAGGGACCGATTATGTATGGATACCGCCAAAGCGGATTTGGTCAAACGGATTCTAAAGGACAAGCGTCCGGCATGGTCCCGGTAGGAAAAGAACTGACATTGAAGATTACAAATAAATGTGGGGATATTTTGTTTGAAAAAGATTATCCGGCAATGTCGGGCGATTTCGGAATAACAGCTATTACAAATCCGCTTGGCTTGGAACAAGAAAGTCAAATTTCGTTTTCCGGTGCTTTTACAGCATGTAATGATAGCCCTATTCGCAACGGAGCCGTATATATTGATATGGATGGCCGTAAGTATGCCGCTTCTGTGATAAATGGGAAGTATCAACTCTCTGTTTTAACTTGTGTGAATGCACATTCTGTAAAATTGTATGCAGTCAATTTCGAAAATATGCAATCAACCCCAGAAACTACACTTTCGTTAAATAACGGATTACATAATCTTGATTTTAATATTTGTTCGCCTACCGACACCAATATGGCTGTTGATACAACAACTATTTCAATGCTCGAATATGTGAATATTCAAATAGGAACAAATAGTTTTGTTTTTATTGATTCTAATGAAAATGGGACTTTAGGGGAGAAACCTTTACATTCGCACATTCATGCATATATGCAAGATCATATCGCCCATGTGGAGTGGAGATACCTTGAAAAAGATACTTTTTTCTCAACCAGAACGCAATTTTATTTTCTTTTGACGGGAGGACTTGGTAACAACGGCTACACGCATGCTTTTAACATGTATGGTCAATATGGACAAAATAATTATGTCGAAGTGTATGCACCGCAAGAAACGGTAAATGTTATGATTGATAAATCTATAGATGTTTTTGATACCTCTAATGTGAATATTGGGACTTGGTTGGAAGGACATTTTTACGGGATAATAAAATGTTCCAACAATGGACTGCGGATGCATGACGAGTGGATGCAAACCGTTTTCAGAGTGTATGTAAAGAAAAATTAAATATCTTAATATGGTTGAGCGTTTTGCATTTTGTTGTGCAAGACGCTTATTTTCTCTTCTATCGGCAAATTCCCATCTATCCAATTGATTTTAATTCCGTTTTTTTCCATACGGCGAAACCACGTCATTTGGCGTTTGGCGAACTGACGGATGGCAATATTGAGTTGTTCGAAAAGTTCGTTGTAAGAGATTTTATTTTGTAAAAATTGATTCACAAAACGATATTCCAAACCATAAAAATCCAAGCGTTCGGAAGGAACTCCGTTGTTTAATAATTGCTGAACCTCTTCAATCATGCCGTTTTCCAAACGTGTTTTCAAACGGTATTCGATGCGTTTACATAATTCGTGGCGTTCGAAATGGATGCCGAAAACCGTTGGATTAATGTTTGTAGAGACGTTGCATGCAACGTCTCTACAAACCGCAATTTCAATCGCACGAATTGTGCGTTCGCGGTCGGTTAAATCGGTTTGATTGTGCAAATTTTGTTGATATGAAATCAAGCGTTCATTCAATTCATTTTGCGAAAGCGTTGATAATTCCTTACGCAATTCAATATTTTCAGGAACTTCAATTAAATTACAACCACGAATGACATTTTCCAGATACATTCCGCTGCCACCGCATAGAATAATCGGATTGCCGCGTTTTTCAATGCTTTCAGCCGCTTTCAGAAAATCTTTTTGAAACTCAAAAACATTGTATTCTTCCCCTGCTTCGCGGATGTCGATCAAGTGATATGGAACTTGTTTCCCATACATCGTACATCGTACATCGGATATCGTATATTCACAGAGGTCTTTTCCAGTTCCAATGTCCATTCCGCGATACACTTGGCGCGAATCGGCGCTGATAATTTCCCCGCCTGTTTGCGCAGCCAATGCCACAGCAAGCTGTGTTTTTCCGGAAGCGGTAGGGCCGAGGATGACGGTTACTTTCATGGGTTACGATAATTGAGTGGGTTGGCCACGCGCCTGCGGCGCTGGCCATGACGGTTAGAAAATGGCGTTGACGATTTTTGCAATGTTGTCGGCCTTACTCATGGTGTAAAAATGAATAACGGGAACGCCTGCGGCTTTGAGTTCCTGGCATTGCGCAATGCCCCATTCCACACCCACTTGACGCACTTCATCATTATTTTTACATGCTTTCACCGCTTTCACCAAGTCTTCGGGCAAATCGATGTTAAAGGTTTGCGGTAAAATATTCAAATGTTTTTCAACGGCAATTGGCTTAATTCCGGGAATAATAGGCACAGTAATGCCAATTTCACGACATTTTTTTACAAAATCGAAAAACTTTTTATTATCGAAAAACAATTGTGTAACGATATAGTCTGCGCCTGCGTCCACCTTGGCTTTAAGATGGCGGAGATCGGTTTCCAAATTCGGGGCTTCAATATGTTTTTCAGGATATCCGGCCACGCCCATGCAAAAATTTGTGGGCGCCGCATTAATCATTTGCGGGTCCAGATATTTTCCGTTATTCAGGTCAACAACTTGTTTTACCAAGTCGCAAGCGTGTGTATGACCATTGGATTCCGGCATAAATCCGCGTTCGTTCTTGAGCGCATCGCCGCGCAGAATCAAAAGGTTTTCAACACCCATAAAAGCCAGATCCATCAAGGCATCTTCGGTTTCAACTTTGTTAAAACCACCGCAAAGAATGTGAGGCACAACATCAATTCCGTATTTGTATTGAATACTTGCTGCAATAGCAACGGTTCCGGGGCGTTTGCGCGTAACAACTTTTTCCAAACGACCGTCTTTCTGTTCGCGAAATTCCACTTCGGAACGATGCGATGTGATGTTGATGTATGACGGATTATAAGGTAAAAGCTGTTCAATTGTTTGATAAATCTCTTGAATGCCGGTACCTTTCAAGGGCGGCATCAGTTCAAACGTGAAAAGAGTGGAGTTTGATTTTGCTAATATATCTTTTACTTTCATACTAAAATTGTAAAGCTACTTCGGTTAAAAAAGTTTCAATTTCTTCTTTTGACAGGCTATTCTGTACATAAAAAACTTCTTCACTATAATCAATATCTTTGAAATAGCATAATTGTTGGCGAAAGATTTTTTCAGAAAACAGATCTCCAAATATGATTTCTGCGCGATTTATAACGTCTTTTAAAGAACATTCATTTTTAAATAGCCAATACAAATCAACATAATCTTTCCATTTGGCACGGCGTCCCAATGCATACGCTTTCATTGCTCCCAAATCGACCAAACTGGGCATACTGATCGTTTTTTCCAACCAAACCGGATGAGGGACATCAAATCCGTATTCAAAAAAAGTCATTTTCACACCGTTAATCATGATGTGAAGTTGATTGCTTTCTTGATATAGCAATCGATACGAAAGTTTATGCGCCGCAATTTGCTTGGCAATCTTTTGCTTATTTATTGACTTTGTTTTGAATAAATCGAAGTCGATAGATTTACGATGTCCAACTTGTAAGGCAATAGCCGTACCGCCAACCAAATAAAATTCTTTTTTGAAAGATTCTACAAGCGAGAGTAGCTGTTTTTGATTATCATCTAATATTTCAAGATACATATTTTTTGAAATATAAAGTAAAATAATGTTCTACGTCCGGGAAATAGTTGCTTCGTGTTGAATTTTGGGTGGCTTGATTGAAAATGGTAGCGGCTTCTTTTTTGCCAATAATATCCAATAATTCCTGAACATCTTTCATGGTGCCGTAATTTAAGATCGTTTCAAGAAGAAAAGATGGAGATATATCATTCAATTTATCCGCCGGTGTGTACCAGAACAAATCTTTATGTGCAAAAATATATGTTTTAATGTTTTTGTTTTGCATATCCTCTTCAAAAATTAAACAAAAATACGAAAATATTTACAATACGCTAAACACTTTTGCTTCTTTATGCGCAAACCACATACCACATACGGATGCCGTGGGATTCATCATATTCGAAACGGTTAGTGTAATACCTGTTTTTTCGGTCACATTCATAAAATCAAAAACATCTTTTTTCATTTTATGATCGGGACATGCCGGATAGCCAAATGCCACGCGAATACCTTGGTACGGTTGGTTAAACAAGTCTTCCGGTTTGAAATTTTCTTGCGGTGCATATCCCCAGATTTCTTTGCGGATTTTTTCGTGCAGATATTCTGCAAATGCTTCTGCCAAGCGGCTTGCCAGAGTTTCCGCAAGCAAGGCTTTGTAATCGTCTTTTTGATTACGATATTGATTGCATAATTCTTGCAAACCAATTCCCGCTGTTAATGCAAAAACACCTGTAAAATCGCCACTTTCGGCAATGAAATCGCTCAAACAATAATTGGTTTCCGCTTTCCGCAAAATGCGTGGGAAATTCAATCTTAATGATTTTTGATTGTTCGAAAGAATTAAAGTTTCATTTTCTTTTTCTGTTGGAAAAATACCGGAAACAGCGCGTAGTTGCAAGGATTTGTTTTGTATGATTTCTTCCAACATCTTTTGCGCGTCTTCATGCAACTGTCTCGCTTGCTCTTCTGCATTTCTGCATTTCTGCATTTCTGCATTTTTCATTTCCCAAGCAGAGAAGAAAAATTGCCAATTAATGTATGGAATTATATCCGAGATTTGTACGTCATTTAATACAATTTCTCCATTTTGTTTGGGAGTGTAAATCGGATATTCTTTCGCTGTAAAGCGGTTTTTACGGGCTTCTTCGAGCGACAGGACTTCTTTTTTTGCTTGTGTTTCGTTGTATAATTTTACAATCTCATCGTAGCGTTGACGCGTGTTTTTCACAAAATCCGCTTTCATATTTTCGGAGCAAACCGAACGAAAAACCTGTGCGCCCTGCGAAGCATCTTTGGCATAAAAAACGCGGTCGCGATAACACGGGTCAAGTTTGAAAGCCGTGTGTAGTTCGCTGGTTGAAGCGCCGCCGACAATCAATGGGATTTGAGAATTGCGTTTGTTTAATTCTTTTGCAATATTTTCCATTTCATCGAGCGAAGGCGTGATTAATCCGCTCAATCCGATTGCCTGCACATTCTCGCGGATTGCAGTTTCTACAATATCTTCGCCGGGAACCATTACGCCCAAATCGATAATTTCATAGCCGTTGCACGACAATACAATACTTGCAATATTCTTGCCGATATCGTGCACATCGCCTTTAACAGTGGCCAAGAGCACTTTCCCGTTTTTACTTTTTGCCGATTGATTTTGTTCAATCATCGGTTCCAAAACAGCAACGGCAGCCTTTAAAACACGGGCACTTTTGATGATCTGCGGTAAGAATAATTTGCCGTCACTAAACAGGTTGCCGATCTCGCCCATGGCTTTCATCAGCGGTTTCTCGATTACTTCGATAGGAGAAGAATATACTTGCAGCAATGCTTCGATATCTTCATTTACATAATCCAAAATACCTTTGATGAGTGCATGTCGCATGCGGTTTTCGGGCGATTCGGAACGCCAAGCCTGTGCTTTTTGTTCCTGAACGGTATCGCCGCTTTCCTTTAATTGCGTAGCGTATTCGAGCAATTCGTCGGTTGCATTTTCACTGCGGTTGAGAATTAAATCTTCAACTAATTGCAATAATTTCGGATCGATTTCTTCGTACAACGGAATTTTTCCGGCATCCACAATGCCCATATCCAAGCCTGCTTTGATGGCATGATACAAGAATACGGCGTGCATGGCTTGGCGAATACGATCGTTTCCACGAAATGCAAATGATAAGTTACTTACTCCCGCGCTGATTTTCGCATGCGGAAGATTTTCCTTAATCCAACTGCAAGCACGGATAAAATCAAGTGCATAATTCGCATGTTCCTTTACTCCTGTGCCGATTGAAAGCACATTCGGATCGAAAATAATATCTTGTGGCGGGAAATTTAATTTCTGAATTAATAAATCATACGAACGTTTTGCGATGGCAATTTTGTGTTCGTAATTCACCGCTTGTCCGGTTTCATCAAACAGCATCACCACCACGCCAGCGCCCAATTGGCGGATGCGTTTGGCACGTTGTAAAAAGATTTCTTCGCCCTCTTTTAAACTGATGGAATTGACAACCGATTTGCCTTGTGCACATTTTAATCCGGCTTCAATCGCTTCAAATTTTGCGCTGTCAATCACCAACGGAACCGTGGCAACTTCTGCATCGGAAGCAATCAGATTGATAAAATTGCGCATTGCAACAGGCGCGTCAAGCATGGCATCATCCATGCAAATGTCAATCATCGAAGCGCCGTTTTGGATTTGTTCGCGTGCAATTTGCAAAGCCGTTTCGTAATTTCCTTCTGCGATTAATTTTGCAAACTTACGAGAACCCGCTACATTGGTGCGTTCGCCGATGTTTATAAAATTGGTTTCTTTAGAGATTTTTACGCATTCGAGACCGCAGAATGTAGAGACACGATGCATCGTGTCTCTACGAACCCGTGGCTTGTATTGTTTCGCCTTTTCGGCAACAGCTTTGAGGTGTTCCGGTGTTGTTCCGCAGCATCCGCCGATGATGTTTACCAAGCCTTCTTTGAAAAATTCTTCGGCTTGAGCGGCCATCATTTCGGGTGTTTGATCATAAGATCCAAATTGATTCGGCAGTCCTGCGTTTGGATATGCCGATACGAAAAACGGCGTTTGATGCGCCATTTGTTTCAATAACGGCTGCATGTCTTTTGCTCCGAACGAGCAGTTCATCCCGATGCTTAACAAAGGCAGATGCGACAACGAAAGTACGAAAGCATCTACGGTTTGTCCGGTTAGAACGCGTCCGCTCTTATCGAATGTTCCGGAAACCATGATGGGGATTTCCGTATTTTTTTCTTCAAACACTTGTGAAATGGCGAATAGCGCGGCTTTCGCGTTAAGCGTATCAAAAATCGTTTCAACTAAAAGCACATCCACTTTTGCATCGATGAGTGCGCGCACTTGTTCCGCGTAAGCGGCAGCGAGTTCGTCGAAAGAAATACTGCGAAAAGCGGGATTGTTTACATCCGGCGAAATGGAGGTTGATTTGTTGGTAGGCCCAATAGAACCTGCAATAAATAACGGCTTTTGCGGATTGTTTTTTAAATATTCGGCAATGGCCTGACGGGCAATTTTCACGCCTTCAATATTCATTTCATGCACCAAATCCTGCATTTCATAATCGGCCAATGAAACGGCATTTGCGTTGAAAGTATTGGCCTCGATGATGTCGCAACCGGCTTCCAAATATTGCAGATGGATGTTTTGGATGACATCGGGGCGTGTTAAATTCAATAAATCATTATTGCCTTTCAACAGGATTTTGCTTTGCGCAAAACGTTGTCCGCGGTAATCTTCTTCCGTCAGTTTAAACTTTTGAATCATGGTACCCATGGCACCATCGAGGACGAGAATTTGTTTTTTTAAGAGATCTTGTATCATGTACGATATACGATGTATGATGTACGATGTACGAATGGAGGGACAATCCTCGTATCTCGTACCTCGTACATCAATTTAACATTCTTTTGGAGGATTAATTCCGCAGGAGCGGTTTTCGAAATCTTCCGGATTATAGTTTAACAACAGTTTGTTTTTACGTGTTTCGTTAGCGTTTTTTTTCGGATCAACCCACGAAAACATTAATGCATTTGTGGGACAGTTGCAAACGGTTTCGATGATATCTTCCGATTTTGCTTGTGATAAATCAACCCAAGGACGGCGGCGCATGTTGAACACACGCGGCAATTCGGAGATACAAACCGCTGCATGCACACAGCATTCGGCTTGCCAAAACACATTGATTTCTCCGTTGGTATATTTTCTGTTACAATTATTGTTTCCCATAGTTTTAGAATTTCTGGTTTTTCATTATCAAGACCGAAAGATGGTAAGACATATAAGACCGTAAAAATCTTACCATCTTACATGTTTTACGGTCTTACTGCCTACTTAAACGATTGCAATTCCACCAAATGTTTGTAGATGCCTTTATCTTTCTGCATTAATTCAGCATGTGTGCCTTGCTCTACGATTTGTCCTTGATCCATAACGACAATAGAATTAGCATTGCGAATGGTGGACAAGCGGTGTGCAACTACAATAGCTGTCCGATTGCTCATCAATTTATCCAATGCTTCTTGCACTAATCGTTCACTTTCAGTATCCAATGCAGAAGTTGCTTCATCCAGGATCATAATCGGTGGATTTTTCAGAACGGCTCGTGCAATAGCAATACGTTGGCGCTGACCGCCGGACAAACGCCCGCCTCGATCGCCGATGTAAGTATCATAACCTTCTTCCAAATCCTTGATAAATTCGTGCGCATTGGCAATTTTGGCAGCTTGTTCAACGTCGCGGCGGGACACATTATCTAAACCAAAAGCAATGTTGTTATGTACCGTATCATTAAACAAAATCGATTCTTGTGTAACAATAGCAAGCTGATTCATCAAATGGCGCGGTTGGTATTCGCGAATATCAATATCATCAAGCAAAATAGCACCGGAAGTTACATCGTAAAAACGCGGAATTAAATCCGTCATTGTGCTTTTTCCTGCACCGGAGGCACCTACGAGGGCATACATTTTACCCTTTTCGATATTTAAGTTAATATTTTTCAAAACCTCTGTTTCTTTATATGCAAAAGAAACATTTTTAAATTCGATATTTTTTTCAAAAGATTGCAAATCTTTCGGATTTTCGGATTTCACAATGCGTACAGGTGTATCAATCACATTATAAATCCGGTCGCAGCAAGCCACGCCCCTTTGAATACTCGAAAGAGAGGACGTAATACCTTTCAACGGCACCAAAAGTTGGGAGAAAACAACCAAATAAGTGATTAATTCGCTTGAGCGGAAAGTTGAATTTTCTTGCAAAACCAAGATAGAGCCGAATAAAACGAGTATGGCAACACTGAAAATACCGAGAAATTCTGAAACCGGATGTGCCAAATCGCCACGATAATTCATTTTTTTGAAAACACGTTTGTAATTTTCGTTTTCGTCATTAAATTTTCTATTGACAAATTTACGGGCGCCAAAGGCTTTGATAATTTTTATTCCGGAAACGGTTTCATCCAAAATACTCATCATCTGTCCTAAAATCAACTGAGCAGTATTGGATTGTTTGCGCAATTTCCGGGTAATCCGGCTGATAAAAAAGAACATAACCGGGATAACCAAAACGCTGAAAGCTGTGAGCTCCGGCGATAAATAAATCAACAAGCCCAAGTAACCGATCAAAGTTACCGGTTCGCGAAGCACTACTTGATACAATGCGCCTACCATCGCTTGAACTTCGTTTACATCGTTGGTGGATATTGAAAGTAATTCCCCTTTGCGTTGTTGGTTGAAATAACCCAAATCCAACATGCTGACTTTTTCGTATAAACTCTTACGGATGTTGTAATTAACTGTAGCACGGAGTGACGCAATAGTGCGTAGTGACCAGTATTTAAAGGCATTTGCGAGAAAGTTTGCAAAAACCAATATGCCGCAAATAAAAATCAAAGCCGATATTTTTCCATAAGTGCCTATCAATAAAGCAAAATAATAGTTAAATAAGGCTTTAAAAAATTCGAAATTTAATGCAAGTTTTGGGAAAGCTGTAAGAACAGGAATGTCTTCACTAAATAGAATATCCAACATAGGAATCAATAACGAAAAATTGACCATGCTGAAAATCATACTCAATGTTGCCACAACAAAATATTTGGGCAGATAACGCCTAAAAGGGCGCCCAAAACAAAGGAGTCTATATAATTTTTTTACCATAAAAGCGTTCTAATTTGTACAAAGATACGAAAAATCCGCCGTTATTTTGCGGTTTCAATAAAAATAAAAATATCTTCGTTGTCGCGCTTCATCAAATAGCGTTCGCGAGCCAATTGCTCTAAAAAGACAGGGTCGGTCTGAATTTGGTTTATCAACGTTTTATTTTTCTTAATTTCCTCAATATAAAAAACTTTCTCGCGTTTTAAGGCTTGTAGTTCCGAATACAATCGATATTGTGAAATCAAACTGTTGCTATCGAAAAACGTAATCCAAATACCAAAGGCAATGAAAGTTACGGCAATGTAATGTTGTTTTATGTAGTCTAAAATTTTTTTCATAACGGAAAAACCTTTATCTTTGCAAAGGTAGTTTATTTTAAATCGGTTTATAAAAAAAAACGCCGGAGTTTTCAACTTTTTGCTGTTAAGATTGTTTTAAGTGTATGGAGAAGCGTAGATTAAAATTAGCAGGATTAATTTTTAGCCAAATGCAAACCGGCGCATATGTGCTTTTGCTGGCCGATATGACATCCAATCGTCGTCTGCCTATTATGATTGGGCCTGCTGAAGCACAATCCATAGCAATGGTGTTGGAAAACGTAAATGCCACGCGCCCAATGACACACGACTTGTTTAGATCGTTCTGTGAGGCTTTTGATGTGCATTTCACGGAAGTGGTGATTGACCGTTTTGTAAATGGAAATTTTCTGTCCAGCATTTATCTCAATGGGCCTAAAGGCTTGCAAGTGCTGGACGCTCGCACTTCTGATGCGGTTGCTTTAGCGATTCGTTTCAGCGCTCCGATTTATACGTTGGAAAGTATTATGGAAGCTGCTGAAAAAGGCGATAATCTTACAACCGACGAGAATTTTGTGCCGCCGCATGAACAAGATTTATCTGATTTTTCTATTGATGAACTAAAAGATATGCTTGATGTTTATGTCGAGAAAGAAGAGTTTGATTTTGCTTCTCGCTTGCGCGATGAAATTCAAAAGCGTGAAGATGAAAAAGATACACAGAAATTAAATTGATTAACCAAAATTAAAAAACAATGAAAACGATTAAATCATCCTTACAGGTACTGATGTGTGGTTTGTTTTTGTTCGCTCTTTCTACAAGTTGCGAAAGCCAAACCATTGTTACCGAGAAAGAGCTGCCTGCTTCTGCGAAAACCTATATCACCAAGCATTTTACCGGAGTTACGATTAAACAGATCACTAAAGATCGCGACGATTTTACGGTTGAATATGATGTTATTTTGAGTGATTTTACACAACTTGAATTTACCTCCAAGGGCAATATCAAAAGCATAAAAAGCCGTCATCCGCTCCCTAAAACGGCACTTCCTGCAAGTGTTGTGAATTATGTACAAGAAAATTTCCCAACCAATATTATCAATGAATGGAAATTAGACGATGGCCGTCAAAAAGTGGAACTTGATAACGGAGTAGAGTTGGAATTTGACAAAAACGGCAATTTTTTAAGAATAGATGATTGATTTATTGGGCGCAAAGCGGAGTAAACATTTTGTCTTTCAATGATTTGTAAATAAATTTTGTAAAATAAAAAAAAATGCTTAACTTTGCGCCTCATTTCGGTGAGATGGCGTCGTAGCTCAGTCGGTAGAGCAGAGGACTGAAAATCCTTGTGTCGTTGGTTCGATTCCGACCGATGCCACCCAGAAGCCTGACTTTTTTTAAGCCAGGCTTCTTTTTTTATATTATTTTAAAAACGAATTTAACATGTCGAACGAAACAGTATTTTTGAAGAAAGACACTACAGCCAACCCGGCTCCGCTGGGATTGATCGGTTTTGGATTAACAACCATTTTATTGAACTTGCACAATGCCGGCTTATATCCGCTGGATTTGATGATTGTGGCGATGGGTATTTTTTGCGGTGGAATCATGCAGATTTTTGCCGGAGCATTTGAATTTAAAAAAGGAAATACTTTTGGAACGGCCGCATTTTTAGGCTACGGCTCTTTTTGGCTTTCACTTGTGGCTATTTGGTTGATGGGTAAAATGAATTTGGATATGCCCGTTTCCGAAACCTCGATGGGTTGCTACTTGGGAATCTGGGGAGTGTTGAGTGTCTTTTTCTTTATTTCAACATTGAAAGGAAAAATGATTGGAAAACTGGTGTTTGGAACGGTTACCTTGTTGTTCTTCCTTTTGTCGATTGCCAATTTCACAGGAAATCACCTCATTCATACTTTAGCAGGAATTGACGGAATTATCTGCGGAAGCCTTGCTTTATACGAAGGTTGTGCTCTAATTGTAAATGGAACTTACGGAAAAGAAGTTCTTCCGTTATAAAAAAATCAGAAATAAATAATCAACGGCTATTGGAGTTCAGACTTTAGTAGCCGTTTTTTTCGTTCCAATCCCCAATGATAGCCGCCTAATCCGCCGTCGCTGCGGAGTACGCGGTGGCAAGGGATTAAAATTGAAACCGGATTTTGTCCCACGGCAGTTCCCACAGCGCGTACTGCTTTCGGATGCCCGATTTTATTGGCAATTTCGCTATACGTTGATATTTTTCCTTTAGGAATTTTTTGTAAATATTCCCAAACTTTCAATTGAAAATCGGTGCCGTATAGATGAAAAGGAATTTTACCTTTATGAGTTCCGTCCAAATATTGAAGCACGATTTCGTGCATCGGTTCGGCTTTTTGTTCAATCTCAAATCCGGGAAAACGCTTTGTCAAGTCGGCAACAGCATCTTTTTTTTTATCGACAAAACCCACAAAACAAATTCCTTTTTGTGTAGATGCAATGAGTAATTCGTCTTTAGGAATTTTATAAAAATCGTAATGAATGCGAATGTTGGTTTCCATGATAGAGATTTTATTAGTTTAACAGTGTCTGGAAATAGTCAATAGATTTAGAAATTAAACTACTTCTGCAACTACAAATGTGCTTCCGCCAACAATGACCAAATCATGGATATCTGCCGTTTTTCGGGCATCTGCGAGTGCTTCAGCAACGGAAGAATAAATGTTTCCTTGTAATCCGAAAGCTGCAGCTTGAACTTGTAAATCGTCGGCATTGATGGCGCGCGGCAAATCAGCTTTACAGAAATAATAACTTGCATTTTTCGGCAATAAAGCTAAAACACTGCTAATATCTTTGTCGTTTACCATTCCCCAAACGATATGTAGATGCTTGTGGGGCGTGCGTGCAATGCTTTTCAATACTTCTTTTACGCCGTGCGGATTATGGCCGGTATCGCAGATGGTTAAAGGATTTGTTCCGATAGTTTGCCAACGGCCTAATAAACCGGTATTTTTAACTACATCACGGAAGCCGGCGCGGATAGCTTCGTCGGTAATGTTAAGGATTGAGGATTGAGGGTTGAGGGTTGGATTTTGAATTTTTGAATTTTTGAATTTTTGAATTACATACAACGCCGCCAATGCCGTGCAAACATTTTTTTCCTGATATTCGCCGTTGAGCGGACATTCCAGTTCTTCAAACCAGCGGGCGTTGTCAACAACAACATCAAAACGGAAAACATCGTCGTGATGCGTGTTTATAATATAAAAAGACTGGTCGGCAAATATAATCGGCGCATTATTTTCGTGGGCTTTTTCGGCAAAAACGACGGCGCTTTCATAATCGGTTTCGCCAATAACGACGGGCGTTTCCGGCTTGATGATGCCGGCTTTTTCGATCGCGATTTTTGTTTTCGTATCGCCTAATAAAGCCACGTGATCGAGATCAATATTGGTAATTACCGACAATTCCGGTTTTATGACATTGGTAGAATCCAAGCGTCCGCCCAAGCCGACTTCAATAATCGCAATATCGACTTTTTCTTCCGTAAAATACTCAAAGGCAAGCCCAACGCTCATTTCGAAGAAAGAGGGTTTTAAATCTTCAAAAAACGCCTTGTTTTTGGAAACAAAATCTACCACTTTTTCTTCCGGAATACATTCTCCGTTGATTTTTATCCGTTCGCGGAAATCTTTTAAATGAGGAGATGTGTATAATCCTGTTTTATATCCGGCGCTTTGAAACACGGATGCCAGCAAATGCGAAGTAGAGCCTTTACCGTTGGTCCCGGCCACGTGGATGCTTTTAAAACCGTTTTCCGGATTATTCAAATGCTTTAGCAAAGCAATCGTATTATCCAAATTGGCTTTATATGCCGCCGCTCCCACACGTTGAAACATGGGGAGTTGGTTGAAGAGATAGGTGAGTGTTTCTTGATAGTTCAAATTGTATAGGATTTACTTTGCAAATAAAAAAATATTAATTATCAGTTGTTTATGATTGTCTCTGATTTGTTTTGCAAATAAGATTAAGCATAATAAGGAATATAAGTTGCATATTTTCGTGAACTTATTTCCGGATTAGCTAATTTAATTAACCCGGTTTCAAATGTATCGGTGATTATTCGTGAGGCAATTGCTGAATTATTTTTGTCTAAACCAAATCGTTCGCGTAAAGATTGATTGTTTAATTCCTTTTTATCTTGATATAAAATGCAAGTGTGCTGATAGCAGGCATTTATTTTTTCGGTTTTAGACATCTCTTTCAACTCTTTTTTAGGGGATAATGTGATACGGGTATATGTTTCTCCTTTTTCGAACTTTACTGGAGGAAGTTTATCTTTTTCAATAGCTTCAACTGCTCTATCAATACCACTTCCTCTTCTTTCACAAAGATTTAACAAAAGCATTGTTTGAGCTAATATTTCGTTTCTGGAGATAGGAGGAAGATCGATTAATCGATTAACATCGTTTAGAGGTGCACCTGGATTGGTAATTTCTAATCTATTTTGAAAAATTTCTATAGTGATAGGCATTCCACTAATTGTAAAGTCTTGGTGTATAAGGGCATTCGCAACGAATTCCTTAATTGCAATTTTGGGATAAGTTGGGCGATAATTTCTTTTCTCTTCGATAATTTCTTCCTCTCGAAGTTCTTTCATAATATAATCTAAAAGTCCAATAAATCCGGCAGCATAACCCAATCTGCCAATTTGTTGATTTTTGATATCCCGATTGTTAGTTCCTATATATTTTCGAACAATGACGCAACGCCCTTTTAGAGCTTGAAAATCGTTGATGTTTTTAGCTAATAAGATGGCTCCTAAATTCGTTATATGAAATAAATCACGTGATTCTTTTATAAAACCGTATTGTTTTAATGCGTTTAAAACAGCAACTGTATTTTTGGGAGTATTTTGGTCGATAAGTTCAAACAATTTCTGAAAATTGAGTTTATCAAAAACTTCTTGATCTGATAGATTTGATAGCGCAATCATTTCCTCAAAAGGGATATCTTGAGAATGGGCAATAAGTATTTGTGCCTGCCTTTTTGACATTTTTACTGTTTGCCCTGCCGAGCGTGTAAAAGCATTATAGACATCACTTCCTCGTAAATATATAGGTTTTTCTTGTTGTTCCGGAACATGAACGATTAACAAATGGTGGCCCTCAAAATTAGTACAACAATGTTCGATGGTAATAGAAATATTTAAATTATTTTTTGCAATATTTCCTAATTTTTTGACGATGTCTTCAACATCTTGCGAAGAAACAGAAAAAAGACTTCCATCATTATTAATTCCAAAAACTAAAAATCCACCACCACTTATATTTGCAAATGCGCAAAGATGCTGAGCCAGCCTGTCTGTTTTGGGAGACAAGCCGCTTTTCCAATCTAATTCATTAAGTTCAGTTGGAACAGGGAGTAAACTATTTTTTAGCACTGATAGAGCTCTGTCTTTCCAGTTTCCCATATATACTTACTTTAATTATCTATCAAAATACGGGCTTTTCGAGGCTGCTGCCAATGGGATGGCAAGAATGAAACCGCATTGCGGCATCCAACCGAGTGCTTTTGCGGCCCATCCGGCGGAAAATAAAATGCGGGAGTCCACGTGCAAATTTGCGCCAAGCGAAACGGCAGAGCCCAATGCAATTCCCATATTTACGGAAGTAAAAACACAAGGGGAGCCCTCATGTGATGTGCATTCGGCACAAGTTGAAAAGCCACAATAACCGCAATTCAAACCGGCTTTCAAATCTTTTGTGCCAACTAAAACCACAGCATCCGACTGCAAAATATTTTTCGCATCGCGGACAAAAAACGGCTTGTTTAATTTTTCCGCCTGACGTTCCATTTCTTCTGCTAAGGTTTTTAGATCTTCGCCGGTAATTAAAATGGAATCCAGCGTGTCCATGCCTTTGGCTTTCGGCGCCGTACGGGCAGAAAGCATCATTTGTTTGGCAACTTCAATAATGGTGTTGCTGCGGATTTCGTCTTCTTTTAAAATCATGATTACAAAATATTTACTTCAACCTCAATCTCCACGCCGAATTTCTGGAAAACGGCATTGCGAATTTTATTGTAAAGTTCCACAATGTCTTTGCCTGTTGCGGTTCCGTGATTAACGAGCACCAATGCTTGTTTTTCATAAACGCCTGCATCGCCTTGGCGGAAGTCTTTAAAACCGCATTGTTCGATCATCCAGCCGGCGCCTAATTTTACCAGGTTGCCGTCGGAGTAAGCTACAATATTTGGAAAACTTTCTAAAATATCTTCATATTGTGCTTTCGATACCATGGGGTTTTTAAAGAAACTGCCCGCGCTGCCAAGTTCTTTTGGATTAGGGAGCTTGTTTTCGCGGATAAATTCGACAATCTCTGCAATGTTTTTGGACGTTGGCGTTTTTATGTTTCGAGTTTCGAGCTCTTTTTGAATAGCACCGTATTCAACATGCAACTCTGATTTTTTTGACAACTCAAAAGTTACGGAAAGAACGATATAACGATTTTTTTCGTGTTTAAAAATGCTGTCGCGATACCCGAATTTGCAATCGGCATTTGATAAAACAATTTCTTGCATTGTATGCAAATCCAACGCACGAAGTTCATGCATCACATCTTTAATTTCACGGCCGTAGGCGCCAATATTTTGAACGGGAGATGCGCCCACATTACCGGGAATTGCGGCCAGATTTTCCAATCCGTTCCAGCCGTTTTCAAGGCAATGAAGAACGAAATTGTGCCAATTTTCGCCGGCTTTTGCACGTACTAAAACGCTGCCTCCGTTTTCTGAAATTTTCTCAATCCCTTTGGTGCACATAGCAATTACATAACCGTCGAAATCTTTGGTGAAAAGCAAATTGCTGCCGCCTCCCAAAATCAGAAAAGGTGTTTTTGTGAAATCGAATTGCGAAAAAATTTCTTTCAATTCTTTTTCATCCGAAACCTCCACAAAATAACGTGCATTGGCTTCAACGCCAAAGGTTGTGAGCGGTTTTAATGAACTATTTTCTTGAATCTTAATCATACATTTTTAAAATAACCCATGAGGTTTTTATAGAAAATTTTCAATTTCCGTTTGCCTGGAATAACGGGTTCTTGCAATTCTCCTTCGAAAACGTGTCCGCGGCGCAGGTAAAATTTGGTGAACGAACCGCTGTCGATTCCCCATTTGCGCAGGAATTGATAATAGCCGTTGTTTTTCTTAATTCGCGTGGTAGTTTTGGTTCCGAAATGATACACCAAACTATTGCCAATGCCTTTAAAATAGCGGACATCCGACTTCCAGAATTTCATACATAAATCCGGATCGGAATACATGCCCGGCGTAAACTCAACGCTCATACCGCCTACAAGATCCCACATTTCTACTGCCATCAAATTCGGCGGCCACATGCTTCCCGACCAATCATTTTTATATAATTTTTCGTAAGAAGCCAATAAATCCGTTTCTTTAAACGTTTGCACGCTATCGCCGAAATCACCTACAGAAACGCAGTTGTTGCCGGTTTCAAAAGGCTCAATCATGGTTGAAGACAACATGAATTTCGAATGACCTAATTTTTGCGCTTCGTCCCACAAAGGCTTGTCCCAATTGGGGAGGAAATACATATCATCATTCGCATATAAAATATAATCGGCACGGATTAGCTTTCTGCAAGCGTTCAAAGCGTAGCAAATTCCGGCGTTTTGTTCAAAATAAACATAATCCAAATCCGATTCTTGAATCCAATTCAACGTACCGTCTTTTCCTTCGTTTACAATAACGATGATTTGATGTTTAAAATTCGATTGCTGCTGCAAACTCCGCACGCAAAGCTGCAAATATTCCAAGTTATTCCACGAGGGAATAAGAATGGAAAACAGCGGCTTTTCCGGATAATCTTTGACTCTTGATTGCGAAATTTGCATGATTATTTTTTTGATAATAATTGTTTAATCGAATTCAATTTCATCAGCGCTTCCACGGGTGTAAGCGTGTTTACATCCGTTTTGAGGATGTCGTGTTTGATTTCTTCCAGCAACGGATCGTCGAGTTGGATGAAACTGAGCTGCATTTCGGGTTTTTGTTTCGATTTTTCCGTAGAGACGCAATGCATTGCGTCTCTACCGGTTGTTCCGCCGTGTGATTCTTCCAATTGCGTTAGCATTTCTCCGGCGCGTTGCAATACAGCGTCGGGCATGCCGGCCATGCGTGCCACGTGGATACCGAAACTGTGTTCGCTTCCTCCGGGGCGCAATTCGCGCAGGAAAATGACTTTGTTGCCGATTTCTTTAACGGCGACATGGTAATTCTTGATGCGCGGCATATCGGTTGCCAAATCGTTCAATTCATGATAATGGGTAGCAAATAAAACTTTCGGTTTGGCATCCGGATATTCGTGCAGATATTCGGCAATGGCCCATGCAATGGAAATGCCGTCGTATGTGGCGGTTCCGCGTCCGATTTCGTCGAGCAAAATCAAGCTGCGTTCCGAAATATTGTTCAAAATACTGGCGGTTTCGTTCATTTCCACCATAAACGTAGATTCGCCGGAAGAAATATTGTCGCTGGCGCCAACGCGCGTAAATACGCGGTCTACCAAGCCGATTTGCGCTGCTTCCGCGGGAACGTAGCAGCCCATTTGCGCCATCAAAACAATAAGCGCCGTTTGTCGTAAAAGAGCAGATTTACCGGACATGTTGGGACCGGTAATGATGATCATTTGCTGCGTCTCATCATCTAAAAATACATCATTCGGAATGTATGCTTGTCCGAGTGGCAGATGTTTTTCAATAACCGGATGGCGGCCTTTTTTGATATTTAGCGCAAGCGAATTGTTGATTTCGGGGCGTACATAACGGTTTTCTTTCGAAATATTGGCAAAACTCAGCAAACAATCGATACGCGCAATGAGTTCTGCATTGCGTTGAACGGGTTGAATATAATCGAGAATAGCGAGCAGCAAATCGTTAAACAATTTTGTTTCCAGTGCTAAAATTTTATCTTCAGCAGTGAGAATTTTTTGTTCGTATTCTTTGAGTTCTTCGGTAATATAGCGTTCGCCGTTGGTCAAGGTTTGCTTGCGCATCCACTCTTGCGGCACCTTGTCTTTATGGGCGTTTGTAACTTCGAGATAATATCCGAAAACATTGTTGAACCCGACTTTCAGTGAAGAAATACCGGTGCGTTCGATTTCGCGTTGCTGAATGCCGACGAGATAATCTTTTCCGGAACGTGATAAGTTGCGCAAATCGTCCAATTCCGCATTCACGCCTTCGGCCATCACATTGCCTTTGTTGAGCATAACGGGTGCTTCCGCATGCAATTCGTTATCGATTTTCGTGCGGATAATTTCGCAAGTATTCAATTGCTCGGCAATTTTTTGCAAAGCGATATTGTTGGATGTTGCACATTGATTTTTGATTTCCTCAATGGCGAAAAGCGCTTTTTTCAGTTGTCCGACTTCGCGTGGATTGATGCGGCTCACGGCTACTTTGGCTATCAAACGTTCCAAGTCGCCAATTTGCAAAATTTCCTTGCGGAGATTTTCCGAAAATTCGCTTTCACTCATCAGAAATCCCACCACATCCAAACGTTCGTTAATCGGCTGCTCATCTTTCAGCGGAAGCGCAATCCAGCGTTTGAGCATGCGCGCGCCCATCGGCGAAACGGTTTTGTCCATCACGTCTAAAAGCGTTACCGCTTGTTCGTGTGGCGAATAAAGCAATTCGAGATTGCGGATGGTGAATTTATCCAGCCAAACGTAATGATCTTCGACAATGCGTGAAATTTTGGAAATATGCTGCGTATTGTTGTGCTGCGTTTCCGACAGGTAGTGCAAAGCCGCTCCGGCAGCAATAATGCCGGTTTTCAAATCTTCAATTCCAAAACCTTTTAGCGATGAAGTGTGGAAATGTTTTTGCAGAAGTTCTTCACCGAAATCAATGGTAAACACCCAATCTTCAAACGTATTGGTGTAAAATTTTTCGCCGAAAACCTCAATGAATTTATGGACTTTGCTTTTTTGTAAAATAATTTCGCTGGGGCGAAAGCTTTGCAACAGTTTGTCGATGTACTCGTTTGTGCCTTGTGCCACGTAAAATTCGCCGGTGGAAACATCCAAAAACGAAACTCCGGATTCTTTTTCGCCGAAATGCAATCCGGCCAAAAAATTATTTTCTTTATGTTCTAAAACCTTGTCATTGTAGGAAACTCCGGGAGTTACCAATTCGGTAATTCCGCGTTTGACAATTTTTTTTGTTAATTTCGGATCTTCGAGTTGTTCGCAAATTGCCACGCGTTGGCCGGCTTTGACGAGTTTTGGTAAATAAGTATCCACGGAATGGTGCGGAAAACCTGCAAGTTCCACGTATGAAGCGGAACCGTTGGCTCTTCGCGTAAGCGTGATTCCCAGTATCTCCGAGGCTTTTACGGCATCCTGGCCAAAAGTTTCATAAAAATCGCCCACACGAAACAACAACAAAGCATCGGGATATTTCGCCTTTGCCTCGTAATACTGCTTCATGAGCGGAGTTTCTACATATTCTTTTTCTTTTTTCTCTTGTTTGGCCATTGGTTTTTGCAGAATTGAACTATCATGCAAAAATAGGCGTTTTTTGGCAGGAAAGCAAATGAAAAAGCTGGAATGTTAATAAAAAATAAATGATATTGGTAATCAATGCTTTATTCTTTTCAAGAAAGACCTTAACGGAACTGGTTTAATAATTTCGCATGAAGTATAAAACTTGTTTTTCTTCGAGATTTTGATTACTTTTGTGTAAACTTTTGAACTTATGCAAGCTATTTATATTACACCTCATAGCCAATCCAATTTGAATAAAATTGTGGAATTTGCTCGCAGTTTGCACGAAACACCCGAACTTATTGGGGAAGAAGAGTTTTTTCTTTCTGCCGAACAAAAGAAACGGATTCAATTAGGTCGGAAAGCATACAGCCAAGGGCAGTTTGTTTCTGAAGAAGAGGCCTTGAAAGAATTTGAATTATGCTTGGCAGAAGAGATTTTGTAATCCATTGGACAGCACCTGCCAAAGAACAATGGAAAGGTATTCTTCGCTATTATAAAAATAGAAACGGGAATCGTTTTTATTCGCAAAAGATCCATAAAGAACTGATAGACAGACTTCAATTATTGAAAAAACATATTCATTTGGGCAAAAAGGTTCATGAAGATAAGGTTCGCATGTTGGCTGTTAAGGATTTTTTGATTTTTTATGATGTTCATGAAAATCATATTGCGATTGTAGATGTGTTCCATGCTGCTCAGGATATTCAGAAGTATCCTTCAATGGAATTATAATACATTGTTTTATCAAATTTTTAGTTATATATTTTGCATTGGCGATTAATTATCTCCGCAATCTCATTGCGTGATGATTTCGGCATAGAAATCTTTGGGGAATTTAAACAAATTTATCATTTATTCTGAAAAAATTGTACATTTGCAGGATAAATATCAATAAAAACAATATTATGAACACCGAAAAACGGCTACAAGAAATTTGGTCACAAGACTATATTGATTCATTGCCCGAATCAATAAAACAACGAAGATTTATTTATTCTGAAAATGATTCGCAAAAAGACATTTTGATAACAGGAATAAACGCTTCATTCCGTAACGATGACAAGCCTGATCATAATAAATTTGTGCTTCGAGATATTTTTGAAGAAAAATATGATAATTATTGGGGACCAATAAAGAAGATACTTCACAATGAACATATTAATTTGCAAGACAAGGCCGCTTATTTAGACATCTTCTATTTCAGAGAAAAAGATCAAAGATTCTTAAAAGAGCTATTAACTTATCCTCAAGGAATTCGCTTCATCGTTGAACAGCTAAATTTAACTCAACATCTAATTGAAGATGTAATCAAACCTAAAGTTATTATTGTCAAAAACAGAGAATCTGCTGCTTATTGGGGACGATTTGCAAATGAAGAAATGATCTGGATGGGATACCAATTAGAATTTGTTCGAGATGAAAAGTGTGGACAAGTTTACAAAATCACCGGACTAATAAACTCTTCCGAAAGAATTGCTCCTGAAATAAAGCAAACTAATTTGCAAAATACACTGGTATTATTTACGGAGCATATTACTCAATATACGACTAAAGAAAAGCGTCCGACTGCGTGGTTAATAAAAACACTGTTAGATGATTTCTGTTGTGGATAAAAAGTATTCCAATTTAATACTTTAATAAAACGCCACCACCAAAATCCAAGGTTAATCACCGAAATGGCCACAAGCGCCAAAATGGTGGTTTTGCGGATTTTCTTGTTAGCGAAAGTGAAGTATGAATAGATACATTGTTTTATAATCAGCTATAACTCGAAAAAAAGAATAGTTATAGCTGATTATAAAAATTACTTATACAAATAAATCATCCATATTTACGTCCGACTGTATCATTCCGAAATATTGATTTCGCTTGATTCCGTAAGTTGTAATCATGGTTAGATGAATGGCTTTTTTCGTTTTTGTTTCGCGAAGGAAGGTTTCTTTTTTGTTTCGGAGATTTTTTTCGGTTCTGCTGTCAATAACAAATTCCGAATTGGCGTACTTCATTTCGCAAAGATTAATTACCTGATCATTCCGGTCGATAAGTAAATCAATTTGCGCGCCGGAGTCCGCTTGTTTGCTTCTCCATGATGCTGTTTGACTGAGCACGCCTGCAATTCCAAGTTTGTTTTTAATTTGTTTGATATGTGAAAGCCCGATTTGCTCAAAAGCATATCCGCTCCACGTCCGATGCTTTGCGTTGTCAATAGAATTTGTCCAAAAGTGCTCGTCATTATACTTGTTGTTATGAATGAAATTCATGTAAAACAAAGTGTAAAAGTCGACTAATTGATACAGTTGATCCCTTTGTTTTTTGTCGAGTGTATTGTATTTTAAAATAAATCCGCATTGCTCCAATTCTTCGAGCGTTTTTGACAAACTTCCGCCGTTAGATAACTTTGTGAGTTTAACAATCTCATCCCTGCTCAAGCCTTTTGTTTTGCTGCTCAACGCTTTTACGATCTTGATATGATTTTCGGAATGTTTGAAAAGGGAGGCGTATAAATTCGCAAATTCATCGCGCAAAGCGCCCGTTTTTGCAAAACATAAAGCATCTACATTTTGCGCCAAACTCATTTTTTTATTCATCAAACTTAAATAAAAGGGAATGCCGCCGAAGATCATGTAACTTTCTAATATCTGATACCGATTCATCGAAATATGTCGGGCTTTAAAGAAGTCTTCGCACTCTTTTAGTGTAAAGGGTTTGATGAACAATTGCTTTGTAATGCGGTTATGCAGGCCTCCGTGACTTTTGATTAGTTTGTTGATCATCCAGGAAGTGGCCGATCCGCAAACGATGAGAAAAATATCTTTTCTTGCTGATGCCCAATGATTCCAAAAGTGTTCTAAAGCTGTAACAAATCCGGAGCGAGGGGTGTCCATCCAAGGCAATTCGTCCAGAAAAATAACTTTCTTTCCTTTGGTTTTGGAGTGTTCCAATAGATGAATCAGCTGTTCGAAAGCATCGAACCATGTGTGTGCTTCCGGATAGGGAATGGAGGAGTGTTTTCGAAGGGCGATGTTGAAATTATTCAGTTGTACGGAGGTTGTGCTGTTGGCTAATCCTGTCAGATGAAAAGTAAATTGATTATTGAAAAATTCTTTTATCAAAAATGTTTTTCCTACACGTCTTCGACCAAAAACAGCTAAAAATTCGGAATATTTTGAATTTACACATTCATTTATAAATAGTTGCTCTTCTTTCCTTCCAACAATATTCATCTTTATTTGTTTTTATAATCCGCTGCAAATATACAAAAATTTATAGATATAGCGAAATATAATTTTTATAATCAGCTATAACTCGAAAAAAATAGTAGTTATAGCTGATTATAAAATTTCGAAAATACGCAAGTAAACTTCTTTTAATTTATGCAAAAATACACTTTTTTATAAAAAGTCAAGGCAATCTGTGTGTTCTACAGGATTTACAAGATTAACAAGTTTATGGGGTAAATTATCGGATATTTCTACCTGTGCATGGGGTAAATTATCGTTTTTTACTAATTAGTAAAACGCCACTACCAACATTCCTAAATTAATCACCGAAATAGCCACAAGCGCCAAAATGGTGGTTCTGCGGATTTTCTTATTCGCGAAAAGCGCGGTGTAAAAAGCTTTCAAGATATTATTGCTGATGATGGCCTGAAAAGTTGCAATGGATAAAGCCTGCATCGAAATGTCGAATTTCCCTTGAAACAAACTGGTCAAGAACGGATTGATATCGCTAATCCCGACAATCCACGAAAAGCGGTTTAATCCCGTTTCGCCGAAGTTTTGAACGATGTAGTAGGTGAGGAGGGTGAAAACAACAAATAGAATCGAAAACATCAAAGCCACGCGGAATTCCAACGGGTTTTTATCATCATTTTCAAAATGCTCGTGAACTGCCGAATCCGTGTGTTTGAAATAGCGGATAAAAACCGCAATTCCCGCGGAAATCGCAATCATCAAAATGAAATAAGGCAGCAAATGAAGGCAGAGATCCAGATTGAAAATAGCCAGCATAATCAAAATCCTTACATACATCATGGAAGTGGCAAGAATGATACTGCCTGCATATTGGTTAAGTCCGGCGTTTGCGGTTTTACTTTTGCGCGAAAGGATAAGCGTTGTGGCCGTACTGCCGTATAATCCGCCCAAAATACCGGTTACGAGTAATCCGGAATCTTGAAACACAAAACGTTTGAGCAGGTAGCTGATGTACGAAATACTCGAAACCACAACGAGCGAAAGCCAGATGCTGCGCGGCGAAATGGCAATGCCCGGAATTAAATCTTCGGTGGGAAGCATCGGCAAAACAATGCCGATAATCAAAATAAATTTGGCCAGCGTCACGAATTCGTCGTTGTTCATCTTTTTCGCAAACGAAATAAACGTTTCTTTCATCTCGGTGATGAGCAAAATGGTAACGATGACGAGCAGATAAAACCACGAAGGCTGCGTGATGACAAGCGGTGCCAAGCTGTAAGTGATAAAAGCCGTGACAATGGATGTGAGCCCGAATTTTTGCGCAAGTTTGGATTTGAAATAATAATTTATTCCCAACAAAAATGCCAAAATAAAAAATCCGCCGCCGAAAAGCAGCATGCCGGCAGGATCCAAGATGTATAAGATATATCCTAAAATCCCGATTAACGTAAATGTACGGTCGGTGCCGAACAGCATCGAATTTTCGTTTTCATTTTGCAAATGCAACCGCCTTTGCGAAAGTCCGATGAGCAGCGAGAAAATCGTTACCATGATGAAGGAAACGAGATTCGGTGGGAGCGTTTCGAAGTATTCTTTCATAGTTTTATGTTCAAATTGGAGGTTCAGGAAGTTTGGGAAGTTCAGGATGGTTCCAACTTCCTGAACTTTTAAACTTTCTAAACATTACTTAAAACCAATGGGCTGTTCGTCTTTGTGCTTTAGCGTTAATAATGTAATCTCCGGCGGCATGCCGATGCGAAACGGAAATACGTTAAACCCAAAACCTACGTTGATATATAAATATTGATTGCCTTCTTTGTAAAGTCCACCCCAATGTCCGCCTTTTAAAGAGAGCAAACTCCGCGAAAAATGTTTGTACGAAATGCCGATTTGCGCGCCGTGCGTATGTCCGCTCAATGTGAGCGCAACAAACGGATATTTTTTTTGTACAACCGAATCGAAAGCCCCCGGATCATGGGTTAATAAAACAATAAAATCCGATGTGTCAACGTTTGTAAATGTTTTTGTAAAATCACCATTTTGAATGGCGTGTTTATCATTTGGCTTGCGCTTTGGCGCAAAGTTCTCGGTGCCGCAAAGCACAATAGAATCAGCATTTCTATGAAGAATAACGGATTCATTTTTCATTAAATGCCAATTTATTTTTTGAAAAGAAGATTCCATGTTTTGAATCATTTTCAAGCTGTCTTCCGGATGTTTCCAATACAAATAATTACCATAATCGTGATTTCCACGAATAGCAAAAACGCCGTCTTTGGCTTGTATGCTTTTCAAAACATCCAGATAAGGAAGCATTTCAAATGCCGAATAATTCACAATGTCGCCCGTAAACACAACTAAATCGGGATTGAGTTGGTTGATTTTCGAAACTAATTTTTCCAGCGGTTTTGTACTTGTAAACGAGCCGATGTGTGCATCCGAAATTTGCACGATTCGATAATTGTCAAACCCTTTCGGGACACGCGAATCCGTGATTTCAACCTCGTTGGTTTTGTAGGCGGTAACTCTGAAAAATGCGAAAAACAGCGAAGAGATCAATACAAGAAATCCCAATAAAACCGATGACATTAATAGGAAAGGCGAATAAGAAATTTCGTTGAATTGAATACTTTTTTTCTGTTTGATATATTTGAAAAAACGCAGGATTTTCGCTATTATCAACGGAAATGCTGCCATCATAAAACTTTGCAGCAAGATGATGATGCTTCCGATTCCGCCGGTGCGCATGGCCGGCGTCCAATGGATAACGCTATAAGTGGAAATGCCAACGGCGTAAATAATCATTAAAGCCGGAGCCGTGAATGAAAAAAGATAGAATAAAGTTTGTAAAAAAGCAGACTGTTTTTGATGTACGCTTTTTCGGAAAACGAAGAATACGTAAGCATTTGCAAACAGCATCAGCGTGAGCACTCTTGGAACGCTGTGCGTACGCGGGAAGGTGTTTACAAACAAAACATTCATCAACACCGCTGCCAACAGGAAGAATGAAAGAATTATGTAGTTTTGTTTTTTCATAAATTTGAAAATATGAAATACAAATAAATTTTGTTTGTTAATTCAAACGGACAAACTTATAAGTAATCGTTCCCACTTGTGTTTCGGGGGCGTCGCTTTTATCGGAGAATTTCGAGCGCAGGGCCGCTTGTTCGGCTTGCTGCCACAAACTCGGGTCGGCTGTTGTCGTGCCCTTTTCGCCGGCTTTTGCGCGCACAACTTGCCCACCCGGATCTACCCAGATTTTCACAACCACAGCGCCTTGTTCGTCGGAATTGTAAACCGGTTTTGCCAACGATTTGGAGCTTCTTCCTTGAAGTGAGAACGAAACGCCGCCGCCGCTTCCGGGAGTTCCCGAATAGTTGGGCGAGCCCGGAGTTCCACCCGGAACACCTTGGTCGCCGGGTTTTCCGGTAATGCCCTCGCTGCCGCTCGCATTAGCCGTACGTTTGCCCGGATACAATGCATTCGGATTAATGGTTGGCTGTTCGGGTTGCGGCTCCTCGCGCATTTGTTCTTGTTGCGGTTGATTGTTTTTCAGAGGTTTCCGTGCCGGTTTTCGGTTTGGCATCGCTACACTTTCTTCGGTCGACTGTGTGGAAATTTGCTCTTCGTTGGAAGCACGGTGTTGAGGCGCGACAGCTTCCGGCGATTCCGAAATCTCGGGCTGAATAGTTCCCATGCCGTCTTCGCTGTTGCCCAAATTCACTTCAACCCCCATTTCCGGCGGCGGAGGAACAGGATAATGCAGGCCGAGTGTGAACAAAAGCACAAACAGCAGCCCGATAATCAGGATGGTTCCAAAGAGAGCTTTTATGCGGTTTTCTTTTTCCATTATTCGGATTTGGGCGTGGTTGCCAAAATTACTTTGTGTCTGGTTCCCATTTGTTCGTTGATACCGTTAACGGCATCAATCACATTAACAATGTATTGCACGGGAACACTTTTGTCGGCGCGCAGCACAACAGAGGCTTCCGGCTCGGAGCCGATGCCGGCATAAATCATATCTTGCAGTTGCGGTTCGCCAACCAACTGTTCGCCAACGTAGAAGCGGTATTGATCGTCAATGTAGACAGTGACGGATTGTTTGGCCATGGTTTTGCTGTTGCTGTTCGGCAAAAGCAATTTCACGGCGTTCGGACTAACCATTGTTGAAATCAAAATAAAGAAAATCAACAACAGGAACACCAGATCCGACATCGAAGCCGAACTGAAAGAGGTGTTCGTTTTATTGCGTGTTGTAAGTGCCATGCTGGTTTATTTTACAGGCTCGTGCAACAAATCCATGAATTCGGTGGTGCGCGCTTCAAGTTGAAAAACAATGCTTTCGATGCGTCCAACTAAATAGTTATAGCAAATAAAAGCGATAATCCCAACAACTAAACCACCTACAGTAGTGATCATTGCTTGATACATACCGGACGAAAGCGTTGCAATTTCGATATTGTTGCCTCGTGCAGCCATGTCGAAAAACACTTCCACCATCCCGGTAACGGTTCCCAAAAATCCAATCATTGGACCGGCTCCGGCCGTGGTTGATAACCATGAAAGGCCTTTTTCGAGTTTGGCAATTTCCAGTTTACCCACATTTTCAATGGCAGCGTTGATGTCATTTAAAGGTTTTCCGATGCGGGAAACGCCTTTGCTCACCATGCGTGCAATGGGCGCATCGGTGCCGGCGCACAAGGCTTGTGCGGCATCAAGGCGTCCGGACATGATAAAATCGCGGATGCTGTTCATAAAAGCCGACTGGTCTTTGTTGGCGCGGCGAATGGTTAAAAAACGTTCGATAAAAATATAAATCGAAATAACCAAAAGAAGGAAAAGCGGAATCATCATCCAGCCTCCCTTAAGCGTCATATCAATCAGATTGATTTTTTCTTCGTGCGGAATGACCGGTTGTGCAGCCGTTGCCATTACGGTTTGAGCTTCTTGAATTTGGAGTAATAACATGGAAATATGTTTTTAATTTTTTAGAGCCTAATATTATTTTTCAACATTCAAAATTAATAAAAAAACAGATGCATTGAAACGGCATTTTTGACAATTATTAAACATTCAAATGTTAATAGAACAATTTTAATGCCAAAGTCTTTTTACCCGGAAAATAAAAAGGAGGACATTGTAATCCTCCTTTTGTAATGTGCTTGTCTAGTCCTGAAATAGCGTTACACAAAAAAAACGTTATGGAAGAAAATACAGGAAGCGAGTATGTTAAGCGCACACAGAAGGATTACAGCATGTCTTTTAAATTGCAAGTAGTTCAGGAGGTAGAACATGGCGAGTTAAGTTGTCCGATGGCTCGTCGGAAGTACGGCATACAGGGTAAACACACAGTAGAAGAATGGTTAAAAAAATATGGTACCTTTGCATGGGAAAGTAAAAGTCCGTTTCTTATGGAAAAGACACCACAACAAAGGATACTTGAGTTGGAACAACAAGTCAAGTTGTTAAAAAAGCAGAATGCCTTTTTGGAAAAACGAGTAGAAAACGCCGATACCAAATCTGTTATTTTTGATATGATGATTGATTTGGCAGAGAAGGAGTATAAGATTCCGATCAGAAAAAACTCCTTGCCCGGACAATCGAACGATATTGTAGCGAACAGCACAGATCAATAAGCAAGTCCTGTGAGTTGTTCGGGCTAAGCAGACAGGCTTATTACCGCAAGCGGTGGAGTGTTAAAAAGCGGCGCGATACAGCAGGTATTGTTGTTGAACTGGTGTTAAAAGTTCGTCAACAAATGCCGCGTATAGGTACACGAAAACTATATCATTTATTAAAACCGGAGCTTCAACAATTAGGTGTTGGCCGAGATAAATTATTTGCCATTATGAACGCAAACCATTTAGCAATAAAAGCGCTCAGGAGTTATCATAAAACAACAAACTCTTATCATCGTTTTCATAAGCATAAGGATCTTGTATCTCAAACTACCGTTCAAAGGCCGGAGCAAGTCTGGGTATCAGATATTACTTATGTTGGAGGACGCAAAAATCATACTTATTTAGCGTTAATCACAGACGCTTATTCTAAAAAGATAGTTGGGTATAACTTATCTGAAAGTTTAAGTGCCGAAGGCTGTTTGGAGGCTTTGAAAATGGCACTGAAAAACCGTAAATGGAAAGCAGAGCCGTTGATACATCATTCGGATCGCGGAATACAATATTGCTGTGATGAATATCAAGAACTACTTAATAGAAATAAACTAAAAGTTAGTATGACAGAATCTTATGATCCATATGCCAATGCTGTAGCTGAAAGAGTTAATGGAATTATCAAACATGAATTTGGACTCGAGAAATACAAGGTGGATTTAAAAACAAAACAACGCTTAGTGGCCGATAGCATTACAACCTATAACACTAAAAGACCTCATTATTCCTGCCATTATTTAACTCCGGAGCAAATGCATAATCAGAATAAAATTAAAATCAGAACTTACAGAAAAAAAGATAGTTGCAAGTTTAAACTTGCAACTATCTGATAAATGTTATAACTTTACACTAATATTAACCTGTAACGGTTATTTAGGACTAGTCA
>JAVBNF010000049.1:0-41999 GCA_031551725.1 Bacteroidales bacterium
TAAATACAACACAACATGAAAACACAATTACAATTATCGGCTGCGGCTGTACGGGCGAACCCACGTGTTCGCCCTGCCAACAACAACGTGCCACCGATTGCTGTACGGGCACCCCTCGCGGGTGCCCCTTTGACAACAGGGAAGGGGCAAGCCCTGCCCCTACAATTCGCACGATGGATTTTTCTGCAATTCTGCATTTTTGCATTTCTGCCGATTTTCTCTCAAACTTCTGCCCCCGATTTCACCGACCCACGCGATGGCGAAAAATACAAAACCGTGATTATGCCCGATGGCAAACGCTGGATGGCGGAAAATCTACGGTATCGCAAGGGATTGAACAATCCGATTTTCTCAAACAATACGACTGCAAATAGCTTTGCAGCTTCGAAAAGTACGTATTACTGCCCGGGGCCCGGACCGCTAAATACCTCCGTTAATCAAGCCGATCCCTTGTCTTGTGAATATTGGGGAGCGCTTTATCCTTTTTGGGTGGCTTATGCAAATTCAGCCAATACCGCCGTGAATACTACTTTGGGCGAGCAAGGTATTTGTCCAAATGGCTGGCATTTGCCCACGGATAATGAGTGGAATTTGCTTTTTACAAAAATCGGCGGAGCAACAGATGCCGGAAAACTACTCAAAGATACAGCACGAGGCACATTTGCAAATAATCAAGCATATAAAAGATATTGGACAAATGCTGCTTTACAAAATACAAATTCTTACGGGTTCTCTGCTTTGGCTGCGGGCTTGCGTACCACTGCTGGTGCCTATTTTGGCAACGGTACGCAGGCTCTTTTCTGGACAAGCACCCCAAATACCAACGGAACTCAAGCAAGTTCAAAAATATTCACAAACAGCTCCAATTCATCAACCGGCTCCTCTACACAAAATCGCGCGGACGCTTTGTCCGTTCGCTGTGTGGAGGGTGGTTGCGATGAAGGTTTTCGTGTTCCGTTTTTGGTTTCCAAAAACGGATCTAAAACATTAGACCAGGCTTTTGATACGGTTTTCTTTGTTCGGAGTTCGGTGTTTTATTATACTGTTTTCGCTCTCCCCACTGCTACCGGTACGTGGTCTTACACGGTTACGCCTGTTTCGTCTTCGCTTCCAAGCGGCGTCACGGTCGATGTTCAGTCTTTTTCCCAGCCGCGTATTATGGGTACTGATATTCTGATCGAGCTTCTTTTCAAAGGTCTTTCTTCCGCCAACGATGGTCAAACGGTGCGGTTTTCAATTGTGGCCTCTAATCCTAATTACTGCAACATCAATCAAGATCTTTTCATTACCTTCAAAGAATATTTCGGTACAACCATGACTGACAATAGAGACGGCAAGGTTTATAAAACCGTTATTATGCCCGACGGCAAAGAATGGATGGCTGAAAATCTCAATTACCAAACAGGGATGACTTTTCGTGCTACATCCAATTCCCCCAATGGTACAACTGGCGGCGGTCAGGGCAGTCTTTCTTTTTGGTGCCCGGGTATAGACGATAAGGGTACATCCGATGTGCGGACGCTTGCCGACTGCGAGAAATACGGTGCCCTCTACACATGGGATGCTGCAATGTGGCGCGACGGTAGTTCTGCCAACGGCGGACTTCCTGGAACAATTACTTGTATATATGGTAATTATCCGTGTACCAACAACAATCAGGTTGGCGGTCGAGGCATCTGTCCCAGTGGTTGGCATGTTCCTACCGACAATGAATGGGGCCTCATGTTAAATGCCGTGGAAACCACTAATGGGAACAGCCTTTCTGCAGCAATCAATTCTGGAACAACTGGTGGATACCAAAACCACAATATTGGTTCTTCTCCCTCTCAATATTGCCTGGGTATTGATGCCGGTATGCGATTAACGCACAGTAGTGGGGTTAATTACGGTCTTCCCCGTACCGACCAATATGGTTTTTCCGTGCTTCCGGCTGGCTTCCGTAGGCACGATGGTGCGAACTTCCTTCTACGAGAAGTGGGGACCTACTTCTGGAGTGCATCAAGTTATGACGCTTCGCATGGGTGGAACCGATCCTTCCACGTTGGTCTCGCTTCCGTAGTCCGTAATCCTGACAGTCGTTCGCACGGCTTCTCGGTGCGCTGCCTCAGGGATTAAGAAAGTTTTAATCATTTAGGGTGGTTTAGGTGGTTTGGATTGGTTTAGAAAGTTTAGAAAAGTTCAGAAAAGTTCAGAAAAGTTCAGAAAGTTCAGAAAAGTTCAGAAAGTTCAGAACCTCCTAAACCACTCTAAACTTTCTGAACTTTCCTAAACCGTTCAAATTAAATAAAGGCGTGAGCCGCTTATTCATTCTTTTGAGAATCTTGGTCGGTTTTCTGTAGAGACGTAATGCATTGCGTCTCTACATTTTTTATTTATGTTTTTTGTGTTTCTTGATAAGACCCAACTGGAGGAACAGCTGTTGGGCTTTTTCGTTTTCATTGCCGTTGGTTTTAATCAAAACAGGTCTTAAAATCCTGTTAGGTTTTGCTTTAAGTTAGAAAAAGACCTGTTAGGAAAAATACTGCGAAAATCTGCAAAATTTTAAAAATCTGCGATTCCCCCCTTTCGCCGCAGGCGAAGATACGCACTGCGTCACCGCGCAATAAAAAAACACTTTGCTCCGTGAAAAAATCTAATGTTTTTGCAGCCACCGCGTAAATCCCCGAAATCTGCGAAAATTCGCGATCCCCCTCGTCGCAGACGAGGATACGCGCAGCGTCACCGCGCAATAAAAAACACTTTGCTCCGTGAAAAAAATCTAATGTTTTTGCAGCTGCCGCGTAAATCCCCGAAATCTGCGAAAATTCGCGATAACCCTTCGCCAACGGCGAAAATACGGCCTATATTGATAGTTTTTCATGCATAATATCAAATTATTATATGTTGGTTCTAAATAATTCGTAGTTTATAATTCACAACTTTTTCATGAACGCAATGAATAATTCATAATTTTTTTCTATCTTTGCCGTTCCAAAAACATATTTATGAAAAAACTCGCTGTAGTTGCATTTGGTGGAAACGCCTTACTTCATGCCGGACAAAAAGGAACGTATCAGGAACAAATCGCTAACGTTACGGAAACCTGTCAGGCGCTTAATAACTTAATTAAACAAGGTTATAATTTGGTTATCGGACACGGAAACGGTCCACAAGTAGGAAACTCTCTGTTGCAACATGAGGCCGGACATAAACAATTTGGCCTCGAATCCATGCCTTTGGATTTTTGCGTGGCCGAAACACAGGGTTCTATCGGTTATTTGATTGAGCAAGGTTTCCAAAACTTTTTTGCTTCCGAAAACATCCGCAGCCGCAGCGTCATAACCATGATTACGCGTGTGATGGTGGATCCCAACGATCCTGCATTTCTTAAACCTACCAAACCCGTTGGCCCGTATTATTCCAAGGAAGAAGCTGATGCGTATGCTGCTCAAACGGGCGCCGTATTTGCAGAAGACCCTAAAGGAAACGGCTGGCGCAAAGTGGTTGCATCGCCCAAACCGATGAAAATTTCCAATATCGATACTGTAAAACGTTTGGCGCTCGAAGGAAATATCGTAATCACCGTTGGTGGAGGTGGTATTCCGGTTAAATTTGATGGATCGCAAACCCACGGTGTGGAAGCTGTAATCGACAAAGACCTCGCATCTGCGTTAACTGCTGTGGAAATCGGCGCCGATGAATTCATGATTCTAACCGACGTTCCTAAAATTTATATCAATTTCCGTAAACCGGAAGAAAAAGCACTGAATACCATCACACTGGCCGAAGCAAAACAATATCTTGCCGAAGGGCATTTTGCCGAAGGTTCTATGGCTCCTAAAGTGCGTGCTGCCATTTACTTTGTTGAAAACGGAGGAAGAGAATGCGTGATCACATCCGCATCCGAACTCGCCAAAGAAGACGGCGGCACTAGGATAATTAGGAATTAAGAATTAAGAATTAAGAATTAAGAATTAAGAATGCCTTTCTCATTAACCATTAACAATTAACCATTAACAATTATAAATCATGGCATTTAACTTACGTAACCGGAGCTTTTTGAAATTATTGGATTTCACCCCGGCAGAAATTAAACACTTTTTAAAATTATCTGCAGAGCTTAAAGCGGCTAAATATGCAGGTACTGAACAACAACGTTTGAAAGGAAAAAACATCGTACTTCTTTTCGAAAAAGACTCTACGCGTACGCGTTGCGCTTTCGAAGTAGCAGCTATGGATCAAGGTGCCGGTGTTACTTATTTGGGACCTGCCGGTTCGCAAATGGGTAAAAAAGAGTCGATGAAAGACACTGCACGCGTGCTCGGACGCATGTACGACGGTATCGAATACCGCGGATATGCTCAAGAAATCGTGGAAACACTTGCCGAATATGCCGGTGTACCTGTATGGAACGGATTGACAACCGAATTCCACCCAACTCAAATTTTGGCCGATTTCTTAACCATGTCGGAACACATCGACAAACCGTTGAATAAAGTTGCTTTTGCATATCTTGGTGATGCTAAGAATAATATGGGTAACTCTTTGATGGTGGGCGCTGCCAAAATGGGAATGGATTTCCGCGCAGTGGCTCCTAAAGAGTGCTGGCCGGAAGCATCGTTGGTGAAAAAATGCAAAGAAATTGCCAAAGAAACCGGCGCAACAATTACATTGACAGAAGATGTTAATAAAGGTGTTAAAGGTGTAGATTTCTTATACACAGATGTTTGGGTGTCGATGGGCGAGCCTGCTGAAGTTTGGGCAGAACGCATCAAACTTTTGAAACCATATCAAATCAACATGAAAGTGGTGAAAGCTACCGGAAATCCAAACGTGAAATTCATGCATTGCCTCCCGGCTTTCCACAACTTGGAAACAGAAGTAGGACGCGATATTTACAAAAAATTCAAAATCGATGCAATGGAAGTAACCGAAGATGTCTTCGAATCTCCAATGTCGATCGTGTTTGACGAAGCCGAAAACCGCTTGCATACCATTAAAGCTGTGATGGTTGCAACGCTTGGTAACTAATATTGTATAAATATGCATAGACCTAACAGGTTTTAGAAACCTGTTAGGTCTTTTATTCTTAGCAAATTAACAGTAAGCTGTTAAGTTTTTAACTAAATAATATGAAAAAACAACTTTTTTTAATTGTAATTTTGTTGTGTGTAATTTCCGCTCATGCCCAGAATAAGGGCGATCTCTGGATTGGAGGAGCTTTTAGCATGGGATACGACAAGCACAAAACGATTGACGACGGTACAAAAAACGATAAGTACAAGGTAGTTGACTACGACATAGAACCTTATGCAGAGTATTTTATCATCAAAGACCTTTCGGTAAACGCGGGTCTGCAATTT
The DNA here is from genome assembly GCA_031551725.1 of Bacteroidales bacterium. Classification (GTDB taxonomy): domain Bacteria; phylum Bacteroidota; class Bacteroidia; order Bacteroidales; family P3; genus JAVBNF01. The sequence continues at coordinate 5,343 of JAVBNF010000049.1, forward strand.
TACTCTGAAAAATGGAAAAGTCTGGAAAACGATAGTGTCGTAAAAACGCCCATGTACGGTTTTTTTATCGGAGGGGTGAAATATTTTCCGATTTCCGACCGCTTTTCGTTTTATGTGTTGGCAAGAGCCGGAGTTGCGTACGGAAAAACAATTATTGCCGACGGTCAAAACAATCGCTCGGACTATTGTAAAGTAACCGATTTTGAATTGCGCTTGACACCCGGAATCCAGTATTCGGTGAACGATTGGATGCGAATATATATGACGTTTGGAAAAGGATTAGTACACACTTCTCGGACAACCAAAAATTATCCGGGAAAACCGGATCAGAAATTACGCGACGACCAATGGGGAGTGCGCTTGTTTACAGAAGGTTTGGCATTGGGAGTGCAATTTCGTTTATAACTTTATTTTAACAGAGAACATATTTATTAACTAAAACAAAAAAAATTATGAAAAAAGTTCTTTTAATGGCAGTGGCAATGTTTGCTGCATCGACAATGTTTGCTCAAAAAGGCGGATTGTGGTTAGGTGGAAGCCTCGGATTTTCAAGTGAAACAGAAAAAACAGACAGTGACAAAGACGACAAATGGAATAACTTCACAATTGCTCCTTTTGCTGAATACTACTTTATGGAAGACGTATCCTTATTTGGTGGTATTGATTATGCACATTACAAGTACAAAAAATTTAATCCTGATAGCGACGTGAAAGGTAACACATTTGGCTTGTTCATCGGTGCTGCTAAATATTTCAAGTTAGGTGAAAAATGTAATTTGTATGCTGCTGCTCGCATTGGTTTTGATACTGAAAAAGATCCAATGTCGCCAAACCAACCAGGTACAACGAAAGCAACTAATTTTAACGTTACTGTTTATCCAGGAATTTCTTATCAAATTGCAGATAAGGCTATTATCTTTGCGGAGTTAGGACAAGGTTTGTATTTTAATAAGCATACTGAGAAATACACAGAAGGAGGCGAAGATCATAAGTATCATGATAACGCTTTTGGATTTAATGTTCTTACAGGTGGAGTTAACTTCGGTGTTAAATTCAAATTAATGTAATATTTTTTACATGAAAATGATGGGGCAGTCTGCAAAGGCTGCCCTTTTTTATTACCCGTAGAGACGCAATGCATTGCGTCTCTACAATTCACATTCAGACCTAACAAAAAAGGCTGTCCGAACGAACAGCCTTTTTCATTGAATTCTGAATATTTCTTATTCAGGATGAATTGCTTCTACCGGACACACGTCGGCGCAAGTGCCACAAGATGTGCAAATATCCGGATTGATTGAATACTTGTCGCCTGCCGAAATCGCCTCAACAGGACACTCATCAATACATGTACCGCAAGCAATACATGAGTCTGAAATTTTGTAAGCCATAGTTTTTGTTAATTTGGTTAAAATCTTTTACAAAATTAATTAAATTTTTTTGAAAAAACAAGGCTTTTTATCAAAATAATTCACTATCTTTGCGTAGTTTTTCAGAATAATTATTCAATCTAACATATCATGTCGAAAGAAAAAGTTCAATTGGTAGAAAAAGACGATGTTGTAGTGAAATTCGTCGGCGATTCCGGCGACGGAATGCAACTTATCGGAACCATGTTTTCCGATGCCGCAGCACTCGCAGGAAACGATTTGGCTACGTTTCCCGATTTTCCTGCCGAAATTCGCGCTCCACACAACACTGTAGCCGGTGTTTCAGGATTTCAAGTGCATATTGGTAAAAAACAAATCCACACTTCCGGAGATGCATGCGACATCCTGGTGGCCATGAATCCTGCGTCTTTAAAGGCCAATCTCAAGTGGGCCAAAAAAGGTGCAACCATCATCACAGATGAAGATACCTACGAAGGCGAAGGCCTTTCAAAGTCGGGTTACACCGAAAATCCGTTGGCAGACAATAGCTTAGCTGATTACAATGTAGTGGCGGCTCCCATCACTTCAATGGTGAAAACAGCAGTAGAAGCGCTTGGAATGGATGGCAAAACCGCTTCCAAATCCCGTAACTTATTTGCACTCGGCGTTATCTATTATATCTTGGATCGCGATTTGAACGTGATCTTCAAGTTTCTCGAAAAGAAATTTGCGAAGAAACCGGAATTGGTGGAAATGAACAAACGCGTTCTTCAAGCCGGTTACGACTACGCAGATCATGCAGAAATTGTAGAATCAAAAATCAACGTTCCTGCATCCAACATGCAAAAGGGCACTTACCGCAACATTACCGGTAACATTGCCACTGCATGGGGATTGCTTGCGGCTTCCGAAAAATCCGGACGCCCACTGTTTTTAGGCTCTTATCCAATTACGCCGGCAACCGATATCATGGTTGAGTTGGCAAAATATAAATCGCTTGGCGCGAAAGTGTTCCAAGCTGAAGACGAAATTGCAGGTATTTGCTCCGCTATTGGCGCTTCTTTCGCAGGAGCAATGGCATGTACAACCACTTCCGGCCCGGGTCTTTCGCTGAAAAGCGAAGCCATCGGATTGGCTGTAATGACCGAACTTCCATTGATTATGGTGGATGTGCAACGCGGAGGCCCGTCAACCGGTCTTCCTACAAAATCGGAGCAATCCGACTTGTATCAAGCGTTGTTCGGACGTAATGGCGAAGCTCCAATCATTATCATTGCAGCTTCTTCTCCGGCAGATTGTTTCTACGCTGCCTTCGAAACTGCTCGTTTGGCCATGGAACACATGACTCCGGCCATGTTGCTCACCGACGGATATATCGGAAACGGATCTCAATTGTTCCGCATCCCGAAAATGGCCGATATGCCAACTATTCATCCGCCAATGGCAACTCCAAACGATGCCACTTATATGCCTTATAAACGCGACGAAAAAACATTGGCGCGTCAGTGGGCAATTCCGGGAATGGAAGGCTTGCGCCACCGTATCGGAGGTTTGGAAAAAGAAAACGGCAAAGGCTCAGTTTCTACCGATCCGCAAAACCACGCGGTGATGACGCAGATGCGCCGCGAAAAAGTAAATCGCGTTGCAAATGATATTCCGGAACAAGTGATTGATGGCGAAGCAAGCGGCGATTTGTTGGTTGTTAGCTGGGGTGGAACCGGCGGAGCTACGCTTGGCGCTGTTCAAGAAATGCAGGCGCAAGGCAAAAAAGTAAGCCGTGCGCATTTCCGCAACATCATGCCGTTGCCGAAAAATACAGAAAAAGTATTGTCGAGCTTTAAGAAAGTCGTGGTTTGTGAATTGAATGAAGGACAGTTTGTAAATTATTTACGTATGAATTTCCCACATATTCCATATCACCAATACAACAAAATACAAGGATTACCATTTACGGTAAGTGAATTAACAGAAAACTTTAATCAAATTTTGGAGGCAAAATAAGATGATTGAAAATACAATTGAAAAATCTCCGGTCGAATTATCGAAAGCAGATTTTGTAAGTGATCAAATGGTAAAATGGTGTCCGGGATGTGGCGACCACGCTATCTTGGCTGCCGCCGCAAACGCGCTTCCAAGAACAGGTTATCGTAAAGAAAATGTGGTTTTTATTTCCGGTATCGGGTGTTCTTCACGTTTTCCGTATTATGTGAATACTTACGGTTTTCACGGAATTCACGGACGTGCAAATGCGATTGCAACCGGTGTGAAAATTGCAAATCCCGGCTTGAGCGTTTGGATTAATACTGGCGACGGCGACTCGATGGCTATCGGTGGAAATCACTTTATCCATATCATCCGCCGTAATGTGGATGTGAATATTTTGATGTTCAATAACCAAATTTATGGCTTGACAAAAGGCCAATATTCACCTACATCTCCGATGGGAACGATTTCAAAGACATCGCCTTTCGGAACGATCGAACAACCGTTTACTCCCGGCGAATTGGTGATTGGTGCCAAAGGTACGTTCTTTGCTCGTTTGGTGGATACCAACCCCGCTTATATGTCGGAAATTATGTTGGAAGCTGCTAAACACGATGGAACTTCGGTTATTGAAGTGTTGGCAAACTGTGTGATTTTTAATGATAAAGCACACGGGAAAATCACCTCCAAAGAAACACGCGATGATGCTCAATTAATTTTGAAACATGGCGAACCGATGTTGTTCGGAAAAGACAAACAAAAAGGTTTGCGTTTGAACGGAACGAAATTAGAAGTAGTAGAGATTGGTAAAAACGGCATCCGTTTGGAGGATATTTTAGTGCATGATGCGCATCAAGAAGATCCGGGCTTGCACATGATGTTGGCCACAATGAAACTTCCTGATTTTCCGGTTGCATTGGGTGTTATCCGTGCTGTGAAAGCATCTACGTACGATGATTTGTATGTAGAACAAATGACAGCTGCGAAAAACAGCGGTAAAATCAAAAACGTAGACGACCTCTTAAACAGCGGCGATACGTGGGAGATTCAATAAGAAATTTTGATTAAATGGTTAGGGGCTCAAAATTTTGAGCCCCTATTTTTATTTAGACAAGATTAACAGGATAATTTGCTAAAGGCAAATTAAAATTTAATCCTGTCTGAAAAATTACATTCTTTGTCTTACTACCTCATAAAGCAATACGCCGCAGGCAACGGAAACATTCAACGATTCAATTTCACCCAAAAGCGGAATTTTTACTTGTGCGTCGCACAATTTCAAATATTCCGGAGAAACACCATCTTCTTCAGACCCCATAATAATAGCGGTTGGTTTGGTAAAATCTGCGCCCGAAAAATATTGTTTGCCTTTTTCCGATGCAGCAACTATTTGTAATCCGCTGGCTTTTAAAAAATTGATGCAAGTTTTAAGATTTTCTTCACGACAAATTGGCATTTTATGAATGGCGCCCGCCGAAGTTTTAATGGCGTCTTCATTCACTTGTGCACCGCCCCTGGTTGGAATTACCACGGCATTCACTCCGGCGCATTCGGCCGTACGTACAATAGCGCCGAAATTACGAACGTCGGTAATACGGTCTAAAATCAACACAAGCGGTGTTTTTCCTTCTTCAAAAATCGATGGAATAACCTGTTCCAACGGTTGATATGTGATACGAGAAAGGTATCCAATAACGCCTTGATGATTACGCGAAGTTAAACGATTTAATTTCTCAACGGGAACATATTGCACCGGAATTTCAACTTCTTTCAAAAGTGTATTTAATTCGTGAAAAAGCTCCCCTTTAAGGCCTGTTTGCACAAATAATTTATCCAGCTCTTTTCCGGATTGAATAGCTTCAATAACGGGACGAATACCGTAAACCATGTTTTTTTCTGATGTACGGCGTTCAAAGTTGTTATTTCGATCTTTGCTGTTGCTGCTACGTTCCCTATCGTTGTTGCCGCGTTCGTGGCTTCTGTTATTCTCGCGGGAAAATTCTCTTTCGTTTCTCATTGTTTTTATTTCGGATTTGGAATTTCGGATTTGGAATTTCGGATTTGGAATTCGAAATCATACATCCGAAATATGTTATTCATCGCTTGCTTTCGGCAAAGTCTTCGTCGATTTTGCGCCAAGCAGATTTAATTTTTCAATTTTACCCATGATATTGCCGCTGCCGCTGCTGATTTTCTTCATGGCTTCCTGGTGAGTCTTTTGAACGGTGTCGAGCTGCGTACCCAATTTTTCGAGATCGTTTAGTAAGCCTACGAATTTATCAACCAAACGACCGGCTTCGGTTGCAATTTCCTGCACGTTGCGGTTTTGCTTTTCACTTTTCCAAATAGAAGCAACCGTGCGCAACATGGCAAGTAGGGTAGAAGGACTCACAATCACAATACGGCGGTCCCACGCAAAGTTAAACAATTCAACATCTTGTTGCACTGCGATGCTGAAAGATGCTTCAATTGGAATGAATAAAAGCACAAAATCCGGAGAATCAATGCCGTTTGCGGTTTGATAATTTTTCTCACTCAAACCTTTAATATGATTTTTTAAAGATTCGATATGCAGTTTCAAATATTTTTCTTTTTCTTCCGGTTCTTCTGTATTTACGTATGCTTCATAAGCAATCAGCGAAACTTTGGAGTCAATAATCAAATGTTTGTTTTCCGGTAAACGGATAATTACGTCCGGACGGATGATTTCGCCGTCCTGGTTTTGTGTAGAATATTGATTGTCGTATTCCTGTCCCTTGATAAGTCCGGAACGCTCCAGTACGCGTTCGAGCACCACTTCACCCCAGTTGCCTTGCTTTTTGTTGTCGCCTTTCAGCGCTTTGGTAAGGTTGTTGGCTTCTTCGCTGATGCGCGAATTAAGTTCATATAAACGTTTTACTTCTTCTTTCAACGTTTGATTGTGGATGATGGTTTCTTTGTGAGATTCATCGACTTTTTTCTCAAAACTTTGAATTTTTTCCTTGAAAGGCGCAATAATTTCGTGAATGTTTTTTTGATTATGTTCCGTAAATTCTTTGCTGTGTTCTTTCAGGATCTGGTTGGCGATGTTCTGAAACTCGACGGTCATGCGTTTTTGCGTTTCGTCGAATTCTTGTTTATATGTTTGATAACGTTCGTTCAATGCGCGGTATTCGGCTTCGGCTTTGGAAAATCGAATGGTGAGTTGTTCGTTTCTTCCGCGTTCGCCCGAAAGTTCTTGTTTTACTTTTTCAGCTTCTTCTTGGATAAAATACATTTTCTGCGAAAGCACTTCTACTTCGCTGTTTTTTTGCAAAAGATTTTGTTCGAGCGCTTGTTTGGCTTTATTCATACGCATTTGCGCAAGCAGGAAGCCAATTGCCAAGCCGATAAGTATGCCGATGATTAAGAGTGTAATTTCCATTTTGAGATGTACGATATACGATGGAGGACAACTCACATATCGTATATCGTAAATTTACTTGCAAAGATACTGAAAAATTAGCAAATTTTATTTGTTTGGACGAAAATTATTCACTAATTTTGCAATAGATTTTCATTCCGAAATTTTTTTAGATACATCTCTTCAATCTTTTGGTACATCAGCAAGGAATAAAATCGAATTTACATTTTATTTATTCACTTTAATTTTTTGCTATGAAAAAAGAAGATGCAGAAAAAAGGAATCCGTTTGTCTTTGATGACGAAGAAGATATGCAGGATCCGTTTTACATTGACGATGACGAAGAAGATTCTATTGAATGGAAAGCAGCAGAATCTGCTTGCATGTACGGAACTCCGCCTTTAGATCTTGACGAGAGTAAACAGTACACATACGCCGATTATCTGTCGTGGTTGGATAATGTTCGCCGTGAGTTGTTGGATGGTTTTATCTTTGTGATGAGCGCGCCACGCACGATTCATGCACAACTTACAGGGTGGTTATTTGCACTGTCACGAGTTTTTGTGAAGAAACGTAAAGGAAAATGCCAAGTTTTTGTGGCTCCTTTTGATGTCCGCTTACCTAAACATGGCGAAACCGCCGATAATAAAATAGATACGATTGTGCAGCCGGATGTTTGCGTGGTTTGCGATCCTTCGAAAATAGAAGAAAGAGGTTGTTTGGGAGCACCCGATATGATTGCTGAGATACTGTCGAAGTCTTCGGCAAAGACAGATTTAACTTTAAAATTTCGTCACTAGTGTCCCATTAAAATTTGGATATTAAAAATTAAATAAATTTGGCTCATTAAGCCTAAACCGTTCTTTGACATTTTGAAATTTAGTTTTATCAAACAGCTCTCGCAGGTTGGTTTTATCGGTCAGGGAGATGCTCAATATTTGAAGAATTTCGTATGTGCTTCGATCAAGTTTCATATCGTTTTGAATGATTGCAACCAAGCAGTAAGTGCATATTGCGGCATAAACTTGAATGCGAACAGCATTTTCGGTAATTCCCCAAAACTTTTTGATTTTAAGGTGCTGCTTGAGCCATTTGAAAAATAATTCTATTTGCCAACGGTTGTTATAAAGTTCAGCTACTTGAAGAGCTGAGATATGCATGGCATTGGTCAAAAATACAAATTCTCGTTTTTGTTCTTCATCCCAGTATTTTACAAGTCGAAGTCGTTCTGGATAATATTGCTTTGGATAAAAGCCGGTCAATTCGATGAGCGCATCTGAAAGCACATTTTTTTTGAGCTTGCGTTTCCATTTAATCAATTTAAATTGTAGATTTTTCTTTGCTCGAATGACGAAGAATGCTTCTGTTTGATGGATTTTATACAACATTTTAAAGTTGTTATATGCACGGTCAAAGATGTAGAAAGCCCCTGATTCGTATGGAATTTCAGACATCGCTTTCGAGTCATGCACGGCAGCTTCAGTGATATGAAAAAACGCAGGAATCTGTGCCTCTAAGTCATACAATGTGTGGATTTTAATACCGCCTTTTTTCTTACGGAATTTTGCCCACCAAAATACGGCAAGGCACAAATCAATGGTTGTCGAATCGAAAGCATATACGTTTCCATCAAGTTTGAAAATATCTAAGGCGCGCTTCTGTCTTGCTTCGTTTACAAGATAATAGGCATACTCTTCAAAGATGTGATAATCTCTATCTTGATTGGCTCGCGCCAACGATGATCTTGAAATGTTCTTGCCCATTCCCAAGTGATAACATTTAGAATGGTGAGCATCTAGAGCGATAATCAAATCCCTTAGACTTTCACGATTAGAAAGTTGTCCAAACATCAATGCAAGCAGTTGATTCCAGCAGGTGAAATGCTTGATATATTTGTCTCCATCATATTTGCGAACGATATAGTTGAACTTATTTCTATCCAAGAATATTACCAGTTGAGAAAAAACGAATTTATCTTTATGCATATGATCTGTTTTAGATCGCAAAGATGAGAATTCAAATCCGTTTAATTCAAAAAGAGTTGTAATTAACTAAATTTCAAATTTTTCAAAGAACTTTTTTAGATTTTAATGGGACAGCAATGAAATTTCGTATTTATGAAGAAGCAGGAGTAAAAGAATATTGGGTTATTTTTCCAAAAACAAAAATAGTTCGTGTATTTCTTTTGCAAGAAAATGGACGATTTGACTCCGGCGTGGACTACGCGCCGCCTGCAAAACTTCCTATGCAAACCTTGCCCGGTTTGCTTGTCGATTTGGAAGAATTGTTCGATGTATAAAAAAAAATCCCGTTACTGCGAAGCAACGGGATTTTTTTTTACAATATTTTTTGATTATTGTTTGATAAACTTAGCTGAAACCATACCTTTATTAGTAATCAACGAAACGGTGTATATGCCGCTTGGTAAATGTTCAACATTTACATTAATTTCATTACCTCTAATGCTGTATGGAGCCTCAATGGAAATTCCGGCAACAGAAGCTACTTCAACTTGTTTCACACCTTCCATTTCCACCTTGAAATAGGTATTAACAGGATTAGGATAAATATTAATGCCGGCAACGGCCGTTGTTTCTGTCGGCTTAACTTCAGTTACAGCAGTTTGAGTGACAAAAATAGTTTTCACCAAATTACCTTGTTTTATAGTGACTGTATCTCTACGGAATGTCGGATTAAGATAGCTGTTCACAGCTACAGTGATATTGTCGCTTCCCAAACCGGATGTTTTTCCAAGAATTAACCATTCTGATTTGTTGCTTGCTGTCCAAGCGCTGTCGGCGCTAATTTGAACATAAGTTACTGTGTCAGTTTGTTTTGAAAATGTAATTGTACTTGGTGTAACAGTTAAAAAGCGTGTGCCTTGACTTTCTTGAATAACTGTTAATGGTATCGTTTTTTCACCCATAGTGAAAGTAACTACAGCCGAACGGCTATTAGAAGTGTAATTATTTTCAGCAGTTACTCTTAAGTTTGTAGAGCCAGTTCCGCTGCTTTGGCTAACCGAAAGCCACGACGCCGGGTTGTTCAACGTCCATGCTTCGCTTGCAGTTAAAGCAACAAATGCGGAGCCTGAAAAATAATTCACATGAGTCGTATCCGGATTTAGTTTTAATACATTTGTAGGAACATCAATAAGTACAGAGTCAATTGCTGATCTTTCAGTACTGATATCTGTAATCACATACGCACGGTAGTACAACATGCTTTTGTTTGTAAGCCCTTCAATATTTGTGGAATATTCGCCGCTTTGGATTGAAGATTCAATCGTTTTTGTGGTGATGCTTCCAAAATTTGCTGCCGTAGAGTATTCAAAGCCGCGTTCCGTAACAGGCTTGCTTCCGCCACGGACAATGTTTGCATTCAGCGTTACAGAAGTTGCTAAACGATTTGAAGGAGCTTTGGTTTCAACAACGGCAGGAATATTATCGTTTTGTGTACAAATCATACGTGTGCCGATTGCTAAAGAAATATTTTTTATACCAGTTAAACCGACAAGTTCGTCAAAGCGAGCCCATGAAGTACCGTTTAATAAATATGCTGTTCCATGTTGAAATTGTCTTTTAGTACGATTTTGAGCATAGAAGCATGCAAAGCTATCCATTTTTGTATTCGGATAATAAAGTTTATATCCGATGAAGAATGGTCCGTTTACGGTAACTTCTTCATCCCATGTGAAATATACAGGAGTGGGTTGAGAGCCAACTGGAATATCTTTTAGAAGAACATCTTTAGAGGCAATTATTTTGCCGGGGCCGGATATCCCTGCTTCATAGACGTGAAAAGTAATTTTGGATGTATTTGAATCTCCGGGAACCGACTTGAACGGATAAATAAAGAAGCTGTCCAAAATACGTTCACCATCCACATCGAAGTATTCAGCCATTTCATCGACCGCACCAACACTTTGGCCAGTAAGTTCTCCCCAATTGATGGCATAATGGGTTAAGGTATCCATGTCTTCAAAAAGGTTGGAAGTCCATTCGCAACGGTTTTGAATCAGAAGCGGAGATTGATTAATTGCAACTTTTTCTGTGAAATCTTTTGAGGTAACAATTAAAGTATCAGCAAGGAAAAGATCGGAAGTTGAATTTCGAGCTGTGATTGTGATTGTTCCATTTCCGTTTCCGAAGCTCGGATTAATTGAAAAATCCAAGTCTGAAACTAATTCAGCAGACCAATCACTATTACAATCTACATTTACGGTTGCCGTTGCCCCGGTATAGTTTTCCAATACAGGATTTTTGGGTGCGAGGTTGAGATAATAACTTCCGTCTCCATCCATAAAAGAGAAGGAAATACTTTTATCTGCATTTTCTGTGACATTGCTAAATGGCCTATGGATGTTGTTGCCGCCATTTATATTTGTAAGAGCAGATTTATCATTATATGTGGTGGGGGTATAGCTTGTAATATTTTGAGTTCCTGGGAAATAATCACTATCCCAGCCTTCAATTGCATCCAAATAGCTTGGCGTATTATCTGCCGGCATAACTGCACAAAGCGGTTGCCAATATCCATTCACTTGATTGTTAGTCCAATACATTCTTTTGTAGTATATGCGCCATAACAACAATCCATGTCCTGGAAGAGAAGTGTCAAAACCAATATTTTGACGATTTTCCATAATATAAAAGAAACTTTCCGTTGGCATACCCTTGCTTAAATCCACATTTTCATTAGAAAAAACGAATGATTCATTGCTTGTGCTCAACGGTCTCAAAGTGTAACTATCTCCGGGCTTGCTAATCGTAGTCGGAGTAGCCCAGCCAACCATATAACGGTGAATAGCATTGAAAGTGGGAGGGCATTGTCCTTGTTTTCTGAAATACCCCATCGACATAATATCGTGCCAACCAACGTAATCGGGAATGAGGTTTTTATTTTGTGTAGTACAATACAAATCGGGAATACCCAATGCGTGAGAAAATTCGTGGCAAAAAGTTCCAATACCGGTCAAGTTGCTTTTAACATGATCGCTTCCGCGTAATTCGGGCGCACATCCGTAATGAAAGACCGTCTTTCCATTATACACTGATTTGTAATCGCCAACTTCGCCATTGTGTGGCCAAATATTATCGCTTGAACCACCTTCTGCCGGACTATTTCCCGCATAAATAACAAATACATTGTCAACAATACCATCATTATCAAGGTCGTAATTTGCAAAATTAACACCGTTTTCGTAGGCTAATTTGCAAGCATCTTTAACCATGATTTCCGGATGAGCATCTTCTATATCGCCTGATTTTCCGCCATAATATTGCATGTTTTGAGGCAGTGTGAAAGGTCCTACCACATCAAAAGTAGGAGTAAATTGTCCCATGGATGATTCGGTGAAATAATCGTGCGCACTACCATATGTACCGTAGCCTTTTTCATTCAACATTGTGTTGAATGACTCTTGCGGATTATCAACAATCATTGGTAAATCTTTGTAATTTACCAAAATTACCAAAGCGCGGAATGCGCCTTTAGTAGGCATCGTTTTTTGAATGTGCTCGCCATCTGATTCAGCTTCTGCAATATCAGCAGCTTGAGCTTTGCTAAGATATTTTACATATCTTGCGTCGAATTTTTTACTTGATTGATAGTTTTTTAAGAAGTTTTTGTCCGACTTGCTACGGTCAGCAGCGTTGCGGGCAACCACTTTACTCGGCACCCATTCGTCGTCATTGTTTTGTTCGCCGTAAACGTAGTAGCCACTTTCGTTTTTCACAATAACATAGCCATCTTCGGTAGTGTTGTAGTTGAAATTACGATTTCCGATAATACGCATATCTAAACTCCTACCGTCCGGTTGTTTTACTGTAAAAACTTCGGGACTGGCAGGACATCCAAGACCATGAGAGGCTTGGAGTTGAGCGCTTGTAAAAAACAAGCAGATTAAAACTATTACAGAAAATAGTTTCGAGAAAAGGAATTTTTTTACTGTTTTCATCATATTTTTTGTGTATAAAACACAAAAATACGAAAAAATTATAACATGAGAAAATAAAAATCGAAAAATTAGAAAATATAATTCATTCCCATGTAAAAACCGCTGTTACCATCTTGTTTATTAAAGGCTTTACCATATTCTAAACCGATCACAAAATTCCGATTCATTACAATATGAAGTCCGAGGCCGGCACTTCCGTGTAATTTGTCGTTTTGGTCTTTAAAATAATCGTCAAATACAAAAGTAGGATCATCGGCAATGGCTTTTTGTTTCACATTTTCGAAGTCAATATCACGAGTGTCAACTACTTGTCCTGCATCTGCATATGCGCTAAGCGTGAACAGCCAATTTTGATTAAACCACACGGTTTTAAAAGCATTCCAGCGCATTTCTATATTTCCGTATGCTACGCCGTCGCCCACAACGCGGTTTCTTTTAATTCCACGCAAGGTCATCGCGCCGCCCAAACCTTCGTTGCTTACACGGCGAAGCCAAATGGTTGTGAGATTAGGAGCAAGGAAAAATGGGCAATCTCCGCCCAAAAGCTGCTGATAAGAGAGACGATAAACAAAATTCAAACGTTGTTCAATAATTGGAATGTATTGGCGATGAGTAAGCCCTAAAATAGCGTGACTGTAGTCGGTCATGCCGTTAAAGCCAGGTGCCATTGTGAGAATGGCTTCCGTCCAAATTCCTTTTTCTGTACTTGCTTCGTGGTCGCGCGTGTCGAAAACAACGCCCACTTTTGCGTAAGCAATTGTACCACCGTTTTTTTCATTGTCGGAAATAATTCCCCATGTCACATATTTGTCGTAAAGAGTTGCAGTGTCGGGCAACTTATCGGAGTCTTTTTTCCCTTTGTTCAGATTGTCAATATCAACACTTCCGGTACTGAAATTATAAACGCTTAAGCCTGCCACCCAGTTGAATTTTGAATTTCGTTTGAAATTTCCTTGAAAATCAAGAATTCCACGGGCAATTTTACGGTCGTAATTGTAAAACATACGGGTTTTGTATGCCGGGTCATCTTGATCCGTCCAGGCACTGTTGTAAACCGATTGATAACCGTTAAATCCATAAAACTCATACGTTTTATCGGTCAAATAACTTAAATCGATTAAAGTTCTGATTCCGGGAATTAAAGTCTTGGTATCATAATACATACGATTGATTCCGGAACCTTTTGTGTAACGCGAAACTTCCAGATATACAGATTGTTGTGGCTTTGGATACGTGGAGCCGTCGGCAAAATCAAAGAAGTTGATAAGCCCACCGTATTGCAAGCCCAAATCCGTACTGTAAGTGACGGTTGGCAGGATCCCGAAATTCCAGCCGGTTTTGATTTTATCTTTTTTCTTTATGCCGGTCGTATCTTGTGCGAAAATGTTTAAAATTGCTGTTGAAAAAATAAATAACAGCATAAATATTTTCAGAAACTGTTTAAATTTATACATCTGAGGAATTTAGATGACAGGATTAACAAGGTTTACAGGACGATTTCGACAAAATCGAAATAAAAAACATGTTAATCTTGTAAATCCTGTCATAAATAAGAAATTAGTTAGCTGCCGGAATAGTTGCTACTTTGAAATCCATTTTAGCATATTCGCCGGATGTAAGTTTCTCTTTGATAGCGCGGAACGCATCCAATGTGTAGTTTACATCGTCCAATGTGTGAATAGCGGTTGGAATTAAACGTAATAGGATAATTCCCTTAGGAACAACCGGATAGGTTACGATAGAGCAGAAAATGTTGTAGTTTTCGCGCAAATCGTGTGTCAAATTCGTGGCTTCGTCCACGGTTCCGTTGAGCATAACCGGAGTAACAGGCGATTGCGTTTCGCCGATGTTGAAACCGCTTTCGCGAAGACCGTTTTGCAAAGCGTTTACAACCGTCCACAAATGTTCGCGGTATTCCGGATGCTTGCGCATCAAATCCAAACGTTTTAAAGCGCCGATAACCAATGGCATTGGTAGCGATTTTGCATAAATTTGCGAACGCAAATTGAAACGCAAATAGCGGATAATTTCTTTAGGTCCGGACACGAAACCGCCCACGAGTGCAAATGATTTTGCAAATGTGGCAAAATACAGGTCGATACCGTCTTGAACGCCTTGCTCTTGGCCGGCCCCGGCTCCGGTTTTCCCCATGGTTCCAATGCCGTGCGCATCATCAACCAACAAGCGGAATTTATATTTCTTTTTCAACTCCACAATACCTTTCAAATCGCCCATTCCGCCGGTCATACCGTAAACACCTTCAGTGATTACCAGAATACCGCCGCCGGTTTGTTCTACAATTTTAGTGGCGCGTTGGAGTTGCTTTTCGCAAGATACCATGTCGTTATGTTTGAAAACAAAACGTTTGCCGATGTGCAGACGCATGCCGTCGATGATACAGGCGTGAGCTTCAGCATCATAAACAATAACATCGTTGCGGTCAACCAAAGCATCAATAGTCGAAACCATACCTTGATAACCGAAATTAAACAAATAAGCAGCTTCTTTATCAACGAATGCAGCTAATTCATTTTCAAGTTGTTCGTGAAATTTAGTTTGGCCGGTCATCATACGTGCCCCCATCGGATAAGCTAAACCCCATTCGGCAGACGCTTCGGCATCCGCTTTACGCACTTCGGGATGGTTGGCCAACCCAAGGTAATTGTTTAAACTCCATGTTAAACGTTCTTTCCCGTTGAAAATCATACGGCTTCCGATAGGTCCTTCCAAACGGGGAAACATGTAATAGCCATCGGCAAAATCGGCATACTTGCCCAGTGGGCCGAAGTTTTTCAGTAGTTTTTCAAAAATGTCCATCGATAAATAATTTATAATTTTTTAAAATACAAAATACAACTTAATTGTTTAGAGGTTCATTGTGATTTGGATGGGAATGCTTGGTTTGAATAAATCCAATTGATTTTTTGCATGACTTTCAGTAACCTTAACGCCATGTTCTTTAAGGTAAGCCCGAACAACATTTTTAACCAACTTATTGGGAGTGATGCCGTTTGCCTTACAATAAAGCTCCATTTTCTTGTATTCCTGTTCGGAAATGGAAAATTTACACTTGCGGTAACGCACCTTTTTGGGTTTCTTGGCTTTTGCTTTGCGTTTAACCGTTTTTTTTGCGTATGTTATTTCTAATGAGGACTTCATTGTTTAACGACTTGCCAATATTCATGAGAATATTTTGCAAAGATAGGATTTTTATTTGGATTGGAGAAACGATTTTTCTTTAAAACTTAGGGGTGCGATTTTTGAGGGACTTTCGTATTTTTTTTCTTATTCCCTTTTACCGGTTCTGCATTTACACAATAGTAGAACATGCGAATAAGGTCGTCGCCGTTGTTATATTTTACGCGATTATCCTTTAAATAAAGTTCCAATTGCTTTTCTGCATATGGAAAGGCTTTGAAAAAGGCTTTCCGGTTCGCTTTCATTGATTTACTGCCTATATGGATATAAAAAGAGTTGTAACGTTTGAAAATTGTATGCTCACTCAGCTCTAAGGGTTTGTGAAACTCAAGCGATTGTATACTTTTTGTAGCTGATGGATCGGTCAGAATGCCTAAAACTCCATCTCTTTTGCGATGCGACGGAATCATTGTACGTTTGATATAGAGCTCGATATGTTGAGGTTGTTTTTTTTCGTTTGAAGCTAAGACCTCTACATAACTATTGTTCACATATCTAAAGAATTTTTTGTCAACTTTGATTGCATCTATTTTTTCCGGTCTGCTTAATGCTAAAGTATCGCCTCGCCAGTCGATAAAGAGCATTTCATCAGTGTAAACGTCATAGTTTAATCTTATTTTTATGGTGTCGCTTCCGATAAAAACATAACCGGTTACAAAATGTGGAAGTAGCAGATGTTCTGTGGAATAAACCTGATGCAGATTGTTTTTACGATCTTGTTCCAAATCGTATAATTTTTGTCCGTGAACTTTTAATGAAAAGATCACAAGTAGGAACAGGATTTTTTTCATCATGCTGGTTGGAATGTTTTCGCAAATATACAAATTATTTTTCAATTAATTAGCACACTTCAAGAATTCAGGATTTTATTCCTTTCTGGGCGAAAACAAGGAATGAGGGACTTATACTTTGGCACAGTATTTGTATGGTAAAAAGTAAATAGTAGTGTGTATGAAAACAAACATCAAACAATGGCTTGTCATTTTTGTAGTTGCTTTATTAGGAGGCGTTTCAGCTCTTGCTATTGAGCGTTTTTTAGGTGAACGGAAAAGCATGTCAAGTTTTGAACTGCCCTCCGGCATGGCAAAAATGGCAGCTTTTTCGAATGATAGCGGAAATAATTTGCCCGATATGGTGGCGCCCGCTGAAAATACGGTGCATGCGGTTGTGAATATTCAATCTGAGTTCCGCGTAAGAACCAGAGTGTATGATGATTATTTCGGATTGTTCGATTTTTCACCGTTTGGGAATTTTTATCGCGAGAAGGCGATAATGGGGTGTGGTTCGGGGGTTATCATTTCGGCAGATGGTTATATCGTTACCAATAACCATGTGGTGCAAGATGCTGCGAATATTGAAGTTACATTGAATGACCGCCAAACTTATCCTGCGAAATTGATTGGAAATGATCCTTCTACCGATTTGGCCGTATTGAAAATTGAAGCAACGGATTTACCGTTCTTGACTTTCGGTAATTCCGATCAGGTGCATGTGGGGGAATGGGTGCTTGCAGTGGGAAATCCGTTTAATTTAACGTCCACCGTAACGGCCGGAATTGTAAGTGCTAAAGCTCGTAATATTAATATTTTGTCAGAAAACTTGAGCGACAGTCCGATTGAGTCATTTATCCAAACCGATGCCGCTATTAACAGTGGAAACAGTGGTGGCGCTTTGGTAAATACCAAAGGCGAATTGATTGGGGTTAATGCTGCAATTGCTTCGAATACGGGGACTTATGCCGGGTATTCGTTTGCAATTCCTGCCAATATTGCTAAAAAAGTAACAGAAGATTTAATTCGACATGGTGTTGTACAACGTTCGTATATAGGTGCTTCTGTGGAGTTAGGTTCGCGTTTGTCGGCCTCGGACAAAAAGATTACACGCGGCGTGCATTTGGGCGTTTTGTTTAAAGACGGCGCCGCGTACAAAACCGGATTGAAAGACGGTGATGTGCTGATTGCGATGAACAACAGGCCGGTAAACAGCCGTGCCGAAATGATGGAAGTGTTGGGACAAAACCGTCCGGGCGATCAATTGATGCTCACGGTTTTGAGAAATGATAAGCCACAGGATTTTAAAGTTGTTTTGCTTAATCAAGACGGCGATACCGAGGTGGTTATGAAAAGCGATTTGGCAAGTGCTACCGTTTTGGGTGCACGTTTTGAAAATATATCGGCCGGGGATTTGAATAGATACGGGCTGAAAAACGGCGTGATGATTAAAGAAATCGGAAATTCGCTGTTGAAAAATGTAGGTCTTTCCGAAAACTTCGTGTTGATCAGTATTGATCGCGAAGCTGTAAGGAATGTACAAGATGTGAAAGTGTTAGCATCTAAAAAAGGGAAAACCTTGATTACAGGAACGTTTCCGGGCGACTGGCGGACGTATCAGGTGGTCTTGGATTTGTAAATTGTTTGTTTCATAATTGTTTTTGTTCATAAAGGGCGCAAGGTTACATACTTTGTGCCCTTTGTGGTAAAATAATTCGTTATTCATATTCATCATTCATAATTATTTTGTATCTTTACACTTTAAAATAAAAACGTTTTATGTCTTATCCTAAAATATTAAACGACACTGAATCGGAGAATTTCTTTCTTTTGGCCGGGCCTTGCGTGATTGAAGACGAACAAATGGTTTTCGATATTGCAAAGAAAATCAAACGTATTTGCGAAGATTTGGATATTCCCTATATTTTCAAGGCTTCTTATCGCAAAGCCAACCGTTCTCGCTTGGATTCTTTTACCGGCATTGGCGATATGGAAGGTTTGCAATTGCTTGACCGTGTTCGCAAAGAATTGAATTTGCCTGTTGTTACTGATATTCATTCGCCGGAAGAGGCCGAAATGGCGGCTCCATACGTGGATGTACTTCAGATTCCGGCGTTTTTGTGCCGTCAAACCGATTTGTTGGTTGCCGCCGCTCAAACCGGAAAATGTGTGAATATCAAGAAAGGCCAGTTTTTATCGGCCGACGCGATGAAATTTGCCGTCAATAAAATTCGCGAAAGCGGAAATGAAGATATCATGCT
The DNA here is from genome assembly GCA_031551725.1 of Bacteroidales bacterium. Lineage (GTDB taxonomy): Bacteria > Bacteroidota > Bacteroidia > Bacteroidales > P3 > JAVBNF01. The sequence continues at coordinate 24,266 of JAVBNF010000049.1, forward strand.
TACCGAACGTGGTTCAATGTTTGGTTATCAGGATTTGATTGTAGATTATCGTTCCATTCCGTTGATGCAACGCAATAATGTGCCTGTGATTGTGGATTGTACGCATTCTTTGCAACAACCGAATCAAGCAGGCGGCGTAACGGGTGGGCAGCCGGAAATGATTGAAACCATTGCCAAAGCAGCAATTGCAACGGGCGCAGATGGCTTATTCATCGAAACGCATCCAAATCCTGCGAAAGCAAAATCCGATGGCGCAAACATGCTGCAACTCGATTTATTAGAAGATTTATTGACCAAATTGGTGCGTATCCGCAAAAGTTTGTAATGATACAAGAAATTAGAACCAAATTAGAACCTCATTTTTCGAATTTTGAAAAATTCTTTTCGGATTTAATTGCCGAAAATGCAAGCATTGTACAGCCTTTACAGGCAACTTTATGGAGCCATGGCGGCAAACAAATCCGTCCGATGTTGGTGATGATGTCGGCGCAATTGAATGGGGCGATCAGCACGCGTTCCTATCGCTCGGCATCGCTGATAGAGATGTTGCATACTGCTACTTTGGTGCACGACGATGTGGTGGATAATTCATCTACACGACGTGGAAAACCTTCTGTTAATGCGCAATTTGGAAATGCTACGGCTGTTTTGCTTGGCGATTATTTATATGCTCGCGCTTTGCGCATTGCCATTGAACATAAAGATTATGATATCTTGAAGGTGGTGGCTGGCGCTATCGAAGAAATGAGCGAAGGTGAACTTATTCAGTCCAAATATATTGCTAACCGCGAGATGACGGAAGAAATTTATTTTGATATTATTTCGAAAAAAACGGCGATGTTATTGGCGGCTTGTTGCGCTTCCGGCGCATATTCGGCCAACGCTTCGCAAGAAAATATCGATTTGATGCATCAAGTGGGGATGAATATTGGCCTCGTTTTTCAAATTAAAGACGATTTGCTCGATCTGGATTTGAAGAATAAAGCGCTCGGAAAACCTACTGGAAATGATATTCGCGAACAAAAGCTAACGTTGCCGCTGATTCATTACTTAAATTCACAACCCAAAGAAAAAGCCGATGAAATGTTTGATTTGTTTTTAAAATCGGATGTGGATAATGTGCTGTTGCATTTACAAAAAAGCGATTGCCTGCGTTATGCGGAATTGAAAATGCAAGAATGTGTCAAGAACGTAAAACAATTATTAAGTCATTATCAAAATAAAGAATGCATTCAAATGTTTGATGATTTGTTGGAATTTATTATGAATAGAAATCATTAAAAATTATTAATTATTAATTGTTAATTGTTAATTGTTAATGAAAAAACACTCATAACTCATATCTAATATCTCATATCTCATATCTCATCACTATGTTAAAACGTTTTTCAATCATATTATTTGTCTTCGCTTCCGTTTCGGCGTTTGCGCAAGTTCCATTTGCAGAATATTGGGATAATGGTGCAAAAGCGACCGAAGGAATAATGACGCCCGATTCTGTTCGTACAGGCCAATGGAACTGGTTTTTCAGGAACGGACAGTTGATGATGTCCGGGAAATACGACAGTCTTGGCAATAAAATAGGGAAGTGGGAACGTTTTTATATTACCAACATAAAAGCATGGGACGTTAACTATACTAAGAATCAAAAGCAAGGCGTTGAACGCGAATGGCACGAAAATGGCACTTTGGTATTGGAGCAAACGTACAGAAACGACAGCATTATCGGATATTCGCGCACATGGACGCCGCAAGGAATTTTGGAAAAAGAAGGCTTTTACAAAAACGGTTTGCGCGATTCTGTTTGGAAAATTTATCATCCGAGTGGTTTGTTGGGCGAAAAGGGAAATTATAAAAACGGCTTGCGCGAAGGTGAGTATGTTTTTTATTTTTCAGACAGTACGCTTTGGAAAAAAGGCAATTATGTGAATGATAAGCGTGAAGGCATTTGGACAACCTATTATGATAACGGTAAAAAAATGTACGAGGGGCCGTTTAAAAACGATGCGGAAGAAGGAATTTGGACTTCGTGGTATGTAAATGGCGAAGTAAAAGATCAGGGAAATTTTTCGCAAGGAAAAATGAATGGTACGTGGAAATCCTTTTATGAAAACGGAACTCCGAGTGCGGTTGTGGATTTTAAAGAGGATGTGAAAAACGGTAGCGAGGTTTTATATTTTGAAAATGGAAAACCACGTCAAGAATATACGTATGATAATGGTGAATTAACGGGCCGTTGTGTGCAGTATTTTGAATCCGGACGAATGCTTGATGAAGGCAATTATGTGAAAGGTTTTAAAACCGGTAAATGGATTTTTTATGATAAATACGGAATTAAATTTGCAGAACAGGAATTTGCTGAAGGGCGTTTAAACGGTTTAAGTATTGAATATTTCTCAAACGGGAAAAAATCATCGGAAGGCTCTTATATAAAGGGTTTTCGCGATGGGAAATGGATCTTTTGGGATCAAGAAGGAAAGCCGATTTTGAAAGCTGTTTTTAAAGACGGAAAGAAAGTATCAGAGGAAAAATTAAAAAAATAGACATGAGTGATGAGCGTTTTGCTCTTGCATCTTAACTCATCGTTCATAACTTATAATTAACTAACATGGCCAAACAATCAAAAATATTCGTGCTCGACACCAATGTGATGTTGCACGATCACCATTGTCTTTCTCATTTTCAAGAGCACGACATCGTTATTCCGATTGTTGTATTGGAAGAACTTGATGAATTTAAAAAAGGACACGACCAGTTAAATTACAATTCTCGTGCTTTTGTTCGCGAGCTTGAGCATTTGACAAAGAAGGGGCTTTTCAAAAATGGTATTTCGATGGGAAAAGGCCGTGGAAAACTTTTTGTGGAAACCAGCGATAAGGCGCATTTGGAAGTTATGCACAATACTTTTGTGAATGACATTCCCGATCACCGGATTTTAGCGGCAACGCAATCGGTTGTTGATAAAAACAAAGGTCGTTATGTGGCTTTGATTACCAAAGATGTAAACCTCCGCATGAAGGCCAAAGCGCTTGGTTTGAATGCAGAAGATTATAAGACCGATAAAGTTTTTAATGAAGAAACTTTAGGACGTAGAGTGGTTGAGTTGAATTCTGTTTCGCAAACTCAAATAGATACTTTTTATGATAAAGGAAGCATTGCTCCTAAAGATTTAAAGGTGAAAGCAGAAGCTAATCAGGCTTTTATTTTAAGATCGGGGACAGGTACGGCTTTGGGTGTTTATGATGCAGGTCAGGATCTTATTAAACGTGTGGATAAAGTGCGTTGTTCGGGCATAGAAGCGCGTAATTCAGAGCAAACATTTGCGCTAAACGCTTTAATGGATCCGAATATCAAATTGGTTGCGCTAACGGGTATTGCCGGAACGGGAAAAACCTTGCTGGCATTGGCTGCCGCTTTGGCGCAAGATCAAAACTATGATCAGATATTGTTGGCACGCCCTGTTATTCCATTGCAAAATCAAGAAATAGGCTTTTTGCCCGGCGATATCGATGCGAAAATAGAGCCTTATATGTTACCCCTTTATGATAATTTATCATTTATAAAAAATCGGGCGAAAGGCTCGCGCGATGCTGCAAAAGTTGAAGAATTACAAAAGTCCGGAAAGCTACAAATCACGCCGCTGGCTTATATTCGCGGACGTAGTATTTCCGATGCATATTTTATCATCGACGAGGCTCAAAACCTTACGCCACATGAAGTAAAGACCATTATTACTCGTGCAGGCGAGAATACCAAAATTGTTTTAACCGGCGACGTTCAACAAATAGACTCGCCTTATTTGGATATGCGTTCCAATGGAGTATCGTATTTAGCTGATAAAATGTATGGACAGTCCATGTTCGCGCATATTAATCTGGTAAAAGGCGAGCGTAGTGAATTGGCGGAATTGGCAGGGAAATTATTATAGCATGCACGTAGAAATCGACAGCTTATCCGGTTTTTGCTTTGGCGTTGTTTCGGCAATCCGCCAGGCAGAGCAGCAGTTGGAATATGATGAACAACTGTATTGCTTGGGCGATATTGTGCATAACGAAAGTGAAATTAAACGGCTCGAAAGTCTGGGGTTAAAAATTATCAGTTATGATGATTTTCAAAATCTACATGATTGTAAGGTTTTATTGCGTGCCCATGGCGAGCCGCCGGCAACGTATGCGATTGCGAAAAAGAATAATATCGAACTGATTGACGCGACTTGTTTAATCGTTTTGCAATTGCAAAAACGTATTAAAAAAAGTTACGAAGAACTCAAATCTTTAGGTGGACAAATTGCTATTTTCGGAAAGAAAAATCATGCTGAAGTGATTGGTTTGGTTGGACAAACCGAACAAACGGCTGTGGTTATCTCGCATTTGGAAGATTTGAATATGTTGGATTTCTATCGTCCGATCCGTTTGTATGCACAAACAACGATGGGGCAAGATGATTATTCGAAAATCGCACAAGCCATTGAAGATCGTTTGAATGTTTCTGCAAAAGAAAAGTTTGAAAACGAACATAATCTACCATTCTTTATTTCTTATCAAACGTTGTGTAAGCAAGTGGCAGGACGTGCTGAGCAAATGGATGTCTTTGCGAAACGTTTTGACGTGGTTTTGTTTGTGAGTAGCAAGGAAAGCTCAAACGGACGATATTTATACGAACTTTGTAAACAAGCCAATCCGCAAACGTATTTTATTACCGGCGTTGATGATTTAAAAAATGTAAATTTCGAAAATGTAAAAACAGTGGGCATTTGTGGCGCCACTTCCACGCCGATGTGGTTGATGGAAGAAATAGCCGGTAATGTTAGACAAATAAACAACGAAAAGGTTTAAAAAGTTCAGAGAGTTCAGAAAGTTTACAGATAATCTCGCCTAAACCTCCTAAACTTTCTGAACTTCCTAATTTTTTTGAACTTCCTAAATTAAAAATTATTTTGTATTTAAAACATCTCATATTAACCAACTTCAAAAACCACGCACAAACGGAATTGTCGTTTTCCGAAAAGATGAATTGTTTCATCGGGAATAACGGAACCGGCAAAACCAATTTGTTGGATGCAATTCATTATCTTTCGTTTTGCAAAAGCTATTTCAATCCGATTGATACCCAAAATATCAGGCATGGTGAGGATTTTTTTGCTATTCACGGAACATTTGCAGCCGTGGGAAAAGAGGTGTATTCGTCCGATGAAAATATTCATGAAAATGTAATCAGTTGTATTCAGAAAATAGGAGAGCGCAAACATTTTAAGATCAACCAGAAAGAATATGAACGTTTGGCCGATCATATCGGAAGTATTCCGTTGGTGATGATTTCGCCGTACGATCGCGATTTGATCAATGAAGGCAGCGAAGTGCGCCGTCGATTTATAGATACTGTTATTTCGCAGTTCGATCGACAATACCTCGATAATTTAATTAATTACAACAAAGTTTTAGCTCAACGAAATAAACTGTTGAAAGCCGATTTTGTGGACGAATTAATGATTGAGGCCTTAAATGTTCAATTGATTAAGTTCGGCGTTCCGATTTTTACATCGCGCAAAGCGTTTTTTGAACAATTTGCTATTTACTTTCAAGATTTTTTTGCATGGATTACAGATCATAAAGAAAATGTCGAAATCCGCTATTCATCGGCTTTAGACAGTGAACATTCGTTTGCATATTTATTGAAAAATGCATTTGAAAAAGATAAAATTTTAGGGTATTCAACCGTTGGAATTCACCGTGATGACTTGCAGTTGCTGATTGATGATTTTCCGGTGAAAAAATTCGGTTCGCAAGGACAGCAGAAATCGTATGTCATCGCTATGCGTTTGGCACAATTCGAATTTACAAAAGAGAAAAAAGGCTTTTATCCGATTTTGTTGCTGGATGATATTTTTGATAAATTGGATGATTTGCGTGTTAATAAAATTATCGAACTTGTTGGGAAATCGCATTATAATCAAGTATTTATTACCGATACCGACGAGCATCGCGTGGCACATATTTTCGAGAAACATCAATTACCGCATAAGATATTTTATGTTAAAGACGGACAGGTTTCGTAATGAAAAAATCTTTACACGAATATACCATAAAAGAAGCCCTCGAGGCTTATCTGCACATTGATCATAAAGATGAAAAACTTGCAGAAATTGAGGTTTTGAATGTTTGGGAGCAGTTCGTATCTGCCGAAACTGTGCGCCAGACCATGAAAACATATGTAAAGAACGGTGTACTTTATTTACAAATATATTCACCTGCTTTAAAGAACGATTTGCGCATGCAGTCGTCTGTTTTAATTTCTAAAATCAATGCAAAAATCGGGAACGAAGTTTTAAAAGAAATTGTATTTTTATAATGTGATGAAAAAAATTTATTACAATAAACGCGAAATAATTTTTTGTCAACCGTCGGAAGTCCCTGTTGATGCGGATGCTGTATATATGTGTGAAAACACTCAACAAATGATCAAAGCGTTTAGGATTTTTACCGCTGATGAAACGGTGAATAACTTGTATCTTGTTTCTGAAAACAATCCGAAAGAAATGCGAAAGATGTTTGCCAAAGAATTTAAAGTGGTAAAGGCCGGTGGAGGATTGGTCAAAAATCCGGAAGGGAAATTTTTGTTTATCTTTCGCAACGGCAAATGGGATTTACCGAAAGGCAAGCGCGACAGCAAAGAAGAACCCATGGAGCAAACTGCCACTCGTGAAGTACAGGAAGAAACCGGCTTGCAAAATCCGATAATCGAATATAAACTTTCGTCCACTTATCATTTTGCATTAAATACAGAAAGTTTGATTTTGAAAAAATGCTATTGGTATGCAATGAAATCTGATACTGTTGCTAAATTAATACCTCAAACAGAAGAAGGAATCGATCAAGTACTTTGGGCTGATGAAAATCAGATTGCGGAATTTATGAAAAATACGTATAAAAGTATTGAAGATGTTTGGAAGAACTATAAACAGTGAGAGATGAGATGGCCATGACAAACTTAAGGCTTGCTAAATCGTTTATCCGTAATAAAAGCGGAGTCCGTCAAACATTCCAAAAACGCTTTTAATTGTCGCTTTTGATCCGCATTGAAAGGATTTTTTCTTCCATGTTTCATCAACGGACTTAACGTTGGCGCATCTTGCACGCCTACGCTGTAAAAGTCGATAATTTCATCTAAAGTATTGAAACGTCCGTCGTGCATATAAGGTGCCGTCAAGGCGATATTGCGTAGGGAAGGGGCGCGGTATTTTCCGGCGTCAAGCGGATTTTTGGTGACTGAAGAGCGATCGTTTCCTTGCGGAACTAAATCCAATCCGTTATTTTCATAATCGTTATGCGTAAGCAGTAAGCCGCCGTGACAATGGAAACAATCGCCGATCTCGCTCATATAAATATGGTAACCCTCTTGTTCGTCTTCTGTAAATTGATAAGTGCCGCGCATGTATTGGTCGTACTTTGAATTATCGGAAATCATTGTGCGGATGAACTGTGCAATTGCTTGTCCGATACGTTCCATTGTTACTTCCGGCGTTCCGAAAGCGGCTTCGAACATTGGCGGATATGTGGGAATTGAAGCTATCATTTTCACACTTTGTTCAATAGAACCGTTGCATTCGTGCGGTGCTGCAATCATCATCCATGCAAGTGATTCGATGTTTTGAAAATGATAAGGGTAAACCGAAGGAACATTGTAGGCTGTACTTCCCAAATTCGTATTTGATTTATGAATCATTCCCGTCCACAAATAACCGTTGCTGTTAAACACTAAATTGAATAGCGGCAGCATATTATGCGGTGTGGCTTTTCCTGTGAGACCAATCATACGGCCGTTTTGCAAACGCGGATGATTGGGGCCGGCTTCAAATGCATGTTCTTGAAGATGGCACGTGGCACAACTCATCAGCGAATCCGGTTGTGTGCGGCCCGACAAACGTCCGTCATAAAATAAATAGCGTCCCAATGCGATTCCTTCAACGGTAAGCGGATTGTCTTGCGGAATATTCAGAATCGTAGGAAAAGTTGTGTAAGGGTAGGAGGGGATACTTAATTGATAAGGTGTTGCTACTTTTTTGGCAGGCGGATCTTTTTCGCACGACTGAAAAAAAAATCCACAACAAATAAGCCCTATAAAAGCAGACCGTTTCATTAAAATTAACTTGCCAGTTTCACAAACTTTCGGATAACGTATTCTTTTCCGATTTTAATACGTACAAAATAGGTGCCCGGAATAAGTTTGTTGATATTGATAGTTATTTCCCGTTCTGATCCGACTACATCTTTAGAAATAACGCTTTCCCCAATGGCATTGATAATCTCTATTTGTTGGGCTTTAATGGTGCCTAACCGAATAATAATAACCCCTTTTGCAGGATTTGGATAAACGACAATGTCGTTTAATTGCGATTTTCGAACGTCGGTTACAACTGTATCGGGATCATCCGGATCTTTGGCTAATGTCTTGAAATGTGCTGTTGAAGAATAGGTTACGCCATTTTCGTTTCTTGCAAATGCTTTTACGTAGTAATTGTTATTTTTGGTTAAACCGATTGCTTTTACAGTAAAAACAGGATCGGATAAGTCAGATGTATCTTGATATTTCAAGCCTGAGCCATCTGCTAAATTAGGATCTGCGCCAATATAAAAACCTCGCTCGTTAACAGTACTTAAGCTGTCGAATGTAATCATCGCTTTTAAATTCGCTTGTTTTGAAAGAATATTAAAAGTTTCTACATATTCTACGCAAGGCTTGCCTGCTGTGGTTGTGAAATTTGTAACACCTGAAACGACTTTGCCGGCTTCGTTAGCAGCATATGCTCGCACATAGTAGGTTGTTTTAGGATACAATCCCTTGATAGTGCCAGTGTATTGGTTATCCACAGGATTTAGTACTCCGGCAGTTTTTATGCTTTGCGTAGTATCAACATTCTGATCGGTTGAATAGTAAAAACCAACTTCGGTAATGCTCCCTCCGCTGTCGCGTACAACTTGCCCACTCACTGTAGCTGAAGAGGCCGTGGTAATAGACGTAACGGAAGAATTAATAACCGGTATTCCGGCTAAAGTAGAGAGATTGCTGATTGGCGAAGTGGCAGTGCCGTTTTTATTAACGGCATAAGATTTTATATAATAAGTCGTTTTTGGTTTTAGATTGGTTAGCGTATAGCTGTAATTTTTCCCAACTTCAGCAATAACCTGATGTTTTTTCCATAAAGAATCTGCTGCGGTTTTGGTTTCTGAAAATAAAAATCCGGATTGATCAATGCCGTCGCTATAATCATCTGTTACTTGAGCCACAACTTTCATGGACAAGGTGGTCACATCTTCCGCATGCGGAGCACTCATTTTCGGAACACTTCCGACTGTTGAAAATGAAGACACGGCTGAATAACCTTCTCCCGATTCATTTTTCGCGTAAGCGGATACATAATAAGTTGTGCGTCTGTTTAGTTGATTTACAGTTTTAGTAAAATTTGCAGAAGTATCTGTTATTTTGGTACCTCCGGTTGGGGGGATGAATGCAGGATTAGCACTATAATAAAATCCTTTTTCGCTGATTGTGCCACCGTTGTCATTTTCGATTTCCCCTTCCAATAATGTCGAAGTATCGGTTATTTTTGTTGCCGACATAAAATTAACAATCGGTTTGCCCATTCCCGATTGAGCTACAACAATTTTCTTGCTCAAGCTGCCCGAATTGATGGTGAAAGTTGCGTATCGATCATCAGAAGACGCATTCAAATCGAAACTCAAGCGCATTGTGTCAATTATACTTCCCGAAGGCAATGATGTAATGCGTGTCCAGGAATATGTTTCTGAAGGTTTGGTAAAACCATCGCTATTTGTAACAATGATTTTCCCTGTACCGGCCGATGCTCCAATATGGAGTGTGTCTATATTGACATCCAATGTTTTGAAAGTAATATTGACAGCCATTGCAATCGAAGTAGAATAACTGCTATTCGCTTGCCAAGTTGTACCACCGGATTTGTAGAAATACGAATTTGTGTGTGCTACATTTGGCTTGCATACAGAAAAATTGAACTTGTTGCTTGCGTCCGGAGTTATGTTTGGAAAAGAAAATACAATATAGAATGTTCCGGTAACATCAATCGGATCAAATGCAATATCTGCAAAACTGTTGGGTGAAAAATCACTCAATTTCTTCGTAATATACGTTAACTCAGTACCCGGAATTCCACTTGTTTCCGAATATACCGAAATACGTACAGTTTCATTGCTGTTGGCAGAACTAATACGCACACTGTCGGTATGAATGCGAATGCCTGTAATTACAGCATTGCTTGCAGCAGCCATCACAAAACGTTCTCCGAATGTTTTAAAACTTGAGTTAAGTCCTGCAAAATAATCATAAGAGGTCTCAATGTTTTGCATTAAATCAAACGTATCTTTTTGAAGATTAAAGTTTGAAATATGCGCAGTGCCTAAATTTGCATAAACAGTATCGTACAAAACCGAAGAACCATAATCGTTGGATGCTATATATTTAGTTTGGAAAATACCGGCTCTCGGATAGCTCACACTTGGTGAGGCTTGTTGTGAGGTTTGAGGCGTTGCATTTCCGAAATTCCAATTGTATTGATTTGGTTTGTAGGTGGTTTTGTTGTCATAGGTTAAACTTTTTCCCTGAGTTGCTACATAGCGACGTGTGCCATCCCAATTATAAAAACTGCCTGAAGCAGCTTTTGCATTGTATTGCGCAAAGGGTGCACGTCCGAGAATTGTAATATCTTGACTTATAGAGTCAGTAAAAGCGCCACTGGACGTTTTGAGTTTAACGGAAACAGTGCCAGCCTCTGGAAAACAAACGCTCACATTGGCGTTAGAAGATGAAGAAAGACTGCCTTTCGGGAATGTCCATGTACGGCTTGTCGGAAGCCCGTCCGTCCAGTCGCTGACATGAATGCTGTCTGTAAAATAAATGGTTTTGCTCAACGGCAAAACGCCAAAATCAACCATGAAAGGCTTGTCGTTGCTCACGATGGAAATTTTGTCAATGACCATTCTGGTAGCAACAATCTTATTCTGACTACTAACGGACAAAAGTCCGATTTTTGTTTTCGAAGTTAACGCTTGCGTGGGAAGGCTTGCAACATATTTTGTCCATCCGTTGCTGCTTGCTTCCGCATTGATAAGGGCTGCGTCCGGAATGCGAATAAAAACGGTATCCGAAAGTGCATATTCTACGTACAAACTGTCATTGTATTTGGGGGCTGTGTGTGTCGAGGTTGTTTTGAAAACATAGAAAACAACCTTGACATTTGTATAGCCCGATAAATTCAAAAAAGGAGAACACAAGCGAATTTGTGTGCTGTTGTTACTGCTAAAGTTATTTGTATATGCAAAAGTTCCAAGATCATCAAACGGAGTGGCTCGGATGGTTTTTCCGCTCTCTAAAAGTAAGCCGGTCGAATCTATATTCCAGCGTCCGTTACTGAGCCCATTATTTCCTTTTACCTGCACAGAACTCCAACCGGCTTCTGTTAATGGTCTTTCAAATGAATAACTATGAATAACAGTATTTTGAGCGTTTCCGATTAAGGTAAAAATACTGGATAACAAGAAAATAAAAAATATTTTGGTAAAATTTTGCATAGTCTCAGGATATTGGGAACATTTCTTTACACTACAAATTTACGAAAAAAATCGTATATTTGCAATGAATTTACGATTTTAGATATACGATTTGCGGTTTTTGGGATTCATATCGTACATTGTATATCGTATATAAAAAATCATTATGTTAAAATCTTTTTATGCAGAAAATCAGTTGGAAGCAGGTTGCGATGAAGCCGGGCGTGGATGCTTGGCCGGCCCCGTGTTCGCTGCTGCTGTAATTCTGCCGAAGGATTTCAAACATGATGTTTTAACCGATTCGAAAGCGCTTTCGGAAAAAAAACGCTATCTGCTTCGCGACGAAATACAGGAAAAAGCCATCGCTTGGGCCGTTGCTCAAGTGGAACCGAAGGAAATTGATAAAATCAATATTCTTAATGCTTCTTTTCTTGCCATGCACCGTGCTGTGGATGCGTTGAAAGTGAAACCGGAGTTTTTATTGATTGACGGAAACCGCTTCAAGCCGTATCCCGAAATCCCACATATGTGTATTGTTAAAGGTGATGCCAAGTATTTTTCAATTGCAGCTGCTTCTATCTTAGCCAAGACCTGCCGCGACGATTTTATGAATAAAATCGATGCGGAATTCCCGCTGTATTGCTGGAAACAGAATAAAGGTTACCCCACGTCAACCCAGTATGAAGCACTCGAAAAATACGGCATCACCCAATACCATCGAAAATCTTTTAAACTCGAACGACAACTTAAATTATTTTAAATTGGGGATTGTAAAGACAAGGCATGCCTTGTCTCTATCGACTGAAATAATGACTCCTTTCATCAATCAAATATCCGACATCTTAATCGCTCGCCACGGCAGCGATTTGAAAGATATTTGCATTGTGGCTCCCAACCGTCGTGCCGGTGTGTTTCTGCGAAAACAACTGGCCGATAAAATCGGTGAAACCGTGTGGGCACCGGAGTTTACTACCATCGACGATTTCATTTTTAAATATTCCGGATTTCGAAAAGCAGAGCGCATCGACCTTATTTTTAAATTGTTCGATATTCACCTGCAACTCGATCCCGAACCGCGCGAAGTGGACGATTTCTTTTCGTTTGCCGAATTGTTGATCGGAGATTTCAATGAAATCGATTTGTATTTGAAAGATCCGAAACAGGTTTTTCAATATTTGGATGCCGTAAAAGCCATACAATTGTGGAGTCCGCGTGAAAATAAACTGTCGGAATTTCAGGAGAAATATTTGCAGTTTTATCATCAATTGTATGATTATTATTTGTTGTTAAGTCAACGTTTATTGGGTGACCACACCGCTTATCACGGTTTTGCATATCGTCGTTTTGCTGAAAATCTAAGTCAAATCGAATCACAAATTCCATATAAAAAAATCTATTTTATCGGATTCAATGCGATTTCTGCAAGTGAAGAAAAAATTATCAAATACCTTGTAGATACTAAGAAAGCGGAGGCGTTTTGGGATGCCGACGATTATTATTTGCTTGATCAACGTCAGGAAGCCGGACTTTTTTTGCGTCGCGAACAACAGATTTTCGGAACGCAGGGCATGCTTTCGCAAACGAATTTCGAAGAAGAAAAAGAAATCCAAATCGTAGGTGTGCCTAAGGATATCGGACAAGTGAAATATGCCGCCCAACTGCTTGACGCAGAATATTCGAAATACGCCAATCCGAAATTCGATAATGAATCCACCGCTTTGGTATTGGCAAATGAACATTTATTATTGCCATTTTTAAACTCGATTCCGGATAGTTTCGATGCTGTCAATGTCACAATGGGATATCCTTTGCAACATGCGGCTCCGGCCGATTTATTCCTGCAAATATTTACATTGCACGAAACTTCGCAAAAGGAAGAGGGCAAACCGCAACGCTTTTATGTCCCCGAAATCTTGAAAATTATCGATCATCCGTTTGTCGAAAACATTCTTCATCAAAAAGAGAAAGAAAACTTTAAACATGCTTTGTTGCAATCGAATCGCGCTTTTCTGACAGCTGAAGAAATCGAAACTTTAACAGGGAAAAATCATGAAATTTTTTCCTCGTTAAAACATGCTTCCGATGTGTTGGAATTGTGTGTTAAAATTGTGAATCGTTTACAGGAATCTTTTCCGAAAGACGAAAACTTTTTGTTTGAACGCAGCTGTTTATTTGCGTTCAGCAAAATGTTGAATGTGCTGAAAACGCGTGTGGAACCGCATCGCGAACGTATCGGGTTTAAAGCTGTGCGGAATTTATTCAAACAATTGCTTGTGCAAACTTCTGTTCCATTGCAAGGCGATCCCTTGCACGGGCTTCAATTGATGGGACTTCTGGAAACGCGTACGCTCGATTTTGATAATGTCGTTTTAGTTGGTGTAAATGAAGGAATTCTTCCTCTTGGAAAAATGGAAAGTTCATTTATTCCGTTCGATTTGAAAATAGAATTAGGATTGCCTACGCACCGCGAGAAAGACGCTGTTTTTGCTTATCATTTTTATCGCTTGATTCAACGTGCAAAACGGGTTACGTTAATCTACAATACAGAAGTTGATCCACTTTCCGGCGGCGAAAAAAGCCGTTTTATTTTGCAGTTGCAAAACGAAATGCAACGCAAATATCCGAATGTGAAAATTACGAATAAACTTGTTGGTAGTAAACCGGATAAAGAGAAACTGAATGACGGTTTAACGGTTTCGAAAACAGAAAATGTACTGCAATCTTTGCGTGATACTGCCGCTTATGGATTCTCTGCAACTGCATTGAGCGATTACATTGCATGTCCGTTGCGCTTTTATTTTGCAAGGGTTTTGCGCATTCCCGAACGTTCGGAAATAAACGAATTTATTGATGCAAAAACGCTTGGAAGCGTGGTGCACGACACCTTGAAGTTTATTTACGATCAGCAGTTGAAAACACCGTTAAGCATTGATTTTATTGAAGAAAACAACGATAAGATTATTCGCGAACAAATCGAAAAAAGTTTTGCTAAACATTATCCGAAAGGAAATCTTACCAGTGGAAAAAACTTTTTGATTGCTTCCGTGGCCGGGATGTTTGTGAAAAATTTCCTCAAAAAAGAAAAAGAATTGCTTGCAAAAGGCAATCGTATCAACGTTTTTGCAAACGAAGAAGCGATTGATGCAGCATATGTTTTAGGTGAAGATAAAATACCTTTGCGCTTTCGCGGAAGCATTGACCGTATCGACGAGTTTAACGGACGTTTGCGGATTTTGGATTATAAAACCGGCGAAATCAACGTTTCTCAAAACTTGAAATTCCCCGATTGGCCTGCGATTATTCAAAATCCCGATTACGCAAAAGCATTTCAACTTTTATTTTATGCATTTGTTTATACTTTGGAAAATCCTAAAAAAGTAAACGAGTTGGAGGTCGCAAACATTTCTTTCCGCGCTTTGAAAGACTACGATTTAACGGTGGAAACGCCCGATGGAAGTGTTTTAAATAAAGACATTTTGAAGAATTTCGAAAACGTTTTAAATCATTTATTGAACGAAATTTTTAATCCGGAAATATCGTTCAAACCAGCTGAAGACAAGAAAAATTGTAAATATTGTAATTATGCTGAAATTTGTACAAAATAAAATCAGTTTTTTGATTTTTACATGTTTGCTTTTTACTTATGCAAATGCACAGAACGGTACGTGGGGCGTGACTTCAACATTTTGTAAGCCGTTTGTATCTGATGTAAATTCTACCATTTCCAGCATTGATGTCGGTGTAAATACAAATCGTGCAGAATACGATATTGAGCCTGCCGACGGTAAAGATTATAAGATTATTGCACGTGCAAACGTCGGCGTTTCATTTCCGGTTTATGCAAAGAATTTTGACAATAATAAGTATGGCTTTGCGGTTTCCGTTCCCATACATTTCTTTTTGTGGCTGGATGTTTTTGAAAAAATTACAGCACCGGTCGTGAATACCGATTATAATATAGGCGGTCCGGAATTCAAGTTTATCCAACGTTTTGAACAGCCGAAATTTAATTTCTTAAAAAGTTATTCTCTGAAATTTATACCATTTTATCACCAAAGTACGCACATTGGTGATGAAATAACGATTTATAGGGAAATGCAGCAGTTATCCATTACGCGTGTGAATGTTTCCTATGATTATACCGAATTATCTCTATGGATTAATGAACCGGAACTTTTTACCGGCTTAAATCATTCTTTCCGTTTTGGATTTATGTATTTGGTTGACAGGACGAATAGTTGGTACACTATACGTCCAGAAGAAGGAGATGTTTCGAAAGTCATTCCGCTCAAGCGGAAGTATGAATGGTATTTGCAATATCAACTTCAAACCGGAAAATATTTTTTGAGCAGCGATAATTTGCAGAATATTTTGTCGGTCGAACTGCGTAATCGTCCGCAGTACAATTATCCGTATTACAATTATAATAGTGGTGTTTGGACGGAAGTTCCGGGCGAGGGGCGAGGCACGTGGTCAACAAATCTATATTTCGGATGGCGTGTCAATCAACCCGTATTTGCAAGCAACCACCTTGGTTTTGGCTTTAAATTCTATTATGGACTCACGCCTTACGGTCAATTTCGCAACAAATACGACTACATGTTTGCGGGAGTTTCGTTGGTATTGGAATAAAATATTGTTTACCCGAATAAATCAAACGCATCGGCATCGGTGATTTCGACATCGTAAAAATTACCGATTTTCATTTTCTTATTTTTGACTGGAATCAAAACTTCGTTATCCACTTCCGGAGAATCAAATTCGGTGCGGCCAATATAAAAGCCTGCTTCTTCGCGGTCGATAAGCACTTTGTAGGTATTTCCAATTTTTTGTTGATTTAATTCCGCTGAAATATCCTGCTGAATTTCCATTAACTTTTCCAAGCGCTCTTGTTTTTGCTTTTCGCTCACATTGTCCTTAAGTTCGGCTGCACTTGTGCCTTCTTCTTCCGAATAAGTGAAAACGCCTACACGCTCGAAACGCATGGCTTTTACAAAATCAACCAACTCTTCAAAATCGGCTTTCGTTTCGCCGGGATAACCGACAATAAAGGTTGTACGGAAGGCAGCATTCGGAAGTTTCGTACGCATCTTTTGCATCAACTCCAGCGTTTCTTCCTTCGTAGTCGAACGCTTCATCGATTTTAAAATTTTTGTATTGATATGTTGCAACGGAATATCAATATAATTGCAGATCTTAGAATTTTGTGCCATCACATCCAGTAGATCTTCCGGAAATTCGTGTGGGTAAAGGTATTGCAAACGAATCCATTCGATGCCTTCAACTTTCGCCAATGCTTCACAAAGCTCTGCAATTCGACGTTTTTTGTACAAGTCCAAACCGTAGAAACTCACATCTTGCGAAATTAGAATAAGTTCTTTCACTCCGCTTTTAGCAAGCATTTTTGCTTCTTCAACAACATCTTCAATAGGGCGGGAGATATGGTTTCCGCGAATGAGTGGAATAGCACAGAATGAGCAACGACGGTTGCAGCCTTCGGCAATTTTCAAATAAGCATAATGAGGAGGCGTTTGAAGCACGCGTTCGCTAATGAGCTTTCCGTATTGTTTTTTGGAAATTAAATCGACAATTTCGGAGCTGTCATTCACGCCAAACCAAGCATCCACTTCCGGAATTTCGGTACTTAATTCTTCTTTATAACGCTGGATTAGGCAACCCATTACCCAAATTTCGGAAATCTGTTTTTGTCTTTTCAACTCCACAGCATCCAAAATCATATCAATCGATTCTTGTTTGGCATCATGAATAAAACCACACGTATTGATAATTAAAATATCCGGACTACGCTTGTCGTCTTCTTTTAAAACCTGAATACCACGGTGTTTCAAATTACCGAGAATAACTTCGGAATCTACCGAATTTTTTGAACAACCGAGGGTGATTATTTTGATGTACATGAAAAAAGTTTAGAAAAAGTTTAGAAAAAAGTTTAGAAAAAGTTTAGAAAAAGTTTAGAAAAAGTTTAGAAAAAGTTTAGAAAAAAGTTTAGAAAAAGTTTAGAAAAAAGTTTAGAAAAAAGTTTAGAAAAAAGTTTAGAAAAAAGTTTAGAAAAAAGTTTAGAAAAAAGTTTAGAAAAAAGTTTAGAAAAAAGTTTAGAAAAAAGTTTAGAAAAAAGTTTAGAAAAAAGTTTA
>JAVBNF010000011.1:0-40403 GCA_031551725.1 Bacteroidales bacterium
ACTTGTCCAAAAATAGGCCTTGGAACCGCGATCGGCAAAAACGCCTGTATTTACCCGGTGTCCGGCATTCCGAATCAAAAGACTTGAAAAATCATTATTTAACAAAACGGCTAAAGCCGTCCATTCCCCATCGCTGGGCAAGTGCCAGCCATCGGGACAAACGCCTTGTTCGCCCACTGTGGGATAAACATTGGAAGTGCCGTTGTTTTGCCCGTAGGCCGTCCAAAACGGATACAATGCTCCCTCGTATTCACAACATAAAGGATCTGCCTGGGAGATGGTAGAAGTGTTGGGCGAATGCATATATGGTCCCGGCCCCGGACAATAAAAAGTTTTCTGCAATTTTGTTCCCGGAGCAGCAATATTTCCCGTAATGGGCAGATGGCCAAAAACCGGTTCTTCCAACCCCCGGCGATACCGCAAATTCTCCGCCATCCAGCGCTTTCCGTCGGGCATGAGCACTGTTTTATATGTCTCCCCGTCCCGAGGGTCGGTGAAATCGGGTGCGGAGGTTTGGGAGAGGATTGAGGATTGAGGGATGAGGATTGCGAGGGCGAACATCATGGCCAGCGCAGCGGAGCGGAGCGTGGCCATCCCACAAGTAGCAAGGAAAGTTAGCATGGCCGACGTCAGACCATCCCATTCAATTAGCATCAAAAACTTATCTATTTTCATGGCTGTGCTTCTCTTAATCCTGGATGCAACGGATGGAAAAGCCTTGAGCCCGATAGTAGTAATTCCGAAACGCCGTAGTGGGAGAAAAATCAAATTGACGCCACCATGCAGTAGAGCTAGTAGCGCCAGTGGAAGTCCAAATATAGGTAGAAGAACCTCGAAAATGGAATTCCGATCCATTGGCCTGACGCCCACCGGCTGCAAGCACGGAAAATCCTGAAACTTGCTTCGCACCTGATGTGAAACCCGAAGACTTCAAAGCTGCACCGACATTCGTACCTATCCATCCTTGGGCGGTATTGTGATTTTTGGTGCCGGTTTCCACAGCATTGAGCATATCACCCCACTCTTTATCGGAAGGAACATGCCATCCCGGAGGACAAACACCGCGGCTACATGCGGATGTGGGATTACCAGAAGCGGATTGCGTGTATAACTGCGATGCCGAAGGCTCTGTCCATGTGCCGATTCCGTCGGTAGAAACAGCAGCCTCCCATGTATAAAGTGCTCCCCAGATATTACAATTTGAAAGAGAGGAGGTGGTAGCACTAGCGACACCCGGACACCAAAAACTACCGATACCCGGAACACCGTTAGTGCTTGA
This sequence comes from Bacteroidales bacterium, assembly GCA_031551725.1. Classification (GTDB taxonomy): domain Bacteria; phylum Bacteroidota; class Bacteroidia; order Bacteroidales; family P3; genus JAVBNF01. The sequence goes on from JAVBNF010000011.1 coordinate 1,280, forward strand.
TGTGAAAGGCTCGTTGGAAGCCGAACGGAACGTTAAGCCTGTTTGGTAATTTAAGTTCTCACGCATCCACCATTTACCATCGGCCATGAGAATGATGGAATATGTTTTATTGTCGCGCGTATCGGTCATCGTTTTAATAGCACCAACGGCCTCGCCACCGGAAATAGTATTGGGAACTGGAGTTTCAAACACCTGACCATCATCCTCAGGTGCTTTTAACAACTTGATATTGTAAATTTGAGTGTCTAATCTGCAATAATTAGGGTTAGTACCCGCTATTTTAAACGTGAAGATACTACCGTCAATGGCATCGGAAAGGCCGGCGAATTTTAAAGTGAGCTGCGTAGCGGACATGTCAGGCGCCGAAGAAAAACTAACTCCAGCCGGGAGGTTTTGGTAGGAAACAGAATACGTCCAAGTGCCAGTTGACAAAGCAGGAGAAAGGGCGAAGTTGTAATTCCTTGTCATTGCAGTATCTTTGAAGAAAATAGTATCAAAGTTTGTTTTGGGTTCCTTTGTACAAGCGGATGTGTTCTGAACCATCGTTAACACAATTTGAGATCCTTCTGTGCAAGCCCCCTCCACACAACGCACGGATAATGCGTCGGAAGCAGGCTGCGAAGCAACCCTGCTAATTGTTCCACCCGAAAAAGAACGGGAAACGGCAGCAGTTCCGCTTCCCGAACTTGTCCAAAAATAGGCCTTCGAACCACGATCGGCAAAAACGCCGGTGTAATCCCTCCGCCCTGCATTCAGAACCTGTAAACTTGAAAAATTATTGCTTAATACTGTTGCTAAAGCCGTCCATTCGCCATCGGTTGGCAAGTGCCATCCGTTTGGACAAACACCTTGTTCACCTACAACAGCAAAAACATTGGCTGTCCCGTTATTTTGCCCGTAAGCCGTCCAAAAAGGATAGAGCGCCCCCTCAAACTTGCAAAGCAAAGGATCGGCCTGCGAAGTAGTCGTTGCATTTGGCGACGTAGAGAACGGGCCGGGCCCCGGACAATAAAAGGTTTTCTGTAAATTCGTGCCCGGTGCGGCAATATTTCCGGTAACAGGCCGGTATCCATAAACATAATTCAGCAAGCCCTTGCTATACCGTAAATTCTCCTCCATCCAGCGTTTGCCATCGGGCATAATAACGGTTTTGTAGGTTTCGCCATCGCGTGGGTCGGTAAACGTGCCGCCGTCGGTTTGGGCGAGGATTGAGAAGGCAAAGCAGAAATGCAGAAGTGCAAAAATGCAGAAGACGGTCATTTTTCTGCATTTCTGCGCTCTTGCGCTTCTGCATTCTTGCATTTTTGCATTCCTGCTACGAAGTAATTGTGTTTTCATGTTGTGTATTATTTATTTGTTAATCATTTTCCAGCAAGCCCCGAAGGGGCTGTATATGCATAACAAAAAAAGGCGCAAGTTGTAATCTAATTTTTTTCTGAGGTACCGCTAAGAACCCACGACTAAAATAAGACACAACTCACGCCGGACACAGCATGAGCGCATCGCTTATCAATTCTTTAGTCGTTAGAAAATTAGCGGTTTTCAGAAAAAGAATTTAAGCTTACGCTTTCTTTTTATTTAATGATGTTTTTTATTCTATAATAATTGTTTTAGTTTTCTTGTTAACTTGTTTTCTCGTTTTCTCGTTTCCTTGTTAACCATTTATTTCCGCAAAAATAACTATTATTTTTCAGATGTGCAAATTTTTTCAAGAAAATACTGTTTTATCTAAAAAAATCGTATCTTTGTCACAATAATATATTTTTCAACTTTTATGGATTTAACTAATTTTTTCTCAGTTCCCGGAAAAGCCGGACTTTTCCAACTTGTTACTTACACGCGCAACGGCGCCATTGTTGAATCGCTTTTAGACGGCAAACGCATTCCCATCGGAGGCGGCAGCAAACCCAGTTCGCTCGAAGAGATTTGCATGTACACCGACGAAGAAGATAAGCCGCTCAAAGAAATTTTCGACACGATTTTCGAAAAAGAAAACGGCGGTCTCGCCATTGATTCCAAAGAAGATCCTAAAAAATTAGCAGCTTATTTCGCCGAAATAGTACCTAACTACGACCGCGCACGCGTGTATCCGTCGGATATGAAAAAACTGTTTGCATGGTACAATTTGTTGCAAACAAAAGGGCTTTTGAAAAAAGAAGAAGAGACAAAAGTTACAGGTGACGATTAGTAGCGGCAGTGCCTTACGCCTGCCGGATGGCCACACTACGCGGCGCTCCGTTCGCCATGACAAATAAACGTTAAACATTCAACGTTAAACAATAAATGAAACATATCATCGATTTTTTCGTAGCTGAAAATCAAACGCTGCCGTCCGACTATTTTCTGTTGGAACTGAAAGCGAAAGAAAAATTGCCGCCGATTTTACCGGGGCAATTTTTGCAATTGCGCATTGACAATTCCAATGACGTTTTTCTTCGCCGTCCTTTTTCCATTCACGATGTGGATTATAAAGAAAATCAAATTTCCTTGTTGATTCACAAAGTGGGAAAAGGCTCACGTGCATTGGCAAATCTTAAAGGTTACGACACTGTGAATGCCGTTCTTCCTTTGGGAACAGGCTTTTCAATGCCGAAAAACGACAAAGTCCTGTTGATTGGCGGAGGTTGCGGCGTGGCTCCAATTTTATATCTGGCAAAGTATTTAAACGAAAAAAATATCCGTCCGGATATTTTACTTGCAGCGCGAAACAGCTCGCAAATACTGCGTTTGGAAGAATATGCCCGTTATGGGAAAGTACATATCATTACCAACGACGGTTCAATGGGTGAAAAAGGTTTGGCAACAGAACACTCGGTTTTTGAAAAACAAACATTCTCGCAAATCTATTGTTGCGGACCGGATGCGATGATGCGCGCCGTTGCACAATTGGCAAAAAAAATCAACACTCCTTGCGAAGTGTCGCTCGAAAAAACAATGGCCTGCGGCTTCGGCGCATGTTTGTGCTGCGTTACCGAAGGGAAAAACGGTCATGTTTGTGTATGTAAAGAAGGTCCTGTTTTCAAAACCGAAGATTTAAAAAATTGGTAAAAAAGATGGCAAATTTAAATATAAATATCGGTCAACTTAAACTCAAAAATCCCGTATTGACGGCCTCCGGAACATTCGGATACGGCGAGGAATTCAGCGATTTTATCAATTTGGAAGAACTCGGCGGTTTCGTTGTGAAAGGCACCACCGGACAAAAACGCGAAGGAAATCCTTATCCGCGTATGGCCGAAACACCTTCGGGGATGCTAAATGCAGTGGGTTTGCAAAACAAAGGTGTGGATACGTTTGTAAAAGATGTTTATCCACGAATCAAAGATATAAACAGCGAAATCATTGTTAATGTTTCCGGTTCCACAATTGAAGAATATGTGGAAGTGGTTTCGAAAATCGAGCCGCTGAAAAACATTCATGCGATCGAATTAAATATCTCCTGCCCTAACGTAAAGCAAGGCGGCATGGCTTTCGGAACCGACCCGAAAATGGCGGAAGAAGTTGTGAAAACCGTTCGCAAACATTATTCAAAAACATTAATTGTAAAACTTTCTCCGAACGTTACAAGCATTACCGACATCGCAAAAGCGGTTGAAAATGCAGGCGCAGACGCTGTTTCGATGATTAACACGCTGCTTGGAATGGCTGTCAATGCCGAAACACGCAAGCCGTTGCTGTCAACCGTTACCGGCGGATTGTCCGGACCGGCCGTAAAACCAGTAGCGTTGCGTATGGTGTGGCAATGTTCGAAAGCGATAAAAATTCCGATTATCGGCATGGGCGGCATTATGAACGCCAATGATGCCATTGAATTTATGCTTGCCGGCGCATCTGCAATTGAAGTGGGAACAGCCAATTTTATTGATCCGGCCGTTACCGTGAAAATTGTCCGCGGCATTGAAGAATACTGCGAACGCCATCAAATTAAAAACGTTTCCGATTTAATTGGAGCGTTAGATTGCTAAGAAAATGAAGATATCAAAAGCACAAGGCATCCTTCTTACCATCGTATTATCCTTGGCGTTTCTGTGTATTTTTCATTTTAAAATTATCCAACATCCGAACAAATTTTTGTTTGCGGCAGGTGATACAGACTGTGTCACCAATTATTACAATTTCATGTATCATGCTCGTTGGGACACGACAGTTACGGAATTTAAAGGAGTGGCCTACCCTTTCGGCGATCTTGCTGTGATGGTGGATTGCATTCCATTATTGTCCTCAATAATGCAAAAAGCAGTAGAATGGCATTTGTTTTCGCCCAAATATTTAGTGGCATTTCTAAATGTTTTTATGCTGCTATCGTTAGTAATTGCGGCCGTTTTTTTATTTCTGATTTTAGAAAAACACAGAGTACCTGTTTTGCTTGCAAGCATTGCGGCAGTGGGAATTTCCGCATTAAGTTCACAATATTTATTGTGGGAATACGGACATTATGCACTTACATTTTCCTTCTTTTTCCCGGCAGGATGGTTTTTACTTATTGATTTCAAAAACGCTAAACGCCCTTATTTATATAGCATCGAAATTGGCTTTTTTATTTTATGCTGTTTGTTTTTGCATGTTTATTTAGGTTTGATTTTGTTGTTTTTTGCAGGATTTTCATATCTATTTTGCTTTTTCAGAACGATAAAAGACATCAAAAATCACATCCATGAATATGTGCAATGGGCTATCCAATTATTGCTTCCGGTAATTATTTTCACCGGATTGATTGCACTAACGGATCATCATGCCGAACGCTTTGAGATGCCGTACATGGTTATTCACAGGGCATCTATTCGTAGTATTTTCACGCCTATTCATTCGATTTTTACAAATGTTTACCATCAAATTTTCTGTATTAACGAAGCATCGGATTTAACATGGCGAGCGATTGGAAATTTTATCGGAACAACAAGTGTAATCATGATTTTTGTTTGTTTAGGAACGATGATTTACCGGTTTTTCATCCGCAAAGGAGAAAAATTTACCCCTCAATCTTTGCAGGCTGTTTATCGTAAAAAATTCATGCCTTATGATATTGAGCCGTTCTTTTTTGCGGCAACGGTATTGGTTTTTTATGCGTGTGCCGTGCCTATCCGCTACCGCTTTGCATTCGTGCTCGAGCCGTTCCCGTTTTTCAAACAAATTATTGCGTTGGGCCGTTTTGCGTGGGCATTTTACTACGTTGTTGCGGTGTGGGCGGTTTGCATGTTGAATATTTATTTTTATAAAAAATGGAAATGGATTTGCTATCTTGGCACTGTTTTATTTTTATTTGAAGCCGGACAAAATCATTATTACCTTTCGAAAAAAATTACCGAATCGCCCAATCTTTTCGAGCAAAAACACGAATTTTACGAAAGTGAATTAGATATAAATAATTACCAAGCTATTGTTCCGCTTCCGTTTATTTATTTGTACTCTTCTTTTGGAGAATATGTTCCTAATCGAGAGGGGCGGATTTCGTCGTATATTTTATCCTATCAAAGCGGCATCCCCATGTGTTCCGCAATATTATCGCGCCCACCGATGGAGGAACAACGAACAATTATGAAACTATTTTCAGATGAACAAGCAAAAGATTATTTGAAAATTTGTCCGAACATTAAACCTTTTTTAATTATATTTGCAAAAAAATCAGCCACCGAAAATGACAAAAAGTTATTAAGTAAAAGCAACATCCTTTTCGAAACCGTCGATTTTATTTACGCATCTTATTACCCAACAACTAAATAACAGAATTAATTTATGAAAAAAGATAAAGAAAATCCGGAAGAAAAATTTCAAAAAAAAGTTTTGGAAATTTTCTCCAAACATCCGAACGAAGCGCTTAATTATCGCCAAGTGGCGGGTCGTTTGCAAATGAACAACAAAGAAGGTCAACGAAATGTGAAAGAGGCGATGCGCGTTTTGCACGAAAAACGCTATATCAAGCCGATTCAACGCAGAAAATACCGTTTGAGCTTGTGGCACGCTAAAGAAGCACTGCCTCAATCGTATATGACCGGAATTGTGGACATGAAACAAACCGGCAAGGCGTATATTATTCCCGACGACAAAAATCTCGAGGATATTTTCATTGCATCCAACAACACCAATCACGCTTTGCACGGCGACCATGTAAAAGTATTTTTGTTTCCGCAAAGGAAAGACCACAAACCGGAAGGTCAGATTGTAGAAATTCTCGAACGTGGCAAACGCCAAGTGGTTGGAATGATTCAAATTAACGGCCCTTATATTTTCCTTATTCCCGACAGCCCGTTTATGCCGGTGGATGTTTTCATTTATGAAAAAGATCTGCACGGCGCACGAAACGGCGAAAAAGTGATTGTGAATATCAAGGACTGGCCGGCGCGCTTCAACAATCCGGTGGGCGAAGTTGTTCAAATTTTAGGAGAAGTCGGCGACAACGACGTAGAAATGCAATCTATTCTTGCGGAATTTGAGTTCCCGCTTGCTTTTCCGAAAGAAGTTGAAGACGAAGCCGATAAGATTCCGATGGAAATTCCAAAAAGCGAAATCAAGAAACGCCGCGATTTCCGCAAGGTTACAACAATTACTATCGATCCGGCGGATGCCAAGGATTTTGATGATGCAATTTCATTTCAAAAGCTCAAAAACGACAATTATGAAGTCGGCGTTCACATTGCCGATGTTTCGTTTTATGTGGACATGCATTCGAAATTGGAAGAAGAAGCCTACAAGCGCGCGACTTCAATTTATTTGGTAGACCGTACGATTCCCATGCTTCCCGAACGTTTGTCGAACGGCGTTTGCTCGCTGCGTCCGAATGAAGAAAAGTTGTGTTTTTCGGCTGTTTTCGAGATGAATGAAAAAGCAGAAGTGCTCAACGAATGGTACGGCCGCACGGTCATTTGTTCCGACCGCCGCTACGCTTATGAAGAAGCACAAAGTATTATCGAAGGCGAAGACGGCGATTTCAAAGACGAAATTTTGACGTTGAACAAGCTCGCCAAATCCATGCGCGACAAGCGTTTTAAGAATGGCGCCATCAATTTTCATTCCACGGAAGTGCGTTTCAAACTGGATGAAAAAGCCCGTCCGATCGGCGTTTATGTGAAAGAGTCGAAAGAAGCCAACCATTTGATTGAAGAATTTATGTTACTCGCGAATAAACGTGTGGCCGAATTCATCAACCATTTGAGTAAACAAGACGGAGATGGCCACGCTGCGCTGGCCATGACGGACTCGTCACCCGTCACTCGCCGCTCGTCACCGGATGGCCACGCGACTTCGTCGCTCGCCAAGACAAAACGTAAAGCATTACCGTTTGTCTATCGTATTCATGACGAACCCAACCCTGAAAAATTGGCGGTTTTTGCCGAGTTTGTGCAGAAATTGGGTTATCAGATGAATACCAAAACTCGCAAGGGGATTGCCAAATCGTATAATCAATTGTTTTTAGATATTGCCGGAAAAGGCGAAGAAAACATGATTGAAACCATCGCTGTTCGCACCATGTCGAAGGCCTATTATTCAACACAAAATATTGGGCATTATGGACTTGCGTTCCCATTCTACACACATTTCACCTCTCCTATTCGCCGTTATCCGGATGTGATGGTGCACCGTTTGCTTGCGCAATATTTGGATGGAGGAAAAGCCGCCAATGCCGAAGATTTGGAAGAACGTTGCAAACATTCGTCCAACATGGAGAAAAAAGCTGCTGATGCCGAACGTGTTTCTATCAAATATAAGCAAGCTGAGTATCTGAAAGATAAAATCGGCGAAACCTTCGAAGGCGTGATTTCCGGTGTGAGCAAATGGGGCATTTATGTCGAACTTGATGAAACCAAATGCGAAGGAATGGTACCGTTGAAAACGCTTGAAGGCGATTATTATTTCCTCGATGAAGAAAATTATCGCGTTGTGGGCGAACGAACCGGAAGAGTGTACAAACTCGGAGACGTCGTAACTATTAAGGTTCAATCAGTTGACTTGATAAAAAAACAAATGTCATTTACATTGGTAAAAAACTTGCGATAACCAAAAAAAAATCGTAATTTAGCAAGCAATTAGAGATATTTGCTCCATGAAGTTTTTTCGAATCCTATCCGTCATATTCTGCTTAACGCTGATTGCGACTCCTGTTTTTGCACAAAAGAAAGCCTTGGAGAAAGCCGATCGTGCTTTTGAATTGGATCAATACAATCATGCAATCATGTTGTATCAAAAGGCTTTTGCAAAAACAAAGAAGAACGACATCGTAAATAAAAATCGTATTTTATTTCAAATCGGCGAATGTTATCGCAAAAGTGCACAATACAAAAAAGCCATTACGCAATATCGCCGCGCCATCAAGGGCGGTTATGCCGAAATTGAACATTCCATTTACTTTTCAATGGCCGAAAGTCTCCGTTTTATGGGTGACTACGAGGGTGCTCAAGAAAATTATCACGCATTTTTAGAATTAGAACCTAATAATATGGTTGCCGAACAGGCATTGGCTTCTTGCTCACAATCGGCGGAATGGATTAAAAATCCAACAACTTATGAAGTTGAAGTTGTGAAAAAACTCAATACACGCGACAACGACTGGGGACCGCGTTTTAAAGACCCGTCTTGTACGCAAATTGTGTTCACTTCCACCCGAGAAGGAGCAACAGGAAAGAAATTAGACGATTGGACCGGTCAGCGTTTCTCCGATTTATTTATGTCGTCGCAAGATAAAAAAAGCGATTGGAGTACGCCGGTTTTATTCGACGAAAAAGAAACCATCAACACCAAAGCCAATGAAGGTGAGGCTTGTTTTGCTTTAGACGGCAATTTGATGTTCTACACTTTCTGTGGAAACGCAAAGAAAAAACAATCCGGCTGCAAAATTTATCAATCTAAATATGAGAATGATAAATGGACAGACCCGGAAGAAGTTGTTTTAACAGTCGATTCTTTGGCTGATGTAGTACATGCCAACCTTTCGGAAGATGGCTTGCGCTTGTATTTTACTTCGAATATGGAAGGTACACACGGCGATTTAGACATTTGGTACGCCGGACGTTCGGACGTGAACAGTGAATTCGGCGAAGCCAAGAATTTAGGTCCAACCATTAATACGGCAGGAAAAGAAGCGTTCCCATTTCTAAGAAATGACACCCTTTTATACTTTTCGTCCACCGGGCATTCGGGTATGGGCGGCTACGACATTTTTAAATCCGTTGGCGAGAATGGAAATTGGGGCGAACCCGAGAATGTAAAATATCCGCTTAATTCGAGTGGCGACGATTTTGGAATTATCTTCTATCCCGGCGAAGACCGCGGCTTTTTCTCTTCAAACAGGGACGAAGGCCGCCGTGGCGACGAAATTTATTCATTTGTCAACCCGCAAGTTGATTATACCATTTCCGGACTTATCCGCAATGAAATGACATTGCAATATATCGACCAAGTTATGGTGGAAATGGTGGGTTCTGACGGTTCATCTTTCCGAATGCTTACAAATACCAAAGGTGCATATAAATTTGAACGTTCGCAAATCAGACCGAATACAACCTACAAAATTCATATTTCCAGACAAGGTTTTTGGGATGAAGAAGGCACGGAAACCACCGTGGGCCTAACTTCGAGCAAAGATATTATTCATGATTTCAGCATGAAGCCTGTGCCGAAAGGGCCGGTTAAATTACCGGATATCTTGTACGATTTAGGTAAATGGGATTTGAAAACAAAATATCAAGATTCGTTGATGGGCTTGATTGAGATCTTGGAAAAAAATCCTCGTATTGTGATTGAATTAGCTTCTCACACCGACTACCGCCGCATTGCAATGGGAAATGATACGCTTTCGCAATTGCGTGCACAATCTGTTGTCGATTATTTGATTGCACGCGGTATTGAGCCGGGACGCTTAGTGGCAAAAGGCTATGGCGCCCATGTGCCACTGACAATTGAAAAAGATCTCACTTTTACGGCAAATAAAAAGACATTTACACTTCTCGCCGGAACCTTATTGGATTCTGCTTTTATTGCCACATTGAAGGATAAAGACGAGCAAGAAGCCATACATCAAATGAATCGCCGTACGGAATTTAGTATCATTCGTGACGATTATATTCCGGAAGATAACAACGTGAAAAATCCGGTTGTACAAATTTCAAAAGTCGAAGACATCAAAGAAATTGATTTTACGACAACACCTAACGGATTGCCTTTGTTTACTACTGTTGTGAACGGTTTATCAACTTCTTTGGCCGTTGATGTTTCTGCAAAAGAAAATCTTATTGCTTATGAAGAAGCGATGAAACTCTTACGCACAGGCCGTGTAAACAAAAACGATTTCGAATTGAAAGAAAAAGCATTTACCGAAGACGGAGATATTTTAGATAAATCTATTTTCCGCATTCGCGAAATCAAAATTGAAAAATATATCATCAAAAACATCAATGTGCGTGTACAAAAAGAACTTGAAGCGCCATTGATTTTAAAGAAATCGGACTTCGACCAAGTCGGAAGTTATACGATTGACAACGCAAATCATAAGTTAATTTTAAAATAATTAAAAAACATTTCGCCATGAGTACACAAACAAACTACGAGCAACGCGGCGTTTCCGCATCCAAAGAAGATGTTAAAAACGCCATTGAGGCACTCGACAAAGGACTTTTTCCGCGTGCCTTCTGCAAAATTGTACCGGATGTTTTGGGTGAAAAAGTCAAAAGTCTTTTTGCAAAACCGATGTGCAACATCATGCATTCCGATGGTGCTGGCACAAAATCTGTTTTAGCATATTTATATTGGAAAGAAACCGGCGACCTCTCCGTTTGGCGCGGTATTGCACAAGATGCATTGGTTATGAATATCGATGATTTATTGTGTTCAGGCGGTTATGATAACATGTTGGTTTCATCAACAATTGGGAGAAATAAATTTTTAATTCCCGGCGAAATTGTTTCCGAAATCATCAACGGAACTGAAGAATTCTTGAATTTTCTTCGCGATTTGGAAAAGATCAATATCGTTTTTGCCGGTGGTGAAACAGCCGATATGGGCGATGTAATTCGTACAATTGCTGTGGATTCGTGTATCACTACACGCTTGCGCCGCAACCAAATCATCAGCAACGACCGTATTCAAGCTGGCGACGTGATTATCGGTTTGGCATCCTACGGACAAGCGACCTACGAAAAAACATACAACAGCGGTATCGGCAGCAATGGTTTAACTTCTGCACGCCACGACGTTTTATCGAAAATATATGCCGAAAAATATCCGGAATCATACGACCAACAGGTACCTGCTCATTTGGCGTATGCAGGGAATTTGAAATTAACTGACGAAACATCCGTTCCGGGTGTAAATGTCGGTCAGATGTTGTTGTCTCCAACCCGTACGTATTTGCCGATTATCAAGGCAATTTTGGAAAATTTCGCACCTTCCATTCACGGTATGGTTCATTGCAGCGGCGGCGCACAAACCAAAGTGTTGAATTTCGTAGAAAAGATGCATGTGATTAAAGACAATATGTTTGCCACTCCGCCTGTGTTTAAGATGATTCAAGAGCAATCGGGCACCGATTGGAAAGAAATGTACAAAGTGTTTAACATGGGGCACCGTATGGAAATCTACGTAAAAGAAAATATTGCAGACGATATTATCAAAATTGCACAATATTTCAACGTAGATGCCCAAATTATCGGACATTGCGAATCGTCTCCAAACAATGCGCTGACGATTAAATCAGAACACGGAACGTATAGATACGAATAATTTTTGCCGTAATACAGTAGAGACGTTGCATGCAACGTCTTTACATTGCAGGAAGGCCTAACAGAAACAATATCTGTTAGGCCTTTCCATAGAAAAACAAAAATTAAACACAAATAAAAAGCGAGCCGAAATCCTCCATCGAAAACCGACCAAAGTTTCACAAAAGAATAAATAAGCGGCTCACGCCTTTTAATTTAATTCATGATACAACGAACAGAAAAAGCCCCTGATCTCCCGTAATTTTTCATCCTATACACAGTTGTGTAACTTGATTGAAATTCGCGAACAAAACTTGCATCGGCAGTGTTGCAAGAAGCTACCCAATAGCGAGCAGTTCCTCCTCTGCCACCTATTCCTCCTCCATTAGCGGTGCGATAACCTGCAGGCAATACGGAAAATCCATATCGATCATCTGAAGCTCCGGATGTAAAACATGCCTTTAGTTTAGTACCGGCAACAGAGCCTATCCAACCGGTGGTGGTATTATGCTTTTGCGTACCCGAAAATTGTGCCTCAACAGCGTTTAACATCATCCCCCATTCAGCATCGGAAGGAACATGCCACCCGACAGGGCAAATACCTCTTGTGGGTTCTGTAAATGAGGAAGCATTTCCAGATGTAGTGGCTGTACGATAAGTTCCTTCTTTCCATGCACCAATGCCATCTGCGCTCATCACACATTCCCATGTATAGAAAACACCCACCGCTTCACATTCGGCAAGTGTGGATGTTGTTGCTCCGAAAACTGTTTCCGGACACCAAAAATTCCCGATACCAGGAATGCCATTTTGTGTAGAGGTAAAGGTTGTAACATCTCCACCAATTTTGTCCGGTCGTGAATTAAAAGACAACCCTTGCTGATAATTTAGATTCTCTGCCATCCACCATTTATTATCAGGCATCTTTACAATTTTATAAGTTTTATTGTCTCGAGTATCAAGTAGCAAACGATTTGTACCAATAGCAAGTGCTGCATCAGCGGATGTATAATAAGAAAAGCGGTCGTCTTTAACAAAGCGAATAACATACGATGTATCGATACTGCAATAATTTGGATTAGTACCTTTGATTTTTAATATAAATATTTCCCCGTCTGAAGCATTCGAAAGCCCTCTAAATGCAAGTCGCACTTGGCTTCCTTCTACATAAGGATTGGAAATTAGAGAAACTCCTGTTGGTAAAAATTCACAATTAATAGTATAACTCCAAGTTCCGGTTGATAAAATAGGATTTAATGCAAAATTGTAAGTTTTTGCAACTGTCGAATTAATAAATAAAATAGTATCAAATCCAACAGGATTTTCACAAGAAGAATACAGTACAAAATCTGCTTCTTTACATGTTCCTTCCACACAGCGCACGGACAAAGCGTCCGCACGGAGTTGTGTAGAGGAGCCGGTTGGTGAATTGGAGCTGTTTGTAAATATTTTTGAACTTGCTTGAGTGCCGTTGGTATTGGGTGTGCTTGTCCAGAAAAGAGCCTGCGTACCGTTGCCCGAATAGGCGCCAGCAGTGGTACGCAAGCCCGCAGCTAAAGCAGAGAACCCGTAAGAATTTGTATTTTGTAAAGCAGCATTTGTCCAATATCTTTTCCATGCCTGATTATTTGCAAAAGTGCCTCGTGCTGTATCTTTGAGTAGTTTTCCGGCATCTGTTGATCCGCCGATCTTTGTGAAAAGCAAATTCCACTCATTGTCCGTGGGCAAATGCCAGCCTGTCGGACAAATACCTTGCTCGCCCAAAGTAGTATTCACGGCAGTATTAGCTGAATTTGCATACGCCACCCAAAACGGGTAAAGTGCACCCCAATATTCACAAGCCAAAGGATCTGCTTGATTAACAGACGTATTTAATGGTCCGGGCCCCGGACAATAATATAAGTTTTTCGAAGCGGTGAAGGTATTTGCACTTGATGCAGGAATATTGGAAAATACGGGATTGTTCAATCCATTGCGATAGCGCAGATTTTCCGCCATCCAGCGCTTGCCGTCGGGCATAATCACGGTTTTGTAGGTTTGTCCGTCGCGCGAGTCGATGAAATCGGGGGTGGCGGTTTGGGCGGACAGAAGGTTGAAGCAAAGTGTGAAGGCTAATGATAACCAGATGGCCACACGGCTACGCCGCTGGCCATGACGTGCAAATTGTAGGGGTAGACCCGCGTGTCTGCCCTTGTTCGATGGGCGAACACGTGGGTTCGCCCGTACAGCCGCAGCCGATAATCGTAAATCGTAATTTGTTTTCATGTTGTGTGTTATTTATTTGTTTTTATGTTGTCATGGCGAACGAAGCGCAGCGAAGTGTGGCCATCCGGTTGCGATTCGTGGCTTAAGTGCATAAAAAAAGCGTGAGTTGATTTTCTTATTTTATTGGAGGTACCGCCAAGCACCCATAACAGAAATAAGACACAACTCACGCCGGAACACAGCATGAGCGCATCGCTTATCAATTCTTCTGTTATGAAATTTTGGCGGTTTCCCAATAAAGAACTTAAGCTTACGCTTTCGATTTATGTATAGTTAATTAGTTTTCTATCCTTTTTAGTTTTAAAATTTCAACAAAGTTAGGCATAATTTTTCAAAAATACAAAATATCTATTTCGGCTAAGGCAAAAACAAGCAGCTATCCCCATAACTTAAAAACCGGAAATCATGCTGCAAGGCGTATTTGTAAATTTCTCTCCACGTCTCGCCTATCAAGGCGGAAACAAGTAATAGCAAAGTACTTTTCGGTTGGTGAAAATTGGTGATTAATCCTTTGGCAATGCGAAATTGATAGCCCGGTGCAATCATGAGGCATGTTTGCCCGGAAAGCTCGTGTTTATTGCATTTTTCCATCCAATTCAAAATGGCTGTCAACGCTTCTTTTGCAGAAATCGTTTCCGGCTGATCGTACGGCTGCCATTGGTTGACATGAATCGTTTCTTTTTCCGGAAAACGTACTAAATCCGCACCAATCCAATACAGCGATTCGATGGTACGCATGGCGGTTGTGCCGACAGGAATAATGTTTTTATCTAAGTTTTTACAAAGGTTTTCAATAGTCGATTTTTTCACAACAAAACGTTCGAAATGCATGCTGTGATCGCCGATTACATCAGCAGAAACGGGCTTAAAAGTCCCCGCTCCTACGTGCAACGTGAGGCGTTCGGAAATTATATTTTTCGATTGCAAGGTTTGCAATAAATCTTGCGTGAAATGCAAGCCGCCCGTGGGTGCGGCCACAGAGCCTTTGAAATCGGCAAATACGGTTTGATAGCGTTCTTTGTCTTGTTCCTCCGCTTGGCGCGAAATGTAGGGCGGAAGCGGAATTTTGCCGATATGTTCCAATATTTCCGCAAAGGAAAGCGAAGTATCATTCCACGAAAAACGCAGTATCCATGCGTCTTCATCGGGCTTTTCGCGATGAATTTGCAATTGTTTCGGATTTCCGTCAATTTCAAAATCCAAAGTCAAGATGCCTGTTTTCCAGCGTTTATTATTGCCAACAAAACATTTCCACACGCAGCTTTCTTTGGCCTGGTAAGCAAGTTGAATATCGAGGTTTTTATCGGCCGGCTCCAAGCAGAAAAGTTCAATGCGCGCACCGCTTTCGCTGTAAAGCACCATCCGCGCCTGTACAACTTTAGTATCATTGAAGAATAAAAACGTATCTTGCGGAAGCATTTCCGGTAATTCGTGAAAAATATGTTCTTCAATTTGCCTGTTTTTCCAAACCAGTAATTTCGAAGCATCGCGCTTTTCGGCAGGATACAACGCAATGCGATCATCGGGCAACGGATAATCGTAATCGGCAATCTGAATGTTTCTCGGATTAGAGATTTTGTCTGTAGTAGTCATACAATTTTCTGTACAAATGCGCGCGATCGTTTCCACGTACATTGTGTTCGTGATCGGGATATATAAAATAATCAACTTGCTTGCCTTGTTTCACACATTCGCTGATGAACATCAGGCTGTGCTGAAGCACCACTGTGGGATCCATAGCGCCGTGAATCAACATTAATTTTCCATCCAGTTGATTGATATAGTTCAACAGATTTGCATTTTTATAACCGTCGGGATTTTTCTGCGGCGTTTCCATATATCGCTCGCCGTACATGATTTCGTACCATTCCCAATTTACCACAGGCCCACCGGCAGTAGCGACTTTGAATACTCCCGGATTTTTCAGTTTCAGCGAAAGCGCCATAAAACCGCCGTAGCTCCAACCATCCACGCCGATACGTGTTGAATCTACGTATGGCAGCGATTTCAAGTAGTTCACTCCTTGCATTTGATCATCCACCTCAACGGTTCCAAAATTGCGATATGTAGCGCTTTCGAAAGCAAAACCGCGATTGCCGGATCCGCGATTATCCAAGGTAAAAACCAAATATCCTTCCTGTGCCAAAAAGTTCAAAAATAATTTCGCACTGCCCAACCAGGATGCGCTAATGTTTTGCACATGCGGACCTCCGTAGACATAAACGATTACCGGATATTTCTTCGTCGAATCGAAATCGTAAGGCTTAATCATCCTGCAATACAAATCGCTTGTTTGATCTTTTGATTTGATGGTAAAAATTTCGGTTTCCCCGATTGCATAATCTTTCAACAAATCTTGTTCTTTGCGGAGCGTTTGCACAAGCTCGCCTTTGGCATTCAAAAGCTGTGCGCAGTAGGCCGTTTCGAGATTCGAATACACATCAATAAAATAATTTCCACCGGGCTGCGGAATCACATGATGCACGCCTTTTTCTTTCGTTACACGGTTAATGGCGCCGCTTTTCACATCCACAACATACAAATGCATTTCCAGCGGACTGTCTTTCGTGCCGGTAAAATAAATTTTTTTGCCGTCTTTGGTAATATGAACAAGTTTTTTCACAATCCAATTTCCGGAAGTAAGCTGTTTGATTAATTTACCGTCCGTATTGTACAAATACAAGTGGTTGTAGCCGTCGCACTGGCTCATCCACACAAATTGCGAAGGATTATTGGGAATAAAAAACATCGGATTGGACGGCTCAAGGTATTTTTCATTTTCTTCTTTAAAAAGCGTTTTCACAAATGCGCCGGTTTTTACGTCGTATTGATTGAGTGAAAAATATTTCGTAGAACGGTCTAAAACCGCAGTGTAGATATATTTTTCCGACGGGTCCCAAGAAACGCATGTCAAATATTGATCTGCCGGGCCATCGATTTGCAAATAAACTGTTTGTTTATTTTGCAGATTAAAAACACCTAACTTCAGCTCCTGGCTTGCCATTCCGGCCATCGGATAACTGATTGGCTTTGCCTGCGCAATCCGTTTATGAATATCGACCAACGGATATTCGGCAACTTTGCTTTCATCAATCCGATAGAATGCGAGATTATTTTTGCCGGGCGAAAAATAAAAGCCTTCATGAATGCCGTATTCATTGCGAGATGGAATACTTCCGTATAAAATCCCTTTTGCAGAATCGGTATTTACTTTGATTTTAGTGCTGTCGATTTGCACAAACAAATTACGGCCTTCCGTAAATGCGCGCGGCGACTGCTGTTCTTTCGTTTTAGCAAGTTCAACCGTATCCCTTTTCCCGGAACGTGGATTGACAGTGATTTGATTTTTTCCGTCTGCAAAACGGAAACGGACACCGTCTTCAATCCACTCAAACCTCATCAAACGCTGTGGCTCCATGCTTTTTGACATCGCAATGCTGTCGATATCCAATCGTTTTTTTTGCGCAGCTGCGTTCTGAAAAAAGATCAAACATGCACAAAATAAAGGAAGAAATGAATATGATTTATGAATCTTTTTCATCAAAGCATTTTTTTAATCTTCAGAAATGGCCAGCATTTGTTTGCGATAAGCGGAAAACAAGCGAGCGCGAGAAAGAAATCCCACATATTTCCCGTCTTGCAAAACAGGAATATTATAGGCGTCGTTGTTACGAAAACGAGCAACAACATTATCCATATCTTCTTCCAAATTGATTGTCAAATCAACCGTAGTCATGAAATTTTTAATGGGTGTTGCATATAAATTTTTATCAAAAATCATTTTTTTCACACGGTCGAAATTCACAACGCCTTGCAATTCGCCATTTTCATTCAAGACCGGATAAATAAAGCGTGAGGAGCGAGAAACAGCATTTACCACATCTTGCAACTTGCCATTTACTGGTAAAGAAACAAAATTACGTTCAATCAGATCTTCCAATTTCAACATTCCGATAGCGGCTTTATCTTTGTGATGCGTTACCAATTCACCTTTTTCAGCAAGGCCTTTGGCATAAATTGAGTGGGGCTCAAAATAAGCATTAATCAAATAAGCAATGGTTGCAGTAATGGTAAGCGGCATAAATAAACGATAACCATCGGTAATTTCGGCAATCAAGAAAATTGCTGTAAGCGGTGCATGCATCACACCGGCCATAATACCGGCCATTCCGGCCAACACAAAGTTTCCGGTAGGTAATTCAAAGCGGGTAAATGTATTAAATGCGTGCGAAATCAAATATCCGGCCGTTCCGCCCATAAATAATGAAGGTGCAAAAACGCCTCCAATTCCTCCGGCTGCATTGGTCGTAGCCATTGCAATGACTTTGAAAAACAAAATCAGCAATAAAAAACCGAGAAATAACCACGCATTTTCACGAAATTCATATAAGAATGTATTGTTTGCCAATGAATGTCCATAACCCTGCATGATTTCGGTAAGCGATGTAAAACCTTCGCCGTATAAAGGTGGAAAGATAAAAATAAGTGCGCTCACAATGCCGCCGCCCACAACAGCTTTAACCCATGGATTTTTCCATTTACTCCAAAAACCTTCCATTTTGCGCGACATTTTAGCAAAATAAACAGAAACTAATCCTGCGAAAACGCCAAGAATGATATAGAATGGGATGTTGCCCAATTGAAATTCGGAAATTGACGCGGCCGAAAACTGGATGCTGTTTCCTAATAAAAACCACGAAATAGCGGTTGCTGAAACGGCAGAAATCAAAAGTGGAACGAGCGATGCCATGGTTAAATCGAGCATCAAAACTTCGAGTGTAAAAATAATTCCGGCAATCGGCGCTTTAAAAATCCCGGCAACGGCGCCTGTTGCACCGCATCCGATCAGTAAAATCATGGATTTTTTATCCGTCCGCATCCATTGCCCGATGTTTGAACCAATGGCCGAACCTGTAAGAACAATTGGTGCTTCCAAACCCACAGAGCCGCCAAAACCAACGGTGAGCGTACTGCTAATGGTTGAGGAATACATTTTACTTCCGTTCAATATTCCGCCGCCACGCGAAATGGCATACAGCACACGGCTTACTCCATGGTCGATTTTATCTTTCACGAAAGTGCGCAGATAAAAAACGGTAAGTAAAATCCCGATCATCGGAAAAATCAGCAACAGAAAATTCAGGCGATCGGCTGATTCAAAAGAAGACACCCATTCGGCTACAAAATGCACCAAATTTTTAAGAATAACAGCAGCAATTCCGCTGCAAATTCCCACAACCAAGCTAAGAGCAATAATAAATTGACGATCGGAAATATTTCTCATCCGCCAAAGCAAAAATGCCTTTAAATATCCTTGCAATTTTTGTTTCATGGTAACAAAGATACAAAAAAAATTGTTAGAAACTGTTTAAATTTTTGACAGGATGAACAGGATTAACATGTTTTTTATTTTGCCGAAGGCAAAATCATCCTGTAAATCCTGTAAATCCTGTCTAAAAGAACTGTTGTCTATTTTTAAACAGTTTCTTAATTATGAATGGTTAATTATGAACAGTATTTATATCTGCGAATTATCTGCGTGATTTTTTAAAATTTATCCTCCCTTTTCGCCGTAAGCGGAAATACACACTGTGTCACCGCAAAATAAAATTTAATTAATTATTTTTTCTCTTTTTAAAAAATTTATGTACATTTGCATTATCAATCATGATCAAAGTGATTAAAAATATTGCATCGTTCTACATCGATGGTTTCCGTTCGATGACTGTAGGAAAAACCTTATGGATGCTTATTATTATTAAACTTTTTATCATGTTTGTCATCTTAAAAATATTCTTTTTCCCCAATTTCTTGAAAACAAATTTCAACACTGACAAAGAACGCGGGGATTACGTGATGGAGCAATTGATGCCGGAGAAAGAATGACAGAAAGTTCAGGAAGTTTAGATGGTTCAGAAAGTTCAGAGGTTACAACTCTAAAACAACTTTAAACAATTCTAAACAACTCTAAATAACTCTAAACAATTCTAAACAAAAAACATGGAAAATATTGCATTAGTTGATTGGTCGCGGGCGCAATTTGCCCTCACGGCAATGTATCATTGGTTGTTTGTTCCACTTACGCTGGGTTTGGGTTTTATCCTTGCCATTATGGAAACACTTTATGTGAAAACCGGCGACGAAAAGTGGAAAACAACCGTTAAATTCTGGATGCGTTTGTTTGGTATCAACTTTGCTATCGGCGTGGCAACCGGACTTATTCTCGAATTTGAATTCGGCACCAACTGGTCGAATTATTCCTGGTTTGTGGGTGATATTTTCGGCGCCCCTTTAGCCATTGAAGGAATTTTTGCTTTCTTTATGGAGTCTACATTTATCGCCGTTATGTTTTTTGGCTGGGGCAAAGTGAGTAAACGTTTTCATTTGATTTCTACATGGCTTGTAGCTGTTGGGGCAAGCCTTTCTGCGCTGTGGATTTTGGTAGCCAATGCCTGGATGCAAAATCCGGTTGGCATGACGTTCAATCCCGAAACCGCACGTAATGAAATGGTTGATTTTTGGGCCATTTTATTATCGCCAACCGCAATGAACAAATTTTTCCACACAGTTACTTCCGGATTTGTTTTGGGAGCTGTGTTTGTAATCGGTGTCAGCGCTTGGTTTTTGTTGAAAAAGCGTGATCAAGAATTTGCTTTGCGAAGTATTAAAATTGCAGGTATTTTCGGCTTAATTTCTATCTTACTGGTAGCATTTACAGGCGACGGCAGTGCGGAACAAGTAACCAAAAACCAACCAATGAAACTTGCCGCTATGGAGGGTTTATATCAAGGGAAAGAAGGTGCCCCGCTAATTCTGGCAGGCATTGCCAATCCATCTAAAACAATCAACGATGGAAAAGAACCGATGCTTTGGAAAATGGAAATTCCCAAACTGCTTTCTTTGCTCGGACACCGCCGCGCAGATGCGTTTGTTGCGGGTATCGAAGATTTGGTGAATGGAAATCCGGAACAAGGAATTTTATCGTTCAACGAGAAAAAAGCTCGCGGAACTTTAGCCGTAAATGTATTAAAAACCTATCGCGAAGCCAAACAAAAACGGGATACTCAAAGTTGTGCTTTTATCGGTCAGTATTTCGACCGGACAACTGAAAAAGGCGCCGCGTTTTATAATGATTATTTTCAATATTTCGGTTATTCGTACATCCGGCAGCCGCAAGATTTGGTACCGAATGTATTGCTTACTTTCTACAGTTTCCATGCGATGGTGGCTCTTGGCGGATATTTTATCTTATTCTTTGCCGTTATTTTATTCTTTGTATATCGCAAAGATTTAGAAAAAACAAAATGGTTGTTGTGGCTCAGCTTGCTATCAATACCATTGGTTTATTTGTGCAGCATGTTGGGATGGGTGGTTGCCGAAGTTGGCCGCCAGCCGTGGGTTATTCAGAATTTAATGCCCACATCCGTGGCTGTTTCGCATGTTTCCGTACAATCGGTTCAGGTAACATTCTGGTTGTTTGCTACTCTATTCACAGCTATGCTCATTGCAGAGATCAGTATTCTACTAAAACAAATAAAAAAAGGACCAAACTCAATTGAAAATTGACAATGGCTTTTAATTTTTTAACTTTTAATTCTTACTTCAATGTCATACGAATTCTTGCAAAGTTACTGGTGGGCAATTATATCACTTTTAGCGGCTTTATTGGTTTTTCTGATGTTTGTTCAAGGTGGACAAGCATTGCTTCCACATTTTCAAGATGAAAAGCAAAAATCACTTTTGATTAATGCGCTGGGGCGCAAATGGGAGTTTACATTCACAACATTGGTAACGTTTGGCGGTGCTTTTTTTGCAGCGTTCCCGTTGTTTTATTCCACCAGCTTCGGCGGCGCTTATGGATTATGGATGCTGATTTTATTCTGTTTCGTTATCCAAGCTGTTTCTTATCAATATCGAAGCAAACCGAACAATATTTTTGGTCGTGACACCTACGATATGTTTCTAATGATTAATGGTTTTATCGGCGTTTTTGCAATTGGTGTTGCTGTAAGCACTTTGTTTACGGGCGCTCCTTTTGCGGTAAACCGCGATAATTTATTTGCATTCGACGGCGTGGAAGGATCGGTTATTTCTGTGTGGAAAGGCCCGTTTCACGGATTTGAAGCGTTTTTCGATTTACAAAACATCCTTTTCGGAATCGCCTTGGTGGCTTGGAGTCAAATATTAGGAATTCTTTATCTGACCAACACTGTTCAACATGATAAGTTTCTTGAGAAATCGCGTAAATTACTCAAACAACGTTTGATTGTTTTTCTTGTTACCATTTTACCCACATTAGGTATGATTCTCACGGAACCCGGCGTTTCCGTATATCCCGAAACCGGCGATATGAGTTGGGAAATGTACAAATACGCACGTAATTTTTTCTCGATGCCTTTGGTATCAATGGGATTTTTGATCGGCGTTATCTTAATTTTGTATGCTTCTACCCGCACTATTTTCCAGGCTAAATACCGGATTGGCATTTGGACGGCCGGTAGTGGAACTATTATGACGGTTTTCTGCTTGTTTATTATTTTAGGATACAATAATACGGCTTATTATCCATCCACTTACAATGTTTATAGTTCACTTACTATTTTCAATAGCTCTTCGAGTTATTTTACTTTAAAAGTGATGAGCATTGTATCCCTGTTCATTCCTTTTGTTGTGGCGTATATTTGGTACGCTTGGCGAGCTATTAACAATAAACGCATTGATGTAGAAGAGTTGGACGAAAAAGACGGGCATACATATTGATTTTGTAAATTCCCAAATTTTTCATATCTTTGCACACTCGAAAAATTCGAGAAACTGGTTCCGTAGCTCAGTTGGATAGAGCAACAGCCTTCTAAGCTGTGGGTCGCGCGTTCGAATCGCGCCGGAATCACCTCCTAAATCCCTTGCGAATAAAGGGTTTTCAAAGCTTCAAATATATTTGGAGCTTTTTTATTTCTACAAACACACACACTTTTCTGTACTTTTTTTACTAAATGTTGGACCATTGTTGGACCTTTTGTCCAACATCCATTTTTTGCTGTTAGCAAGCGACCAGCAAGTTCCAACAATGGTCCAACACCTTTTTTACTCAAAATGCAATTCTCCCCTAATTAAAAGAATTAAAAACTAAAAATCACAAATTATGCCAACATTTAAAATTCTTGTTAAAAAAATGTTACATATACACATGCACCTTTGCATAAAAATTTGTAACTTTGGGAAAATCTCTCCCCTCATTCATAACCCTTGGTTGCTGGGGAGAGATTCCTAAAAAAACTACAAATGAAAAAAAAAAAATTAGAAATAGCTATTCATCTTGTATTTTGGTGTATATTGGGATATTATTTTGTTCAAAGATCTCAATTCCGTTTTACAACATTCAGCTATCCGCATGAAATAGCTACATTTATAGTCTCCATTGCCTTAGTGTATACTTGCACTTTATTTTGCTATCCAAAATACGGGCGCGAAAAACATTACACAGCCTTTTTTGCGACATATTTTAGCACTTTATTTCTTTTTTCAGCTATTGAATTTTTCATTATCTATCCCAAAATCCATGCTTTTATAGCAAGAACGCCAGAAAGCGAGCACTTTTCATACTATCGTTGGAATATTATCGGTATTCTTTCTCGAAATTTCATTTTATCCGCCTTGTTTACATTGGCTATTGCTTATCGTGATACCGTTCGACGTTTGAAGTCTTCAGATAAAAATGCGGCTAAATTAAAAGCTGAAATCTCAGCTATACGCGATCACATGAATTTCCACATGTTTTTCAACCACATGAACAACCTTTATTCAATCGCGTCGATGAATAACGATAAGTGTAGTAGCCATATCGGACATCTTTCGGATACAATGCGCTATATGTTCCAATATTCCCAGCAGGAAACGGTTTCCCTTGCCGACGAGATCCGGTGCATGCAAAGCCTTATTGAACTCGAAAAACTGAAAGTGTATAATACGGAAATTAATTTCAAGGTGGATTGCATTTCCAGTCCGGAAAACATATTGATTCCGCCACTTTTATTTGAAACATTTATCAATAATGCTTTCAAATATTGCGGACAGGAAGCAGGGGATTTTATCTCCATCCAAATGCAGGCAGACGAAAAGCAGCTTAACTTTATTTGTAAAAATAGCATTGGACAGAAAAATGCAGCCGTTATCTCTACCAAAAACGGCATTAAAAGCATAACAGAGCGCCTTCGGTTGTTATTCCCCAATACGCATCATCTGGAATTAGTTCCTTCCGAAGAAATGTATATGGTAAAACTACAGCTAAAATTAAACGCAGTATGAGTACAAAAGTTGTAATTGTAGAAGATGAACGAATGGCATTGGAATATGAAGTCACAGTCGTTTCCCAATATCAAGAGCTTAATATTTGTGCTATATTCCGGAATGGCTCCGATGCCAAAGAATATCTGAATAAGCATGATATAGATTTGCTCATTTTAGACATGCAGCTTCCCGATATGAAAGGTTTTGAAATGCTCCAAGATGTAAAAAAAGCGCAAAAGGTAATCGTTGTTACAGCGTATAAGGATTTTGCTGCAGAAAGCTTTGCAATTGAGAAGCATCAAATTATCGATTACATTTTGAAACCTTTCCAACCTGAAAGATTTGAAAAATCTTTACAAAAATACCGGGATGTTGTTAAAGTAGAGCAGCTAAAAACGAATGTCGACAAACTGTTTAAAGATGGCTCAACCCTTGAGCCGGACAGCATGCTCATTAAGCAGATGGAATATGCCGTTCGGGATAAAGGGAGCAATTATACGATCTTGCATTTTGATGGCACTACACATCGCTCGCGGGAATCGTTAAGCAGACTTTTAGAAATTTGTCCTGCGTTTGTGCAGGTGTCAAAAGATACCATTGTAAACACCAAGAAAGCTGGCTATCTCTCCCAAAAGAATGCTTTTAAAATCAAAGACAATCTATTCGAAGTCAGTAAAGCATACCCGCTTCCAGAGTGGTTCTTGGCTAAGAATAAATCTTAAGGCTTATCTCCAAAAACTTTCTATACCCAATTTTTTGCTGTTGATAACTTTTTCAACAAGCTAATTATTTGTTTTTTATAAAATCGTCATTTTCTTTTGCACCCAGAAATAATTTTCAGGGCTTGCATAGTGCTTTTTTTACCTCTACTTTTGTCGATAATGTTAAGTATTTTTGTCTGATACAAATAATATTCAAGATCATGAAAAAAACAATCTGGCACTACACGCCGTTTTTATTTCTGCTTGCCATTGTCGCTATGATGATGCTCTGTGTGGCCTTGCAGGCACAAACTAAATTCTACGTCTATCAAAATGCGGCTAACAAGATAGACTCTACACCTGTGAGCAATCTTCAAAAGATGACTTTTGAAGGCAGCAGTTTTTCGATTTACAATACCGATGGCACACAGAAGACATACACTAAAAGTAATGTTGCGTTGATGAGTTTTGATTCCAAGATGATTAAAAAATCAACTTCAATCAAGTCCGGCAATCGGGATCTCAAAATATCTATTTCTCCAAATCCGGTAATCAATTACTTGAACATTAATTCCGATACCCGCATGGAGCAAATAGAAATACTTGATATGCAGGGTAAAAGTGTGTTAAAGAGAAAAGTAAACACCAAAACCTCGCATATTGATTTAAGTTTTCTTCCCAAAGGTATTTATATGCTGCAAATATCTTCCAAGAGCGGACAAGGTACAGAGAAAATTATTAAAAATTAAGGAGGATAAAAAAATGAGAAAATATATACTAATTACTATAATACTTTTAACCAGTGCTGCCTCGCACGCCCAAGACACCCTGTTTTTCTACAAAGGCAACATTAAGAATGCATACGGCGACAATGTATTCTTGAAGATCGCAGCGAAAGACATGGATACCATTACCTTTAATTCTGCCCAAGACAGCCTTTTAGTTTATAAAAATGGCATTGCTTTCTCAAAAACAGCATTGGAAGACATGGATAGTATCAGCTTTCATTATGATTACTGCCCCGACTGCGGCATTGGCCGTTTTGTTGGTATTCCGCTTTTGGGTTATGGTGTTCCGGCAGACAGAAGAGTTGATGCCCGTGCACATATCGACAGTGCTCGCGCTAAAATGAGGGAACTGGGCTATCCGTATGATTATTTAAATTGGGATCAGTATGAAATAGCCATGCACTATATGGATAAAGGACGCCTGTATGTGAATGCTGTAAGAAACGGATATGACCAACCTCGTGGACGGTTCTACGGTAATGGAGGAGAGTGTTATACCAAGGGGTACGATTATTTAAGCGATACGGTTGTTATTTTTATCAGCGGCGGCCCGGATTATGCCTGGGGATATTCCCTTCAACCTTCACAAGTATTATATAGCGGAGTTGCAGATGAAAAAACATTAGAACCGAAGGATTTTATTCCGGCATCCAATGCAATCATCAACCGAGCTTACAACCAAAAACATACGTCTATTCTTACAGTGCCCCATGCAGGGGCAGGATTATTTCATCCTATTGTGGCAGACTGGCCGCGTGGTGAAATTTGTTTCTTTGATTATACTACTGCTTGCGGTAATAAGCAAAAATCATGGCCGGAGAATATGTTATCTTATCAAGATGCGGAACTTGTTAATGCCATTGCTATAGAATTGCTTCGATATACAGTTGAAAAACTCAAGAGCATGAACAAAACCATTGTATATTGGGGAGTATCTTGGGGTGCAATGACAATGGCACGCTATTTACTCTATTATCCGATTGAAGATTTTGCTCATGTTGATTTATTTGGTTTTCAACCGAATATGAATGCGGGGCACGTGTCAGTGGTTAGAGAGCAATTTGGAGATTCTAATTTTATTGTAAAAGGAAAAATGATATTAGGTCTTGAAGGCTACGAAATGGCCAGATGGCGAACTTTACCGTGGCTTACCCGCCAAGATTTAAGCCGACTGCGTATGGTAATAGGGAATGAAGATGAGACCTTCGGATTTCCGAGTATGGATGTTATCAATGAATTAACAAGCGCAGGTGCCACTGTTGTTGAACTAATGGGTGTTGGGCATACCAACTTTCTTTGGTTTGAGAACCCATACACCGCCGAAAGTGAAGAAATTACCAACTCTTGGGAAGATGATATGCGGATTTATACAAAGAGCGGTATTCAAACGATTAAATCGAAAACTCGAAAGGCTAAAGCAAAAGCCGTTCCTCGCAAAATAAAAACTGAAGAACCTGCTATTCCTGCGCCGTGGATACTTCCTATGAAATACTAATTAAATACTTTATAAATCAAAACACAATCTTATGCTTAAAGAAAATTTAAAAGGACAAACATCTACAGTAATTGATGTGAGTAATTTGATAATAGGATTTAAATGTCCTACTTTTCTCAAAGCTCTCATAGCACCAAGTTCGGATGCTGCGGTAAGCATGTTGCGAAGCTCCAATATGTCTAAATTGACCACTCCCATTCAGGAAAAAAGGTTATACAAATGTTAATTTTATGCAAAGTTAAACAACAAAAATTGGAAAACATGCATGTTTGGCGCAGGAAAAACACTACACATAATTTGTTATACGCACAATCCTCAGTAAAATCAAGCAAGAAGAGCATGTAGATTTTTTCTACAATCTTTTTAAAATCAACAAAAATTTCACAAATCCATTTCTGCCTAATTTTCAATTACTTAATCGAATTTACCAAATCAGGAAGTAAAAATGTGCCAAATTACGAAGTAAAAATATACCAAATTAGGAAGTAAAAACTTGCCAAGTTCAGAAATTCTGTGTATCTTTGCACCATAAAACATTGCATATGAGCAACAATAAATACACTACAAGAATTTGCGATTTTGAACTCAAAAATGCGCTTGACACCATGGGTGCTGTGCTTATTGAGGGGGCGAAATGGTGCGGAAAAACAAGTACTGCCACAAATGTCGCACGAAGTGTATTGTTTATGCAAGACCCTGATAAAGCACGTTCTTATCAAGAAATGGCAGATACAAAACCCTCGTTATTGCTTAAAGGAGAAAGTCCACGCCTGCTTGATGAGTGGCAAATGGCTCCTGTTCTTTGGGATGCGGTGCGTTTTGAGGTAGATAAACGAGGTTTAGCCGGACAATTTATCTTAACTGGTTCTGCGGTACCAGCTGACAATGTAACAGCTCACACCGGAACAGGACGTTTTGCACGAATTTTAATGCGTCCGATGAGTTTGTATGAATCAAAAGAATCGAACGGCACCGTTTCGCTAGCCAATTTGTTTGATAAAAAACACGAAATAGAAGGCCTGTCCGATTTAAGTATCGAACAGATAGCACTCACATTATGTCGAGGAGGATTTCCTGCTACAATCAATAAGCCCGAAAAGGCAGCCTTACGAATGTCTATTGACTACGTTGAAGCAATTATCAATCAAGATATTTCAAAAGTTGATGGTGTAGAGAAAAATCCAAACCGTGTTAGATTACTCTTGCGCTCACTTGCCAGGAACATTGCAACAATGGCTTCTGTACAAACTATATTGAATGATGTCGAAAGTACGGATACAAGTATTTCAGATAAAACTTTTGCTACTTATCACAATGCTTTACGTCGAATTTTTGTAGTAGAAGATATGCCTGCGTGGTCGCCTTCACTACGTTCTAAAACAGCAATACGAACTTCACCAAAACGTCACTTTGTTGACCCTGCAATTGCTACAGCGGTTATGCGCATCAATCCAGTGGCAGTTTTGCAGGATTTCGAATATTTCGGATTTCTGTTCGAAGCATTATGTGCACGCGATGTTCGCATTTATGCACAACGAAATGATGGAGACGTGTTTCATTATCGCGACAAGAGCGGATTGGAGGCAGATATGATTGTACAACTGCATGATGGTCGTTGGGGAGCAATAGAAGTAAAATTAGGAAATAATCAAATTGAGCAAGCAGCAGAAAATCTGTTGAAGCTGAAAGAAAAGATTGACACGGATAAAATGCGTGAACCTTCGTTTTTGCTCGTATTAACCGGCGGACAATTTGCCTATCGCAGAAAAGATGGCGTTTTAGTTGTCCCCATTGGATGTTTGAAAGATTAATTAATATTAAAAAGAATAATGATATGAGTTTAGATATCCATTTTTTCAAAAATGATGTTGATTTTCGGGAAATAAGAACGAACATTAATACCCTTCAAGAAACGTTTCAAAACATTCAAAAAGAAATTGAACAACTCGAAGATGATTACGAGGATGCAAAATTATCCGCTTTTAACATTACCCATAATCTTCACAAAATGGCAGATGCAGTGGGGTTATACAATGTTTTATGGCACCCTGAGGAAATAGGTATTACTTTAGCTTCTCAAATGATCTTGCCCCTCGAAAAAGGCATTAAGGAGCTGGAGGCAAATCCCGATAAATACAAAGCATATAACCCGCCTAATGGTTGGGGAAACTATGAAAATCTTGTCAGTTTCTGCAAATCAGTTTTACAGAAATGTTACGAATATCCTGATGCAGTAGTAGAAGCATGTACATAAAGAACTGATCGGAATAGAGGTGAAAAGTGGTAGAAAATATCAAAATAACGGAATGACTGTATTTGCAAATAAATTTCATCCGAAAAAAGTGCTGTTGGTAGGCACCGGAGGCCTTTCGATTGAAGATTTCTTGCAAATTGATCCGGAAGAATTATTCTAACAGATGTCATTTCCCGGACATCCATGTCATCCCCATTTCCTACAATCTATTCATTTGCACCGAATTTGCATTTTAATTAAAATTTTCGTACTTTTGTAAAGACATTGTAATTTGTAACTAATGAGCGTGATCGCAAGTTATACACAAAAGTTTTTTAGTAACTATAAGTATGCTCACAACATACTCATTCCGTCCATTATCAATTAAATAGATTTTATGAAAACACGTTTTTTATTAATTTTATCTGCCCTTTTTTTAATCACAGCTTGTAAAAAGAAGAGCGACGACTCTAATCGCATCACCATGAAAGTACATCCGTACTTAAGTGAAACCGATAATTATTACTATGTCGATTTTATGGTTGGCCCCGGTGATGTAAATGTTAACTGGGGAGACGGCAGAACGGAGCATTTTTCAAGTTCCGTTACCGACATCCGCCACCATTACCTCGATTCAGGCACATACACCGTTACAATCACCTCTTCAAATATAAAAAGATTCTATACTTCAAACCTGCAAGTAGACGATATTGACATCCGTTCGTGTTCCGACTTGCGTAGCATATCCTCCGTCAACGGAAATCTCGGAGCTTTGGACGCAAGTAACTGTGAATATATCCGCACAATCGAAATTGATAGAAATAATTTTTCGGCGGAAGCCTTGAACAACCTCTTCAAATCACTACCGCAACATGAAGAAGGTTATCAAGCCTCTCTCTACATTAGCAACAATCCCGGCGCGGAAACATGCGACAAAAGTATTGCGGAAAACAAAGGCTGGAAATTTCGCTAACAGAAATGTTTCATTTTAACAAAACCCCGATAATTCATTGTGATTATCGGGGTTTTCTCTTTTAAAAACATCTTCAAAATATTCATTGTTATTTCTTCATTTTTTTCGTATCTTTGCGAATTAATCTGTATTAAGCAAGAAATCTATCATATTATGATCGAATTTATCAAAAAATTATTTGGAAACAAATCGCAACGCGATATCAAAGAAATCAACCCGATTTTGAATGAAACGCTCGCGGCGTATGAAAAAATTAAAAATCTTTCGAACGACGAACTTCGCGCCAAAACACAAGAATTTAAAGACCGTATCGCAGCATATCTCAAAGAAGAACGCGCCGAAGTAGAACGCCTCAAACTCGAAGCAGAAAACGAAGAATTGAGCGTGGAAGAAAAAGAAGACCGCTACAACGCCATCGACAAGCTCGAAGAAGAAATGACCGGCAAAGTGGGCGAAATCCTCAACGAAATTTTGCCCGAAGCATTTTCCGTTGTCAAAGAAACCGCCCGTCGTTTCAAAGAAAATGAAGAAGTGGAAGTATCGCTGATGCCGTGGGATCAAGATCTTGCAGCTCATCGCGACAACGTAAATATCCGCGGCGACAAAGCCTTCTACAAAAACGAATGGATGGCCGGCGGAAACATCGTCAAATGGGACATGGTGCATTACGACGTGCAAATCATCGGAGGAATTGTACTCCATCAAGGGAAAATCTCCGAAATGGCCACCGGTGAAGGTAAAACCCTTGTCGCAACTTTGCCCGTTTACCTCAACGCCCTTTCCGGACGCGGTGTTCACGTGGTAACTGTGAATGATTATTTGGCAAAACGTGACTCCGAATGGATGGGTATGCTGTTCGAATTCCACGGCTTGAAAGTGGACTGTATCGACAAACACGAACCCAACTCCGAACCGCGCCGCAACGCTTATTTGGCCGATATCACCTACGGAACAAACAACGAATTTGGTTTCGACTATTTGCGCGACAACATGTGCCGCAACAAGGAAGAACTTGTACAACGCCCCCACTCTTTCGCAATTGTGGATGAGGTCGACTCCGTGTTGATTGACGATGCCCGTACGCCGTTGATTATTTCCGGCCCGACTTCCAAAGGCGATACGCATGAATTCGATATGTTCAAACCAAACATCGAACGTGTTTACAACGCTCAACGCAATTTGGTTACCCAAATTTTAGCGGAAGCGAAAAACCTTTTAACCAACGCTGCCAACGCGGAAATGGAGAAAAAAGGCGCCATCCTCTTGCTTCGCGCACATCGCGGATTGCCCAAAAACAAAGCACTCATCAAGTTTTTGAGCGAGCCGGGCATGAAATCGCTTTTGCAAAGAACCGAGAACGAATACATGCAGGAACAAAACAAACGCATGCCGGAAATCGATAAAGAGTTGTTTTTCGTAATTGATGAAAAACAAAATACGATTGATTTGACTGAAAAAGGCATCGATTTTCTTGCTGAAAAAGACACCACCAGCTACATCCTTCCCGACGTTGGAAGTATGATTGCCGACCTTGAAAAACAAGGGCTTTCTGCTACTGAAAAAGCTGAAAAGAAAAGCGAAATTTTGCGCGATTACGCCATTCAATCCGAACGCGTCCACACCATCAACCAATTGATGAAGGCTTATACCTTGTTCGAAAAAGATGTGGAATACATTGTTGTTGACAACAAAGTAAAAATTGTAGATGAACAAACCGGCCGGGTACTCGATGGACGTAGATATTCCGATGGTTTGCACCAGGCCATCGAAGCGAAAGAAAACGTAAAAATCGAGGCCGTTACGCAAACCTACGCAACCATCACATTGCAAAATTATTTCCGGATGTACGACAAACTGGCCGGTATGACCGGTACAGCCGAAACGGAAGCCGGTGAGTTTTGGGATATTTACAAATTGGATGTTGTGAGTATTCCTACCAATCGTGCCATTATTCGCGACGACCGCGAGGATTTGGTGTACAAAACCAAACGCGAAAAATACAAAGCAGTGATTGACGAAATTGTTGCTTTAACAGCCGACAAAGATGAAAACGGCAATCCGAAAACTCCGCGTCCGGTACTTGTGGGTACCACTTCCGTGGAAATTTCGGAACTGTTGAGCCGCACATTAACGCAACGCAAAATCAAACACAATGTGTTGAATGCGAAACTGCACAAAAAAGAAGCCGATATCGTTGCCGAAGCCGGTCAAGCCGGAACGGTAACCATTGCCACCAACATGGCTGGTCGTGGTACCGACATCAAGCTCGGACCCGGCGTGAAAGAAGCCGGCGGTTTGGCCATCATCGGTACAGAACGTCACGATTCTCGTCGTGTAGACCGCCAGTTACGTGGTCGTGCCGGACGTCAGGGAGACCCGGGAAGTTCGCAATTCTTCGTTTCGTTGGAAGACGATTTGATGCGCTTGTTCGTGTCCGACCGTATTGCCGGAATTATGGACCGTTTGGGCCTGAAAGAAGGCGAAGTGATCCAACATTCGATGATTACCAAATCCATCGAACGCGCACAAAAGAAAGTGGAAGAAAATAACTTTGGAACGCGTAAACGCTTGTTGGAATACGACGACGTTATGAATTCGCAACGCGAAGTGATTTACAAAAAACGCCGCCATGCTTTGTATGGCGAACGTTTATCTACCGACGTTGCAAACATGTTCTACGATTCTTGCGAACAATTGGTGGAAGAATACAGGGATGCCAACGATTTCGACGCATTCAACATGGAATTAATCCGTCTGTTTGGTGTAGAATCTCCGCTTGACAAACGCGCTTTTATCGGCGACAAGCACGATGCGGTTGTAGAAAATGTCTTTAATTCTGTTTACGAAAGTTACAAATCGAAATCCGAACAATTGGCAGAAGCCGCATATCCGGTCATCCGCAATGTTTACGAAGAAAACGGAAGCCGTTACGAAAATATCGCTATTCCGATTACGGATGGAATTAAAACCATGAACGTGGTAGCCAACCTCAAGAAAGCCTACGAATCCAAAGGAAAAGACATCAAAAACACGATTGAAAAAAATCTCACTTTGATGCTTATTGATGACGCTTGGAAAGAGCACTTGCGTGAAATGGACGACTTGAAACAATCCGTTCAGAACGCTACTTACGAGCAAAAAGATCCGTTGTTGATTTACAAATTCGAATCGTTCGATTTGTTCAAACAAATGGTTATCAAAATCAATAAGGACATCTGCTCTTTCTTGATGCTGGGAAAATTGCCGGCACAACAACAAAACGTACAAGCCGCGCACCAACCGCACATGGATTTGAGCCGTTTGAAAACATCTCGCGAAGGAAATATTCCGGAAGAACGCAGCGCACAACACCCGCAAGCTGATAATCCTACTCAACCTTCAAAACCATCACCAATACACGTGGAAAAGAAAGTTGGACGTAACGACCCATGTCCTTGCGGAAGCGGAAAAAAATACAAAAATTGTCACGGACAAGGAGCATAAGAAAATGAATTTTATTGAAGAACTAAGATGGCGCGGCATGATTCACGACGTGATGCCGGGCACAGAAGAACAACTGAATAAAGAAATGACGTCGGCTTATGTGGGAATTGATCCTACGGCCGATTCATTGCACATTGGACACTTGGTGAGCGTGATGATGTTGAAGCATTTTCAATCATGCGGTCATCGTCCGATTGCCCTCGTGGGTGGCGCCACAGGTATGATTGGCGACCCTTCCGGCAAATCTCAAGAACGTAATTTGCTTGATGAGCCCACACTCCGCCACAATCAGGAATGCTTGAAAAAACAATTAAGCAAGTTTTTGGATTTCGATTCAAACGCCGCCAATAGAGCCGAACTCGTGAACAATTACGACTGGATGAAAGAATTTTCATTCCTCGAATTTATTCGTGATATTGGTAAACATATCACTGTAAATTACATGATGGCAAAAGACTCCGTAAAAAAACGCTTGAGCGGAGAAGGGGAAGGCATGTCGTTTACCGAATTTACCTACCAATTGGTGCAAGGATACGACTTTTTGTGGTTGTATCAAAACAAAGGCTGCCGCTTGCAAATGGGCGGTTCCGACCAATGGGGGAACATCACCACGGGAACTGAACTCATTCGCAGAAAAGCCGGCGGAGAAGCGTTTGCACTTACGTGTCCGCTTATCACCAAAGCCGATGGTGGAAAATTCGGCAAAACCGAAAGCGGCAATATTTGGCTTGATCCGGAAAAAACATCGCCCTATCAATTCTACCAATTCTGGTTGAATTGTTCGGACGAAGATTCGAAAAA
Source organism: Bacteroidales bacterium (assembly GCA_031551725.1). GTDB lineage: Bacteria > Bacteroidota > Bacteroidia > Bacteroidales > P3 > JAVBNF01. The sequence continues at coordinate 35,993 of JAVBNF010000011.1, forward strand.
ATACATCAAAATTTTCACGCTTTTCAGCAAAGAAGAAATCGACGAAATGATCCGTCAACACGACGAAGCGCCGCATGTGCGTACCTTGCAAAAAGCGTTGGCAAAAGATCTGACCATTCGTGTGCATTCGGAAAACGATTTTAACGCCGCAGTGGAAGCGTCGGAAATCCTTTTCGGAAAAGGTACCACAGAAAGTTTGCAAAAACTGTCGGAACAAATGTTCTTGACCGTTTTTGAAGGCGTTCCACAACACGAAATGCAGAAATCAGATATCGAAAACGGACTTTCAATCGTAGATTTCCTTGCGGAGAAAACCAATATCTACGCATCAAAAGGCGAAGCCCGCCGCGCATTGAAAGAAAACGGCGTTTCGGTGAACAAAGAAAAAGTAAACGAAAGTACAATGATCAATTCCGCATCATTATTGAACGGAAAATACATTTTAGTACAAAAAGGGAAAAAGAATTATTACATTGTTAAAACAATATAGTTATGAAGCAGATTGCAATTAAAGATTTATTGAAAATGACCGGCGCCGCAAAGGTGGGCGATTCGGTATTGGTGAAAGGTTGGGTGCGTACACGCCGCGGTAATAAAAACGTTAGTTTTATCGCGTTGAATGACGGCTCTATTGTTCACAGCATTCAAGTTGTTGCTGATGCTGAAAAATTCAATGAAGATTTTATTAAAAAAATAACCACCGGCGCATGTTTGGCCGTTACCGGAAAACTCGTTGAGTCGATGGGACAAGGGCAAGCGGTGGAAATTCAAGCCGACACCATCGAAATCTACGGCGAATGCGACGCTGAAACCTTCCCTTTGCAAAAGAAAGGCCATACGCTCGAATTTTTGCGTGAAATCGCGCATTTGCGTCCGCGTACAAACACGTTCGGTGCTGTGTTGAGAATTCGCCACGCAATGGCATTTGCATTGCATAAATTTTACAACGACCGTGGATTTTATTATTTGCACACGCCCATCATTACTGCATCCGATGCAGAAGGCGCCGGGCAAATGTTTCAAGTAACTACGCTCGACATGGAAAATCCGCCGAAAAAAGACGGTGCAATCGATTATTCACAAGATTTCTTTGGAAAGCACGCCAGTCTTACAGTTTCAGGACAGTTGGAAGGCGAACTCGGTGCCATGGCATTGTCGAAAATTTATACCTTCGGCCCTACTTTCCGTGCTGAAAACTCAAATACGCCGCGCCACTTGGCCGAATTCTGGATGAACGAACCAGAAATGGCGTTCTACGAAATCAAAGAGAACATGGACTTGGCGGAAGAGTTCTTGAAATATCTCGTTACCTACGCACTCGAAAACTGCATGGACGACTTGCAATTCTTGAACGATATGTACGACAAAGAACTCATTGAACGCTTGAAATCCGTTGTCAGCGTTGACTTCATCCGTTTATCATATACAGAAGCTGTTGATATTTTGAAAGCTTCCGGACAAAAATTCGAATTCAAGGTTGATTGGGGTGTCGATTTGCAAAGCGAACACGAACGTTATTTGGTAGAAAAACACTTCCAAAAGCCGGTTATTTTGACGGATTATCCAAAAGATATCAAAGCGTTTTACATGAAACAAAACGATGACGGAAAAACCGTTCGCGCGATGGATGTTTTGTTCCCGCGAATCGGTGAAATCATTGGCGGTTCTCAACGTGAAGAGCGTTTGGATGTCTTAAAAAAACGTATCGCAGAGATGAACATTCCGGAAAAAGACATGTGGTGGTATTTGGATACCCGTAAGTTCGGAACAGCTCCGCACGCCGGTTTCGGTCTCGGTTTCGAACGTTTGTTACTCTTCGTAACCGGCATGGCCAACATCCGCGATGTGATTCCGTTCCCAAGAACACCAATGAACGCAGAGTTTTAATTGTTAATGATAAATGGTTAATGGTTAATGGAGGCACCGCTCATTAACCATTAACCATTAACAATTTACCATTGTGTTAAAACAAGGCTTACACCAACAACAGTTACAAAAGCTGTCTCCGCAACAGATACAGCTTATGCGGCTATTGCAGGTGCCTGTCATGCAATTGGAACAGCGGATTAAAGAAGAGTTGGAAGAAAATCCGGCGCTGGAGGAAGTAGAAACCGTGTCTGATATTTCCGATGACAATCTACCGGAAGAAAACGATTTCGACATCAACGATTATCTCGATGAAGGCGATATTGCCGACTACAAATTGCGCTCAAACAATTACGCTTCGGATGAAGAAAAACACTACTCCACACAGGCATCCGGAACAAGTTTCTACGATTATTTGAGCACACAATTCAGCGCGCAGTATGTTTCCGAAAAGGAGCAACAAATTGCCGAAATGATTATCGGAAATCTGGATCAAAACGGATACCTGAAACGCGAAATCGCGGCGCTCTCCGACGACCTGGCATTTATGCAGAACGTTCATGCTTCTAAAGAAGAGATTTTGCACGTTTTGTATCGAATTCAAGAACTGGATCCGCCCGGAATTGCCGCACGCGATTTGCAGGAATGTCTGCAAATCCAACTAAAACGCATGACTCCCCAAACAACGGCCATCTACACCGCTTTACAGATTCTGACAAAATGCTACGACGCATTTATCAAACGTCATTTTATAAAAATTCAAGATAAATTAAAAATATCGGAAAACGAATTGCAAGACGCATTAACCGTAATTTCACAACTGAATCCGAAACCCGGAAATGCGCTCGGAGACAGTGAAAATGACGCTCCTGCCGTTATTCCCGACTATTTCTTAACAAATCACAACGGCCGTTTGGAGTTGACATTGAATTCTAAAAACGACCCCGAATTGCGCGTAAACGGTACCTATCGGGAAATGCTCCAAACCTATTCCGAAACGCCTAAAAAATCGAAAGAACAAAAAGATGCGGTGTATTTTATCCGTCATAAAATTGAAGCGGCCAAAGGCTTTATCGATGCCGTAAAACAACGCCGGGAAACGCTTTTAAATACCATGCAGGCTATTTTAAATATGCAGCAGGAATATTTTCAAACCGGCGAAATGGACAAACTCAAGCCCATGAAGTTAAAAGACATTGCAGATGTTGTAAGTCTCGATGTATCAACTATTTCAAGGGTTGTAAACAGCAAATACATTCAAACGCCTTTCGGAATTTTTTCGCTGAAAGATTTCTTTTCACAATCCTTCACCAAAGAAGAAGGCGAAGACGTTTCTGTAAATGAAATCAAGATTTTGATGGAAAAACTAATTTCCGAAGAAGACAAACGCCACCCGCTCAACGACGATAAACTCACCGAACTCCTTGCCGAGAAAGGCTTTCGCCTGGCTCGCCGCACCGTGGCCAAATACCGCGAAACCATGCAAATTCCGGTGGCACGAATGCGAAAACAAGTTTGATTTTGTATTTTCAGAAAATATTTATACCTTTGCCGAAATAATCGTTAACGAGAGAACAAGTTAACAAGAAGACGAGAAAACAAGTAAAAAAACAGATAGCTTATAAAAAACATAAATTAATTAAATAAATAAAAAAAGCGTAAGCTTTATTCTTTTATAGAAAACCTCCAAATTTTTCAGAGCAAAAGAATAGTAAGCGATACGCTCATGCTGTGTTCCGGCGTGAGTTGTGTCTTATTTTTGCTCGGGTGCTTGGAGGTACCTCTATAAAAATAAGAAAATCAACTCACGCTTTTTTTATTTACATACAGCCCCTTCGGGGCTTGATGGGAAATGATTAACAATTAAATACAACACAACATGAAAACACAATTACTTCGTAGCAGAAACGCAAAAATGCAAGAATGCAGAAGCGCAAGAGCGCAGAAATGCAGAAAAATGTTCTTCTTCTGCGTTTTTGCACTTCTGCACTTCTGCTTTATTTTCGCGCAAACCGACGGCGGCACGTTCACCGATCCACGCGATGGCGAAACCTACAAAACCGTGATCATGCCCGACGGCAAACGCTGGATGGCGGAAAACCTGCGGTATCGACATGGTTTGAACAATCCGGTGTTTTCTAATATTCCTGCTTCAAGTGCAAATACCTTTGCGGCTTCTAAGAATTTATTTTATTGTCCGGGACCGGGGCCGTTAAATAGTTCGGTTGGGCAAGCCGATCCTTTGGCGTGTGAATATTGGGGCGCACTTTATCCGTTTTGGGTAGCGTATGCGAATGCTGCAAATACGGCGGTAAATACAACACTTGGTGCACAAGGAATTTGTCCGATAGGCTGGCATTTGCCGACGGATAATGAGTGGAATTTGCTTTTCACAAAAATCGGAGGAACGACGGATGCCGGGCGTTTGCTGAAAGACACTGTTCGAGGCACATTTGCAAATAATCAGGCATGGAAAAAACTTTGGACAAATGCTGCTTTACAAAATATAAATTCATTCGGGTTCTCTGCTTTGGCTGCGGGCTTG
>JAVBNF010000068.1:0-34629 GCA_031551725.1 Bacteroidales bacterium
CCAAAAAAAACAAATTTTGACACCATAGACCATCAACAAATTAAAAACGTTCAATATAAATTAAATCGGAGACCGCGTGAAAATCTGAACTTTAACTCGCCGTTCGACTATTTTGCACCATTTTGCTAATTTATGCGTTTGGATGTTGACTCTACGCATTAATAATTTACAATTAACAATTCATAATTATTTCGTATCTTTGTATCTGTTTTTATTTTTTTACAATGTTTGCTTATCGAAAATTCTTATACATTTTTCTTGTTTTATCCGTTTTATTGCCTGGCTGCTCCCGGTTTCCAAATACATTTGAAAAAAGCGAAGAGCATCCGCAGATCTTTCCGGATTATACGGATTTAACTATCCCCGTCAATATTGCACCTTTAAATTTTGCAATTCGCGACAGCGGAGATGATTATTTTGTGGATATTGCTTCTACGAATGGAAAATCGATTCGAGTTCACACCAAAGGAGTTGTGGATATTCCGCTGAAAGCATGGAAACGCCTGCTGAGCGAAAACAAGGGAGAAAAACTTTTTTTCACTATTTATCGAAAAAAAGACGGACAATGGACACGTATGCAGCCCATTGAAAATAAGATTTCCGTAGACACCATTGATGCTTACATGGCTTACCGGCAATCGATTCCGGGAGACGGCTTATGGCGATATATGGCTATTTATCAACGAAATTTGACGAATTTTGACGATGAACCGATTCTCGAAAACGAAACGGCAGGAGGCGCTTGTTTCAGCTGCCATGTGACCAACAAAAACGATCCGAACACGGTGATGCTGCACGTTCGCAGAGTGGCAGGCGGAACCATTATTTTACGCAACGGAAAGGTCAAGAAAGTAGATATTTCTACCAAAAACCGCACGGTGATCTATAGTTCGTGGCATCCGAACGGGCAATTTCTGGCATTTACCACCAATATTCCACGTTGTCCGGATCATAATACCGCGATAGGTCGTACGATTGAGGTGTTTGACCGCACAGCAGATGTGGTTTTATTTGATGCGGAAACAAATGAGCTTTCGAGCGACACATCGTTAATCACAGAAAATTATGTGGAGTCGTGGCCGGTTTGGTCGCCCGACGGCAAATATCTTTATTTTTGCAGGGCACCGATTGATCCTAAGAAATTTTATGATTATGGGGACGTTTCCACAATTATGTATAGCCTTGTAAGAGTTCCTTTTGAGGAAAAAACGAAATCATTTGGAGCTATTGAAACTGTAATTGATGCAGCCAAAATCAACCGCAGTATCTCGCAACCGGAGATTTCATTCGACGGAAATTTTTTAATGTTTAGCGCTTCGGATCATGGTACCGTTTCTCCGGCTACACGCGTAAGCGATTTGTGGACGATTGATTTAAGAGATGGGAAAATTTGTGAGCAAACAACGGTAAATACGCCGCAGGTAGAAACAGTTCACACCTGGTCGCTCAACGGACGCTGGTTTCTCTTTTCGAGCAAACGCGGCAGTGGATTGTATTCCCGCCCGTATATTTCTTTTTTTGATGAAAATGGTATTGCATCCAAGCCGTTTTTAGTCCCGAAACAAGATCCGTATTACTATCAACATCATTTACATTTATATAATTTCCCTCGTTTGATGGCGGGTCCGATTGATCCGCGTGTTTTCAAAGAAGGAAATGATTTAACCATAGAACCTGCTGTAGACAAATTGGGAGAAGCCCCCATTGATGCCATGAGCGGCGCCACACAACGTCACTAAAATGATTACGCGTTTTTATAAATTTCTTGTAGTATTTTTTTGTACGCTGGTGTTGCTTTCCTGTGTGCATAAACCCAAATATGCAACGGAAAACGGGAAAATCCCCGCAATCTTTCCGGATTATACGGATCTGACCATTCCTCCCAATATTGCACCTCTGAATTTCGCTATTTCAGATAGTGCAGATGATTTTTTTGTAGAAATTTACGGTCAAAAAGGTTCTCCTGTTTCAATTCATACACAAAAAGTAGTAGATATTCCAATCAAAAAATGGCGGCGTTTGCTTTCCGAGAATAAAGGAGATACCCTTTTTGTGGATATTTACCGAAAAACGAACGGTCGATGGGAAAAATATTTGCCTATCAAAAACATCATTGCCATTGATACCATTGATCCTTATATGGCTTATCGCCAATCGGCTCCCGGCGATGGTTATTGGCGGCACATGGAAATCCGCCAACGCAATTTGACTAATTTTACGGATGCCCCGATTATTGTGAACGACATGGCCGACGGCGCCTGCTTCAGCTGCCACATTACAAGCGGCAATAATCCGAACAATGTAATGCTGCATGTGCGGCGTTCGAATCCGGGAACACTTATTATCCGAAACGGAGAATTACGAAAAGTAAAGATGACAATTGACAACCAGAATGTAATTTATGGGGCCTGGCATCCGAGCGCAAATTTTCTGGCTTTTTCAACCAACGAAGCTGCTTCTCCCGATCGCAATTTTTCACATGAACGCATGTTGGTTGTTTATGACAGGATTTCGGATATTGTACTGTATAATATTGAAAACAACGAATTGAGCAGCGATTCTTTTTTGCTTACTCCGAACTATGTCGAAAGTTTCCCCACTTGGTCACATGATGGGAACTACCTGTATTATTGCCGTGCAAATTCTCCAAAGAATCCGGAAGACAGTGATGATTACGAAGGGACAACCTCAGTTATGTACGATCTGATGCGTATTGCATTTGATGAGCAAAGCGGTTGTTTTACCGGATCTCCCGAGAAAATGATTGATGCTCAATCGTTAGGCTTGAGTGTTTCTTTGCCGGAAGTATCTCCGGATGACCGCTATGTGATGTTTGCCGCATCGGATTATGGAACCATCACACCGGCCGCCAAGCGAAGCGATTTGTTTTTGCTTGATTTGAAAACAAAAAAAGTAGAAGCATTAAGTATTTTAAACACAAAATATCTGGAATCTTCACATGCCTGGTCGAATAACGGACGTTGGTTTTTATATTCAAGTAAAAAAGGGAACGGGCTCTATTCGCGCCCTTATTTAGGCTATTTTGATAAAAACGGACACGTTCATAAATCGTTTATTGTTCCTCAAAAAGATCCGTTTTTTTATCCGAAGTTCCGCCGTCTTTATAATCTTCCACGCTTAATGACCGGCCCCATTAATCCGGAATGGATGATGGAAGCCAATCATTTGGAAGCACGTCCGGTGGTTAATAAATTAGAACACAACTATAAATCGGTTGATGCTGTTTCAGGGGCCACGCAAAAACATTAACGTATTATGCAAACAAATGCTTTTTATTCTTTTTTAGAAAAACACCGGTTTTGGTTATTTCCGGCCTTGTTTTTTGTTGTTTTATTTCTATTCCTTGGAATTGGAAATTCATATCGTATGATGTGGATGGAGCAAACACAATTGTTTGAGTTTAACAAATATTATTTCGGACGATATACCGATAAAGCGGGTGAACTTGTGAACTATACCAACACATTTTTTGTTCAGTTTTGTTATCATCCCTGGTTGGGAGCGGCTGTTATTACTGTTTTATGTGCAATTTTTTATATTTTGTTTTTTCAAATTCTCCGTCGATTAAGAACTTCGACAAATTCCGGTTTTGAAACAGCATTAAGTTTTCTTGCATTAGCGCTTCAACTTCCGCTGCTTTGCGATACCGAATACCGCTTAAACGCTTTAATTGCGCAAATCATTGTTGCTTCTTTTTTCATAATTTATCTTTTATTCAAACATCGCAATTTTCGTTTTTTAATTGGTTGCATTACTATTCCGGCGCTTTATTTTCTTTGCGGCGGCGGATATGCAATTGTGTTGATTTGTTCAGTTTTGTTGTATGAAATCTTTTATGAAGAAAAGAAAATTCGCTTTTTTTTCATGGCGCTTTATGCATTTTTAGGATTAATTATTCCGTTTTTCTTACTTCAAATTTTATATACGCTTCCTGCTTTAGACGCCTATTTTTATGGATTCACGCACGTCATTCCACGCGTTCCGAATGCTCCGTTAGGATTGGTTTTAGCGATGTTTACGAGTCCCATTTTTTATCTGGCTGCCTTTTCGCTTCCGCTGATTGTTGCGCTTTCGCGAATTCAAGATTGGATTTTACAGAAAATAAATCTTTCTTCCAAGTGGTTATTGTCTATTGAAACGGTTATTATTCTTTGTTTTTGCAGTGTAAGCGTGTATGCAAGCAGTAATCGCACTGAAGAGGTTTTTAGAGAACTGCTTTATCTTATTAATGAAGAAAAATGGGATTTGGCAATCGAAAAAACAAATGCTGCGCTCGAACTGACGAAAGATGAAGAAGGCTATATTCCCACACAAATAACCAATTACAGTAAACTTGCGTTAATCGGTGGTTGCAAACTACCGGAATTATATACTTCTTACCGGAACTATCCGCATTTCGGCGATTTATTTCCGGGTATGGATCATGAACTACCTATCAACGGATTGATGTTTAGCGAAGATTTCTTTTATATTTTAGGTGTTTATCCTCAATCGCGCCGCGCTTCTGAAGGGAATATGGAATATTTCGGTATCAATGCCAGAAGTTTGAAACGAGCGGTATTAGCCAATCTGATTGTGAAGGATTCGGTATATCAACCCTGGATGGCGCCGGTGTTCGACAATACGCTGTATTATAAAAATTTCTTAACGGAAAAAGAAAAAGATAGTGCATTTTTAGCTGTCAAACGCACAGCGCTTTTCAATGGCTTTGTGAAATCACAATCCTGTTTTGATGTTTGGCCGGCGTTATTGGTGGATTCTGCTCCAAACAACCGTATTGTTTTCGAATATGCTTTGATGAACGCCCTTTTAATGGGCAAAGCGCACCATATTCTTCCAAATTATGAAAATTATTTTGCCCACTTAGGATATGAACATATTCCGACATATTTCGAAGAAGCTTTATTGGTAGCACTCAACTACGGGAATCCGGAAGGCATTAGCAAAGATCAATTGCACAGCTATCGTTTCGGCGGCATGCAGATTCGTCCGGCAACCATTGAACGTTGCGATCAATTCTTCAAAGCCAGCGGGCGTTTTCAACTCGGACAGTTTCCTTTTGCCAAGCTGCAAGATGCATTTGGCGGAACGTATTGGTTTCATTTTCTGTATGAGGAAATGTATACGTATGACAGCGAAGGGAAGCTGCATGAAAAAGTTTAATTAATATTGGGGTGTATTTTCTTGACTTTATTTCCATTTTTTTGTATCTTTGTAAAAAATAAAGATATGAATAAAACATTTACATTTTTTAAATTCCTTATTATTGCCTGTATTTTCCCGGTTTTCTTGAGTTCCTGCGGAGAAAAGGGGAAAGTTAAGCAAGTTGCTAAAGACTTTTTACAAGCCTATTATATCGAGAACGATTTCGAAAAAGCGAAAGAATTTTCCACAATTGAGACCTACAATACGCTTGATACCAAAGCTTTGCTTTTTGCAATGACGCCTAATTCGGAATCGGAACAAATCCAATCATTTAAAATAAAAAAAGTAGAAATTTCGGAAGACAAAAAGCATGCCGCTTGCCATTACATGGTTTTGGATCAAGAACGCACGTTATTGCTTTCTTTAACGGATGGAAAATGGTTGGTTGATATGCCGGAAAATATGTCGGTAGAACCTGCTTTATCCTTATCTCAAAGCGCCAATGCCGGAGGGTTTGCCTCCGCTACCAGCGCCCCCATTCGATTAAGAGATGTTCCAAGAGAAGGGGATACTGCTAAAAAAGCAAAATAAATTTGTTCCTTAACCTTACAAAAATATCATTATGAAAAATATTTTCATTTTCATTTTATGTGCCGGTTTTTACTTGAGCGCAGTGGCACAACAGCCTAAGCCTGCACCAAAACCCTCTCAGACAGCAAAACCAGCTGCAAGACCTCAACAGGTAGAACCTCCGTCCAGTTCGTGGGGAGATGCGGATACTGCCTTGGCAAGTAAAGCGAGCCAATATTGGAAAGACGGTGAGTATGAAGAAGCTATCCAAACGATGGAAACTGTTGAAAGCGCACATCCTTCCGATGGTGGAAAAGTTGCTTTGTCGAGTTTTTATACAAACTATCTAATCATTTGCAAAGAGCGTCGGTCGATGCCGCAAGACAGTTTAACCGCATTTTTTGATAAAACAGTCGATAAACTGCTCGTATATGCCAAACAGTTGAAACGAAAAGAAGATGCAGTTGCTATTTGCAATCAATTAATCGGACTTCATAGAACGTTTGATCGTTCGGATGATGCTGCTTTACTTCCGGTTTTAACACAAGCCATTAAACTCGACCGTGAAAATGTTGATTTTTATGTTCAAAAAGGGGATTTGCTTGCGAAATTAGAACGCAAAACCGAAGCATGCGAAACATACAAAGAGGCTTTTTTGTTGGGGGCAACCTATCTTAAACCTCAAATGGAATCTTTGGGCTGTGTTGTGCCGCCGGAAGACACCAGCCGTCCGGTTAAAAAGCGCAAAGTAGACCCGGCTTTCCCCGGTTCTCAAGAATAAAAAATGTTTTCGGATAGAGTTAGACGAAATTTATTTGCGTTAGCCCCGTATTTTACAGCTTGTTTATTTATTGGCTTTTTTTTCTACTGGGGCGAAAGGGTTTCCTATCTCCTGACATGGAAAGAAGAAAATTCGCTGTTTTTATTCGACAATCTGTTTTTGTCCACTTTTTATGCACGCCCAATCGGAATTATTCATCTGGCGGATGCATTTTTAGTTCAATTTAATTTTTATCCGTATTTAGGAGCCGGTATTATTACCCTTTTGACTTTTGCATTGTATCTGCTCTCAAAAAACATTTTTAAAATCTTCTTGGGAGAAAGTTCGCTTTTTCTTGCATTGATTCCCGTCGGTGCTTCTTTATTTATTTTCGGAAGTACGAAGTTCTTTTATTCGGAAATTTTATGTGTGTTAATTGGATTAGTAATAATATTATTACTTCTAAAGATTATAACATGCAAGTTCTCTTTGAGAATTTCGTGGTTTGAAAAAACCAAACCTGCGATCTTTTTTAGCAGCTTTGGCATCCTGTTTTTCATCGGAATCAGTTGTCTTTATTTCTGCTCCAAAAGCATTGCGCAGGAACAATTAACCGCAAAAATAGAGGTTTTGGCAGAAGAAGAAAATTGGAACGAAGGCTTTTCCGTTTTAGACAATTATTGGTCAAAAAAACATGATGAATGGACTTCTGAAGAATGGACGCTGTGCAATTATACGAAGTTAATGAGCGCCATGACATACAACCTTCCGGAACGATTTCCTGCTTACAAACCGGAAAATCGTTTTTGTGTGCTTTTCCCCTATTCGGTAACTAAAATTCCAGACATTCATTCCATTTTCTGGAGCGATTTTTATTTCGGATTAGGGATGTTTCCGCTTTCGCGGCTTTCAGCATCCTGCATTGCAGAAATCAACGGATTACATTTAAATACGTTGAAACGGATTTACCTTTGCAACCTCGTGCTGGGCGATACATTGGTAAACAAACGTTATGCATACCTGTTTTCAAAAACACTTTTTCATAAAGATTTTTCACAAAAATACAAAGCAAACTCAGCCTATATCCAAGAAAAACAAAAACTATCGGCTTCGCAATTTTTTTATGAAGAAGAGCTTATTGATTTTCGCGTAAGCCGTTTTGCAGAAAGCAGCTTAAATAATCGCTACGCTTTCGAATATGCCATGATGGCGGTTTTATATAATGCAAAAGATGTTGAGATTTTAGCCAATAATATGATATATCTCAAACGTTTCGGTTATCAACATATTCCGCGCTTTTTTGAAGAAGCGTTACTGACAAGCCTTCATTATGGCGAAGATCCTGACATGACGCGCGAAAAGGTGTTGAATCACGATTTTTACGGTTTTAAAATCCGGGAAGCAACGCTAAATCGTTGCGATGCTTTTCTCCGGTCGCTGGCGCTATATCAATCCGGACGCATTACCATGGAAAATCTTTGGGAAAAGTTCGGAGATAGTTTCTGGATTTATTATTTACTTGGAGAACCTGCAATTTGACAAAGATGAGAATATTATCCACCTTTTTTTATATTTGCATAATTGCAATCGGTTTCAGTTCCTGCAAACAAAGCTCCAACGTGTTTGTTTCGGATGAAGAAGCGCGCATTTTTCCTGATTACAGCCATATTTCCATTCCGGCAAACATGGCGCCTCTTAATTTTGAAATCGAAGGAAACACAGATCATTTTTGGGTGAAAATTTACGCAAAAAACGGCACTTCTATTGAATTGAAAACCCAAAAATCTGTTCAAATCCCACTCAAAAAATGGCAGAAATTTATTGCTCAAAATGCGGGCAAAGATTTCTATATGGATATTCTGTATCGTTCCGACAGCGGTTGGGTGCAATACAAAACCATTACTAATCATATTTCGAAAGATACGATTGATCCTTACTTGGTTTACCGGATTGTGAATTCGGGCGACGGCGTTTTTTCTTTTTTGGGAATTTTCGAACGCAATCTCGCAAACTTCGAAGAACGTGTGATTGTAGACAACAGTCAAATGGGAGAAAGTTGCGTCAATTGCCACACGTTTTCACAAAACGATCCTTCTACACTGCTGTTCCATCTCCGGATGGAAAAGGCCGGCACTGTGATTTTCCGGAATGGAACATATAAAAAAATCAACAACACCCAATCCGGCGATGTGAAAATCCGCCTGGTTTATCCGGCCTGGCATCCGGGCAAGCATTTTATTGCGTTTTCCACCAACCGGATGCTTCCGTTTTACTACAGCGGAGCGCATGGCCGCTATGTGGATTCTTTCGAAGATGAAAGCGACATTGTCTTGTATGATTTGGAAAACAACACCATTATCAACGTCCCTCAACTAACTACGCCTGGGGCGCAGGAAAGTTTCCCAACATGGTCGCCAGATGGAAAATATTTGTATTATTGCAGATATACCAATATTTCTTTCGATGAAAAAGCAACTGTTTTCGAAAAAATGCCGCAAATAAAATATGATTTGATGCGTATCGCTTTCGATGAAAAAACACAAAGTTTCGGAGCTGCTGAAACGGTTATTGATTCTAAAAAAACACATACAAGCGTTTCTATTCCACGCATTTCGCCAAACGGCCGGTTTTTGCTTTATTGCGAAACCGCTTCCAGCACTTTTCCAACATGGCAAAAAGACAGCGATTTGCGGATGTTGGATTTACAAACAGGAAAAATAGATTCGCTCACACAAATCAACAGCAGCGAGTCGGAAAGTGCTCATTCATGGTCGAACAACGGACGCTGGTTTGTGTTCTCAAGTAAACGGTTAGATGGCCAGTACACTCAATTGTATATCGCGTATGTTGATTCAAACGGAAAGGTTTCCAAACCTTTTTTAATCCCACAAAAAACAACGGATTTCTACAAAAAATTCATGCGCTCGTTTAATCTTCCGGAACTTGTTACCGGCCCTGTTCTTGCAAATTATGACGATTTGATAGCCGCCGGATGCTCGAATCCGGAGCCAACGCAACATCAATACAAGGGCGATCTAAACCGTTTTGACACGATCCGGAAAACGGAAAATAATAATAATACAGAGCTTCATTAATTATGAAACAGAAACAACAATCTTATATTTATTGGGCTTTTGCGGGTGTTTTCTTCGTAGCCGTATTTTTATATTTCGGCTTGTTTTACGGGGATTTTCTGAAATGGCAAGAACGCGAAATTTTGTTTTGCTATGATTGGAATCTGATTCGTCATACACTATGCAAAATCGGCGGGTTTTCAGAATTTGCCATCCAATTTATCATTCAATTTTTTTATTTCCCATGGTTGGGAAGTTTACTGTTAAGTAGTCTGCTATTGCTTTCTGTTGTTGGAGTTAAACAAGTTTTTAAGCAGTTGAAAATAAGTCCGGCTTTTTTGCCTTTAAGTTTCGTTCCTGCTATTTTACTGATCATTGTATGTACCGGAAGCAATTCAGGCATTCTTTCCGACCTCATCGGATTTCTGATTGGTTTGGGCTTTTTTCTTGTTTACATTCTTTTTCAAAAACCGTTTCCCAGATATTTGATTGGATTTTTATTAAGCGCCATATTCTTTTTCGCTTGCGGATCTTTTCATTTTCTGTTTGTCTTATGGATTTTGTTATACGAAATCCGTAGACTTAAAGAAAATCACGAACAAAAAAATAGAATCACAGCGGCAGTGTATTTCTTGGCGCTGACCTGCTTCGCGCTTTTGCTTCCAAGTATTATGCAGCACACGTTGGTCGAAGTTTCGGCGTTCAAAGCCATCGCTAATGTTTTTGAAGTTCGTTGGCTTGCTTATGTGGCCGGTTGGAGTTTTGCCAGCGATTTTGTCTCTCCGGCATGTTTTATTTTCATTGCTATTTGCTTGTTTCTTCCACGAAATTCGAGGGAGATTTCGACTCGCACAACTCTTATTTCCTTTGGCGGAATTACGGTTTTGTTCTTGATTGTTACTTATTTTGTTTATCCGAAAGAAAACATCCGTTTTCGGAAAATGGAGTTGGCGGCCGATGCCGGACATTGGGAGGAAGTGCTTGCACTTTGCGACGATTATTGGGAGCGTACCCCCATTGATAAAATTACATATAAAGATGCTTTCTGGTATTTTTATTATACAAAATACGCCCTTACGCTTACCAACCAACTTCCTGAAAAATTCTTTTCTTACAATTTGATTCCGGGTTTCTTAATTTTATTTCCGGAAGAACCGCCCACGGGAGTCAATAAATTTATTCAGGCTTTAGCCAATTTTTATTATTCTGTCGGATTGATGAGTGAAAGTTTGCATGTATCTTTCGGGGTTGTTGTGGGAAGCGGTTTAAATGTCCGAAGTGTGGAACGCATTATTGCCGGAAATCTTGTCGCGACAGATTATCGTGCCAACCGATTTTTCTTAAACACCTTTGATAAAACGCTTTTTCATCATCGTTTTTCGGAGAAATACCGGGTTTACAATGAGCATCCTGAACTTATTCTGAAAGACTCGCTATTGATGAAACTCCGCAACCTACAGCCTAAAAACGACATGCAGGCGGCTTGGGTTACCGATATGACCGTATTTACACTATGGCAAAACAATCCGGAAAATCAATACGCTTTTGAATATGCGATGACAGCAGCTCTAACCTATAAAGAACACCAGATTGTTGTGAATAATGCTCATTATTTCGAAGATTTCAGATATACAAAGATTCCAAAAAATTTCGCAGAAGCAATTATTTTAGGCAGCGCATTTGTGAAAGACCGGACATTAAGCAAAGAGGAAATTCTGCAAATGAAATTTGGCGGTTTGTCTTTGGACGCAGATATGATCGATCGTTTTGAGCATTTTATGATTGATTATGAAAAATTCGAAAACGGACTCATCCGTTTTGCCCATATAAGACGAAATTATTCCGACACTTATTGGTTTCATTTTTTCTTTACCAAATATGCTCCGAATCGCCCAACAGAAGTAAAAACAAGCAGTTATGACATCTAAACATCTTCATATCCATCTATTTTTAGCATTTGCTATTTGTTTTTCCGCTTGCACGCAAAAACCGGAACATGCTCAAAAAGTCAGCACTTCCGTTGAAATTTACCCCGATTATGGCGGTATTGTTGCCCCACCCAATATTGCACCTCTAAATTTCGCGGTAATGGATTCTGCTGATAAACACTATGTGGAAATTATTGGCGAAAATGGCACTAAAATTACGGTTAGCGGTAAAAAAATCATTGATATTCCAATCAAAAAATGGAAAAATCTTCTATCTGAAAATAAAGGGAAAGGATATATTGTAAATATTTTCTCAAAGAAAAACGGACAATGGATCGAGTATCCCGAAATCCGTAATCAAATTGCGGAAGAAAAATTAGACCCTTATTTAACTTACCGTTTGATTGAGCCAGGCTACGAATTAGCCGGTTTTTTGGGTATTTATCAACGTTGTTTGGAAGATTTCAAACAATCGGTAATTGTCGACAACAACCTTACCGATGGAAGTTGTATGAATTGTCATGTCCTTTGCTGGAACGATCCAACCCAAACCGTGATGCACTTCCGCTTTACCAATTCCGGAACTATTTTATTTCAGCACGGGCAATATAAACGTCTAAACACCGTTACCAAAGAATTTACCAACCCCGGTATTCATCCGGGATGGCACCCAACAGGAAAATTTATTGCTTTTTCTACCAATACCGCCGAATTATTTTTCCATTCCGATGTGCATAAACGCAGCGAATCATACGATTCTAAAGGAAATATTGCCGTTTACGATATTGATGAGAATAAATGGCTTGGCGTTCCGGAACTCATGAGCGACGAACCCGTTCAAGAAACCTTTCCAACGTGGTCGCCCGATGGAAAATACTTATACTTTTGCCGTCGCGACGTGCGGAAAATTGATACCAACGAGCCGATGGTAAAATATCTGAACGTTTTACAATACGATTTAATGCGTATCCCGTTTGATATCGAAACGAAAACATTTGGAAAAGTGGAAAAAATCATTGACCATCATAAAATCGGAAAAAGCGTTTCTATTCCACGTGTTTCACCGGATGGCAAATACATTTTGCTTTGTATTGCCGATCATGGAACCTTTACCGTTTGGCACAAAGAAAGTGATTTATATACCTACAATGTTGAAACCGGCGAACTTAAACCAATGACAGCCGCTAACAGCGACGAATCCGACAGCTATCACACATGGTCGAGCAACGGCCGTTGGTTTGTGGTTTCGAGCAAACGTATCGACGGTTTATTTTCGCGCCCGTATTTTGCTTATTTCGATAAAAACGGAGAAGTACATAAGGCCTTTATCATGCCGCAGAAAGATCCGTTTTTCTACGATACTTTTATCAAATCGTACAATGTACCCGAACTTGCAAAAGGCAAAATTCCGGTTGATATCTACGAATTAGCCAAAACCGTGACCAAAGGAGAAATTATCCCCGTAGAATACGCACCGGCGAAGGTGGATACAAGTTTTAGGTTTAGGTAGTTTAGGTAGTTTGTAGGGGTAGACCAACGTGTCTATCCTTTCTTTTTCAGGGGTTTATCGATTCATTTCGGTAAACCTTTTTCATTTTTAACAAATTTTTAACATTTGTTAAGAAATAATTTAGGGGGGCATCGCGTTTATATATAATAGAAAAGTTTAGAAAAGTTCAGAAGGTTCAGAGAGGTTCAGAAAAGTTCAGAAAAGTTCAGAGAGGTTCAGAGAGGTTTAGGAAGTAAAAAAAACTATTTTAAAAATTACAAACAAATAAAAAATGAGTAAAATTAATAAATTCGAAGACTTGCATATCTGGAAATCAGCACGGAATTTTTGTAAAAAGATTTTTCACACTACAAACCTTGAGAAATTTTCTACCGATTTTCGATTTAAAGATCAAATTAAATCTTCTTCCGGATCCATTATGGATAATATCGCTGAAGGTTTTGCTCGAGACGGCAACAAGGAATTTATACAATTTCTTTATATTGCAAAAGCTTCCTGCGCAGAATCACGCTCTCAATTATACAGGGCGTTAGATTATGATTATATTCCAAATGATTTATTTGAAGAATTAAGAAATGAAAGTATACAAATTTCTCTATCCATATCAAATCTCATTAATTATCTAAAACAAACAGAGCTCAAAGGTCATAAGTACAAAACTCTTGAATCAACCCAAACTTCCACTTCCTAAACCTTCTGAACCTCTCTGAACCTTCTGAACTTTTCTAAACCTCTCTGAACCTTCTGAACTTTTCTAAACCTCTCTGAACCTTCTGAACTTTTCTGAACCTCTCTAAACCTTCTGAACTTTCTAAACCATTCAAACAAACAAACAAACCTCATGAAAACATTTTTTGTCTTCTCCCGCCGCGAACGCAACGGAATCCTCGTACTGCTGTGCATTTTAATGCTCGTTATCAGCGCAAATTTCGCAGTTCCACTCCTATTTACTCCCAAATTCGAGCCCAATCCCGAATGGGAAAAGGCCATTGCGGAATTTGAACGAAATAGCTATGAAGAGGCGGAGTATTGTAGTTTTCGGGATGGCCACGCAACGCAAAGCGTTGCTCGCCATGACCGGCAAGCACATAAGCCTTTCCAAAAAAACGCTCTAAACCACCTGAACTCCCAAAACTATCCGAACAAATCCTTACACGCGCAAACAACATTCCCGACACGCAAAAAATTTACCGTTCAAACAAATGTCGCCGACACCTTGGATTTGCAGGAAATCCCGGGTATCGGTCCGGCTTTCGCCAAACGGATTGTGAATTACCGCGAACGCTTGGGCGGATTTGTAAAACGTGAACAACTTTTAGAAATCTATGGCATAGATTCGGCCAAATACGAAAAAATCAAAGACGCGTTTATCATCGATTTACAAAATATCCGGAAAATAAATATCAATACCGTTTCTCTGAACGAGCTTAAGAAACACCCGTATTTAGACTATTATCAAGCAAAATCTATCATTCAATATCGAGAAAAATATGGTTATTTCAAAAAAAATTCCGATATTTGCAAGATTAATCTGATCGATGCGGAGACTTTTGCGAAACTGGAACCGTATTTAGAAATAATTAACAATTGAGAATGGAGAATTGACAATGTTTTGATTCATATTCAATATCCGGTATCTTTAAAACTATTTATATGATGAAAGCGTTTACAAAACAGTTAATAGCATTATGTTTCACAGCACTTGCTGTTGGGGAACTAAACGCGCAAGACAAAATCCAATGGATGTCGTTTGAAGGCGCTTTGCAGAAAAATGCTGTATTGGCAAGCATCAACGAGAAACCCAAAATGTTGTTTGTGGACGTGTATACCGACTGGTGCGGCTGGTGCAAACGGATGGACGCAACCACTTTCTCCGATCCGGAAATTGTGAAATATATGAACGAGCATTTTATTGCCGTGAAAATGAACGCCGAACGTAAAGATACGGTTGTGATTAACGGTCAGACGTATGTAAATAAAAATCCGGGAAACAGTCGATCGACACACGAACTGGCACAAATTTTGCTGCAAGGGAAAATGTCGTTCCCATCGTTTACAATTATCGATGAAACAGGTAAACAACTACAGGTTCTGGCCGGATTTCAACAAGCACCGCAATTCGAAAAAATCCTGAATTTCTTCGGCAGCGGCGCATACAAAACCACCGGCTGGGACGATTTTGAAAAAACGTTTGTGGGAAAAGTGAAGTAATTATTAATTGTTAATTATAAATTATTAATGAGCTTCGCCCTTAGAAATCACAAATCCTCATATTTATGAAAAAGAATATTGTAAAAGAGAAAAGTTTTGCTTTTGCGGTTCGGATTATAAAATTATACCAACATTTATCTGAAAAGAAAAAAGAATTTATTTTATCAAAACAAGTTCTTCGTTCGGGAACAAGTGTTGGAGCAATGATAAGAGAGTCGGAGCATGCGGAATCAACAAACGATTTCAATCATAAATTAGCTATTGCTCAAAAAGAAATCAATGAAACAATTTATTGGTTAGAACTACTCAAAGAAACAAAGTTTTTAGATCAAAAAGAGTTCGCAAGTATACATAATGATGCCACAGAGTTAATTAAGCTAATTACAAGCATCATCAAAACAATGAAAAAACAAAAATAACAATAGGCGAAGCTCATTAATAATTTATAATTAACAATTAATAATTAAATGAAAGTATCATATAATTGGTTAAAAAATTACGCAAATCTCACACAAACGCCCGATGAAATATCGGCTTTGCTAACGGATTGCGGATTGGAAGTAGAAAGCGTTGACGAAATCGAAAGCGTGCGCGGCGGCTTAAAAGGCGTCGTAATCGGCGAAGTAAAAACCTGTGAAAAGCATCCGGATGCAGACAAATTAAGCATTACAACAGTCGATGTTGGTGCCGAAAATCTGTTGAATATCGTTTGTGGTGCACCAAATGTTGCGGCCGGACAAAAAGTGGCCGTTGCAACCATCGGTACAAAATTATACAGCGGCGACGAGGTTTTTGAAATCAAAAAATCGAAAATCCGCGGCGTTACTTCCGAAGGCATGATTTGTGCGGAAGACGAGCTCGGTCTCGGTGCTTCGCACGACGGCATTATGGTTTTAAAACCCGAGACACGTGTTGGAATGCCGGCAGCCGAGTATTTCAACATCGAATCCGATTTTGTTTTTACGATCGGACTCACACCCAATCGCGGCGATGCGGCTTCGCATGTCGGCGTGGTGCGCGACCTTGTGGCTTGTATAAACGTGAGAAACCGCAATCAAAATCTGAAAATAAATTATCCCGATATTTCGAATTTCGATAAACAAACAGCTTCCGGAAAATTGAATATTCCGGTGATTGTTGAAAATGCGGAAGCATGTCCCCGATACTCAGGAGTGAGTATGCAAGGCGTGACAGTGAAGCCATCGCCCGATTGGTTGAAAAATAAATTGATGGCCATCGGCGTTCGTCCGATCAACAATATTGTGGATATCACCAACTATATTTTGATGGAACTCGGACAGCCGATGCACGCTTTCGACGCTGCCGAAATCAAAGGCGGCAAGGTAATCGTCAAAAACCTTGCGGAAAAGACGCCTTTTGTTACGCTCGACTGCGTAAAACGCGAACTTTCCGCCAAAGACCTGATGATTTGCAATGCCGAAGAAGGCATGTGCATTGCCGGTGTTTTTGGCGGCGAAAAATCCGGAATTACCGAAAAAACAACGGATATTTTCCTTGAAAGCGCTTATTTTAATCCTGTAAGCGTTCGTAAAACCGCACGTTTTCACGGATTGAGCACCGACGCTTCTTTCCGTTTCGAACGCGGAACAGATCCGAACATCACTGTTTACGCGCTTAAACGCGCCGCATTGCTCGTTCAGGAACTTGCCGGCGGAACCATTGCTTCCGAAGTTTACGACGTTTATCCAAGCGAAATCAAACCGAAAGAAGTGGTTTTGAATTTGTCTGACTTGGCGCGTCAAATCGGCGAAGAATTACCGATCGAAGACATTAAAAACATTTTATCTTCCCTCGAAATTCCGATTTTGGAAGAAAAAAACAACGAATTTCGTTTAGCGATTCCGACCAATAAACACGATGTAATCCGTTCGATCGACGTAACGGAAGAAATTCTGCGCATTTACAGCTACAACCGTTTGAAACGCCTCGGCAGCATTACGCTTACGCCGAATCACGCGGTAAAACCGGATGCGATGAAACTGTACAACCGGGTGGCCGATTTGTTGTCGAACAACGGTTTTGCCGAAATCATGAATAATTCGCTTACAAAAGCCGATTATTACAGCAAAAATCCGGGATTTTCGGCAGATGAACTCGTACATATTGCAAATCCTTTAAGTAATGAACTCGACGTGATGCGTCAAACCCTTTTATTTGGCGGTTTGGAAAGCATTGCCTACAACCAAAACCGCAAAGCAACGGATTTGAAATTGTACGAATTCGGCAATGTGTATGCGAAAAATCTCAATGCTGATCCTGCTGCGAACGTTATCAAACGCTACAAGGAAGAACGCCGTTTGGGTGTATTTTTGTGTGGAAATGAAACGGGCGAAAGCTGGGAACAGGCGCAGGAAAAAGTGGATTTCTTTACTTTGAAAAGTTTTGTGAATTTGATTTTTCAAAACTTGCGAATTTCGAAAATCAGCGTCAATAAAGAAGTTTCAAGCATTTTTTCAAACGGATTGTCTTACAGTATCAATAATAAAATTGTTGCAGAATTCGGACAAATCAAAACAGAAATTCTGAAAAATTTCGATATCAAACAATCGGTTTTCTTTGCGGATATCCGTTGGACGGAAATTCTGAAAGCTGTTCCGACAAAGGCTGTTTCTTATCAGGAAATATCGAAATTCCCGGATGTTCGTCGCGATTTATCGTTGTTGTTGGATAAAAATATTGATTTCAAGCAACTCGAAGATTTGGCATTTGAATGCGACAAGAAGATTTTGCAAAAAGTAAATCTTTTCGACGTTTATGAAGGCGATAAATTGCCGGAAGGCAAGAAGTCTTATGCCGTTAGTTTTACCTTCCAGGATCGCGAAAAAACGCTTACCGATGTTCAAATTGACAAAATCATGGAGAAGTTGGTGAAAGCGTATGGGGAAAAGTTGAGTGCAGTGCTTCGATAATGGTTAATGGTTAATTATTAATGGTTAATGAGCTTCGCCCATAGTAAATAAACTACGATAATTACATTTTATGAAACAAAATATTGTTAAAGAAAAAAGTTTTGCTTTTGCTGTTCGGATTGTGAAACTATACCAACATTTATCTGAAAAGAAAAAAGAATTTGTTTTGTCTAAGCAAATTCTTCGTAGTGGAACAAGTGTTGGTGCAATGGTTAGGGAAGCGGAACATGCAGAAACAAAAAACGATTTCAAACATAAAATGGCCATTGCACAAAAAGAAATTAATGAAACCATTTATTGGTTAGAACTTTTAAAAGAGACAAAATATTTAACTCAAACAGAATTTGAAAGCATTAATAGCAATGCAACAGAATTAATCAAACTAATAACTACAATTATAAAAACTACAAAAAACAATGTTAATGCTAATCGTTAAGTGACGCGTAGCGCTTCATTAACCATTAATAATTAACCATTAATAATTATCATGTTTACATCCGAAAGCCTAAAAGACATAGAGAAGAGAGTCAGTGACCTCGGGAGGTTTCTTTGACATCGACACGAAATTAACCGAAATTAAAGAAGCCGAAGAACGCTCGGCGGCGCCCGGTTTTTGGGACAATCCCAAAGAAGCCGAAGCCTTTATGCGTGAAGTAAAACAGAAAAAATCGTGGACTACGGCTTACGCCGAATTGCAAGCACACTTGGACGATTTGAAAGTGATGGCCGAATTCTTCGATGCCGGTGAAGCTACACAGGAAGAACTCGACGCACAGCACGATTTAACGTTTTCCGCACTCGAAAATTTAGAGTTTAAAAACATGCTTTCCGCCGAAGAAGATCATCTCGGAGCGGTGCTGAAAATCAATGCCGGCGCAGGCGGAACGGAAGCACAGGATTGGGCAGAAATGTTACAACGGATGTACGCTCGCTGGTGCGAAGATCATAAATATAAAGTCACCATCATGAACTGGCTCGACGGCGATGAAGCCGGTATCAAAACCGTTACCATGCAGATTGAAGGCGAATATGCCTACGGATATTTGAAATCTGAAAATGGTGTACACCGTTTGGTTCGCCTTTCGCCCTACAACGCCAACAATAAGCGGATGACGTCGTTTTCTTCCGTGTTTGTTGTTCCGTTGGTAGATGAATCCATCGACATTAAAATCAGTCCGGCCGATGTTACGTGGGAAACCTTTCGTTCCGGCGGAGCAGGCGGACAAAACGTAAATAAAGTGGAAACCGGCGTACGTCTACGTTATAATTACAAAGATCCGGATACCGGAAAAGTTGAAGAAATCCTAATCGAAAATACGGAAAGTCGTTCACAATTCGGAAATAAAGACAACGCCATGCGCTTGCTAAAATCGCAGTTGTACGAGAAAGAGTTGGAACGCCGTCGTTCGGCACAAAAGGACATTGAAGCCGGAAAAAGAAAAATCGAATGGGGCTCGCAAATCCGCAGCTACGTGCTCGACGACCGTCGTGTGAAAGATCACCGTACCAACTACGAGACTTTCGACCCTCCAAAGGTTTTGGATGGCGATTTGGATGGCTTTATCAAAGCGTATTTGATGGAAAATTAATTATTCCACCGTCACCGACTTCGCCAAATTACGCGGTTGATCGACGTTGCAACCGCGTAAAACGGCAATATGATAAGCTAATAACTGCAAGGGAATACAAGCCAAAATCGGCACCAGCATTTCTTCCGTTTCCGGGATTTCGATGTAGAAATCGGCCAGTTTTTTCACCTCAACATCACCTTCGGTAACAATCGCAATAATGCGGCCTTTACGGGCTTTTACTTCTTGAATATTGCTAACGATTTTATCGTAGTTTCCTTTGTTGGTTGCAATGACTACTACCGGCATTTCCGCATCAATCAAGGCAATCGGGCCGTGTTTCATTTCCGCAGCAGGATAGCCTTCGGCGTGAATGTAGGAAATTTCTTTCAACTTCAACGCGCCTTCCAAAGCCAACGGATAGTTGTAACCACGTCCTAAATAAAGGAAGTTGCGCGAATAGGTAAAGATTTTTGCAAATTCTTTGATATAATCGTTCAGCAATAAAGTTTTTTCGATTTTTTCCGGAAGTGCGGCCATCCCTTTCAAAACAGACTCGAAACGTTCTTCGGAAATCGTTCCTTTTTCTTTGGCAAGCATCAATGCAATGAGCGTAAGAACAGTCACTTGCGCAGTAAATGCTTTTGTAGAAGCCACTCCAATTTCCGGGCCGGCATGTGTATAGGTTCCGCTATGCGTTGCACGCGGAATGGAAGCGCCAACCACGTTACAAATTCCGTATACAAAAGCGCCTTGCGATTTTGCCATTTCAATGGCTGCAAGCGTATCGGCCGTTTCGCCCGATTGCGAAATCGCAATTACAACATCATCGGGATAAATAATCGGATTCCTGTAACGGAACTCCGAAGAATATTCAACTTCTACCGGAATACGCGCCAAATCTTCCAACAGATATTCACCCACCAAGCCGGCATGCCAAGAAGTTCCGCAAGCTGTGATGATAATCCGGCGTGCATTTAAAAACTTCTCTTTATTATCGATAATTCCCGAAATGGCCAACGAATCCAGCGCAGTATTAATTCGTCCGCGAAAACTGTCACGAATAGTTTGCGGCTGTTCGAAAATTTCTTTGAGCATGAAATGGTCGTAACCACCTTTTTCCAAAGCGCTCATGCTAATTTCGATTTTTTGAATTTGCGGCGTTTTCTCAACGTCTTTGAGGTTGGTAATCTTCAAGCCTTCATTCATCTTAATAATTGCCACCTCTTCATCGTTCACATAAATCACATTTTTGGTATACTCCACAATTGGAGTCGCATCGGAAGCGAGCAAAAACTCATCTTCGCCAACGCCAATAACGAGTGGACTTCCCTTGCGCGCGGCGACTAAGGTATCCGGCTCATCTTTCGACATTACAGCAATAGCGTATGCACCAACAACTTGACTTAACGCTAATTGTACCGCTTTCGCTAAATTTACGTTTTCTGTTTCTTTAATATATTCGATAAACTGAACCAAGACTTCGGTATCGGTATCGCTCAAAAATACACGTCCGCGATGTGATAATTCCTCTTTGATAACAGCATAATTTTCAATAATTCCATTGTGAATCAATGCCAAGTTTTCAGATTCCGAATAATGCGGATGTGCATTTACATCATTAGGCTCTCCGTGTGTAGCCCAACGGGTGTGCGCAATTCCAATGGTTCCGGAAATATCTTTGTCTTTCGCAAAACGTTCCAAGTCTTCAACTTTTCCTTTTGCCTTATAGACATGCAATGTTCCGTCGCTTCCGCGCAAAGCCACGCCGGCGCTATCGTATCCACGATATTCGAGGCGATGCAAACCTTTTATTAAAATTGGATAAGCCTCCTGCTTTCCGATGTATGCAACAATTCCGCACATAGTTTCTTTTTTTATGGGACAAGGGTGTATGTAAGTTCTAATCGTAAACGATTCTTATTTGCCGGATTTAGGCCCGGTATGATCATTCTCGAGGGGAGTGAAGGATCGTAAGTTCGAATCTTCAGCATTTTATTTTCAATTGTCGAGCCATCTTGTACCAAATGCTGTACATGACGGGTAATAAATACTCTATAATCACCTCTCGTTTTGTTATAGGCTGCATTTATTTTGTATACTGAATTATAATCTTCTATTCCGGGAACAAGACCGCGAACAGTATCGGAAATTGAAACGCCGGAAGGTGGAGAATATTTCGCATTTTCCTTATCTGCATTGGGAAATACCAATACCGCTTGATTGATAATCATTTTTCGCCCTTGCAAATCTCTAATTTTCGGCATTTTAAGATTTAGCGACAAGCCTGCAAAACCATCCAAATAAAGCGCATTTTGTGTTGAAGCGGTATCGCCTGCTAATTGACTCTTTAAATCAGGGCAAGCGGTGTTTTCATAATCGTGTTCGAAATGATTATAGCGCTTAATTCCACCCGCTAAAAGCGCCGTGTATTCGTACTGTACAGAATCCCCTTCTCCGTGGAAGTAAACTGTAAACACAGTGTTTGCATTATCCAGATTAAAGCTCACAAAAGATCCTTTGTTGATTTGTGTTTCCGAATGCGCATGAATATAAAGGCCATTGCCATTGAATAAACGATTTACACTGTCAAGCATCAAATCCGACGCTTTATAATTCATCAACATTCTTCCGATTGCATCGTCCAATTTGAAAGTAACACGCGGAGCACCTTTGGTTGAATCGTTAATCTCCACAGAATCGTAAGGGTGCGGGTCAAAAGGATAATTTTCAAGTATTTTTACAAATCCAAGAGTATCTGCCATTGGTTTACGGCACGTTGGATAAATGGTTGTATCCAAATATTCATTCAATCTGTAAATATCAATGGTCATCCGGTCTAACGACTCTTTGTCAGCCGGATATCCTTTATCGTAAACCAGCGTCAAAGTCACAGAATCAACCACCTTTATCATTTTGTCAAAATCGGCTGTGCCAACGCTTATTCCGTACAACTGCGTTACAATGTGTGCGCTCGAAACGCCAAAATCCGGATCATACATACTTCCCAACCAATAGTTTGAAATGGATCTGTTAAACCAAACCGTGTCTTCTTTAACGGATATAACTTCCAATGTCAACGCCTGACAAGTGTCGTTAAAATAGGCAAACAACGCTTCATCCTCGGGTTGCAAATCCAAACCGATATCGGGAGATAATTCTTTTTTGCAAGAAACAAAGGAGAATAATAAAACTGCAAAAATGCTATAAAGAAGGCTTTTTTTCATTATTTTTTATTCAATCCCAACACGCGGTCGTAAAAAGAGTTATATGCTTCTTCGTAGTTTTCTTCACCTTGGTAGGCTAAAACTTTTTTCCGACCCTTTTTTGCATGATCAATCAACTCTGCGCTCACTTTTTCATCGCCGACAATCACGCCGTCAACCAAGTCAATAGCCGCTTTCATAAAATTGATGTAGCTTGTATCAGAATATTTTTCGGCATCTTTTGCAAGGATACCATCGAATTTGAGTTTTTTCACAAAGTCTTTATTCAACTTCCCCTTGTAGCCGTCACTGTACAGCGACAATACTAATTTTGCATTCGCGTAAAGCGGATTGTCTTTGTAAACGCGTTTCAGATATAGCGGAAGCAAAGAAGTAAACCAGCCATTGCAATGAATAATATCAGGCGTCCAACTTAATTTTTTTAGCGTTTCGATCACACCTCTGACAAAAAAAATCGAGCGTTCGTCGTTATCAGTAAAGGCTTTGCCGTTTTTGTCAACAAACATCGATTTTCGTCCAAAAAGGTCATCATTGTCGATGAAATAAATCTGCATGCGAGCAGCAGGAATGGAGGCCACTTTGATAATCAAAGGATGATCAACATCGTTTACCACGATATTCATTCCCGAAAGGCGAATCACCTCGTGTAATTGGTGGCGGCGCTCGTTGATATTTCCAAAACGCGGCATAAAAGAGCGAATTTCTTTCCCTTTGTCTTGAACTGCAGGCGGTATATGGCGTGCAACGTTTCCAAGTGCTGTTTCTTTCAGATAGGGTACAATTTCCTGATTGACAAATAAAATCTTCGGACTTTCCATGTAAATTTTGTATAAAAGACAAAGTTACGAAAAAATTTTCATATTTCCATTGATTTTTTGTACTTTTGTGCCATGTCTATCGTTGTAAATTATATCAGCAAATTGTACGGCGCACAAAAAGCGCTGGACAATGTAAGTTTCGAAATCCCTAAAGGTGAGATCGTTGGCTTTCTCGGACCGAACGGTGCCGGCAAGAGTACGATGATGAAAATCCTTACCTGTTATTTGGCTGCATCTTCGGGAACAGCCTCTGTTTGCGGTTTCGATGTAGAAAAACAATCGCTCGAAGTGCGCAAACGCATCGGCTATCTGCCCGAACACAATCCTCTTTACATGGAGATGTATGTAAAAGAATATCTGGAATTTAACGCTCGTATTTTTTTAGAAAAAACACAAATCGAAAACCGGATTTCGGAAATGATCGAACTTACCGGATTGCAGCGCGAATACAAGAAGAAAATCGGCGAACTCTCAAAAGGTTATCGTCAGCGTGTAGGCTTGGCGCAAGCGTTGATTCATCAACCGGAAGTTTTGATTCTGGATGAACCAACAACCGGGTTAGATCCGAATCAATTGGAAGAAATTCGCCACCTTATAAAAAGTCTTGGTAAAGAAAAAACTATTCTGCTTTCGACACACATCATGCAGGAAGTAGAAGCCATCTGCGACCGCGCCATTATTATCAACCTCGGAAAAATTGC
Source organism: Bacteroidales bacterium (assembly GCA_031551725.1). Classification (GTDB taxonomy): domain Bacteria; phylum Bacteroidota; class Bacteroidia; order Bacteroidales; family P3; genus JAVBNF01. The sequence continues at coordinate 24,464 of JAVBNF010000068.1, forward strand.
GGCCGACGATACGATTGAAAATTTAACAAGCGGAGGGCGGTTGGAGCAGATGTTTCAACAGCTGACGAAGAACAATAATTGAACCGGATGGCCATGCATGCGTTGCATGCTGGCCATGACGAACTCGAAACAAAAAAAATCATGGACAAAAACATTTCTTTTCAAAATAAAAACATTCACTACACCGACGTGGGAAGCGGTCATGTTTTAGTGCTGATTCACGGATTTATGGAGAGTACTTTTTTGTGGACCCGATTTTCAGAAAGTTTGAGTGCCTTTTTCCGTGTTATTTGTATTGATTTGCCGGGACACGGACAAACAGATATTTTCGGCGAAGTACATCCCCTACCCTTACAAGCACAATGTATTAATGCCGTTTTGGAAAATGAAAAAATAGAAAAATGCGTTATCATCGGACATTCGATGGGTGGTTATGTAACGGCACAATTTGCTAAAGATTTTTCGCAAAAAGTGCAAGGTTTCGGATTTTTCCACTCACATACCATGGCTGATAGCGAACATACGAAAGAGTTTCGCAATCGCACGATTGAGTTGCTTCGTCAAGATCGCAAAGGTTTTATCACGCAATTTATTCCCGATTTATTTGCCGAAGAAAATGCCGCCAAATTTCCAAACGAAATTACAGATTTAACAGAACGTGCCAAACAAATGCCGGTAGAAGCTATTATTGCATCACAAATCGGCATGCGCGACCGCGAAGATTTGACAAGTGTTTTGCAAAATACAAATACGCCGGTGATGTTTATTTTGGGCAAACACGACACTAAAAGCAATGTTCAAAAGATTTTAGACCTTCAAACGCAACTACCTAATCATACTGAAATTCTTATCGTTAATACAGGCCATATGGGTTTCTATGAAGCGGAGGCAGAGACGATGGGCTTTGTGAAAAACTTTGTTTTTAGCTCCTTTGGATAACGGGGAAATAGACAAACGAGAGAACGGGAAAACGAGAGAACGGGGAAACGAGAGAACAGGAAAACGAGAGAACGGGAAAACGAGAGAACAAGAGAACAGGAAAACGAGATAACGGGAATATATAAAAGTAAAAAATATATGAAAACACATAAAGATTCTGAAATTTGGAAAAAGGGTATTGCTATGGTAAAGTCTATTTATCAAGCAACGCAATCTTTTCCGAAAGAAGAAGTATATGGCCTAACGTCTCAAATGCGTCGCGCCGCTGTTTCTGTCCCTGCAAATATTGCCGAAGGCGCCGGACGAGCTTCTCAAAAAGAATTAAGACAGTTTTTATATATTTCATTGGGATCTTTATCAGAACTTGAAACATTAACTATTATCGCCAGAGATTTACGTTTTATCAGTGAAGAAATATGCTCAGAAATAACAACTGAAATTATCTCATTAATAAAAATGATTTCAAAATTTATTAAAACCATCGAAGCCTCCCTGTAGCTCCGTTCTCTCGTTTTCCCGTTCTCTCGTTTTCCCGTTCTCTTGTTCTCTTGTTCTCTCGTTCTCTCGTTTTCCTGTTCACCTTTAACCTTTTACCAAAACAGAATCTTATGAAATACAACCGAATCCTTCTAAAACTCAGCGGCGAATCACTGATGGGCAACCAACAAACGGGTATTGATCCCGAAGTTTTAACGGCGTATGCTGCAGAAATCAGGGAAGTTGCGCAAGCCGGCTGCCAGGTAGCCATCGTAATCGGCGGAGGCAATATTTACCGCGGATTGCAAGGTGCAGCCAAAGGCATGGATCGTGTGCAAGGTGATTATATGGGCATGCTCGCAACTGTAATCAACAGCATGGCGCTTCAAGCCGAACTGCAAAAACAAGGCGCAGAAACAGCTTTGTTATCCGGATTATCCATCGATCCCATTTGTGAGGAAATGAGCCGCCAGCGCGCAAAAAAACACTTAAAAGAAGGAAAAATTGTAATTATTGCCGCCGGAACCGGAAATCCGTTTTTTACGACCGATACAGGCTCCGCTTTGCGCGGAATTGAAATCGAAGCAGATGTGCTTTTAAAAGGCACGCGAGTAGATGGCGTTTACACTGCTGACCCGGAAAAAGATCCGAAAGCCACAAAATTTTCAACCATTACGTTTGATGATGCTTACGCGAAAGACCTGCGTATTATGGATTTAACCGCATTTACGCTTTGCAAAGAAAACAATCTGCCAATTTATGTTTTTGATATGAATACCAAAGGAAATTTGAAAAAGGTAGTGATGGGCGATGCTATCGGAACATTGGTGACAAAATAAAATTTTATGCATAAAAATAAAAAAAGCAGGGGCTCAAAATTCTGATCCCCTGCTTTTTATGTGTATTGTTTATTCTTTTGCCGAAATGTGGATAACAATCCTCATTTCATCATCGATAAACTTATCTTTTATGTCCTTGAAAACATTTTTGGAACCGTAATTTACGCCCCAAATGGTGCGGTCGAGCGTGATAGTGTCGGTTTGAGCCGAATAAACATCTCCATTTTGTGCAACTTTAGCATTGAAATCAATGTTCTTGGTAACTTCTTTCAATGTTAAATTACCGTGGATTTTAATATTTTCATTATCTATCTTATCCACCGAAGTGATTTCAAATTTTCCTTCCGGATATTTTTCAACATCAAAGAAATCGGGACTCTTAAGGTGGCTGATCAACATTTCGTTCATTGATTGGGTAGTCAAATCCAAATTCACAATCGTAGCCATGTCAATCACAAATTTTCCGCCCAACAATTGATCTTTATTAACGACAATTTCTCCCGATTTCAAAGCGATTGTTCCATGATGTCCGCCGCCGGGCTTATGTCCGAACCATTCGATATGCGTATCGGCCGGATTCACTTGCAAAGTTTTACCTTCAATTTGATTAACATTTTGCGCATCGGCAAGTTGTTGTTTGTTACCACTTTTGCACGAAAATCCGAGAAACGCCAAAATCGTGCAGCAAAGAACTAATTTTTTCATAACTTTTGTTTGTTTGGTTTTTATAACTTAACAACAAACGATCAACGAAAAAGTTCAATTCCCTAAATAAGCATCAATGCGAACGTTGTCGTAGCGGATTTCTTCGCCTTTTTTGTAAACGACGCGGACATAAAGATTGCCGCCCTCGTCGTATTTGCGCCAGGTGCCGTCGCGCTCGCCCATACGGTAGCGGCCTTCTTCGCGAACTTTTCCATTCGGATAGTAGTAAGTGTGAAAACCATCTGGATTTCCATCTTTGTATCCGCCGGAAAAACTAAGCTGTTTCTTATCCCTATCGAAATAACTCTTCCACGCGCCTTTTTTCTCGCCGGCGTGGTATTTGCCTTCGCTATACTCTTTACCTGTGTAAACATACCAAAAACCTTCTTCCGTGCCCTCAATATAATCACCCTGCGCAATAATTCGTCCGTTATCGTCGTATTCGGTCATCTCGCCATCGGCTTTTCCGTCCAGATAATTTTGCACAACATGCAAACTGCCGTCGGCGTGATACCAGCGCCATTCGCCGGAATATTTGCCTTTATTATCGTACTCGCCTTCTTGTTCAAGTTTCCCATTTTCGAAAAAGAATTTCCATTCACCGGTACGGTTCCCATTTCGATAATTTCCGCTGGCTTTCAATTTCCCGTCGGGATAAAATTCTTGCCAAAAGCCTTGCGCACGGCCGCGGGCATCCACAATGCCTTCGCCTTTTATTTTGCCGTTTTCGTACGTATAACTTTTGATGATTTTACCGGCTGTATCATATTCACGACGAACACCTTCCGGCTTCCCTTCGGCATTATAAGCCGCTACAACTTTGGGCTGACCATTCGGATAATAATCCGTCCGTACATCCATTTTCTGCAATTCGGGCGCTTGCGTTTCGAGTTCGTCGTTGATATATTTTTCGATTTTGATAAGAATTCCGGCGGTGTCAAAACTTTTAAAATAGCCGTTTTTCTTATCGTTGAGGTAAGTTCCTTCGAGTGAAAAAACATCGCTATCCGGATAGAAAAATCGCCACATTCCCTGTTTAAGTCCGAATTTGTCTTTGCGATTAATAATATCACGAGAAATCACAAACCCATTGCGGTAAACGGTCATACAAACAATTGTACCGGATGTATCAAATTCTTTTTCCAGACCTTGTTCCACAACATTTTCAAAAAACGTGATTTTTTTAAGGTTTCCGTTTAAGAAATAAATTTTACGAACGCTGTCGCGGATATCATTAAAAAAATATTCTTCAATAATATCGTTCTTGGTAAACGTTTTTTGCAAACCGTTTTTTTTGCCTTCGGCGTAAGTAATAAGCGTGGTTAATTGGCTGTCTTTATAGAATTTCCAAACGCTGTCGAGCAAATAATTTTTACGGTTGCCTTCGGAAACAAGTTCTCCTTTTTCGTTAAACGATTTCCAATAACCATCGGGCTTCCCTTTGCGCAAAAAACCTTCGGAGGAAACTGCGCCGGAAGAATAAAAGAATTGTTTGAAAATAAGAGAGTCTTGGGCAAAAAGAGTGCACGAAAAACAAATAAATAGACAGAGGAATGCTGTTTTTATTTTACTACTTACTGTCATTAAACAAAAGTATTTGCTAAAACCACCAAGTTTTCACGTAAATCTGCAAGTCTTGTGGTGATCGTTTGCCAAACAATTCGCTCATTTATTTGATAATACCCATGTACCAAAACATGACGCATTTTGATCATGTCATCCCATTCAATTTGAGGATTTGCTTTTACAAAATCTTTTGTAAGCGCATAAGCTACTTCGCCTATTATTTCAAGGTTTTTCACAACAGCAAAACGCAGCATTTTATCATTAACATATTCCTCAAATGTTTTTTCATTTACAAATTCGGAAATATTATCAATGGCTTCAATAATATGATTGATTCGTTCTTTATTTCTAATTTCTTCTCTCATAAATTAGAATTTTATCGTGTTCAGCACTTTGTTTTGCAAAAGGTTTTAAATAGCCGCTTTCAACTAAATCGACACTTTTCCCCGTTATTTTTTCAAGCTCATTAATAATATGAGCATACTGAAGAAGTGTTATTTGAGAATTTTTGGAAAACTCAACAAGCAGATCAATATCGCTTTGCTTCGTTTCCTCGCCGCGGGCGTATGAACCAAATAACCACGCCTTGTCAATCGGTTGACTTGCCAAATAGCTTGATATTTTATTTGCCAAATCCGCATTCATCCCTTACGCCTCCATCACACTCTCGATACTCTCGTCGTAAGCCGTTTTGTAATCGGAAATTTTGCCGAAAGGCTCTTCGTCAACTACCACTTTACCGCCGGTAACATGGCCGATATAAATCGAAGGCACACCGGTTTCCATCATGAATTCTACAAATTCTTCTTCCATGCCCGGATCTACCGAAACCACCACACGACTTTGCGATTCGCCGAATAAGAAAGCATCCAAACGGATTTCGCTGTCGGTAATAATATCAAATCCCAAATTGTTCGGGAATGCCGATTCTGCAAGGGTTACAAACAATCCGCCATCGGAAATATCGTGCGCCGAAAGAATTAATTTTTCATTGATCAATCCTAAAACTGCATTTTGTACGGCAAATTCTTCATCCAGCTCCATATACGGCGGCGGAGATAGTTTTACACCGCGGTAGTTGTATAAATATTCGGAAGAATTGATGTCTTCACGTGATTTTCCAAGCAAGAAGATGGCATCCCCTTTTTTGCGGAAAGCCAATCCCATGTGATGTTGTTTGTCCAAAAGTCCCACCATACCGATGGTTGGCGTAGGATAAACTGCTTCGGGTTTCTTTTTGCCGATGGTTGTTTGATTGTAAAAGCTCACATTTCCACCTGTTACAGGTGTTCCGAACATTTTACAAGCATTCGTCATCCCTTTGATAGCGCCCACAAATTGCCAGTAAATTTCCGGATCGTAAGGATTCCCGAAATTCAAACAGTTGGTAATCGCAGACGGCTGTCCGCCCGTACAAACGATGTTGCGCGCAGCTTCCGCCACAGCGATTTCCGTACCTTTCATCGGATTTGCATGTACATAGCGAGCATTGCAATCAACAGTCATTACCAAAGCGCGATCAGTGTGTTTTAAATTCACAACCGCAGCATCCGACGGCTTGTTAGTACTCATGTTTTTGGTTCCAACCATGGAATCGTATTGCTTGTAAACCCAACGTTTGGAAGCAATATTCGGTTGTTTAATCAAATATTGAGCTACTTTTTTAGCTTCATCCAATTCCAAATCCGGAACGGTTTTAATATTGAATTTTTTCGATTGCTCGAAATATTTTGGTTCTTTGTATTTACGTTCATAAACAGGAGCTCCGCCGCCCAATACCAAAGAAGGAGCAGGAACATCAGCCACCAACTTCCCTTCCCAATAGAAGTTCAAGCGATCGCCTTTGATTACTTCGCCGATTTGCGCGCAATTCAATTCCCATTTATCGAAAACGGCTTGTACTTTTTTCTCTTGACCTTTTTTCACCACGATAAGCATACGCTCTTGCGATTCGGAAAGCAAGATTTCCCAAGGCTCGATGTTGCTTTGACGCAACGGAACTTTATCCAAATCAATTCGCATACCGTGTTCGCCTTTTTCCGACATTTCGGAAGTAGAGCAGATGATTCCGGCAGCACCCATGTCCTGCATCCCCACAAGAGCGCCGGTTTTGATGACTTCGAGGGTTGCTTCGAGCAAAAGTTTTTCTTGGAACGGATCGCCTACTTGGATCGATGGAATATCGTTAGCGGAATCTTCGGTAATATCGGCAGAAGAGAATGTAGCGCCGTGAATACCGTCTTTGCCGGTTGCGGAACCTACGATGAACACAGGATTTCCAACGCCTTTCGAAATGGCAGATACCAAATCGTCTTTATGCATGATCCCCACCGACATGGCGTTTACCAATGGATTTGTAGAATAGCAAGGATCGAAATAAACTTCGCCGCCCACAACAGGAACACCGAATGCATTTCCGTAGTGAGAAATTCCTTTCACGACGCCTTTCATCAACCATTTGGTATGGGCTTCTTCGAGATTCCCGAAGCGTAAAGAGTTCAGTTGAGCAACGGGACGTGCACCCATGGTGAAAATATCACGGTTGATACCGCCCACACCGGTTGCAGCGCCTTGAACAGGTTCCACAGCACTTGGATGGTTATGCGATTCGATTTTGAAAACACAAGCGTAATCATCGCCAACGTCAATCATCCCGGCATTTTCCTTGCCCGGTTCCACCAACATTTGCGGACCGTCTTTAGGCAATGTTTTCAACCATTTGATCGAGTTTTTGTAAGATGCGTGTTCCGACCACATCACAGAGAAGATGCTCAACTCCGTGAAATTCGGCGTACGGCCGAGAATTTCTTTGATTTGTTCGAATTCCTCGGGCAACAAGCCGAGTTCTTTTGCAGTTTCTACGGTTACTTTTTTTGTGCTCATTCAATAAAAATGTTTAAAGAGCAAATTTACGAAAAATTTGTCTAAATAAAAACTGATTTTACATTATTAGCATAAAAACAAGCATTTATTTAAATAAAATTTCTACCTTTGCCGTCTATTTGTTTCAAATTATGATTTTTATCGCAATGCCTGTCATGAATGAACCTGATGTCGAAAAAGCATTGGATTCGTTGTTAAAACAAAATATTTCAGAAGAATTTTCGATTTTTGTCTGTGTCAATCAACCTGAGTTTTATTGGGAAGATGATACAAAATCGGCTATCTGCAAGCAAAATGCGGAAACGTTGGAAATGCTGAACGCCTTACGGCAAAAGACAAATATTCCCATTCATATCTTGGATTTTTCTTCGCCCGGAAAAGGCTGGAACCGCAAGAAATACGGCGTTGGACAAGCAAGAAGCGTTTTATTGGAAAACATCAATCAATTTGCAAAAGAGGATGATTTAATGGCTTGCGTGGATGCCGACAGTTTTTATCCCGAAACTTATTTGGCTTCACTTCGCGAACAAACAACGAAACATCCGTTGGCAACGGGCTTTTCTGCGTCTTATTTTCACAATCTTACCGATGATGAAGTTTTAAACCGGGCGGTTTTACACTACGAAATTTATATGCGCAGTTATTTGTACAATCTGCAAAAGATAGGAAGTCCATACGCATTCACGGCGCTTGGATCTGCAATGGCTGTTCCTGTTTGGGCGTATCGCAAAAGCGGCGGAATGTCGCCCGTAAAAAGCGGCGAAGATTTTTATTTTTTACAAAAATTACAAAAAATCGGTGAAGTGATTTGCGGAACTTCAACGCCGGTTTTTCCCGGTGTTCGCTACAGCGACCGCGTTTTTTTCGGAACAGGCCCCGCTTTAATCAAAGGAAAAGAAGAGAATTGGGAAAGTTATCCGGTTTACAACAAGCGCTTTTTCAAGGAAATTGAAGAATCTTTTTTGCAATTTCCAAGACTTTTTCATCAAGATATTGAATTTCCGGTTTTGCGTTTTATAGAAGATGTTCTGCAAGATAAAGAATGGTGGAGATCCTTACGGAAACAAGCAAAAACAGAGAATCAATTTGTAAAATTCTGCCACGAAAAATTCGATGGATTGCGAACACTGCAATACCTGAAACATCGTCAAAAAACAGAAGTTTATGATGATGATTTATCTTTACAGGAAATTCTCTCGGAACAAAACTATCCAAATCCGCAAATTTCGCTTAAAACCTCATCAATAGCGGATTTGAACGATGTTCGAAATTGGTTTTTCGAACGTGGGAATTAATTTTCAATTTGATAAATGGCCGGTAAGTTTCTTCCGAAACCATCATAATCCAAGCCATAGCCAACCACAAAATCGTTGGGAATAGACATCCCGATGTAATCAATGGGAAAATTTTTGGAATATTTTTCCGGTTTAAAAAGCAACGTACAGATTTTTAATCCGGCCGGCTGCGCACGGTTAATTACAAAATTCAAATATTCTATTGTTTCGCCGGTATCTACAATATCTTCAATCACAATTATTTCACGTCCGGCAACTTCTTTCGGCAACCCAATTACTTCGCGGATCGCATGCGTACTTTCCGTTCCCGAATAAGAAGAAACTTTAATAAACGAAACTTCACAGGGCGTTTTAATCCGTTTAAACAAATCGGCTGCAAAAATAAATGAACCACTCAAGACCACCAGGAAAATAGGCTTCTTCCCTTCATAATCTCTATTGATTTCATTGGCTAAACGCACAACAGCCGCTTCAATTTCTTCTGCCGAACGATAAGGCTTGAATTTTTTGTCTAAAACCTGAATACTTTCCATATTTTCGTTTTTTGGAAGACGCAAAGGTAGGGCTTTTTTCAAATTTTAACAAATTTCAACTTGGATTTTGGAATCAATTCAGAATAGACGAGCTTTGGTAGAATCAAAGCTCAACAAACCATATAAGAAAAAAGTTCGGACGAGTGCCGAACTTTCAATATATCCCCAGGTAATTGCAGTAGACCGTGAGCTGGCTACTGCCCTTCTTGTTCGTCCGTTTATTGTGCAACTAGCTTGACAATTGTTTTATGCTCATTTTCTTGCGATATTGGTAAAACTCTCACTAATGCATTCATAACATTCCACATCAACACTGGTGGTACTGCATTGCCAATTGCTTTATATTGTCTGTTATCTGAAACACTATCTAATTTGAAAGACGGAGGGAAAGATTGAATATTTGCAGCTTCTCTCGGTGTAAATCGTCGATAACGTTCCCCAATCATCAAAACAGGGTCTGTTCCGTTTAAAGTTACTTTTGCAAGATGAGAACTAATTGTATTGCAAGGTTGGTTAAGGTCTTGAACTCTGCCTTTGTTCATTTTTTCTCTTACTCGCAACATCCCTTCAACTGCTCGTTCACTAAAAAACCATTTGTTATCATTGTCGGCTTTTTTATCCACAACTTGATTGAGAACAACTTTAGAACCATTTAGTGTAGTCGGTTGTGGAAATTTAAAATTGAAATAATCATCAAAATTTCTAAATCCTACAATAAATACGCGTTCACGCTTTTGTGGCACTCCATATTCAGATGCATTTAATAGTTTGAAGTGAATATGATACCCAGCCTTTTCAAATTCCTTTATAATCATTGGAAAGGCTTTCCCCTTATTTGCTGAAAGTAACCCTTTAACATTTTCTCCGATTAAGAAGCGTGGTTGTTTTTCTTTCAAAACTTTAACCATTTCAAAAAACAATTTCCCTCT
>JAVBNF010000017.1:0-56664 GCA_031551725.1 Bacteroidales bacterium
CTGCGTTCATAACTCAATTTTACAGCTTCTTCTTTGAAACTGCGATCATACTTCCGTCGTTTTGTTGTCTTTTCCATAATGCAAAGTTAAAGTTTTTTTTACTACCTTATCTTTGTGTACGGAATTTGTTACTAAGACCACATTTAAGAAATATTGCAAAAGCGTGCAAAATCGATAAAAAAATAACCACTCACGTGGCACGCCACACCTTTGCCACAACAATAACACTTAATAATGATGTTCCTCTTGAAACAGTGAGCAAAATGCTCGGTCATACCACTACTGTAATGACGGAACATTATGCAAAGGTACTCAATAAAAAGATTGACAGAGATATGTCGGTATTATGCGGAAAAATCAGTGGCGCATATCGTTAATATCAAAAGTAAACCATTAAAAAAGAATGATGTTCAAATAAATTATGTAGATTATTGTTATTTTTATTACGTCAATTTTATTATTAATAAAGGAGTGTGAACTGCGCTTTCACAAAGTAAGTTTGTACAATAAATCTATTTTGCAACACGATTTAGCCTTTCTGCCTTATATCAAATTAGATGAACGCCAGCGAAAGCAAGTGGTTTGTAAACTTTCGGATTTTTTGCACGCACAGCAATATAGCCTCCGAATTTTGCGCGATTTTTTAAAGTTTAAATTAGATACCTGTCAAAACTTTATTAAAACAGATGAGTCTGTGAATTTAGGAGATTTTAAATATACTTCTTCATTAAGATGGGTCGGAAGCAAAAGTGAGTTGTTAGAACTTTTATTATGCTTGTATCACAGCAAAAAAGTATCAAACGTGGGTGACCAGTTAAGTTTCCGGCGTTTTCACAAAATATGCTGTCAGTTTTTCAACTTCCCATTTGAAGAATACGGTGCTTTGCAAAGAAAAATATACAGTAGAAAGAAGCAATCTGTCGTTTTTCTTCCAAAAATAAGCAATGAGTTTCAGATTTTTTGCCAAAATCGGTAAAATTGGGCATGTTATTTTGGATTGAAAAAAGTAATATTTGTAATTCTTTGTTTTATAAATTTGTACGAATAAAAATGGTACTTTGTAACGTTACAAGGTACCATTTTTTATTGAAAGAAATTGAATCTTTGCAAATGATTTCGCGAAAGGCAAAATAAAAATTCAATTATTAACTTACAAATTCAGAAAAACAAATGGAATCTTTCACATTAATCCACAAAGACGATGTTACACGATTGCACGAACGTATGGACGAAATATTATTTCTTATACGCCGTAGTTCTCAAACGCCATTTAGTAAACTCAACGACCGTTGGATGAGTATTGAAGAAGCCTCCCAGGTACTTCATTGCAGCACGCGCAGTGTTCACAACTACATTGAGCGCGGCTACTTGCCTCATCGCCGCACAGGGCGCAGACTTTATTTTCTCAAAGAAGACCTCGAAACCTTTATGGCCGGTGGAAATACAGTTTATCAATCAACTTTGCCGTCCATAATATGAGAGGCAGTAATATATTAGAGGTCGGAATTCCGACCTCTAATATATTAAAAAAATTCGTACCTTTACAGCTACAAAGAAATTTATGGAACGGTTTACGATTGAGAAGTCAAAGGTTTATCCCAATTGTTGGGAGTGTTTGGATGCTGAATATGGGATTTTATATGAATTTGAAGAGGGTAATTATATAGACTCTCGCCATATGCTGGTAAAGCCCCACAAATATGCCGAAGTTGTTCCAACCCCAGCGCCATTACTTATAGAACTTTCCAATAGTGCAATGGCGCTCACGGATTGGCTGAAGGAAAATCATAGAGATAAAATATAAAGGGATAAAACGTTTATGAATGACAGCCCTATTGATAGGATTGAATGGATTAAGCATATATATCCAAGCTTTGAATTTAATGATTGGAACAATGATGTCATTTATTTTCCTCACGATTTGAAATATAAAGATTTCTTTTACCTTGATAGAATTTATAAAGGAGAGATTGACCCTTCTCAAATAATCGGCATTGATTATTTTGAATATGAAAGTTGCAGTAATTGGACTGATTTGCTATATTCATTAAAACGTCTTAATGAAGTAATCAAAAAACAAAAAACGCTAGAAGCGGTAATAAGCCATATAAAAACAGATCAGGATGAAAAATGCGTGTATAAATATGGCAATCATTTCTTCACATTCTCTGGGCAGCATCGTTTATGTTTAGCGAAGTTTATAGATATGAAAAGTGTTTCGGTGCAAATTCACGAATATAAGCTTGACAAAGAAAAAGTAGTAAAATACAGAGAGTTACGTGATTTCTGCAAAGAACTTGAACGTATTGGTGTTTCTTCTGGATACACATATGATAATATCTTAAGCTGGACACAACATGATTCTTTTTACTTTTTCATAAACAATTTCAATATTGGAATGAAGCAGAATTTATTAAAAAAGTTTATCCATTACAATAAATTGAATCAATTGGGTTGGATCGAACAAATTAAATGCTTCTTATGGAAGTCTTCTTTCTCCAAAGAATTAGGATATAATATTGAAATAAAGACAATAGCCGATTTTTCAAAGTTGCATTATCTCCTTAGAACACGAATACATTAATCTCTACACCTTTAAACAGAAATGCTCTATGGAACACAAATGTACAATATTCTTCTCTTGGCAATCCGACATTAGGAACAATCGGAATTTCATTGCAAAGAAAATACAAGCTGCAATACAAATAATAAATCAGTCTTCTGAATTTCAGAACATAGAATTGATTTATGACCATGGTACAATGAAACGATCCGGTTCTCCAGATATTGTAAAAACAATCCATGAAAAAATCAATACCTGCGCTATTTTTATCGGAGATATAACTCCAATTGCAACTTTGAATAACGGAAATAAACAAATTCCTAATCCTAATGTGATGACTGAATGTGGATTTGCACTTAGGGCTATTGGTGAAGATCGAATCATTTTATTACTCAACGGTGACTATGGTGATATTGACAAAGTTCCTTTTGATATAAAAGGTCGAAGAATAAATCTTTTTAGAACCAGTGACTCTTCTTTTTCATTAGTTGAGTTTATTAAGTCAGCATTAGAAACTGCCATCGCTGAAAAAACAAATATTTATGAACGGACTGTTAGAGATCATGATACTGAAATTTTTAGAAAATTAGAAACTATTATAAAAGATGAATCATTTTTCTTTGATAATTTTACTAATATTGTTAATATTCAAAGAATTAGTAATTGGGATTACAAAATATTAAGAAACGTAGTTGAGACGTTGAATCGACAAGAAAATAAATTCTTAATTCCTGAAATTCAAGTAAGTTCAGAAAACTTAAAAACGAGTATTTTAGGTTTGAAATCTTTTCTTGGCGTAAATTTTTCTCCAATGCTAAGTGCATGGCAGCAGATACCTTTGAATCCATCATTAGCCAAACTTGAAGAGGTTGAAAAAGAACAATATTACAGCTGGATAGATAGGAGATCAGGGGAAGTATTGCCCCCACAAACTTATGATGAAAAATTACGGTATATTTCTCAGGAGTTAAACCATTGGGCAGATGAAATACAGCAGGATTATTGCAATTTTAGACACGTCGTCAAAACCAATCTATTTATTTAATTACCTACCAATGTGTAAGAGAGACATTGCTCTATTTGTTAAGTTTTGAAAAAGTAAATTCGGCTATTCTGTGGAGTATTTCTTTTTCTAAAAAGGCTTGGGGATTATTTTTTGCATTCTGTAATATGTACCTCACTAATTCCATTCTCATTTCAGGACACGGATCTGTTTGTGTAAATTTTCTCCACAACTGGGAGAATATTTCAAACCAATTATTGATAGTATTATCAGCGACGTTTGATGCTATATCTTTTTCCAAAATCTTCTTTCTTTCATTTTCTGAAAAAAATTGAACTTGTATATTATCACATTGAAAATTTATGAAATTTTTATAATCAGGAGCTATTTGTTGAAGAATATCTTTGTCGTCATTAGCAATCTCATCTCGACTTTCAACGCATGCAATAATAAAGTCATTCATGAAAATAATACTATATTCTTTTGTTGATCTTAAATCAACAAAATTAGTGCTATAATCATCTTCCGGGGTGGCTAAATAAGCTACATACAGTGGTACATCAAGTATTCTATCACTAAAAAAATCTTCAGTAGAAATTATATTACGGATACTTTTCTTAATTTTATCAGAAATAACAAAATGCTCAACACATATAGCAGAACGCCAAATTTGTAATAAAAAGAACAGTCTTATAGAAAGAGCATCCTGTTTATTTAGCTTTTCTTGAACGAAGCATCTTTTTCTAAATAACGGATGATAATATTTTTCTATGAATTTTGTTTCTATTTTGGTAAATTTTTGCTCACACTCTATACAAAATTTATCATTAACTGAATATGGATTTTGTTTTGCTTTTTCAATCTCTTCTTCAGAAGGAGCTCTCCCTAAAACTTGTTCAATAGAATCAACCGGCGTAGATTTTTGGAAATTAAATTCTAATCCCATTCCTTTGTTTGAGATTCCAAAATACAACCCTTTCTCCCTACCTGTGTAGCCATCTGCATTAATACAGTCTCTTATTATTGCATCTGTCAAGTAGTGCGTGTTGCTTTTAGGCAGTTTCTCTTGCTTGCATAATTCACAAATCATAATCACTATCTCATTGTATAATTCTTACCAGAAAGAATTTAGTAAACTATTAGTATAACTTTGTTGCTTTGCCCAAGTTGGTCGGTCTTGTAATATTCTTTTTCTATCTTCTTCTGTTGGATTGTTGGGGATGTCAAGCATTTCAGTCGTTAAGCGTTCTTCTGCAAATTCTGTAATTGAAAAAGGGAAGCAAGCTTCTCCCAAATATGCTCCCCCCACGTTAGATGCCCTATAGAGAATATGCTTATTTACAAGTCCAACTACAGTTCCGTCATTAATAGGTAGCTGTATGGCACTTTTACCATTAATAGCAAACTCTCTTAGAAGTGCTTTTTCATGATAATCCAAGTTTTCAATCGCTCGCAAAATGGCCTTCTTCGTTTTATGTATCATGATGTGCTTACTTATATTTTTCTTAACAGCCCCAATCACAGCAATAAGCACAAATACAAAACTTATAAGAAATGTAATGCCAATAAATTTTCCATAATCTACGATAAATTCGGTCAAATTTAGTTTTAATAAGAATTTATCAGGTATAAAAAGAATGGATGCGGAACAAAGACATACAACAAGAAGAAATCTCCCTGGTATTCTCCTCAAATCAAATAAACTCTCTAAAAAATTCTCTATCATATCGAATATTTATTGATTTCTTACTTTTTCTTTCCATTGATTATAAAATAATTGCAGTCTGCTTCTATCTCCACCTTTAAAATGACCGCCAGAATTGAGAGTTTCAATAAGTTTTTCTATTTTATTAGCGGTGTCGGTGTCCCAATTAAGTTCCTTAACTAAATAAGCAAAAACTGCGTTTGCATCCAGTGATTGTTCATTTCCATGAAGTGCCAAAACAAATGTTTTCGCCATTTCTTTATCCGATGAATGGCTTATGCCTGTGCTCATGTTTATAAGGCTGGTTAGTGTTTGGAATGCCTGTTGTACAATTAAAGAAGGTAGAGGGTATGGCATTATTGCATTTTGTTCCCCATTTAATTCTATCGGTTCCCAGGTCTTAATCCATTTTTCCAAACCTTGCACCAACCATGGAATCGCAATAATAACCTTAGTACAATAAAAATCATCCAAACGGAAGATGTTTTCTGCATTAATTCCAAAAGTAATTACAATATCTGCAGATGTCGAAAAGGCATCTTCATACGTTTTTATAGTTTCTATCTTTAGGCAAACTTTAGTATCAGGAAAAGTGTATCCTGTATCTGTAAGTAGTTTCCTTATTATTTGCGAAGAAAATATCTTTTCAAGCAAAATTACTTGATTTTTTGCATATAGTAGCAATATTATTCTTTTAATAGATGTGTCATTATCTGCTAATTCGTATGCTGATTTGATTGCTTTTTTGTAAGCTGCTTCATCCAACCCTTCTGTATGAATATAAAATCTTTGTTTATCCATTCTTGTAAAAATTTAACTGCATTGCAAAAATAATGAATTTTTCATACACAGCCAAATAATAGTACTAATATACCCCCATCTCTCCACTCTTCCCAAACCGATTCTTGCAGCCGATGGTGGAGGCTATGCCGTTTTCAACTGAGACCACTACATCCATATCATGCTCGAACTCTTTCGAGCCTTTGAAAACACCGTTTTTGGTTACTTGAAAAATGGAAATAAAACTTGTGTTGGGGTTGTTTTTCTTGAGTTCGGATAATGTTTCGGGGGAAAGTCTGAACGTATTGACGCTATCAATGAAAACAATGGCATAAACGTTTAAATCGCCGGGAAGATAATTTGAGATAGTTATATTGGAATGGAAAGCATCCATTCGACTAAATTTTTCTTGACAAGTACCATTAACCCCCTCTTCAATTGTGGCAAACAGCACTTTCATATTATGGTCTTGTGCCAAATATTTAGCAAAAGAAATACACAGCGTTGTTTTTCCACCGCCGGGATTGCCGTAAACCATCATTGAAAATTTCTTACTTGGATTGCCGATAAGTTCTTCCCACTTTCCTGTAAATAAAATTGTTTCAAATGTCATTTTGGCAAAATCGAGGCTGTTGATTATGTCTATTGACGTGTTTCCCATTCCGGCAACTGCATTTGTAGGCTTTTTGATAAATTGATTGCTTAATACATTTGCCAAAAGATTGGAAGCCGTTGCGGCAAGAAAACTTCCTACGCCGCCTAAGTCCGATATTCCGGCAAGTCCCATTAATCCGGACAATTGCTGTTCGGCAATTTGTAATTTTCCGCTGTCTAAAAACTGCTCAAGAGAGTTGTAAACATTGGTGATGGCTTTGCCATAAGCCGGGTCATTTTCAAGTTTGGGCATTTGTTTTTCAATAAGGCAAAGCAGGTGTTCTGCACGTTTTTGTTGGAGTTTCTTGTCTTCAACGCCAAGTATAGCAATGTAGCGTTTGATAAAGCGTACTGCCGGATGCAGGTTACAGCTTTCAACAATGGCAGTATATTCGGAGTATTTTTTATGGTCAATAGCGATTTTTATTGACTTTCCCATACTTGCGTGGCATTTGAGAAGCGGGTGTTGGATTTCTTCGATTTCGGCGGCATATTCCGAAGTTTTGCGGATTTGTTTTTCTACGATGGCTTTTTGAAGCGATTTAATAAGGGTTACTATTTCATGTTTAGTCTTTGTTTTGCCATCTAAAGCCAAATAACGCTTGATAAAAACGATTTCCAGCGGTAACTTCTCCACTTGCTTGGCAGGTTTTTCCAAAAACATCCGTTTCTCTGCAAGGGCAGCATCTATTTCCGGTTCGCCGTACGACCAAGTATGTTTTCCATGATAAACGGCATAAATAGGAACATTGTCTTTTTCTGAAATACTCTTAATCGTTTCTTTAATGAGCGTCCCGTCATTGTCGTACCAGTAAAGATATTGCCCAACTTTATATTTGGGTTTATGCTTCTTTGTTTTCGGAGGTTTCGGAAATAAAGATTTTTCTTTTTTTGGAGTTTCTTTGTCCGTTTTGGTAAAATCTTTTTCTGTAATTCCGGGCTTTACAACAAAAATATGCTCATTGGTTTGTTTCGGTTGGCTCTGTACACCTGTGGCTGTTGGTATAATAAGACCTTTCCTAATCGTAAACAGACGATCATCATCTGATAAACTAAAGCTAATTCCGTGAGTTTGCATAAAAGCCTCTAACTTTTGAATAAACGTATTTACAAACAATGTTAATTCCTCATCTTGATTATAAAATTCAAGTGCGTCTTTAACATCATTAAACGTTGGCTGTTTTAGGGCTTCGGGCAATTCTTCTTGTTTTAAACAAGCGTAAATTCGGGGCAAGTAATCTATCGTAAACATATTTTTTATTTTAATAATTCTAACATTCTAAGTCTTGCTTTGGCTTTTATTTGCAGCAGTTTTAAGCGTTTTTCTTTGTCCGTATCCACAAATGTCGAAGTCTGATTTTGCCTAAACATCTGTGCTACTTCGTTGGCGAGCCACTGAACAACATCGGCTTCACTGCGTTTGAAGCTGTGTTTGTACTCCATCCAATCTGCCGGAGAAACGTGTTCTTTTTCGAGTAGGTTTTTGATTTCTACTTTATCTTCGCTGATAACATTGGGGTTGGTAAAATTGGAAGTCTTGTTTCTCACTTCATCGACCATGTTTAACAGGATTTTGGAGCGTTCGGATGTTGGATTAAAGGGATAGTTCTGCCGGAGCATAGCGAGCGAAGTCATTACATTATCCGCATCGCCTAATCCGGAAAACCCGTCCGTTTCATCTTTAATCATGGCAAAAAGTTTGACTTCGAGTTCGACCAGTTTTGGAAAAACGGTTGTTTCTACTTCTTTTTCTTCCGATAGTTCATCTGCAATGATTTCAAGCTGAAAATCGGATAAAGCCACGGTGCAATTGGTTTGCGTGTAGATTTCTTTTGCAACGGCGGCAATATTTTCTATACTTACATTCCCACTCCAACAGCTGCCAACTTTTTGAAAACCGGTATTGCTTTCCACGTATTGTAGTATGGTTTCGTTTTTGATAAGAAAGCTAAAGCGCTGCATGGATAGCGAGGATGTAATCACTTTAAAACCGGATGAAGTGCGCATAAAGCTAATTCCGTTGTCTGTGTTGAGCATTGAGCCTTGCGAAAGCCCTTTTAAAACCCGGATAGCTTTAATAAGCGGCACAATCGTCATCGCGGAGCCTTTGGACTTGCCGGGCGAATAATATTCCGGCAAAAGAATGCCTTTTTTACTTCCTCCGCCCATAAGAGAATAGCTAATTAATTTACTTTTCTCCTCAATATTTCCGTATGCTTGCAGTAAATTTCCGGTGTAAATATATCTTATTGTTCGGTTTGCAAGGGCGTTTTTAATATGGTCGTCCCATTTTTCCAAAATATCGTTTGCTTCGTTTTCGCTAATAGCGTAGGAATATGCAATAATCCCGTCAAGGAGTTTCGCCTGTTCGCCGGAAAGTACGAACTCCAAATATTTATTTGAATTTGCAACCGCAATGCGTGCAACAATGCCGCTTGGAGCGAATGGATTCGGCTTGTTGTAGTTGATTTTAAAACCTAAAAATACCGCCGGAATCTTCTCTTTGCTGCCAAAAGAAAAACTGTCCTGCGGATAATAAAGCGATTTCCCAATATGAAAAAACTTGAAAAACCGTTGCAGATATTTTATATTGTTATCCGCCTTATCTCTACACGCTTTTATTCCGGCATCCGCCGCATCCACGATTGCCTTTTTTCGCTCGTTGTAGTAAAGTTGTTGTTGATTTTCGGTTGTAAGTGCAAGAAATTTCTTTTCGTTTGTAATATTTTCAATTGCTTTATCCGCCTTTTGTGATACTTCTACAGTATCTTTTTCCGCTTTTGCAAGCAGTGTTGTTTTAAGATTTTCAATAAGTTCGGATTGCAGTGTTTTCGCATCTTTTCCGGATAAGGATTCCGAAATAAGATTATCAAGTTCGGCTTTCTTGAATGGTTTTTTGAGAACATTGACCTCACATTTTTCAAGATAGGTATTTCCGCCAAAGGATTTTGAGCCGCCTTTTCCGGCAAAACACATCTTCTTTTCAAGCGTGGAGGCTTCGAGGTTCATCGTTTCCACTTCGAGGTCGTAGTCGCCCGTTTGAAGCAGATAATGCACATGGTTTTGGTAACGTTCCACCATATCATCGTAAAACCGCTGCTGTTCTGCTGTTGGAAGTACCGCCACCCGCCCCGATACCTGGGAGGCGGCATTTTCAAGGCTGTCTTTTTCTTTGGTTTTGTTGTCGCCGCTTGCCTTGTTTAATCCGAGCGGGTCGCCGATAGCTTCGTTGAGTTCGGGGTTTTCGGTTAGAAAATCGACAATTAAATGGTCGCCATACTTGTTTAGGAAGTCCTCACTTTGCAGCAGCGCCTGCGAGTTCTTTTGGTTGGAAGTGGTATTGGCATCGAGCGATTTGAGTTTCTTTTGTAACATCATCGAAAGCCGTTTTTCCGCCGGAATCGCTGAATTTACATAATCATAAATCGGTTTAAAAACTTGTCCGGTACGATTAATACGCCCGCGTTTCTGTACTTCGCGGTTAATATCCAGTTCGGCTTGAAGTACAATCATTACCCTTTGCCGAACTTCGGAAAGTGGCACTACGGGCGTTACAATAGCGTGCGCCGATGCGCCTGTGGAGCCGCTTTGGTTGATTAAAAGTACATCGACTTCGTTGTTGTTGAATTTCCGGAAAGCATCATTAACAAGTTCTTTTTTTCGTGATTTGACAAGGGCGATATTACTTTTGTGGTCTTTAAATTGGAGCTCAATTTTTCGTCCGGTAACTTCCGCAACGTTGTACCCCGCATTCTCAATACGGTGTTTGATAATGTCAATCGGCGAGATTGAAATTCCGGTTGAAATGTTTTTAATAAGCGAGTGTACTTTGTTGTAGGATTCTTGCGCTTCGGGAGAAAGGTCTTCGAGTTTAAGTTCTTTGCTTTTCGTTTTTCCGGCTTCATCCACTTCCGAAAAACGAAACACGCCGTCAAGCCCTTTTTTCAGCACTTCCGAGAAATCGGCTTTGATAATATCGCCGTCCTGTACGGGCATGCCTTTTTCGTTTTCCATGTTTTCCAAAAAGGCGCCCATTGTCGAAGAAAATGCAATTACCGGAGCCTTGCCCTCTTTAAGCCGTTGAATGGCGCGCTCTGCAACGGCTTCGGCTTTAATAGAGAAAAGCATTTGATTAATTACATTGAAAACTTTGGAAAAATAAGGCGTGGATGTAACGCCGAGTTCTTTAGTGCCTTTGCGCTCTTCCACGTTGGTAGCAAACATTTTGGCGGCATCATCAAGCTGCTCCAAAACGGGATTGATACCGTTTTTCTGAAAGGCAATGATTTCCCGAAGAACAGCCGTAATGTTGTCTGATATGGCTTTGTGTTCCTGTTCTTTGTTTTCCACGCCATAGCTGCGTTCGCCCTCTGCGTCAAGGGTAATATAATTAACTTCAATGCCCTCAAAACTGCGTTCACGCCGGAGCATCTGACCCTCCGATACCAAGTTTGCGGAAAGCACTTCCTGAAGCGCCACGCCGCCCTTTACAATCGCTTCCACGAGGGCTTCGTTCGAAAGCGAAGCATCCTGCATACACGTTTTACTTGCGTAAAGCGGCATATTATCCGCACGTTTAGCAAAAGTCGCCGATAGAAAAACTACGCCTTTAGCTTCTTTGACTACCGAATAGAAAAATCTTGCTGTAGCGGAAGTTTGGATATTGCCGCCTGCGTTGTGGCTCTCATCGAGGATTAGAACGTTTCCCTGTGCCAACGCAGCAACAAAAGCCTGCTTGGTGGTGGGCTTTTCGCTTGCTATCTGCGAATACGTGAGCATCGCATAATCAAAATTATCGTTTAATTTCTGTTCTTTAAAAACGTTTTCCTGATAGGAACGTTCCATTGGCTCATAGACCACTTCACCGTTTTCATCTTTGATTTGAGTTTTGCTTTCGTTTGCATTAACGATAAACGGGCGTAAATCCGCACTTCCGATTGCTTTTAAGTCGCGATACATATCGCTGAACAAGTTTGCCTTTTCTGTAATAAATATCGGTTTTAAGCCTTGTTTGCAAGCATAGCGGATAACTGCCGCCGCAACACGCCCTTTACCAATTCCCGTCTGGTCGCCGATAATAATGCCCTGATGTTTTTCTTCGATGTTGTAAATCGCCATTGCAACCGCATCCACCTGTTCGGCGGAAAGCGAAGAAGCCATTTCTTCATCGGAAGCGTAGCCTAAATGCGTTCTGACGTAATTATTGATACTGCCGCCGACTTCATCTTTTACGTCCACAAGTGCCGAATGTATCTCATAATCCATTG
The DNA here is from genome assembly GCA_031551725.1 of Bacteroidales bacterium. GTDB lineage: Bacteria > Bacteroidota > Bacteroidia > Bacteroidales > P3 > JAVBNF01. Next base: position 11,973 of record JAVBNF010000017.1, read on the forward strand.
AATCGGGAACAACAGTATCAAGCGGCTTTACCGGATAATCGCTTACCGTGCGGTAAGGACCTGCAAGTTCATCAAAGTTCAAAGCCTGCAAAAGCTGTAATTTTTCTTTGGCTTTTAAAATAAGTATCTCTTTTTCACTCATGGTATTTTCTTGTAAATTTACACGTTTGAAAAGGGTGTCAAAATCTGAAATTTCTTCATCTATCGAGGTTTTAAGCGGAACATAACCTTCCGGAATTTCTTTGCGGCCGTTAATCAAAATGAGCCGTACATTAAAGCTGGTGCCTTGCCGGGAATACAAATCGCCGTTGATGAGTAGGACGTCTTCCACGTTGTAATACCGGTAGAGATAGGACAAAAACACTCTGTTTTTGCCTTTTTGAATGCGTCCGTTATCATCATATTTTGTGTGTCCGCCCACAATAATCGCCGCTTTGCCGTCATCTTTCATTGTATCAAGCGCTCGGAGCGCCATCAAATGGTCAAGCGCGGTTATTCCAAACTCGCCGTACATCACTTTTTCGTAAATACTTCCAAATGGCGGATTGGTAATTACGCCGTCAAATTTCTTTTGATAATTTTTGAAAGGTTCCGAAGCATCTACGCTGCTTACCTCTTTATAGTTTTGGGTGCGGAGATTGGCGTTTCTAATTTCGTCAATTTCATTTACAATTACTTCTCTTTCCGGAAGTGCAATCGTGAGTAGTCCATTGCCTGCCGATGGCTCGAAATAAAGTGCATTGCCCCATCTTTTCACATACATACTCGCCAAAAACGAAATGGGACAAGGCGTAGAATATTGCTGCAACATCACACTTTGACTGGTGCGAAGCGATAGATTAACTTGATTTCTATAAATTTCTACAATTTGATTGTAACGTTCCCGAGTGCTTAATACTTCGTTTTGCGCGATTTTTCGAGTGGAAAGCACAATTGCAAGTTCAGTCAGTTCTTTGATAAGCGTTGCATCCGAAATTCCACATCCGGAAGCGAGTTTATCAATAGAGCGTTTATTTTGCTTTTCCCCACTCTCTATAACTTCTTGGACTTTATGAATATAAATATCGGTATTCATTTTTTTTGAATTCTGTTTTTTCTTATCGTTCTATTTTTGCAAAAAAACACCCATGAAAGACGATAAATTACAACCCTCCGAAGAATGCATTCAAGCTATCCTTGATTTTCTATATCTTGGAATTAAACCGCCAATAAAGGATGTTCTCGACTTCACGGATGAAGAGTTAAAGGAATTTCTTGGTGATTTTGAGTGAATCATAAATTTGGTTTTCTTTGAGATTTTGATTACTTTTGTATAAACTTTAAACCATGCAAACTGTTCATTCAACATCGCATAATCGTTCAAAAGCATATCGCAAAGCGACTACACCATCGCAGTCTGCTTTATTGAGTTCTAATTTTAATGAGAATGGTTTATATATTCTAACCGAAGAAGATCGTTTGGCAATTGCTAAAGCTGAAAGGAATATGGATAATGGTCTTTATGTTACCCATGAAGATGCCATGAAGTCTTTTGAACAATGCCTGCTCGAAGCCCGATAAAAATCATTTGGGATAATGAAGCCCGACAATATTGGTTCGATGCCCTTCGTTTTTATAATAAACGGAATGGAAATCCTATTTATTCAAGCAAACTTCAAAAAGAACTTCAGCACTGCACACAACTGCTGCAAACGCATCATTTTTTAGGGTACATTTCTCAAGATGATAAAATTCGTGTTTTGCATGTGTATGATTTTGCTATATTTTATAAGATTAATCCAGACCATATTCGGATATTAAGAATTCGTTCAAGTCATCAACTCCCTTGTGATTTTAATGAAATTTCTATTTAAATATTCTTTCAGCCATTATCTTGAAAAATACGCAAAACAGCGCATAAATCAATAATAGCAGGAAAAACCTGATTAGCATATTTGGTTCTTTCTCTTTTGTAATTCGTGTTTCCGTGCGTATTTCCCGAATGCCGTTTTTAACCATAATCGGAATGCTTGTATCTTTATTCACTACCGATAAATAAAGTCTTTCATTAGTAATAAAAGATTTTGTAATCTGGTTGTACGTTTCAATGGTCAGCGTATCGGAAAATGATTTGTTAACTAAATCTACCTTGGTGGATATTTGTTGTTCCTTGATCGGCGGTAGTTTGGCGGTAATTGTAGTGTCCCGATAGCTGGTATGGGTTTCCGTTTTCTCGTGAATACGAACCGTTTTCTGTCTGCAAACGCATGAGCAAAGTAACAGAAAAAGTACAAAAATGTTAATTTTAAATAACACTTTTAATCTATATTTGTAATTTGCAACTTTCATTTTAATTATTTTTTGATGGTCGTTTGGTTTGAGCATATATATAAACATTCAGTAGCGTAATGGCTGATGGCACACAAGTAATAGCAAGACTTTCCATATCTTTGCAAATAGCCGCTATGCAACAAGCCGTTATTAACACCAATCCCAATAGAGTGGCAAAAAAGCGTGTCCGGCGAGTGTGAGATAACCATTTCATCATTTTTTCAGAATTATACATTGGAAAATAATTTTGTGCCCCTCGTTGATGGTATCCGTTAGAAAACCCGCCATTCGTTCTGCAAAAATGGTCATAAAAGTAGAAGTACAAAAAATGGTCATATCATAAGCGCTGCTTTTTCCACTGTATTCGAGGTGCCAATAATTCCGGGTATCGCACGCTACAAATTTGGTTTCACCAACGGCTTGATTTGGGAGTGAAATGCTTAAAGCATAACAGTGCGTCCCTGCGGCTGGCGTGATAAGTTTTAAGGAGCCGGTAAGCAGGTAATGATTGCCTTTATCCATAATTTTAAGATAATCCACCGATAGCCCATTTTCCGAACTTGCCGCTAAATCTTGCCAAACGCCTTTTAATAACTGAATCTCGGTACGAATATCCCCAATGGTTTGGGTCATGAATAGCTTGTATTCGTTGAATTCGCTAACGTTCAATTTTCCACTCACAAGGTCGGCAAGCGATGTGCGGTTGGCTTTGATAAATGCCACAATTTCCTGTACCGTGTCAAGTTCCACATCGTCCGAGTTTAAGACCGCTTGCAAAGCCTGTAATTGCGCTTTTAGCGCCAAAATTTCACCGTCTAATTCGCTGGCGCGATTGGAAAGTGTGGTTAACATCCCTTCCAAAACGGTATTGGCATCATTCGAACTGAACTCTTGGAGCGAAGATATGCTGTAACTCATGCCGTCATCTTGCATTGTTACTTTATCGTCTTGCGGCCACGCGATGAAGTTCCCACGAATTAAATCCGCAGGTGTAAATAGTCGCTTAATCCCATTTGCCGCTGTAAGTAAAAAACTCATTTTCTTAATTTTTTAAACATGAAATAAATTGCTGCGCCGATTAGGATTGCACCAAATCCGGCGAGTGCAACGTTTTTTTTTCAATGACAAATTCTAAATACGCAGCCGGAACGACTTTTAACATCGCCGCTTTGGCTTCGCCGACTGTGATTTTACCATCCTTATTCAAATCAAATCCGGCATTTTGCGTGGCAATCTTTGATGCCGATAAATCTTTAGTTTGTAACACCCAGTCATCGGGTTTTCCAATTGCCACTGGGAAAAAACACGCCATATACAAATCCGTGTAGCACGAAAGTTTTCCGGCGAACGATTTGTAATATTTATATACATAATCAAGTTGTTCAATTGCGGACATTTGATACAGTTTTTGCGTGGTTGTTCCCATTCCTTTGGCGGTTTCGGGCATAAACTGCATAAGTCCGGTTGCCCGGAATGCCGCACGTTTGTAAGCATCGGTTTCGGTATCGCCCTTTTGTTTATTGACGGCTTGCGCATTGATGCGGCTTTCGTTGTAAAACATAATCATCAGCCAATTGGGACTAACGCCTATTAAATCGGCAATATTTCGCAGTTTTTTCTCAAATTCGGCTCTGTTTTCGCCCTTATTGCACACTAATTTCTCTAACAGTATCATTGTTTTGTTTTTTATTTTTGATGGTTTTATTTACAATCATTAGCCCGACAAACCCAATAGCAGCAAAGCAAACGTACTTCACCGTTTTCCCAAGTCCAAAAAAGGAAGCATTTTCTTTACCTTGATTATAGGCTTTGTCGATTTGCTTTTCCAAATCGGCGCGGATGCTTGCCGCTACTTCCGGCTCCACGCTGGAAAGTGCACGTTCCAAGTCTTCCGACATCTTTAAATCTACCGTACTTTCGGAGTATTTTGGTTTGAATGTTTGGTAAAGCAAATACGCACTTGCCGCTCCGACAAGGAACGATACGCCAATCACAACGCCCGTCCCGACTGTGATTGTGAGCGGTTCGCCAAATCCTTTGAGTGAAGACCAAATACTTTTTATTTTGTCGGTCATTTTGGTATAGAAGCCGCTCACGCCTGTATTTACTTTGAGAAGCGTAGAGGTTTTAAGCGCATTTTGACGAGCGTTTAACCGTTTTTGAAGTGTATTGATTTCTGAAAGCTGCGTATCCACATTTTTACCTTTTTGTTTGGAATTGCTTGCCAGTAAAAGTGAACGCATGATAGACTCCTGTACTTTTTGGTCGGTTTGCACTAAATTATTGACAACCGATTTTGCATCATCGAGTGAGACATTGCTTGTGTTTGCAGGCGTAGCAACTGCATTAAACGTGATATTTACTACATTCCCTTTGCTATTTTTGCACGTTACAACATCTTCTCTTACCCACGCCTCTGTTTTTGCACCTTGCATTAACACGGCAAACCAGTGTCCATCCGACTGCTTTTGGAAATTGCCCGTTGTTGTTCCAATTATTTTTCCTACTGGAGCAACAAGCAATACCACCGCCGAAGTGGAGGGCGTTTTGCGAACATTGACCGATGAGTTTTTCGGATAAACGGAAAGCGATAATATGCTTGCGCTGTACGACATTTTAATTGAGAATGGAGAATTGAGAGTGGAGAATCTTGTTTAAGGTTTAACGTTTAATGTTTAAATCCGGAATGCAGTTTTAAACGTTAAACATTCAACTTTAAACGTTATAAAAACATCATTGCTTGTTTAACTAACTTGGGATTTGCCTTGATTTTAGAAGCCATTTCGACAAAATCTTTGCTTGAGACTTCCGATTTTACGGTCTTCATCAAATCGAACATTGCCGATAGTATTTTCTTGGCTTCTTCGCTGTTTTCAGCTTCGATTTTTACTTTGTATTCAAAGGTTTGCATTTTTCGTTTAATGTTTAAAGTTTAACGTTTAATATTATGTTGCTACTACATAATGTTGTTATTACATAATTTTGTTATTCAAGAATAGTAGAACATCTTTGGATAATTGAGGCTTCTTTTCGACTTCTGAAAAGACGGCAAAAAGCATGTTTAAATCACTAATTTCCATTGTGTACATGCTGTCTGCCATTAGCTGGATAAGTTCGAGTTTGCGCTTGTCTTGCGGTTCAATTTCCGGCTCTTTTTCTTCTACAATGCCGGAACTATCCAATACTTCTTCATGCTGTGCGATTTGAAGCGGCGCTTCATCATGAATAGACGTGAAATCATCAATCCCCAAAAGTCCGGTAATGTTGTTTAGCTTTTCGCTTTTGACGCCGATTTTACCGAGCGTTTCGGCAATCATTCCGGCATAGTGGCGAAAATTGGATTTGTTTGCGAGTGCGGTTTGGAGTTCGAGGATTGTTTTATTTTGCTCTTCGATAATGGTTTCGTATTCCAAATTCTCATCCGAGAGTTCTTCGAGTTCTTCCTGCATTTGTACGTAGGAACGTTCGCGTTCTTTTTCCTGATAAAACTGCTCAAACTTCATCCGTTCCACATCGCCCAATCCTTCCGGTGCTTTGGGAGTGGACAAGATAATCCGCTCGCTGCTGATTGGCTTTTCTGCGCCGTTAAAAATCTCAATTTTGATTTGCTCGTATTCTTCTACTTGCAGGATTTTATTGAGTGCTTTAAGTTCCGAAATCGGCGACTGCTCCATGAGTTTTACCTTTTCTTCGCCTTTGATAAACGTAACATCAAAGAAAATATCTTTGCCGCTCCGAAGTCGGAGATTTTTCATTTTATTGCGCAGGGCGTCTATTTTATGTTTGGGAAGTTCCATATTATGCTTGAGGGATTACACGGATAAAGTTGAATAAAAACATGTTTGCTTTCTGTGCAGCGGTGCCGCCGCCTTTGGGAGGTGCGTTTTTACGAGAACTGCTGTAGGTCGTAAGTAAAATCCGGCCCGTGAAAAAACAAGTCATTAATAATTCTGATAATCCGGAATAGGCACTTTGATGCACAAATTCCTCCACCGTATTATCTGCATAAATACCAAAACACAGGCTTTCGGCACCTACAGGAAAGAAATATGAATTCAGAAAATAAAACTCATTATAGGCATCAAACACAATATCACTCGAAGTCTTTGATTTTTCAATGGTCACAGATTCGAAGCTATAACTCGTATAGCCCATGTTTTTCATGCATTGGTCGATATATTGTAAAATAAAACTCATTATTTTTTACAGCGTAAATAGATTTTAATTTGATAAGGTATCTCGCATCTTTCCAAATCCTCGTAATAGCCCGTGATTATGGTATTTTCGCGTAATGATTCTTCGAGTGGATAAATTTCCGGCTGTTTGTCGAACACATTTGGATAATCGCAAACTTCCACATGCACCGGATGCGAGGCCTTGTTGTTAAACGAAAGGCTCAATATCCCAAGCGGAAGTGTTTGTGCCGGATTATTCTCCGATACCACCGAAACCGCAACGCCCGTACATGTTTTCAAATATGCCGGAGGTTTGATTTCGATTGCAGTCACGCCGAGCGGCATATCGATTGTTAATGGAGTAATTACCCACGCCATTTTACGCCGTTTTAGTGTTGGTCAGTTTCAAATAAATGATGCCATCGTAGGGATAATCCACCGAAAAACCGCCGTCGGTAAACATGGCTTCAGCATGATTGCCTTTGGCCGGGATGTTTTCTTCCTGTAAAGAAAAGAAGCGTTCATTGGGCGAAACGCTTTGATTGGTGGCCAAAAACTTGGTTTCAAAGCCCGCCGGGAAAATTTCCTCGCCGTTCATCTGCATCTCAAAACAGCTGTTTTTATGGCAGTTTTCAGTCGGCATCGACATGAAAATGCCGGATACTTTTTCGTACAGATTGTTCGTATCAAAGGCAATCCGCACTTTCTCGCCGGAAGAGTTGACCGTGAATTTGATTAATTGGTATTTAATGTTTCGCATGATTTTTGTTTAGATAACGAGAAAACAAGTTAACAAGTACACTTTTTTCAGAATGTAAACTTGTTAACTCGTAAACTCGTTCACTGTTTTAGTTTTTAATTACCGAAGTTCCGTGAAGTATCACTTTCATAAACGTCTTCGCTGCCGCAGGCACTGCCCACTCGACATTGAACTCAATCGCTTGTTGGTCGCGAATAATTTTCGGATTATCAAGTTGATAATAACCTTTCTTGCGGTCGGAATTAGTCGTGTCAAATACTTCATTGGAAACGCCGTAAAACAGCGTTGTTCCGTTTGCACGAAGTTCAAATTCGCCGTTGCGAAGTGCCGCAGGAAGCACGCCGTAAGACACTTCGGAAATCGATTCCGTTCCCGCTGCAACACCCGAAAGTAGTGTAATGCCGTGAAGCAAGAACACATTTCCTTTCTCCAATTTTGCACTTGAAACGTTACAAATACCAACGACTTTATTGTCGTCATCTTTGAGCATTTTCACGCTCTTGGCATTGGAAATATCCTTGCACAAGTAATACGCTGCATCCACTGCCTGCAAGCCTTTGTTTCGAAGTCCCGACTGAATATCGGGCGGAAGCTGCGCAATTCTGCGTTGAAACTCACTGCGCGAATTATACGGCAGCGGCGCGCTCGACATTGCCGAAGCAGATGCCGATGTTTTTGCCTTTTTTACTAATCGCTTTTTTGCCGCCATTGGCGCACGCTCGAGTAGTCCCATCAACTCCTCATCGCTCATTGCTCCCAAGATTGCATCGCCAAATTCGGCATCCATAATTTCTCCTAATGTACTCATGTTTTAATTGTTTAATTGTTTGTTTTTTCGTTTAAAGTTGAATGTTTAACGTTTAAAGAGAAAGTTTAGGGTTTAAACATTAAACATTAAACCTTAAACGTTAAACGATTTTTATAGAAATTCCACATCATCGCCCGATAAATCGACCGTTGCGGCTTCATCGCCTGCCATCGGTCGGTAAGGAAGTGCCGGCATCGCATCGTCATCGCCTGCGATTTCTTCTTCCACGCCAGACATATCTTCGTCTATCGAAGCAGCTTCAAGAGCAGGTAAGTCGGGAGTGTACGGCGGATGTTCGATACTAATTGGAGTTGGGAAACGTCTTTTCTGACTTTTCCCGTCAAGTCCTTGAATGTCATCTTCTTCTATTCCGGCAAGTAAATCTTTTTTCGTAAGCACTTTGATTCCGGATAAAATTCCTGCAATTGCAACGCCGTCAGCAACGCTTTTCACATGCTTGTCAGCCACAAACAATTTTATTGCTGCACCGCCAACCGTGAGGACAATCGGGCGAACCAGTTTTTTAACTGTACTTCCCTCACTTGCCTTGAGCATTTTGTCAATCATGCCGCCTGCAATACTTGCCCCTGCAAGTCCTGCCGCTGTAAGCAGTATTGGTACGCATTCATCAGCGATGCTTTTTGAGGATATGCCAGCTTTCTTTGCCGGACGTGCAGCGGCTGCCACCGCACCCAGTCCTTTTTTCTTTCGTTTTTTTGCCATTGTTATTAGTTTATTTGTTGTTATTAATTGTTATTCGTTGTTATTTGAGTGTAATCTTTTTTAATTTTACTTTTTTCGATATTCCGGAAAGCTGTGCCTTTGGTGCAGGTTTGGATTTATTATTTTTTGTGTAGAGATAAAATCCAACGCCTGCCGCCCCTGCAATTGCAACTGGAATCACCCATTTGGGAACGCCCGATGAACCACTTGTTCCTGCCTCTGCATTGACACTATTTTCCAATTCATTGGCGAATGAAGAACTGTTGAGTTCGTTTTCGGCTTCGCTTGCCTCCGAATCGCTCATGAGTCCGTTCTTTTTAAGCGATTGAATGATTTTCACAATCACCGGAACTGCCGCCGTTACTGCTGTACCAACGGCAACTACGCCTAATCCCTCAAGTTCGGGCTGATATTCTACAACACCGTCCAATCCGCCTGCTTTACCTTTTAAAATCGGATTTTTCAAGTTTTGCTTTTTGCCGCCTAATTTTTCAAACAGTGCTTCCGTATCGGCAAGTGATTTTTTGGCAGCCTGCCATTTTGTTTTATTTACGCCCTTTTTCGCCGCTTGGGCTTCGGTTGCGTAGCCCCATTTGAGTTTGGAGCCCATTTTGCCAATATTGAGTTTTAACGCAAGCAAGAAGCCGCTTCGGGAAGCTATCGTTACCGGATTAAAACGCACCACTGCTTTTCCAACTTTCTTTAAACTTTCGAGAAATTTACCTTTGCCCAATCCCTCCAAATCGTCCTCTTCATCGTAGTATTCATCATCATAATTCTCATCTTCAAATTCCTGTTCAGTAGAAAAATCTTCACTTTCAGATGGAAATTCATCAAAAGTTTGTTCTTCCGTGCTCTCGTATTCCGGTTGTTGGAGCATCAAATCTTCTGCTTCCGGAAGTTGTGGCTGCGGCGGAACTTCTTCGGTTTTATCAATAATTTTTGCAAGTTTTTTGCTGGCACGTTTAGTGGTACGAGCGACTTTCTTTGCTGTTCTTGCATCTACACGAGCGGCTTTACGAGTGGTTTTGGCATCCAATCGTTTTTGTTTACGGTCGGTTTTTGCTTGTTGTTTGGCGGTTTTGCGTGCAAGTTTGGCTTCACGTTTGGCGGCTTTCTTGGCTTGACGAAACATTTTTTTAGCGCGTGGTTTCCCAAGTAGAAAATCCTCATCGCCATCGAGTTCATCATCCCCGAAAAGTTCGTCTTCGCCCTCTAAAAAGCCGTTTAAGCGGTTAATTGCCGTTTCATTTTTAGCAAGAACGGAAAGCGCCAAATCCCGTTGCGGCGTGTGCCAGTGCATAAGTGCGTAATCTAACATTTTCAAAAATGCATTCGGATCATCCACCGAGCGGATGAGTTCCGGACGTTTGGCTACGACCTTTCGCGTAAGCACCAAATGCGCATAGAGTGCCTCTGTTTCCGATACGCTTCCGAGTTCTACGCCCTCAAAATGTGCGCCCGAAATAACATCGAAAAGTTCGTCATTTTCGCCGTCAAAGCCACTCAAAACCGCAACATCAATGCCGTTTAACGTATTTTTCATAACAAAATCTTTCTTTTGTGAATATGGTTTTTCATAATCAAATTGCGAGAGTACGCAGTCGATTGTATAATATTTATCGCTTGTTCCCGGAATCGGAACGATGATATACACGTGCTGAAAATTATCTTTGCCGTCATACTTCGTAATGCGGAAAGCGTGGTAAATATTGAGATTGGTAAGGATTGAGGAAACGAAAATCGAAAAACAATCGCAATCAATTCCGCTTTTTCTATCTTTCCAGCTACGTGCCGGTTGGCGAAGTTCCTCAAGTCCGGGCGTATCGAGCTTATATTGGATATGCGAATACAAAAAATCCCAAATCGAATTACAAGTATCTTTGAGCGAAGAACGTTGCAAACGTTCTGCCAATTGTTTGGTTTGTGAAGTTGTCGTTCGCACAACTTGCCCCATCAGCCGCACCGTATCGTGCGCGTCACCGTCCTTTATTTCAATTTTTGACTTGTTTTCCGATTGTGGAAAAAGTCCGTTAAAACGACTGCCGTCTTTGATAAAGCGGAATCCTGATGATATTTGACCGATGGGAGGCATTGTTTAATGTTTAAAGTTTAGAGAATGTTTTTCGTTTAATGTTGAATGTTTAACGTTTAATTTGGAGACATTGAATCTTTGAATTATTGATTTTTTAAACATTAAACCTTAAACGTTAAACGATTTATAAATCTATGTTCATGAGTTCTGATTTGTAATAAACGCCGTTGGCATAAGTAATTACTTGCGCCGTTAATTTCACTTGCTTCAAAAGGTCTTTTGAGTTTTGAAATAAAAACATCACCCGTTTTACAAGGCTACTTCCCTTTGGCGCCGTTGGAATTTTAAGACTATCTGCAAGTTTTCCAACTTCATCCCACGAAAGTGAAAGCTGAACGGCATCAAGTAAATTTTCCGAAAGCGGTTTAATGGTATGGGTTTTGTTGGTAACGGTGCTTGTCGTAATCTCACGGTTTCCGGAAAATACTTTGACAAACGGCTGTGTAATCGTCATTGTGGATTTTGTTGGATTTTTAATGAGCGGATTTACCGATATACTCACACCCTTATCCAGCGTGGGTTTTACGCTCATATTCTGCATACTCACATTGATTTCTTCAAAGGCAGTAAACGATTTGAAAAGTTTGTACCCCTTGTAGATTGCGAAACCGCCAGAGATTGCGAGTGCTATTTTTGTGAAAGTGTTCACGATAAATTAAGAATTAAAAATTAAGAATTAAAATTTGTTTCACGTTGAATCTTTAAACGTTAAACCTTAAACATTCAACGATTTCGTTTCCATTTGCGGAAACAGCTTCGGATTTTATCCACCGAAAACTTCACACCAATCCCCACAAATGCGGAGATAACAGCGTAAAACGCCACATCGCAACTTTCTGAAAGCGTAATAGAAGCAATCTGCATTTTCTCAATAGCAACCGTTGTCCCACCCAGCATCGCGCTAAGCGAAGTGAAAACCGTACTGCCGATATTTGTTTTTTGAAACATGATTTTTGTTTTTTGTTTGTGTTTTGCAAAATTACGGCCACAAAAAAGGGACACGCCCCTTTGTGTCCCTTTGTGTCGCTTTTTGGGGCGATTTGACGCTTTTTGTCCCTTTACATCACTCAAAAAACTTTAAAACAATTTCCACTTGCTTTGGCGTAAACTGTTTTTGCGAGCGGTTGTAGCCTGTTTTTGCGAGTTCTTTCATGCAGTCTTCATCGCCATGCAGCCGCCTTGCCAGCGTTTTCTTATCAATCCCCCAACGTTGCGCCAACTCTTTCTTGGTAATAAATTTGTTGTTCATTGTCAATTGTCCATTTTCCATTGTCAATTATTTGCGTCTGTCTTTGCCTGTAAATAAAATCACATTAAACATCTCCCGAAGCCTTGAGCGGACACGGTTTCCGTAAACCGCTTCCATTTTGTCGGCGTTTAGATTGGTGGTTATGTGCGTAAGTTTCCGGTGCATTGGGTCTTTCAAAACAGCGTACCTGCCAAGTAAAATCTCTGCAATTACGTTGATATGATTGGCGTAGTAATGCGCATTCTCATTGCCGATGCCAATATCGTCAAGGCAAAGGGCAAACGTTTTTTTGCCGCCGTGTGGAGAGTCTTCCGTGTTCCAAATATAGCGCTCAATCCCTCGTGCGCCTTTGCTTTCGTAGGCAAGCACCAAATCTCTTGCCCGAACGATTTGGAAATAATTGGCAGGAAAAAATTGCTGTGAAAGGCTTTGAATGATTTCGAGTAACACCGTCTTTCCGGCGCCAATACTGCCACAAAGCATAAGCCCCTTGTGCAAAAACACATCTTCGCTTTCCACCGTTTTATCGCCGATAAAGTAGCGAAGCACAAGTTCTATCTGTTTTTCATTTTCGCTATCGATAAGATATTCTTCCGGGAAAGAAAGACGGTTTGCCGCAAGTTTAAAGGCTTCAAACACTGTTTCAAAATCATAAGGGGACGGAGTAATCAAGGTTTTCATCGGAGTGGTAGCCAGTTGCTGCTTGTAATTTTCTAACTGTTTGTTCATCTTGCATTCGTTTTTCTTTTTTTATCCATTTGTCAAGGCGGTAGGCGGTACTCCATGTGGGTTGAAGTTCAAAGCGCATCACGCCCTGCTCGTTGGTTTCGCTCCAATAACCGAAAAAATCTTCCAACATCTCGTCCGGATATTGCGGAAATGCAAGCACACTGCGCCGAAAATCTTCTTTTCTTTTTTGCGCGCAAGTTTTTTTCTTTTCTTGAAAAGCATCTGCTTCCGCATTTTCTAAAAAAAAATTATTTTTTAAAATTTCCTCACGTGTGCGTGCGGGCGCGTTTTCCCCCGAGTTTTTATTATTATTAATTTTATTATTATAAAGTGCGGCGCAGTTTGCTTGTGCAAAATGTGCATAGGCACTTTGGTTTGCCTTGTCACTTTTTGCATAGGCATTTTTTGCTATAGCACTTTTTGCATAGGCAAAATGTGATAAGGCAATCCGCATCTTCTGATACTGATTTTTGGCAGGTATCGTTTTGATTATCTGCCAATTTTCAAAATCATCAAGCACGGTTTTAAGCGTTCGGCGGGACATGCGTAAAATTTTCTTCATCGCGCGCATCTCGGCTTCAAAATCTTCCGTCCAGCCTGTTTGATTATTCATCTCAACAAGAAGCATATACGTGGCTGTGTGCATAGGGGTGCAGTCCGTTTCCTTGGAAGCAAATGCAAACCATTCTTTGGTAAGTGTATATCCGTCCATTACTTTAAAATTGAGGGTTTGGTAGTCATAAACGTTCCTTTTTTGTCGTTGGCCATAAATTCTTCGAGGTCTTCGACTAAAAAATAAATACGCCCCATTGATTTACGATGTGGAATATAACCGGCATCCATGTAGTTATGCAGGCTTTTCATGCAGCAGCGAAGCACCTGGCAAGCCTCTTTTGAGGAAAGCCATTTGTGATTTAGCCGCTTAACGGGCGTATCTTCATTGCGATGAAGTAAAATCAACACCTCGTTCAATTTTCTTTTCAGTTCATCAATATCTTCTTGATGAATTAGTTTAAATGCATCCATAATGTTTTATTTCAATGTTTACTTTTTCTTGCTTTAAAGCGAATGCAAAGTTCCGCCTATCGTTCCACAAAAGTTATGGGTACCATATATGAGACCCATACTTATTTTTTATAAGCAAAACAAAATAAGCTATTTGTAAAATATTCCTAAGGGTGTAAATAGCGGTAAAAAGCGATACCGAAGCGATAAAAAGCAGTTTTTAGCGATAGCGAGTGTCGCAAAAAGTATCAAAATCACTTGCCAAACGGATTAAAAAGATAGAAGATTGCCGTTTTCGGCTGTAAATTTGGGTTTCCAGCGAAGAATAATCATCCAGTTTGATATTAAAAAATGTACAGCAATGCCTTTGAAATACACGATAATTCAAATCATCACCTTTAATTTTCTTCGTATGATACAAACTCAAAAGCAGTTCCATAAATTCCGTTTTCGTTCCACTCCATTGTAATGGAGATTGCGAAATGCCAGTAGTTGATATCGGAATATTTCCGTATTCTTTTAATTTACTTTTCAGAAATATTTGATGTACTTGCAATGCTTTTTGCTGTGCCTGTAGAAATTCCGATAACTTAAAAGATACATTTCTCCGCTGGCGCTCATCAAGTTCCGCATACGGTAAAAATGCCATATCGTGCTGGACAATAAATTTACCGAACAAATTGGAACTGTGAAAATAATGTTCGCATTCTTTTATGGATATCAGTGCGGAGCGGATTTCTTGAGGATAAGTTGATGCATATTGCTCTTCCCGGCTGTATTCCTCAAATTGTTTTTTGAATTCCGTAAATAATTTATCAAGGTAGATTTTATATGCATAGAGCTGGTTATATCCGTTCACAATCAAATGGACATCGGAATATTCATCAAATAAGCTCAATTGTTCTTTGGGAATGGCTTCGGCGCAGAGGGTTAGAGATAAAGAGGTGCATTCGGTAAGGATGGGGAGAAGGAAAGCGTATAGGTTATTCATAGATTTGTGATTAAAGGGTAAACAAAGGACGGTTAAGTGAAATATTTCCCGCCCAATGATTTCTCTTTGTAATTACAAAGCATCATAACCGAATGCAAAGATACGATTTTTATGATTTTTTTTCGTAATCTGCTGACTTCAAAAGCTTAAATAAGAAAAAAATCGTATATTTGTGCATTAATTCCAATTTCATTATTTATGAAACATACCCGTACCCTCTTTTCACTGTCTGTACTCGCAGTTCTCCTTTTTGTTTCTTGTAATTCACAAGAAAACAAGCAAGCAAAGCATTTACTAGCTGAAGTCGCCTCCATTGTGAACGAAGAACCGGCTCAGGCTCTGGTGCTGTTGGATTCCATTGCGCCGGATTCCGCTGTTCAAACGAAAAAGCTGAAGAAGAAATATTATGCCGAATATCTTATGCGGCGCGTACAAGCCAAAACCAAAGTGGGAGCAGATATTAGTTCGGATACTTTAATCCTTGAATATCAAGATTTTTTCAATTGGCGAAACGGTGAAAAAGCAAGTTTGATGCATTATTATTGTGGGAGAGTTTATCACTCACTAGGTAAATCAGATGAAGCGATGAAAGCTTACCTAAAAGCAGAAACACGGGCGAAAAACATTGATAATACTAAGCTAAAAGGACTTATCCAAGAATATATTGGCACCTTATATTTTGACCAACGCTTATACGACCAATCCATTGAGCGATATAAAAATGCCATGAAATACTACACTTTGCTACCAGATAGCCTACATAGACTTTGTGCCATGTATCACGATATTGCTTGGGCATTCGATTCAAGGTGTGGAGATATGCAAAATAGCGCAATAAAAATGATGTGTTTGGATAGCGCTTCAATATATTATTCTTTTGCATTAGAAAAAGCTATTCAAGAAAAAAACACAGATGCACAGGCTATTATATACAATAATTTGAGTATTGTTGCCCAAGAACAGAAAGAATTCTTTAAATCTAAAAAATATTTGACTGCGGCACTCCCTATTGTTCGAGATTCTTTTTATTTGGCTCTCATACATCTTAATTTAGCTTATACATATTACTATCTAAATCAAATAGATTCAATTAGGGAGCATGTTCAAATACCTTTAAATTATTTAAAACCAGACAAATCTCTTAAGCAATTAGCGACCGGCTATTGGCTCTTTTCGTTATATGAGGCGAAGAAAGGACGTACAGAAAATGCAATAAACTACCTGGAGAAATATTCGGATGCAGCATTGGAGATTTTACGAAAAAACAAACAGCAAAATGTTTTGGATATACAGAAAAGATATGATTTTGAGTTAATTCAAAAAGAAAAAGAACGAGAACGTGTCCATAAATTGACAAGTATTATCATCGGTTTAATTTTGTTATGTGGTGCAATTACTGCTTTACTAATATTCTATAAAAAACATTTGCAAACCAAGCTTTTATTGGAGAAAGGGAAAATGCTTATGTTGGAAGCTGAAATACAAATAAAAGATTTGCAAGCACATACAAATATTTTAAACAAGCAAGAAGGCGAACTCAAATCAGAATTGGACGAATTATTGCATTTGTTGGAAGATCAAAAAATAGCGACAAAAGATGAAAAAGCAAAATCATTTGTCTTTTATAAAAAAATCCTTTCACTTGAACATTACCTCTCTTTAAACAGAAAATCACTGCCTGTTGATAGCTTAATTGCTAAAATGAATGAATTTTTTTATGGACAAGGAAAACGAAACTGGGATGCACTATACTTTGCAATGAATGCACACTATGACAATCTTTTTGATCGATTTAGAATGCAAAACCAAACCTTTAATGATACTGAATTTAAAATTCTATGTCTTGATTATTTGAACTTTACGAACGAAGAGATTGGACACATTTTAAATTATAGCGCCAGTAATATTAAACGATACAAGTTAAATCTTCGAAAAAAACTAAATCTTACAAGCGGACAAAATTTTAAATTTTTATTTGATACTTTTTCAGAAAAAAACTTTAAGTAATTGATTTTCAATCGATTTAAAAATAAAGATGTAGCAGCCTGAGAATCTGCACATTAATCACAAAAATAGAAGAAATAAGACTTTTTTATTATCTAATTCAATATTTGAAGGCGGACACATTTTTGCATTCAAATAGTTGAATATCTTTTTATTGCACTTCCTTATTTGAGTGCAAAACGGACAGTTTTGTTCGAAAACGTCGAACCGACTGATATGAATTGTAATTTTGAAGCGTTAAAAATCCGTTTAATTTAAAATTACATTCTTATGAGAAAGAAACTTTTCCCAATTGTCTTTTTGCTGGGAGCTTGCTTGCTCCTATCTTTCTACGGTCATGCTCAAACTCAAACGCCATTTCCTCCACCGGATAAAGGCGGCGGCATGGGCACCAACGGCATTAAACCTTCCGACAGCACTAAAGTGGTTGTTAGTCCACTTTTGAAAACTGTTAAAAAATAAGCAGTTAATTCATTTTTAGATGTAAGAGAGTATTTCCCCGCCGGAGACTCTCTTATGTTTAAAATGTCTTTTTCAAAAAATTTTGAGAACCTATAATTTTAATTAGGTTAATTTTGTCATTGATTAACCAATAAAATTCAAAAGCCATGAAAAAAACAGTTTATCAGTACACGCCGTTTTTATTCTTACTGCTAATTGTGGCAACAATATTATTTTTTGCAAATTCGTGCAAGAAAGACCCGAAAGATACAGCAAACCCTGTAATTGAAGAACCCGAACAGCCCGAAGACCCCAACTACGGCTGGGGGCGTTTAGCCGGTATTCCACTTTTAGGCTATGGTGTTCCCGAAGACCAACGCGCAAAAGCACGTGAGTACATTGATGTTGCTCGGACAAAACGTCGGGAAAGAGGTTGTCTATACCCTGATGACTATGCGAGCAACTCCATGTACGATGCGTGGAGAGGAATCAGTCTGCGTTATATTGACGAAAATAGACTTTACGAGAATGCGAAAAAAGAGGGGTATGCCAAGCTATATCCGAATGCACAGCGTTTATACTCACGATTTGTTAATAACGAAGCCGTTTCAAATGCTTATAAATATCTGACCGATACTGTAATAATATATATAGGGGGGGGGCCAAACTATGATAAAGGTATTGATCATAGTTTGTGGGTGTATGAACGTTTATATATAGGGGATCCGAAATTGTCAGCCACATCAACATATGAAGAGGATTTTGCATTTATTCCTGCGACAAGCAATCTGTTGGCTCGTGAGTATAATCTACCCAACACTTCAATCATAGAAGTGCCGCATCCAACAGCCGGTGTGATGGATTATCATGGCTTATTTGATGAAGGATTGACGTTTTTTGATTATGCTACTGCTTGTGGAAACTACGAAAAAGCATGGCCGGAGAACACTGTGTCTTATCAAGACGCCGGAATTATTTGCGACATGGGCGTTGAATTGCTCCGCCTTACTGTTGAAGAACTTAAACGGCAAGGGAAAACCATTGTATTTTGGGGCACTTCGTGGGGGGCTTATACTATGAGCAGATATCTGCTCTATTATCCCATCGAAGATTTTGCACATGTGGAATTGTGGGGATTTTGTCCCAATCGGTGCAAAGGAGGAGTTGAAAGTATTCGAGAATTTGCAAATGGAAGACGAGATGTCGGAACAATCCTTTTAGGGCAAGAACTTTATGAAATGACCCGTTGGCGGATGCTTCCTTGGCTTACACGCTTAAATTTAGATCGGTTGCGGATTGTGATTGGAGATGAGGATGATCATGTAGGTCCTTTATCACAAACTGATATAAAAAAATTAACGAATGCAGGTGCCACGGTAATGGAATTAATTGGTCAAGGGCATGGCTTCATGTATTCGGGTTATGCAACGGTAAACGACAGCGTGGTGCATCAACCCTGGGAAAATCACATGCGCATTCATACCAAAAACGGAACAAAAGAGATTATATCAAATGTGTGGAATCATCCAATGGATGTGAAATCGCAAAAAATAAATAAAAGAAAAACTCCTTCAAATAATAAAATAACACTACCGGAAGAATTTAAATTATAGAAACCAAATAAAATATTCACAAAACAATTAAACTATGAAAAAAAGGAAAATTTTAGTAATTGCTGCTGTTTTTTTAGCGTTTTTCCATTTAGGAGTGCCGCTGCAAGCTGTTAATGTTATTGGGCACAGGTACGAGGGAGAAGGAATAACCATTTACAAAAAGGGAGGTGCTCAAATCAGACTTAATAGCACAGAGTGTAACCAACGTAATAATTATTGGGATACCAAATATGATGAAGCCACTTCTAAAACAGAGCTGTGTGAAAGAATACGACTTCGGGAATGTCCTACGACTCCTCCCGGTGGCGGTGATTTAGCATTATTGTCTGCAGTATTCGAAGAACAAGCAACAATGCCTGCAGATGGTCAGATGTTTGCTGCAACTTTGCCGTCCGATCAAACACTACAGATTTCACATGAATGCAAATATTATATGCTACCCTATCGGCATTATTTGGGATATTCGCTATCTGAAATTAACTATATCGATTTGGGCCCCCTTGTTCGTTTTTACCAAATAGATAAAACCGGGCCCAATCATCCTTGCCCATGCATTAAAGATCCATATACCGTAAACGATTATGAGCAAAAAATATCAGCTTCGGCAATGTACTGGAGAATGTACGATGGCAATACAGTGGTGTGTTCAGGGACTGTGACAAACAATACTCTACAGCTAACAGATGCTCAACGTAATACACTGAAGAACTATGAAAATGTTACAGTAAGGATTTGCCATACTTCAACTTTTACAGATAAAGAGATTTCAGACGGTGCCAGCATTGTGCTTGAAGGCTTGCCACGTTGGCGCATTAAAACACAAGCTGAATATAAAATAGTAAGTAGTCAAAAAACAGAAATACCTGGCAGTAAGCAAACAGTTAATATTGAAGGCGATGCAGGTATTCTTAAGAATGTACCCATGTTAAATTGTGAAACCCGTATGCTCGAATTAGAATTTTCACGATCATTGGATCCAAATCACCTTTATTGCAATTTTATTGGCGAAGATGAGCAGCCTCATCCATCATACGATTATCCTGATCTTCGGTTAAATCCTGGTGATGACAAGAAACTTCAGATTACTTTTAGTGATCGGCCTTTTGTTTTTCCGGTAATTATTCAAATTCCAATATGGGACGATGAAAATAATCGAACTATTGGATTTGAATACAAACTAACAGGCACTGCCACACAAGCACAACTGGCTACATTAGCCGATCCTGTTATTCAAGAGCGAGAGGCATATTACAATTGTTCAGCCACCCAAGTAAAAATTTTATATCCGGGATGGACACGAATTTCGACCTCTGATGCCACTTACAGTAATCCGTATTATACCATCAAAAATGCAAAAACAACCATACAAGTGGATGCCTATTTGGGAGGATGTAAAAAGACCGTTTCCCTTGCTGTTCCTGCGACCAAGCCCACACCTCCGACACCGATTATCAACTTTACCAAAGGGCCTAAATATTGCGCATCTGAAGGTGTAACGGTTAATATTGAGAACTATTCAACGTTGAAAGCTGCCGGACATAAAATATTTATTGAATATACAAATGGTGTTTTACAAGAGATTTCTTCGCCAACTACTAACTTCACCCCTCAATATGGTAATGCCTCGTTTTTCGCTGGAAGTACGGGAGGATGCAGGTCTGCAAGCACTTCTGTTTATTGGTTTGAATTACTTACCCCCGTGCAAATCCAAACGCAGTTTAGGGATACTGCGGTATGTGTTGGTGAGAAAATCGTATTATCTGTGGGGGTTTCCGGTTCTTATCCAAGCTACCAGTGGTATAAAGACGGTGTTGCAATAAATAATACGGGAAATACATACACTATTAATAGCGCGGCTATTGTTGATGCCGGAAACTATTCAGTAAATGTGACAGGTTGCGGCGTCCACACGTCAACTGCAAAAATAAAAGTTCATGGCTTTCCGGAAAAACCAATTGTTTCCGATGACAGTTTATGGACTTGTAACGACGGCGTGCGCACAATCATCCATAAAAACGCAGAAGAAAATGTAGATTATTCTTTGGAAGAAAAAGGAACACCCTATCCGGTGGATAATAAAAACAGTTGGCATTACGATATTGGCTCCTTGGTAAGCCCCAAGCAGTCGCTGACGCTTCCGGCGGGCGTTTATACTTTTTATGCCAAAAATCACGACTTGGAGCGATGCGGAGTGAGCATGGATTTTACAATTGAGCCTAAATACATTTCTTTTGACAATACACTTTTGAAAGGTAGCACGCTCTGCCAGCAAGACGAAGCTGCAAATTTGTTTGACTTGCATGTAATAGGTGGAGAAAATGCAATCTCTCAAAAAGGATATGAGGGATATGAATGGTCGGTTTGGGAAAGCGGAAACAGGGACAACAAAGTAACAATTGATAATGGTAAAGAAATTGATGTTAGGAATTCGAGTGGCAATTTCTTATCAGAAATCACTGTTCACACTCAATTTTGTAAGATTTCCGGCGCCGAAAAACAACTAACGATACTTCCTCGCCCCAATGCAATTAAATTGGAAGCCAACGATTCGATGTTCTGTAATGGAAAAAAGGCAATTATTACTGCCAATGGTAATTCCGCAATAGAAAATTACAGATGGTTTGTAAATGGCCAAGAACGTAGGAAAACTTTTGAAAACACCTATGATACGGTATTTCATAACTCGGCAGATACTATTTATGTTATTGGTAAAAACGTTGCAAATGTGTGTACCCGTAATTCCGACACACTCTATATCGAAAGTTTAACTGTTGACGCCACGCCATTGATATTTGCAAAAAGAATAAATGATTTCTGCCAAAATGCTCCGATTAGCATCAAAACACAATTATTGGACACCATTTCCATTAAAGTAGATTCTAACAATCAAAAGAAATTGGTATTTGGAAAATCCATGTATCAATTCCGCCCATCCTCATATCCTTCCTCTCCACCATCTAATCCTGATAATTTGAAGATGTATGGAAGTGATTACACAGATGGTTTATACATTGAAGCAGAGCTGAGTGTTGCTGACACTTACTACTTGAACTTATACACAAGGCAAGCCCTCAAAACGAAACAAAACTTCTGCGAAATCAAGCAAGACTCGATGATTATAGCAATTAATCCAGCACCTGCAAAATTCACGATTTCTGCTGTTGGCAATTTCAAAACAAACGGAGACACTATTCTTTTGTGTGGAGAGGAAACAATCGACATGGTGGCTTCTGACAAAACACGCGATTATCTTTGGTATTACTCCGGCGCATCCAAGCCTCTATCTCTATCCACAGAATGGAGTCATAAAGTTTCACAAGATGGTGTGGCCATTTACCATGCAAAAGCAGAAGAAAATGATTGTCCACGTCTTTCAAACACACTTATTGTAGAACGTATTCTATTTTCAAAATTTAGAGATAGCCTCACGACCTATTGCACCAGTCCGTCAGACCCTATTGATTTGTTTGCAAAAATGGAACCGCTTGGAGAGGTTTTGATAAACAATTACTACAACTATAAATTCACTACTAAACTTCCTAATTCTACTGAAGATGGACGAAAAGTTGCAAAAAATGATTTGGATTCGAACGAATGGTATCCGGTAGTATTGGAAATGGACAAGAAAGAGTGTTCTCTCACAACAAAAACCAAAGTTTTAATCATGGGTGAGCCGACAGATATTAATTTGACGGTTGACAAGAATGATGTTTGTGGAGGCACAGAAGTTACCTTTACTGCAAATCCAATTCCTGCGGGAAGTAAAAACATGGAATATAATTGGTACAAAAAAGATTCTAAAGGGCAGGATTCGGTTATTATGACCTCAAAAACATCATCTATCACAATGCCGATTAGGGAGGTCGGAGATTACAAAGTGGCCGCCGTTAGTCCGAGATGTTTCAAGGTTGGAAAATTGAGTGATTTTGTTCATATTGATACGAAAGAAGCACCAAATGCAAATGCAAGTATTACAAGAACTACTGTAAATAAGTTGAATATTTTTTTGTCAGATTTTAGTGCTATTACAGAAACTGTTAAAATAACGGTCTTAACAGAAAGTAAAAATTTATTTTCGTCTAGAATTGTTGACGTTGCAAATTACGATCCAGACGTTCCTGTAGTAATCCCTAAAAGCAACGATACCCCAAGTAAGCTCGATGCTGCACTCTATTTATTAACTATGGTCTTGGTTGGTGATAATGGATGTACAGATACATCATATCACAAGGTACCAAGCACAGGAGGAGGAACACCTATATTTGATGGCTCTTTAGATACTGCTCCGCACAAACCTCCTTTTGTTAAAAAGCAAAATCCAAATCTTATCGAATCCCTAACATCAACCGTTGTTGAGCCGGAGCCTGCGGTTGAGGAAACAAAAGTTGTTGGTTCGCAAAAACTTTACACTGCAAGTTTGGTACCATCGGTTTCGACAATTGGCTCGCACACGCGTGTTAAAATCAATGCTCGCGGGGAGGGAACAGCGGCTATTCAAGTTGTAAACCTCAATGGTACGAACAAAAAACTTGGAGTTGTAAAATTATTCAACGGCAGCAATGAAGTTGACATTACACGCCTTTGCCCTAAATCGGCTGGCATGTATGTTGTGCAAATTGTTTATTCAGACCATACCACCGAAACACTTCGAGGAATCGTATGGTAAAATTGTAAGTTAATTATCCTAAAATAGGAGTCGGAGTAGCTAAAAAGCCTCATTTTTATCTATTTCGATTCCTATTTTTATTGTCAAAAATCAAAACTATGAAAAAAATATTAAAATATTGGATTTTTATGTGCTTTTGCATATCGTTCATCCCTGCAAATGCACAATATTATTGGAAAAATGATTTAAAAGTAAATTTGCAAAAAAGCTGCACTTCAATGGTTGTAAACAAATACGTCTGTTTGGGCTGTCCAAGGCCTCCATCGTACAAAGATGAAGGGGGCGAGTACGCCATAATTGGCTATGACCCATCCAAGAATGGAGAATGCGGATTATCAGATGGAAAAACAACTTTATTTTTAACATATACAAGCACTTTCCAATTGATATCCGGATTTTCAATGACCAGCATTCAAGGCATCTTGGATAAATACGGTGCAAGAATATCAAGCGTTTCTCCCGAACGTTTGGTATTCGATTCGGCATCAAATTCTTTGGCTTGCTCCAATGAACTTTATGAAAGTGGAAAAGTGGCATATGCATACCCCAATTTTGTGACCGTTGATGGATTTTATCAAATACCAGTTGATAGTTTCTTTCTCTTAAATGCGAAACATCCCGAAGTGGTATTTCCCGACAGATTGGATGCCTACTATTGCGAAGGTGGTAAATTAGCTGTTTTTGTAAAAAACAACAAAGAGTTAACAAAAAAAGGCTATAAAGTATGGGCAAGCTATAACAATGGCGATTCTGTGGTTGAAATAAAATCATTATACACTTATACGTATTTACAGCCTAAACCCGGAACAATTACATTCTACAGCGAAAACAATAAGGGCGATAAAAATGAAAAATCCTATTCTGTTCAATATTTAGAGCCTACACAAATCAATATAATCGCGAGCGATACCGCCGTATGCGAAAATTCATCTTTTTCGCTTCGCGTAGATGTAACAGGAGCCGTTCCTATCTCGTTTAAGTGGGCTTGCAACAACGAAATCATTCCAAACAGTCAAGATTTAGAGGTTTTGACTATTCCCAAAGGAGAGCACGGCATTTATTCATACGACTTAAAAGAGATTTCCGGAGGATGTAATCCCACTGTGAAACACACGGCTCAAGTTAACCTTTTAAAGACGCCCCAAAGTATAAAACTCAATAGCAATCCCAAAATCTGCAACGGTATTTCAGATATTAAAGCACAAGCAACGGAAGATAGTTTGAACTATATTTGGGTCGCAAATTCAAATATAATTCCAAGTGAAAATAAAGAATTGCTTTCTACAGCTTTTAATGATGGCGCTTATGATGTTT
Organism: Bacteroidales bacterium; assembly: GCA_031551725.1. GTDB lineage: Bacteria > Bacteroidota > Bacteroidia > Bacteroidales > P3 > JAVBNF01. The sequence goes on from JAVBNF010000017.1 coordinate 36,856, forward strand.
ATGCCGTTGGCTATTACGTCGAACAATGCAAATGTTATTCCGACACTATCCATGTGGATGCGGCAAAGGTTGAGCCGACAGCAGTGAAATTTGCCAATCAATCACGTGTATTCTGCCAAACGGATGAAATGAATATTATTAGAAAACTTGTAAGCATCGCAGATTCAAACGAAAATATACCCGCTTGTTCTTCAAAATATCGCTTTGAAAGTAGTGATAATAATTTAAAAGTTGATGGGATAAATGGATATATTGATTTGGAACGAAGTGAGCCCGGGGAATACGCGTTGTCGATGTACGTAAACAATAGCGATGCTTCAAATCCTGTATTTTGCGAGATTTTGCAAGACACTATGATTATCGAGGTTGTCCCTTTGCCAAGTCCGTTTACAATTCATCCGGCCGAAGCTAATTTAAGCATGCAGGGTGATACCATTATTTTGAATAGTAGTCAAGATTTTACAGTGACATCGAGTATGCAGGACACTGTTATTTGGTATAGAAATGACATTTGGGAACATTTGGGAGAAACGTGGTGCGATAAAACAACCAATATTCCAAATGTGGTTTATCGTGCCAAAGCTGAACATAAAGGATGCGCACGGCATTCAAACAACCTGCTTTTTATAAGAAGAGAGCATTAATCATCTTTAAAAATCAGAAAACAAGCTAATTATCAAACAAATTTATAAACTTCAATGAAAATCAGAAATCGAATTTATTTATTATTATTGTTAAGTCTTTCTTATTCTGCACAATGTTTGGCGGAAAGACAACCCGTTGGCTCTGCTGAGCGGATTACTTTCAATTGCGGTTCTTCAACCACGAGTATTGATGGTTCAAGAGTGGATGTTCAAGGTCGTGCGGAAGGCGATGTATATGAATTGTGTATGTATTATGCAGATCCGCCGGAAAATCCGGGTGGTGGACTTGGAGGTACAAGAGGAAAATGGATGGCATTTCACATGTATCATCAATATTCATACTACGCAATGGCCTATGAACATGTGTTGAAATGCAAAATGCAGGACGTGCAAAGTGTAATCCTAACGGTTAGCTATTTGGAGGAAATTATTAGCAAGACTACTCAAAGTTGCGGCGGAGATATTGTTTATCCATACATCGACTACTTCATGGATAACACGCTGACAACGCCTTATTGGGAATTATATTCGGATGCCGATCCGGGAATTAGGCTCACAGGAAGCGGATATACTATTACCAACATCCCCAGTTCGCTAAAAGTTCAAGAGTATATAAGATTATCAATTTATACGGACGCCTCCAAACAAAAGACCATACAACATTTGAAATTTAAAAACAGCACCGAACAAATGCTTGTGCAGCAAACGGAGAGTTTCAACAAATCCCCCTTACAAAACACCGCCCAATCATTGAATATTACCGCCGGAGATTATTCAAAAAAAATAAATAACTTGGGTTGTCAAGCCAATGGGTTGATTTTAGATTTTAACACTGCAATTACACAAAATGCAACAGCTAAAATCATTGTTGCCGGAGTGTCAAAAACAGTTCCGGTGGAATATTTGGGCAGTCAGAAACTTCATATTCCTTTTACAAACGGCATGCGCGAATACCCCGCAACCATCGAAGTCAATGCAAATGGCAAGTTGTATAGTTATCAGATTTTGAAGAATAGCAAATTAGAACCTTTTTTGTCAGTTGCCGCATCCGAACGTGCCGATGGCCACAATCCTTGCGATGGAGTACAGATACGCATAGAACATCCGGCCTCAGTTACAATCAATTTGCCCAACAGCTATTATAACTCCTACGATTCCCAACAAAAATATTATACACTGAAAGATGATGTAAAAAATATAACATTTGATGCATTGTATGAAAACTGTACTCAAACTTTCTCTTTTGATGTTAAAACGGTCAGCAAAGCCGGAGATGCTCCCGAAGTGGTTTTTCCCGACAGGTTGGATGCAAACTATTGCGAAGGCGGCAGATTAGCTGTTTTTGTCAAAAACAACGAAGAGTTAACAGAAAAAGGTTACAAAGTATGGGCAAGCTATAATAATGGCGATTCTGTGACCGAGATAACATCATTGTACACCTATACGTATTTACAGCCTAAACCCGGAATGATTAAATTTTACAGTGAAAGCAATAGTGGTTGCAAGAATGAGAAATCATACTCTGTTCAGTATTTAGAACACACGCAAATCAAAATTATAGCAAGCGACACCACCATATGCGAAAACCAATCTTTTTCATTTCGTGTCAAAGTAAAAGGAGGTGTTCCCATTTCATTTAAATGGGCTTGCAACAATGAAATCATTCCCAATAGTCAAAATTTAGAAGTTTTGACGATCCCAAAAGGGGAACACGGCATTTATTCATACGATTTAAAAGAGATTTCCGGAGGATGTAATCCGGTTGTCGCGAATACCGCTCAAGTTAATCTTTTAAAGACGCCACAAAGTATAAAACTCAATAGTAATCCCAAAATCTGCAACGGTATTTCAGATATTAAAGCACTGACAACAGACGATAGTTTGAACTATATATGGGTCGCAAATTCAAACATAATTCCAAGTGAAAATAAAGATTTGCTTTCTACATCTTTCAATGATGGTGCTTATGATGTTTATGCCGTTGGTTATTATGTAGAACAATGCAAATGTTATTCCGATACTATCCATGTGGATGCTGCAAAGGTTGAACCAACAGCTGCGAGATTTGCCAATCAATCACGGATATTTTGTCAAGCAGACGGAATGAATATCGTTAGACAGCTTGTAAATACCTCTGATTCTATCGAAAACATGACCACTTGTTCTTCAAAATATCGTTTTGAAAGCAAGAATAGTAATTTAAAAGTTGATGGGGTAAATGGATATATTGATTTGGAACAAAGCGAGCCGGGGGAATACGCATTATCGATGTATGTGAACAATAGCGATGCTTCAAATCCTGTATTTTGTGAGATACCACAAGACACTATGATTATCGAGGTTGTCCCTTTGCCAAGTCCGTTTACAATCCAGCCAGCCGATGCCAATTTAAGCATGCAGGGCGATACCATTATTTTGAATAGTAGTCAAGATTTTACAATGACATCAAGTATGCAAGATACTGTTATTTGGTATAGAAATGACACTTGGGAGCATTTGGGAGAAACGTGGTGCGATAAAACAACCAATATTTCAAATACGGTGTATCGTGCCAAATCCGAACATAAAGGATGCGCACGGCGTTCAAGCAATCAGCTTTTTGTGAGAAGAGAGTCTTGAACCTCAGTGTAGAAATGGATAGCAAAAAGTTGCATATCCGAAAGTATTGCCGAAGCACTCAAGGTTTCGGTAGTTTGTAGTTGATCGTTTTTTTAACGATAGTAAATTTATTTCACGGGTAAGGCGGCTTTTGGCCGCCTTGCTTGTTTTATAAAGTAGTTTCAATACACAAAAATACAAAATGAAGCGATGCAAAAATAGTTACATCTGAATTCATAAATTTTGCTTACATTTGCACTGTAAAACTTACTTCGAAAGTAAAACTCGAATCGTTAGCAATTCGTTCACACGACAACCCTGTTAGACAAAGTTGCTTGTAAATCAAGTGATAAAAAAGTGAGCGAGTATCTCAAAAAGATACGAAAATTAAAAATAAAAAAAAACTTGCATGAATTTCATGCAAGTTTTAGGTTTTCGGTATCGAAAAAGATTAATAGTTCGACATTTTTTCAGCTTCTTGTTGAAGATGTTGAATGTAGATTGCTTTTAATCTTTGCTCCCGCGATTTAACAGAAGGTTTTGTGAACTTTTGACGTTCTCTCAATTCTTTTACCACACCCGTTTTTTCGAATTTACGTTTGAGTTTTTTTAATGAGCGATCAATGTTTTCGCCTTCTTTAATGGGAACTACAATCATACCTGATACCTGTCCTTTCTTTTTGTTAATAAAATTTATTTTTGCTAAAAAGCTTGGCAAAGGTACGACTTTTTTTTATATTTGCAAAATATTATTCGTTTAGGGTTTAATGTTTAGAGATTAAGAAAGAGACTCTAAACTCTAAACTCTAAACTCTAAACTCTAAACTTTTATTTATGGCCACATCACTTAAAAACCTGTCCGACTACGTTAGCGAAAACCTGCCGGATATTACTAATAAACATTTCGGCATTGTTGTTTCCGAATGGAATGAAGGCATTACCGGTGCTTTGTATCAAGGCGCTTTGGATACTTTGTTGAAACACGGTGCAAAAGAAGAGCACATTCATGTCATGTCGGTGCCCGGAAGTTACGAACTTTCGTTTGGCGCTCAAAAATCTATTGAACAGTCGAACCGTACGATTGATGCGGTTATTTGTTTGGGATGTGTGATTCAGGGCGAAACTCGCCATTTTGATTTTATCTGCGATGCTGTTGCAAATGGCATCACAAACGTGAGTTTGAAGTACAATAAACCTGTTATTTTTGGTGTTTTAACGACCGATAATTTGGAACAGGCGCAAGCTCGTTCCGGTGGAAAGCACGGAAATAAAGGCGTTGAAGCGGCTGTCACTGCTATAAAAATGTTGAGATAAAATGGCCGGAGAACGCATTGTTTTTATGGGGACGCCCGAATTTGCCGTGGCGTCGTTGGAGGCTTTGTTGGAAGCAGGCTTGAATATTGTTGCAGTAATTACGGTTCCCGACAAACCTGCAGGACGCGGACAGCAGCTTAAATTTTCGGCAGTTAAAGAAGCGGCTTTGAAACATAATTTACCATTATTACAACCCGAGAAATTAAAAAATCCGGAATTTTTAGCTGAATTGGAAGCATTGAACCCCGATCTACAAATTGTGGTGGCATTTCGCATGCTTCCGAAAGAAGTGTGGAATTTGCCGCGTTTGGGTACATTTAATCTTCATGCGTCTCTGCTTCCGCAATATCGCGGCGCGGCGCCTATCAATTGGGCTATTATCAACGGTGAAAAGGAAAGCGGCGTAACTACTTTTTTATTAAATGAAGACATTGATACCGGCGATGTGATGTTTCAGGAAAAAATTACACTCGATGAGCGGGAAACAGCCGGTTCTTTGCATGATAAGTTGATGAATGTCGGATCGGATTTGGTGGTGAAAACAGCTCAATTTTTAATAAAAGGAGAAGTAAAACCCAATGTTCAAACTGTTGATAATATTGATTTAAAGCCTGCTCCGAAGATTTTTAAAGAAGATTGTTTAATTGATTGGTCGCAAAACGCACAATCAATTTTAGCAAAAATTCGTGGACTTTCGCCTTATCCGGCTGCATTTTCTGTTTTATATAACGGAGAAAAAGCAGAAAATATCAAAATTTTTGATGCTGAAGTTGTAAATAAAAGTGCCGAAAATGCTAATGTTGATGCAGGTTTTATACAAACAGATGGTAGGCACTATATATATGTATCGACCGGCGATGGACAGCTTGTTTCGATTACGGACATACAGCTTAGCGGTAAGAAAAGAATGCAAACAGCCGATTTTCTGAGAGGTTTTTCGATACTCGAAGGGGCAAAAATGGGAAAATAGGGGGTTATTAACAATAATTGTTGATAAATCGCCCTAAAGGCCTGCATTTTTCTTGCAAAAAATTTTGTTATTCTCGAAAACTATTGTAATTTTGTCGCATGAAACCACGTGGTGTGGTGATTAACTAAATTAATTAACCAAAAAAACAACAAGACAATGAACAAAGTTGAATTAATCGATGCAATGGCTGCTTCAGCTAAACTTTCGAAAACTGACGCTAAAAAAGCATTAGACGCTTTCATGGACGCTACTATCAAAGCTGTTAAAAAAGGTGACAAAGTTACCTTGATCGGATTTGGTACTTTCTCTTCTGCTAAAAGAGCTGCTCGCAAAGGACGCAACCCTCAAACAGGAAAAACTATCGAAATCAAAGCTAAAAAAGTTGCTAAATTCAAAGTTGGCGCTGCTTTTGCTAAAGCTGTTGCGAAATAATTTTGTTTCGTCAGAATTGGAAAGTCGCGCCAAACGGCGCGACTTTTTTTTATTTATGGAAAAATTTCAAACATACGATTATTCAACTAAACAAAGATTGTATCGCTATCTGCAAGATTTTATGACAGCAGAACGCGTACAGCGATTTGAAGAGGTGATAGCACAACGTACAAGACATTTGTGTGTAGTGACCGAAAACTTATTTCAATCGCACAACGCCAGCGCCATTATGCGCAGCTGCGATTGTACGGGCGTGCAGGATATTCATGCCATTGAAAATGATTTTAACCCTTCGGTGAATGTCGAAATTGCAATGGGCTCTGAAAAATGGCTCGATTTGCATCATTATTCCGAACAAGAAAATAATACGACCAAAACTTTACAAAGCCTTAAAAATAAAGGCTATAAAATTGTCTGTACGTCTTTGCGCGAACCTTATTGCGATTTGGAAGAGCTGCCGGTTGATCAAAAAATAGCCTTGGTATTCGGTACCGAACTTAGCGGATTAACTGAAGAAGCCCTGGCGCAAGCCGATATTTGCATGAAAATTCCCATGGTTGGATTTACGGAAAGTTATAATGTTTCTGTTTCTGCAGCCATCAGTTTATATACATTAACCCAAAAAATTCGCCAATCGACTGTTGCTTGGCAGCTTTCGGACGAAGAAAAGATTGATATTTTGCTTAATTGGTGTCATCGCAGTATCCGTGCCGCCGATGAAGTAATTGAGCATTGGACACAAAGGGAACTTTAATAAAGTTTGGTACGCTTTTTGTACACTGTAAATTATGATTTCGATTGCAGCATTCATACAATATTTGGAAACCGAAAAACGTTATTCGACACATACGGTGACGGCATATTCTGTCGATTTGTCGCAGTTTGCGGAATTTCTGAAAAAGCAGTATGAAATGTCTGATTTATTGCAGGCCGACCATCGTCAGATTCGTACTTGGCTTGCAGAATTAATGAATGACGGACAGTCGGAGCGAAGTGTACATCGGAAATTATCTTCATTAAAATCATTTTATAAATACCACTGCAAACAAGGAGTTATTTCTATAAATCCTGCGAATAAAGCGGTTACGCCGAAATTGAAAAAGCGTTTGCCCACTTTCGTGGAAGAAAAACAAATGGATGATATGCTTCGTTCGTTGAGTGCGGCCGATGATTTTGAAACTGCTCGCGATTTTGCTATCTTGGAATTATTTTATGCCAGCGGCATCCGTTTGTCGGAATTGATTACATTGGAAGAGTCAAAACTCGATTTGCAAAATCGAAGCATCAAAGTTTTTGGTAAACGCAAGAAAGAGCGCATTATACCGTTGAGTTCGGCTGCATGTGAAGCCCTGCAATTATACATAGATCAAAAAAAAATATTAACAAATCGAACAAAATCGCACCCTTATTTGTTTATTAGGGAAAATGGGGAGATGATGTATTCGGGATTGGTGTATCGAATTGTGAAAAAGTACTTGTCGCAGTTCACTACGTTGGAAAAACGCAGTCCGCATGTGCTAAGGCACACTTTTGCTACACACATTCTAAATCATGGTGCTAATTTGAATGCCGTAAAAGATTTGCTCGGACATTCGAGCTTGGCAGCCACGCAGGTGTACACGCACAATACCGTTGAAAAATTAAAAAAAACATATCAAGAAGCCCATCCAAGGGCTTAAGTTCTAATCTTATAAAAATTATTTGTCATGAACGTAAACATCAATGCGGTGAAATTCAAAGCCGACCAAAAGTTAGAAGATTTTATTAATGAAAAAGTACAAAAACTTTCCAATGCTCACGACCATATCATCGGTGCGGAAGTGATGCTTCGTGTAGAAGAAGACGAAAAACACGAAAATAAAGTGGCCGAAATAAAAATCATCGTGTCCGGTTACGATGCTTTCGCTAAGAAACAAGCAAGATCATTCGAAGAAGCAACGGATAATGCTTTGGATGCTATTCGTAAACAATTGGTTAAGCAAAAAGAAATGCAAAGAGGATAATAGAAAAATATAAATAATTAAAGAACGTAGGGGAGCAAAATTTTGACCCCCTACGTTTTTTTTGTATCTTTGCATTCGTGAAAAATTTCGACGACCATACTATTTGTGCAATCTCTACAGCTTCCGGCGTGGGCGGAATTGCTGTTGTGCGTGTTTCCGGAAGCTGTGCTGTTGAAATTTGCACTCAAGTATTGCGTTTGAAAAATAAAGATTTGCAATTTGAAACTTTGCAATCGCATCAAGTGTATTATGCTGATTTTTACGATGAAGGTTTGCTTGTTGATGATGTTTTGTTCAGCATTTTTAAAGCTCCGAAATCATATACCGGTGAGGATGTTGTGGAAATTTCTTGCCACGGCTCGATGTTCATTCAACAAAAGATTGTAGAAACGTTGATTCACAAAGGCTGTCGCGCAGCTCAGCCGGGCGAATTTACGATGCGCGCTTTTTTGAATGGCAAGATGGATTTAGCGCAAGCCGAAGCGGTGGCCGATGTGATTGCATCGCAGACTGAAGCAGCACATCAATTGGCATTTAGACAAATGCGCGGAGGCATTTCCGATAAAATTAAAAATCTGCGTGAAGAGTTGTTGAATTTAGCGGCTTTGCTCGAATTGGAATTGGATTTCAGTGAGGAAGATGTTGAATTTGCCGACCGCACTTCATTATTGAAAAATCTGCATGATTTGAAAATAGAAGTAACGACACTCACTAATTCTTTTTCGTTTGGAAATGCCATTAAACGCGGTATTCCTGTGGCCATCGTGGGCGAGCCGAATGTAGGAAAATCAACCCTGTTGAATGCGCTTTTGCAGGAAGAAAAAGCAATTGTGTCCGAAATTCCGGGGACAACACGCGATGTGATTGAAGATACATACAACATTGACGGTGTGTTGTTTCGTTTTATCGATACAGCCGGATTACGCAGTACACAAGACCAAATCGAGCAGATGGGCATTGAGCGTACGCGCAAAAAAATGGATGAAGCGCAGATTATTCTGTTTGTTTTTGACGGAAGTGAAAAACTGACAACAGAGTTTGAAAATACGTTGAAAGAATTGGAACAATTGGTTGCCGGAACGGATAAAAAACTTATTTTAATTGCCAATAAATCAGATAAAAATACAGAAACCTCAATCAATAAATACGCGGATTCTCATCCATTGATTTTTGTTTCTGCAAAAGAAAAAAAGAACATTCATCAAATTGCAGAGCAGTTGGTGGGTTTTGTAAAAGCTCATACTGCACAAGATGAAATATTGTTAAGCAACGCCCGTCATTATGAGGCTTTTCAACGGATTTTGAAATCAATCGAGCAAATTGAAAACGCATTCCAAACCCAGCTTTCAAGCGATTTGATAACCATTGATATTCGTGCTGTTTTGCGCGAGTTGGATGGAATTACGGGTGTTTCCGTAGTAGCCGATGATATTTTAGGTGTGATTTTCGGGAAGTTCTGTATCGGGAAATAGTTAGCCTTTCAGCGGTTCCACATGTACAATAATCAATGTGCTGATACCGAAACGTTCGCGAATGCGGCTTTCAATATCAAGTGTGATAGCGTGCGCTTGTTCAACATTCATGTCTTTATTCACGCGAATATGCACTTCAATGGCAATATTATTGCCGATACGGCGTGTTTTTAAGTTGTGAGGATCTTGCACTTCCGAATTTTTTGTAACAATTTCCAGAATTTCATTTTCAATATCTTTCGATAAAGAAACTTCTAAAAGTTCATTTACGGAAGGAGTGATCAATTTAATAGCTATTCTAAAAATAAATACGCTCACAATAATCGCGGCAATAGGGTCGAGGATGCGCCAATGAGCGCTTAAAAAGTGAGCACCGGTAATTCCAACAAGTGTTCCAATTGACGATAGCGCATCCGAACGGTGGTGCCAGGCATTTGCAACAACAACAGAGCTATTCTGCTTTTTGCCGACAGCAAATGTGTACCAAAATAACCATTCTTTTGCCACAATAGATATAATGGCCGCAATAACAGCAATTAATCTGGGGCGTGGAATGATTTTTCCTTCGATAACATCATGAATAGCCTGTACGCTGTTCCACAAAATACCTCCTCCAACAACAATCAATGCTACGCCGACAATCATGGTGGCTAACGTTTCGAATTTTCCGTGACCGTATTGATGATCATCATCACGTGGTTTGACGGATAGTTTTACAAAAACAAGGACAACAGCATCTGTAATAAAATCGGAAAGCGAATGCACCGCGTCGGCAATCATAGCACCGCTATGCCCAATAATACCAGCTAAAAGTTTAGCGATAGTAAGGACAACATTTACAACAAAACCAACAATGGTTACCTTATAAATATGTTTTTCGCGCGGCGTTTGCATGGAGCAAGATTTTATTTTTTTGTAATAAATTCGCGGATTCCAGGACAATCGTATTGTTTGAAAGTATTGGTTTTACTTGATTTGCTAAATTCATTCGCGAAAGCGACGGCTTGATCCTTGATTTGCAAGGCGTCCGGATTGATGTTGTATTGCGACAAATAGCAACGGAACAACATTAAATTGATAAACGCTTTTTGCTCTTTATCGGGCTTTGCCTCAAGTGCTTTGGTGTAAAATGATTTAGCCAAATCGCAGTTGTAATAATTGATTTTTTGCCAGGTGTCGGTAGAATCGGGACGATCGCCCACGCTCCAGCCGTAACTACACATCATCCATGCGTTTCCATAATAAGAACAGTTATACATTGCGTTACCCAATTGAATCAAGTCTGCGGCTCTGGTTTTGGATTTCCCGATCGTACCTGCTTCCAAATCAATTAATGATTTTACAAATTCGGTTTTATTGAAATTGTATGTAAAATCACGAGTTGTGCTTAATCCTTTGGGTTGGAATGGATTTTCGGTTAAATAATTTTTAAATTCGTAATTATTTTGCCAATAATCGTTTGGCAGTTTTTTGAAATATTTGTACGCTGTTGCCCAGTCATTATTGCGGAAAGCAAGCGTGCCTTCGAGTTCGAGAAATGCTTCAACAGTGCCTAAATTTTGTGTGGTGATAAAATTTTCAAACGGCGTTTTGTCTTTCTTTAGCAATAAGTTGATAACGGCATCAATTTCAGCAATATTTCCTCTTTGTTCAAATAAACGCAGACGGTTGTAGTAAGAAAGTTCGTAACCTTCATAATAATTTTGATTTTTATTTTTGAAAGTTTCCGATTTCATGGTTAATAAATTCGCAGTTGTATAATCGCCAAAATCTACAAAAGCATTAGACATGGTGAGCAAAAGCGAATAGAGAATTTTATTTTTATCGTAATCGTTTTTTATGTTTTTTTGCAAAAATAAAAGACGGTCGGCGAGGTTTTTTTGAACTTCTTTTTGAGTAGGGTTTTTGGTTTTTATCATCATGAATATTTCTTCTAAATCTCTTTGCACCAATATGGAAGAGTCGGCTTGCGTATTGATTCTGCTTAAATAAAGTTGCGCTTTTTTGCTTTCCGAATTTAATAAATACAAATGCGCAATTGCTAAATTATAAAAGTCTTTATTTGCGGCATTTGTTTCATTTCTGTTGATATTTTCGATAAATCTGCGGAGTGTGCGCATATAATTAATATCGTCTTCCCGGTTAACAGCCGCACCAGAAACAAACATATCGAAAGTTTCATATTTCGCGGTATACAAACTGTGATAATAGCGAGAAGTGAGCAGCCAATCCTCAATTTTGTTAATTTCTCTTTGGATTAAAAATGGTAAATATTTCGATTGAGGATTGAGTCTGTAAATATAATCCATTTGTACCAATGCACGCCCCGGATAATTGATGATTTTCATGGCAAGCATGACGCTTTGCAAATTTTTGTCGGAAACAGTGCTTGGATCAGAGTTGTTGTACATTTGAATACAGCGCAGCTTTTTTTCATCCGAATTATCGAAAACGCGTGCATACCAAACATCTGCTTCTGCTTTATTTTCAAGTGCAGCCAGCGATTGAGCCTTGAATAAAGCCGACCAGATATTCATCAAACTCTTTGCGTCAAAGGTTTTGAAATATTTGTCATAAGTCGAAGAAGCAAGTTCATAATTCTTCATTTGATATGCCAAACGGCAGATTTGATACGCATAGCGTTCTTTCAAGAACGGTGGTAGTTTTTGTATATTTATTTTTACGCTCGCTTCTTTGTATAAAGCCATTTTTTCTTCCAGCATTTGAGCGTCTTTTTCAGGATCGGTATTCCACGGTTCAAAACGATTTTCGATCAATGTGCGCTCAGTTAATTCCATCCTTTTTGCAAAATGAAAATAATCCAAATACATTTTATTTTTAGGTTGTTGAAGTACAATCAGAAATGTATTATTGCGTGGTTTTTCACGATTAAAAACTTCTTCATAATATTTTCCATATTGAGCAATGAAAACATCTTCAAGATAAACATCCTTACCCATTTGCTGTTGCCATTCTTTGCAATTTCTCACTCGATCGTTTTGTTGCGGATCGGGAGTTGTGGAATAAAAAAGTTTAGAGGTGTAGTTAAACATTTGCAACGACTGCATGCTTTTCAGCTGCGGACGGAACAACATCATTTGATATTCCCACGGCGATTCGATGTATATGCAAGCGCGAACTTGCGGCATCGAAAAAAATGTGCTACTTGCCAAAAGCAGCGTAAATATTTTTAATTTCAGAGTTTTCATAATTTTGAATATAGGTGTGATTCCATGCGAAAAAACTAATGCGTGACGATTTTCCAAGTTGAGGCTTTAATAATTCGACCATCGTTTGTAAATCATCCGAACTAACGCCTTCCAAGCGGATTTCGTCGGATTTTCGTATGAAAAAGTTATCGATAACGGAATCAGTTGTAACACGATATTTAGTGTCGCTGATTTTTTCAAAAAGTGGGTTTTTGTCAAAATCTTTTTTATTCATATCGCCTAAAAGCCCTTCAAAACGACCTTCGCGGAACAAAACTGCCCAGTGATAAATAGGCAATGCAACATCTAATGCCAATGGATATTTTTTCTTTGGGATATATTTTTCGAATTCGTCCAAAGAAATAATAGAATTTTCTATTGCATAATCTTTAGCAGATTGCAGGTTGTAACACATCAGCAAACAGTGTTTTACGGGTGGGATTCCTGCGGTTTCCGGATTTTTCAATTGCCATAAACGTAAGGTCGAAGCAATTTCTTTTTCAGGAAAATCTAATTTCAATCTTTTTAGAAAATAGAAATATTTTTCTTTGGTGCTTGGAGACCAGTCGCAGTCGATAAGGATTTCTGTGAATTTCGAATTTTGAGTTTCGAATTTTGAATTAATTTGTTCTATGCGTTTTTGTATACGGATGCTTAATGAATCCAAATCTTTTTCTAATGATTTTTCAAACACATTATTGGTGATGAAAACAACAGGAGTGTAGAACGAAACCGAAAGCGTGTCGTTAAAACGAACGCCTTCGATGGGCATTGCCTGGTGCATGGTTTTGCTCCAATCCACATCAAAAAAACGAATGTAAAGATGGTCAACACCAAATGCTTTCATCAAGTCTTTTTCCTCGCAGGAAAGTTTGAATTCCGTTTTCCAATAACAAAATGAACGGCTTCCTCTTTCTTTTTGACTGCATGAAATGCTGGTTGTAAAAAGTAAAGCGACTAAGAATATTTTGAAAACCGTTGTTTTCATGATTGAAAAATATCAATTTTGTTCAAAAGTACGATTAATTTTGAAATGGACAAAGTTTTGTGATATATATTTTTTTCACAATTTGATCAAGAATATTAAGTTCTTTTTGCAATAAAAAAGCCCGCAACAAGCGAAGTGTTACGGGCCTTTGAAATATGCTTTATGGCTTACATAGCACCTGAAGAAACGTGTTTTTCTTTTTGCGCACCAATTTTTGCGCAGATAAATTCACGGTTTAATTTAGCAATATGCTCCAATTTGATTTCTTTAGGGCATTCCGCTTCGCAAGCACCTGTGTTTGTACAGTTACCGAAACCGAGTTCGTCCATTCTTGCAACCATGGCTTGAACACGTTTGGCTGCCTCGGCTTTACCTTGCGGTAAATGTGCCATGTGGGAAACTTTTGCAGAAACAAACAACATTGCAGAAGCGTTTTTGCAGGCAGCAACGCAAGCACCGCATCCGATACAAGCGGCAGCATCCATTGCGGTGTCTGCATCGTGTTTGGGGATGAGGATTGCATTTGCATCAGGAACGCCACCGGTAGTAGCTGAAATGTATCCGCCGGCTTGAACAATTTTATCGAAAGCCAAACGGTCAACAACCAAGTCTTTAATTACCGGGAAAGCCGCCGAACGCCAAGGTTCGATAGTGATTGTATCGCCGTCTTTGAATTTGCGCATGTGCAATTGGCAAGTGGTGATACCATCGTCGTTTCCGTGCGGACGACCGTTGATGTACAAGCTGCACATACCGCAAATGCCTTCGCGACAGTCATGGTCGAAGCAAACCGTTGTTTGGATTTTATCCACCAACGACTCGTTCAAGATATCTAACATTTCCAAGAAAGAGCAATCCGGAGAAATGTTTTCAATTTTATATGTCTCGAATTTACCTTTTGCTTTCGCATTGGCTTGACGCCATATTTTTAAAGTGAGATTCATGTTCGTTTAATGTTTATCGTTTAACGTTTATATGTTCTGAACGATTGTTGCTATTGCATTCAATAGTTCAAGAACTAAACCAATTTTTATTTATAATTTCGTGTAGCTACTTGAATAAATTCGTAGTTCAACTCTTCTTTGTGCATTTCAGGAGTTTGACCTTCGCCTTTGTATTCCCAAGCGGCAACGTACATGAAATTCTTGTCGTCGCGTTTGGTTTCGCCGTCCACTTGGTATTCTTCACGGAAGTGACCGCCACAAGATTCTTCGCGTTGAGAAGCATCCATTGCCATCAATTCGCCAAGCTCCAAGTAGTCCGCCAAACGTAACGCTTTTTCAAGTTCAACGTTCATTTCATTAGCTTCACCAACAACACGAACATCTTTCCAGAATTCGTCGCGCAACGCTTTGATTTTTTCTTGAGCAGTAGCAACGCTTTCTTTGGTACGAGCCATACCTACGTAATCCCACATGATTTTTCCGAGTAAACGGTGGTAGTGGTCAACAGATTTGGTACCTTTGATGCTCAACAATTTTTCAATTTGAGCTTTAACGTTTTTCTCAGCTTCTTCGAATTCCGGCGCGTTTGTAGGCACAAGTGGCGTACGGATTTGGTCAGCCAATGCATTTTGAATGGTGTAGGGGAGAACGAAATATCCGTCTGCCAAACCTTGCATCAATGCCGAAGCACCTAATCGGTTGGCACCGTGGTCGGAGAAGTTGGCTTCCCCAATGCAGAACAAGCCTTTAACGGTTGTTTGCAATTCGTAGTCAACCCACAAGCCACCCATAGTGTAGTGAATTGCCGGATAAATCATCATCGGCACTTCGTACGGATTTTCGTCGGTAATTTTTTCATACATTTGGAAAAGGTTGCCGTAGCGTTCTTCGATTTTGTCGCGTCCCAAACGTTTGATAGCGGTGGAGAAGTCGAGGTAAACGCCCAAGCCGCTTCCGATACCGAATCCTGCATCGCATCGTTCTTTAGCGGCACGCGAAGCAACGTCGCGAGGTACCAAGTTTCCGAAAGCCGGATAACGGCGTTCCAAATAGTAGTCGCGATCTTCTTCTTTAATATCGAGCGGACTCATTTTACCTGCGCGGATAGCTTCCGCATCTTCTTTTCTTTTAGGCACCCAGATACGTCCGTCGTTACGCAAACTTTCGCTCATTAACGTAAGTTTCGATTGATAGTCGCCGTGAACGGGGATACAAGTCGGGTGGATTTGCACGAAGCAAGGATTTCCGAAATAGGCGCCTTTTTTATGCGCTTTCCAAGCGGCGCTGCCGTTGGAGTTCATAGCATTTGTTGAAAGGAAAAAAACGTTTCCATAACCGCCGGTTGCCAAAACAACAGCGTGAGCGGAAAAACGCTCGAGTTCGCCGGTTGCAAGGTTGCGGGTAATGATACCGCGTGCAACGCCGTCAACCAAAACAACATCCATCATTTCATAACGATGGTACATTTTAACGCTTCCGCGCTCGATTTCGCGGCTCAACGCGCCGTATGCGCCGATCAACAATTGTTGTCCGGTTTGTCCGCGGGCATAGAACGTACGCGAAACTTGTGCACCACCGAACGAACGATTGTCCAAATATCCGGAATAATCACGTGCAAAAGGAACCCCTAATGCCACTGATTGGTCAATAATGTTGTTTGCAACTTCTGCCAAACGATAAACATTTCCTTCACGGGCACGGTAGTCACCACCTTTAATGGTATCGTAAAACAAACGGTAAACGCTGTCGCCGTCGTTTTGATAATTTTTAGCAGCATTGATACCGCCTTGAGCAGCAATTGAGTGCGCACGGCGTGGACTGTCGGAAATGCAGAACAATTTCACATTGAAACCGAGTGCACCTAAGCTGGCAGCGGCAGAAGCGCCGGCCAAACCGGTTCCGACAATAATAACGTCGATATTGCGTTTGTTGGCAGGGTTGATAAGGTTTTGATGAGCTTTATAATCGGTCCATTTATCGGCCAAAGGACCTGCTGGAATTTTAGAATCTAATTTCATTTCTATATAAGTTTTAATTCAAAAAAGAATGTCGAATTGGGTTAGGCTAAAAACATCATTACCGGAATTATGCAGAAGCCGATCGTAATAACCGCAGCTAAAGCGTAAGAAAGGCATTTCACAAACGGTGTGTATTTGCTGTGGTTCAAGCCTAATGATTGGAATGCAGAGCTGAAACCGTGTCCAACGTGCGTGCCAACTACAATAATAAGTACTACATATACAATAACTGCCCAAATGTTTTTAAATAATTGTTTTGCAATTACATAGAAATCGGGTTCGTAGATTTTGAAATTTTCGCCAAAAGCCTCAGTCATATCTGCTTTAGAAAGATCTCCGATTACTTTTTGGCTATTTAAAACAGCAGGATCTGCATTTTCAATCAAACTTCTGATTTTTTCTTGGTTTAACTGCAAAGCATCCGGATGTTGTTCCATATATTCGGAAACTTCTTGTAAATTAATCATGTATTTGCTTTCAACCAAGTCGAGTTTTACGAAATAAAAATGAACAAAGTGTAAAAGCAAGAACGCAATTAACAAAACTCCGGAGTAAACCATCCAGTTGGAGAAAGGAGAAACCTTTGATTTTGAGGAAACAGCATAGCGTACAGGACGCGCTTTGCGGTTTTCAAATGCTAAAACAAGGGCGAGGCAGATGTGAAGCAAGAATGTTCCCATAAGTACGTATTCGAACAATTTTACGAGCGGATTGGTGCCCATAAAGTGTGCGCACATACGGAAAGTAGCTCCGTTATCTTTCATTAACATGGTGAGGTTGATGCCCATGTGGACAAGCAAAAACACTACCAAAAATAACCCCAAGAGCGCCAATGTTACCTTTTTTGTAACTGACGCTAACTTTAAAATCTTTGTAGACTGACTGTTCATGATTAATTTATAAAATGATTTTTAAACGGCAAATGTACATGATTTTTTTGAATTTGGCAAACTTAAAATGAAAAATATTTTTTAAACTTTTTTTATGTTTGTTTGTTTATATCTAAACATGCATTTTTTAGATTATGAAAAACTGGAAAATTTATACTCTTTGTATACTTATATTGATTGGTTTTAAGGCTTATGCGGAAGAAAAGCCCAAGTTGAGTTTTCGTGATCCGGTAGATAGTGCGTTCGATTTAAGTAATTGGATATTGAACTACAATGGTTTTGTGCCCGTGCCGACCTTGATTACAGAGCCTGCTCTTGGGAATTTCGGATTGGGAGTAGGTTTGGTTTTTATCAAACAAAATCAACCTTATGATATTGATGGTGTGAAACATCCGGCACCTCCGACTATTTTAGGAGTAGGAGGGATGTATACAGCCAATAAAAGCTGGGCCGGCTTTGTGGGAGGAACGGTGGCTTTGCCGAAATACAGGATGCAGATCAAAGGCGGCGGCGGTTATGCCGATATTAATATGGATTTTTATTTCAAAGATTTATTAGAGAAAGAACGTAAACTCGGGTTTAATTTTACCGGAATACCTGTGTTTATCACTGTTGGACGGGTGTTGCGCGATCCGCGTTTTTCAATCGATTTGGAATATACGTTTATGGATGTGAACGTGAAAATGAAAAATCCATTTGAAAATTTACCCGACGAATTGATCGATTTTAATTTTGAAAAATCGCAAACAATCTCTAAAGGCGGCTTGCGTTTTTCGTTTGATACGCGCGACAATGTTTTTACACCCAACCAAGGTATTAAAACGTATTTGGATGTGCAGTTGAGCAATCAAGTGCTTGGTAGTGATTTTGATTATGAACAGGCGGAAGCGGCTTTTTATTGGTATTTACCTTTGCATAAAAAATGGATAAATGGTTTTCGGTTCGACATGCAGCAGGCGTTTGACAATCCGCCATTTTACTTGAAACCTTTTGTGGATATGCGCGGACTTCCTGCCATGCGTTATCAAGGAAAAACGACGATGTTGGTGGAGTTGGAAGAACGTTGGGATGTTTATAAACGTTGGAGCGCCGTGTTTTTCGGCGGCGTTGGGACCGGTTTTGATAAGTGGAAAGACTTTGGAGATGCGGAATGGGCTTATAGTTATGGCGCCGGCTTTCGTTATTTGCTGGCACGCCCGCTCAATCTTCGTTGTGGCATGGATTTTGCTATGGGGCCGGAAGGTTTTGCATATTATGTGGTGTTTGGAAGTAGCTGGCTGAGGCAATAATTTGCTTTTTTTGAAAAATCTTTTTACCTTTGCGGAAATAATAAGTTAACAAGGCGACGAGTTAACAAGATAACGAAATAATAAATTATAGAAATAAAGAAACATAATTAAACATAAATAAAGAAAGCGTAAGCTTAAATTCTTTCAAAAGAAAACCGACAAATTTTTAATACGAAAAGAATTAATAAGCGATGCGCTCATGCTGTGTTCCGGCGTGAGTTGTATCTTATTTTTCGTATGGGTGCTTGTCGGTACCTCTTTTGAAAATAAGAATTCAACTCGCGCCTTTTTTATTTACATACAGCCCCTTCGGGGCTTGTTGGAAAATGAATTACAAATAAATAAAAACACAACATGAAAACACAATTACAATTATCGGCTGCGGCTGTACGGGCACCCCTTGCGGGTGCCCCTTTGAACGACAATGTACGGGCGTATTGCATACACCCATCGCAAGGGCAGGGGCAAGCCCTGCCCCTACGGTTCGCACGATGGATTTTTCTGCAATTCTGCATTTTTGCATTTCTGCCGACCTTCGCACAAACCGACGGCGGCACATTTACCGACCCGCGCGACGGCGAAACCTACAAAACCGTGATTATGCCCGACGGCAGACGCTGGATGGCGGAAAACCTGCGGTACCGCAATGGATTAAATAATCCGATTTTTTCCAATATTCCGGCTTCAAGTGCAAACGGATTTTTAGATTCGAAAAACTTGTATTACTGCCCGGGCCCGGGGCCGCTAAATACCTCCGTTAATCAAGCAGATCCTTTGGCTTGTGAATACTGGGGTGCGCTTTACCCTTTTTGGGTGGCTTATGCCAATGCCGCAAATACCGCTGTGAATACAACACTTGGCGAACAGGGTATTTGTCCATCGGGATGGCATTTGCCCACGGATAATGAGTGGAATTTGCTTTTCACAAAAATCGGAGGAACGACGGATGCCGGGCGTTTGCTGAAAGACACTGTTCGAGGCACATTTGCAAATAATCAAGCATGGAAAAAACAGTGGACAAATGCTGCTTTACAAAAT
>JAVBNF010000002.1:0-71894 GCA_031551725.1 Bacteroidales bacterium
CTTGCAGCTACCGCGTAAATCTGCGGAATCTGCGGAAATTTGCGATGAAACGTCAGCGAAGCTGGCCATACACGTAGTGTCACTGTATAATCAAAAATTTTCATTTTGTAATATTTTTGAAACAATAGAAAACCGGTTAGCACGCACAGCAATGGGCGTCCGAAAGCAAAATCTCCGCATCCTTTCATGTTGCGATGCGGGGCGCTTTCGGCTTAAGCCGGACAAACCTAACAGGTTTTAAAATCCTGTTAGGTTTTGCTTTAAGTTGAAGTACCAAGACCTGTTAGGAAAAAATCTGCGTAAATTCGCGTCATCTCCGCAAATCTGCGATAAAACGTCAGCGCAGCTGACCATACGCGCTGCGTCGCCGCGCAATAAAGAAAATAAACCACAGAGAACACAGAGTTCACAAAGATATATTTCAAAAAAAAATCTGCGAAAATCCGCGTCATCTGTGAAAATTCGCGATGAACCCGTCAGCGCAGCTGACAATACGCGCAGCGTCACCGCGCAATAAAGCAAATCTGTAAAAAAAGTGTTACATACAATGTTTACCGGCGAAAATATTGAACGATTGTCAAAAAAAATAAAAATTTTCCTCAAAATGCTTTTTGTATCGAAAATAACACTATATTTGCAAAATATTTGCGAAAATTATTTTCTAATAAATTAATAATAAAAACAAACAATCATGGATGTTAAAAAACTTTTAGCAGACGTAGAAGCAAAAAACCCGGGACAACCCTTGTTTTTGCAAGCAGTAACCGAAGTACTCGAAACAATTAAAGAGTATGTGGAAGCAAATCCGAAGTACGACAAGTACGCAATTATCGAAAGAATTGTGGAGCCGGATCGTATTTTCCAATTCAAAGTTGAATGGGTGGACGACAAAGGCCAAATCCAAGTTAACCGCGGATTCCGCGTGCAATTCAACAACGCTATCGGACCTTACAAAGGTGGAATCCGTTTCCATCCTGCTGTAAACGTGGATACGTTGAAATTCTTAGGTTTCGAACAAACATTCAAAAACAGCTTGACAACATTGCCTATGGGCGGTGGTAAAGGTGGTTCTGACTTCGATCCTAAAGGAAAATCAGAAATGGAAGTAATGCGTTTTTGCCAAGCTTTCATGGCTGAATTGGAAAAATATATCGGACCTGAAACCGACGTGCCTGCTGGTGATATCGGTGTTGCCGGTCGCGAAATCGGTTTTATGTACGGTATGTACAAAAAACTCCGTGTAGAAAATACAGGTGTTTTGACTGGAAAAGGTCGTAACTGGGGTGGTTCTATCCTCCGTCCGGAAGCTACTGGTTTCGGTGGTGTTTACTTTGTAAACAACATGTTGAAAGCTGCCGGTAAAGATATCAAAGGTAAAACAGTTGCTCTTTCAGGTTTCGGTAACGTTGCTTGGGGCGCTGCTTTGAAAGCGACTGAGCTTGGCGCTAAAGTGATTGCTATTTCAGGACCTGACGGTTATATCCTTGACGAAGCAGGCTTGGATGCAGACAAAATTCAATACATGACCGAATTGTTGGCTACTCGTGAAAACGTAGTTGCTCCTTTCGCTAAAAAATATCCTTCAGCTAAATTCGTAGCAGGTAAAAAACCTTGGGAAGTAAAAGTTGACATTGCTATGCCTTGCGCAATTCAAAACGAATTGAACGCTGACGATGCAAAACAATTGATTGCTAACGGCGTTCAATGTGTTGGTGAAATCTCTAACATGGGATGTACTGCCGATGCAATCCACGAATTGCAAAAAGCAAAAGTGATCTTCGCTCCGGGTAAAGCTGCTAATGCAGGCGGTGTTGGCGTTTCCGGTTTGGAAATGAGCCAAAACGCATTGAAATTAGGCTGGACTGCTGAAGAAGTTGACACTCGCTTAAAACAAATGATGAACGATATCCACGCAAGCTGTGTGAAATACGGCACAGAAAAAGACGGATACATCAACTATGTTAAAGGTGCTAACGTTGCAGGCTTCATTAAAGTTGCCGATGCAATGATCGACCTTGGCGTTTGCTAATTTCGTTTAGTAAAATAATTCGAAAGGCTGTAATTTTTCAATTACAGCCTTTTTTGTTTTGAATAACTATGGAAATCAAAGAAAAATGCGTACCTTTGTCAGTTAGACAAAAGCTAATAAAATCATCGTGAAAACTATACGCATTTGCATGTATTTCTTGCTGTTGCTGCTTCTTACTACGAAAGGAAGTGCGCAAACGGTGGTGTTTTCCGAGGATTTTGAAAATCCAACGTCTTGGTCTAAATGGACGACTGCTCAACCGTCAACCAACGAATGGTACATCTCAGTTTTGTCCAAATATGCCGGAAGATATGCCGCTTATATTTCCAATACAAGCGACAATACAAATACCTACGATGCCTCGGTACGTACGGTTTCGCACTTGTATCGCGATATCTCTTTACCCGATGGGCATAATCATTTTGTACTGAAATTTTATTGGAAATCAAACGGCTCTACATCCGCAAACTTGAAAGTGTATGCGGTCGAAACTACCGTTGTGCCTGTATCCGGCGTATTGCCGGCATCAGCTGCACTTGGAACTTTTATGCTGTCGGAAAACCAGTGGAAATACGATTCGGTGATACTTCCGGCGAAAGCAAATCAGAATTTCCGGCTTGTATTTACCTGGGACAACGATATAGCCGCTGCTAATCAGCCTCCTGTTACGATTGATAATTTAACAATTACTGCAAGTTGCGCGGCGCCCGTTTCCGAATATCCATACGCTAAACTTATTGAAGCGACAGAAATTGATTTGGCATGGCAAGCCGGCGGCACCGAGTCGGCGTGGGAATTGGCAATGAATGAGGTTTATAAATTCAACCCCAATGATGTCGCTCCGGTTGCCGTTGCAGATTCCCATTTTCGTGTTTTGGCTCCCGGTTATGTGCAGGCCTATTATGTGCGTGCAGTTTGTGGAAACGCGACTTACAGCTCATGGGCAGGTCCGTACATTGTTCCTTCTCCCGTGCCGTTCTTCGAAGATTTTGAAAAAGAAAACGGTTGGTATATTTCCAATAAAGGTTCCGATAATAAATGGATCATTGGCAGTGTTGCCGTTAAGAGCGGCAATGCGTCGGCATACATTTCCAAAGACGATGGTAGTACGAATTCGTATGATGTAACGGACATCAGCGGAGATTATCTGTATCGCGATTTCTTTATAAAAGGCGGTACGCAAACCGTTCTGAATTTCGACTGGCGTTCGATGGGAACCTGTCCCGGCGCAACCTTGAATGTATATGCGTTGAGTACCGATGTTGATATCGAAAACGATTTCTTTTCTGCACTTTCGCCTGCAAATGCGTTGGAATCTTATTCGCTTCAAAATACATGGCAGAACGCAACGGTTAATCTGCCTGTATATACGGTAGATACGGTGATACGGCTTGCATTTGAATGGCAGGTTGATATTTTTGGCGGCGCCATAGCTGTAAATCCTCCGGCAGCGGTGGATAATATTCGATTGCTTCGTTCGCCTGCGCCTGCGCCACGGGCATTTACGGTTTATACACAAGGGATAGATGCTTTTAAGTTAAAGTGGAGCCCTTTTGGAAGTGAGCAGTTGTGGAAAATAAAATATGCACAAGCTGTTGATTTCGATCCGAATACATCGGGTATTTTTGTTTCTACAACCCAGCCGGAAGTGAATATAACGGGAGTGACAACCACTGCTGTTTATGCATTCTATGTGAAAACGTTCAATACTACAGGCGATTCCAACGAATGGGTAGGACCTTATCACAATATCGAAAATTTCGCGAACGGCATTTCGGTCGATTGGGAAGCGAGAAACGGTTGTCAACTCAATCGCTGGGAACTGGGAACAGCCGCCGCGTATGTGGATAATTCCAAAACCCTTTATATCTCGAGCGATGATGGAGTATCGAATGATTATATACAAGGTCAGACTTCGGTTGTCCATTTTTGCAAAGAAATTATGCTGCAGGCCAAGCAAAAGGCTGCCAAGATTGAGTTTGATTTGAATATGCAGGAAGAATGTGAGAAGGAATTTTATTTGCGTATATACTTGGTAGATCCGAATATCAAACCTCGTCCGGGAACTTCGTTGAGGTATTATGCCGGTGCCCAAATGATTGGAGAGTACAGTATTTCGAATGGATATTTTATAA
Source organism: Bacteroidales bacterium (assembly GCA_031551725.1). Lineage (GTDB taxonomy): Bacteria > Bacteroidota > Bacteroidia > Bacteroidales > P3 > JAVBNF01. Next base: position 4,165 of record JAVBNF010000002.1, read on the forward strand.
CGAAAACGATTAACCTGCCCGATGTTTTGAAAGATGTATCCAAGCGATTGGTGTTTTCATTTGAACAGCGTTTTTCGATATGGCCGGTAACTACGGCAACCGTTCCGCCGGCAATCAACAATATCCGCATATTGTCCGATGTTTTACCCATTCCTCAAGCCTTGACAGCTTTTCAAACAAGTCCTACATCCGCATTTTTGGAATGGGAAGCAGGATTGAATGAAACAAGTTGGACCATTGCTTTCGCTGAAGGAATTCAGACAGCCGCTGTAGGATCGAAAATTTCGGTAAACACTCAAAATCGTATTATTTCCATTGATGGAACAAAGAATTACACCTTCTGGGTGAGTGCGAATGATGCTGCCGGAAATTCGCTCGAGCGTTACAATGGACCGTTTTTCTTGAATGAAACATTTGAACTGGATGCATTCAACTTTTCGAAGTTAAGTTTATGGAAAATAAATAATGGTTGTCAAACAAACCAATTTTACCATAGCGACGTTGTTCACCCTCTCGGTGGAAGCGGATATTCGGTTTATATATCCAATCACGATGGAAATACATATAGCTATGACAGCAGTGCGGCATCGCGAGTTTATATGTCGAGAGATGTGATGTTTCCGGAAGGTTTTCAGAAAGTGCAATTAACGTTTGATGTAAGAATAAAAGGAGACTGCAGCAGCGATTATCTCGCAGTTTATGCAACAGATCCGGACGATTATGTATTTCCGGGCACTTGGTTTCTGCCGGATGATAAATATTTACTAAAAAAAATCAGCGACCCTAATGGCATTTCGGGTACAATTGTTATTGATATTCCTAAAGAATTTGTTGGTAAAAAACGATTGGCATTTGCATGGATCAACGGCCCGGGATTGGCGCACGGAAATCCACCCGCTGCCATTGATAATATCCGCCTAACGGCATCCAATATTGTTTATCCGGAACATCTAACTGTTTATCGCGAACGCAATACAGCCCTTAACGACGGCTTTATTGCAAGTTGGGAAAAAATTAAAGATGCCAAGTATTATGTTTTGAGTTATGGTGGAAATACGGTGAATGTATATGGAACAGACACCGTTATCCGCATGAATTTAACCGGATTAAATCCTGTTTTTAAAATTCAAACCGTTTACCAAACTAACACGAGCGATTGGTCGCCCGCTGTGAAATTAATTCATGATTTTGAAACGGATGTGGATGCTTGGAAATTGATTAATGAATGCGGAAATCGTTGGGTAATTGGGGCGAAAGCGACGGCTACGAAAGCGGCTTATATTGCACCTTATGGCAAAGATACAAACGATTACCTGTTTCCGACAAGTTTGGCATACTTGGCCTTGCCGGTATCATTTCCCACCCATGCCGCATCTTGTCAAATGATTTTTGATTGGCGTTCCTTGGGAGATTATTGCGATTATATGAAGTTCTTTATTTCCGATGCGTTGCCGAAAGCAGGAGTGGAGATCAATACTTCTTTTACGGATATCCGTTATCGTTTCAAAGATACATGGCAAACCGATACGTTTAATTTCGATCCATCGTATATAGGAAAGACGGCATATTTAATTTTTGAATGGAGCAATTCTTTTGGGACTGTGAAAAGTCCGCCGATTGCCCTTGATAATATTCGCTTTCAAGCCTCTTCGTGTGGTGCCGCACCAAGAGCGATCACTCCATTTCATCGCGGAAACAATAGTGTCGTTTTAGATTGGACAAACAACGGCCGAGATACGGCCTGGGATATTTTTTATGGAAGAAAAGGGGATGATATTTCATCTTTTACAACGATTCATACAAAAACAAAGCCTGCCGTTTTTACAATTACTTCCGGGATTTCGTACGAACTTTATATGCAGGCATATTACCAAGATGGCTGTAAAAGTGAGCTTTCTCAAGCTGTTTCTTTGGATGAAAACTTCGATCATGCCAGCGTTCGTAACTGGAATTTTGTAAATGGAACGCAGCCTAATCAATGGTTTGTCGGTGATGTTGCCGGTCCTGCAAATAATCCTGCGGCATATATTTCTGCACATTGTGGTGCCGATTATTATAGTTTTGGAGCAAGTCAAACATATTTTTATCGAGATATTACAATTCCTAACGGCTACAGGAAAGTGAAAGTTTCATTCGAATGGAAAAATAAAGGCAGTAAAGATGATTATATGCAGGTGGCTTTGGGATATCCTTCGCAAATGCCTGTTCCCGGAGAATATTACCCGGGTGTGGCCATCCCTGATGCTGCTACCTATTTTTTCGGTGCCGATTGTTGGACATCGGCCTCTGTTGATGTGCCTTCATTTTTTTATGGAAAAACCGCACGCTTGGTGTTTTCATACAAAACAGTGGGGCTGGGAGTAAGTTCCCCGGCAGCCATTGACAGCATTAGCTTTAGTGTCGATAACTATCCTGCGCCGATAGCGATGAGTGCATTTTCTAAAACCGACACATCGGCCTTGCTTTCTTGGGCCGCGTTTGGAAATGAAATACGGTGGAAAGTAAAATATGCACCAAGAATGTTTTTACCAAATGAAACGATAGGCGTAGATTCAATAACGGTTACCGAGAATATGTGTGCAATCTCTCTAAAAACAACGGGCGATTACCATTACTATGTACAGGCAGATTATGGAATAGGAGGCTGGAGTACATGGGCAGGGCCTTTCGAATTTAAGGAAACATTTGAAACGGCAAGTGCTGCGCAATGGCATGCGGTAAATGCTTGCGAAACAAGTCAATGGGTGCTTGGAACTGCTGCCGGTGGAGATGGCAAAACGGCTTACATTTCGAAAGACAATGGAACTACAAATACATACGATAATACCCAAAAATCCATCGTTTATTTTTATCGCGATATTTATCTTCCGCGCGGATACCAGCATGCATTTATGATGTTCGATTGGAGATCTATGGGGCAAACGGGAGATGAACTGCAAGTCTATTTGCAAAATATAAACTCTGTACCTGTACCCGGTACAGAGCCTTCCGGAAAACTATTGGGAATATTCTCCGGTTCTTCGCAATGGAAATCACAACGTGTGAATTTCGGTATGGATGCAAGCGGTCCCGTCCATTTGCTTTTTGTTTGGAAAAATAAAGTAAGTGCAAGTGCACAGCAACCACCCGTGGCGATTGATAATATTCAATTTTTCTTGCGTTGTGTTCCGCCTAATGAAATTACAGTTGACCCTACGGTAACGAAAGACCTCGTGAGTGTTATGACCTGGCAGCAGGGCGAAAGCGAAACCCGTTGGCAAGTGCAATATGGTCCGCAAGGCTTTAATTTGGGCAATGGAACAATTCATAACGTTTCGATTTTGACGGATACGTTGAAAAATCTTCAACAAGATGGTTATTATGATACCTATATCCATTCTGTTTGTTCGGAGGTTTCTTTTAGTGATACTGCCGGTCCATATACTTTCCGTGCACCCGCATTTATCGACATATCCGATAAACTGTCGAACCCGGTGAGTAAACTTGATGGAGCCTCTGCATTATGGATGGATTATGATAATGATAATTTACTTGATGTATTTATAAGCGGTTACGATACGGTTATGAAAAAGCCGCGAATGTTTGTATATAAAAACGCTGTTACAGGAAATTTAATTGCTCAAAATGCCGAATTTATGGGCTTCGACACGGTATTGGCGTATGGAACATTGAATGCAGTTGATTTCGATAACGACGGAAATATTGACATCTTAATGACCGGAAGTAAAACACAGTCGACTGCCGGAGCAGCTGCCTTCCTTTATAAAAACAATGGAGACGGAACGTTTTTGAAATCCTTCATACAGCTTCCTGCTGTTTGGAAAAGTACCGTCGCTGTCGGCGATTTTAATAACGATGGTTTTCCGGATATTTTGATTGCCGGACAAACACCTAACGGAACTTCGATTACCAAATTATATAAAAATAAAAACGGAAAATCACTTCTCGAAAATACAACTGCCTTCCCCTTATTAAATGAAGGAGCAGTGGCTTTCGCTGATTTGCAGAGAAGTGGAGTTTTGGATATTGTTGTTTCCGGACATTCTGCTTCGAAAATACAGGTGTTTTCCAACAATAAAAACGAAACTTTTACTATTAAATCCATTGACATCCCAAATATGAAACGCAGTGCAATTGCTGTTGGCGATGTTGATAACGACGGCTTGCTCGATATTGCTGTCGCCGGAGAGCGTTCTGCCGGAACTTCATCAGCATCCATGTTAATGGTCTATAAAAACGGTGGGAATCTGAATTTTACCAATATATACAGTCTCCAAGAATATTGGCGGTCGGGAACCGTCGCTTTCGCAGATTATGATAACGACGGATTTCAGGATTTGATTTATTCAGGTATTTCCGCTGCCAATCAGTATGAAGCAAAAGTGTTGCAAAATACAAAAACATCATCATTTACACAAGCATCCATTTTTAAAACCGCAAAAAATCCGAAAATTTATTTTTGTGATTATGATAAAGACAATCGTATTGATGCTTTCCAAGTCAATGAAACCGGCGGATTTTTATATCGAAATAAAATAGATGCAGTCAATACAACTCCTCCAAAACCCACAGAATTACGATCGGTAATTGATACTTGCGGCATTACTCCCGATGGACGAACTCCTTGCAGCGTTGTGCATTTTTATTGGACAAAACAAAACGATGTATTGTCAGGAGTGAATGGAACAACATGTAATATTCGCATATCCGACAATCGGAATACCGTTAATTTGCGTGCTCCACAAGCCGAAATCCAAGTAATCGACAACGGTTATAAGCGTACGGTTTCACAAGGTGAAATTATTGGAAACACTTGGTCGTATGCCGCATGCCTATTGGGAGGAACTTATTATTGGAATGTGCAGGCGATTGATGGAAGTATCGAAGGTAGTCCGTTTTCCGATATTGATTCTATTGTAATTCCCAATGTCTACGCCCAAGCAATGAACGACACCGTTATTTGTTCCGGCGATTCGCTTATGCTATATATGATTGCGGCACAAGAAACGCCCACGTGGTCGGACGGCACAAAAACATGGGTGCAACCAACTCTCGCGGTATTGCCTAAGCCCGATACATCGTATTACTACGTAAGTGTTCCCGCTCTTTGCGGATTATACAAAGACACTGTCATGGTGTATGCAAAAAACTGCGATTTGCCGTTTGTGCAATATACGCTTTCGGGAAAAGATACACTGTGTTATTTGGAAACGAACACTATCACGCTCAGCGGCTCCGAAGAACAAACCTATTACCAACTCTATTTGAATGGCGATACGCTTGGTACGCAAGTTTTGGGCGATGGGAATCCGATTATATGGAGATATACGAAGCCCGGCGAATATACCGTTGAGGTCTATAGACATAAACGTTTTGAATTTCTGCAAACAAAATTAAAGGTGGTTGTTGATTCAATGCCAATGCTCATTCTGCCGGGAGATACTACCGTTTGCCAGTATCAAATAGTGAATGCACAGCCTTTCATCTACAATGGAAAATTAGATCCGGCGTTTAATCAATTGGCCTTTCGTGTTGAACACGATACAACACTTACTGTTACGGCTTCAAATACCTGCGGTCAAGCCAAAGACAGCATTAAAATTATGACACTGCCTGCACCTTATTTTACCTTTGTCGGCGACACCGCAATTTGTAAAAACGACACCTTGTATTTGAGTATTAATTGTGATGATGCCGCGGCTACTGTTGTTTGGAATACCGGCGAAACAACAAAAAATATTCAGAAGCGGATGACGACTTCGCAAAATTTTATTGCAACCACCTATTCGTCAACCAATCAATGCAGCTATACCGATACATTCTCCGTTAGAGTGGAAAGTATAACAGCACAGTTGGACTATCAGCCCGACCGCATTTATATTGAAGATCCTACCGTTCATTTTGTCGATAGTTCGCAGGGAGCTGTTAAGCACTCATGGAAATTTAGCGACGGATATACTTCCTCTGCCGCATCGTTCGACCATACATTCGATTTGTCGTCGGATACCGTTTTAGTGCTTTTGAAAACAACTTCCGCGTTTGGCTGTACGGATTCTATTATACAATTATTGCTTGTCGAGTATGGTGTGCGTATTTATGCTCCAACTGCATTTACTCCGAATGGAGACGGATTAAACGATGAATTTTATTTGATGATTCCCAATGTTGAAACCATTGAATGGTACGTATTTACACGCTGGGGCGAAAAAATATTTTCTGCCGATAACATTCAAGCGCGTTGGGATGGCTACTATTCCGGAAAACGCATGCCGCCGGGCGTTTATACGTGGAAAGCAAAATTTAAAGTAGAGAAAAACTCCGAGATTCATACTGCTACCGGCTTTGTAACAATTGTTGAATAATGCGTATCAAATCCAATAAATTAAAAGATATTCGTCGTTTTTTTCTTTCGGAATTGAATACATTCTATTCTGAAAGGGAAATTGATAACTTCTTTTTTCTATGTTGCTACTCATTTTCCAATTTGGGAAAAACGCAAGTCCTTTCAAACCTTGAAAAAACCGTTAGCGAAAGCGTTTTGCTGAAATATAACTTTGCAGTAAAAGATTTAAAAAATCAAAAACCCATTCAATACATTTTACATACGGCACATTTCTTCGATTTGGAATTAGAAGTTGATGAAAACGTTTTGATTCCGCGTCCCGAAACGGAAGAACTCGTTGCTTGGATTTTGGAAGAAACCAAACCTCATTCAATGCTTGCCGATTTTTGTACCGGTAGCGGATGCATTGCGCTTGCGCTGAAAAAGCATCATCTTGAACTACAAATCCAAGCATTTGATATCTCAAAAGAAGCATTAAATATTGCCAAAAAAAATGCGCAAAAATACAGTTTGGATGTTGATTTTGTTGAAAAAGATGTTTTGCAAACAGAATTATTTTCAGATGATAAATGGGACGTCATTGTAAGCAATCCGCCTTATGTCCGTAATTTGGAAAAACAGCAGATGCATGCCAATGTCCTCAATTACGAGCCGCATTTGGCGCTATTTGTTGATGATGAAAACCCGTTGATTTTCTACAAATCCATACTGAAAATTGCACAAAAATCATTAAATCCCAACGGTGTCATTTATTTTGAAATAAACGAAGCCTTGGCGCAAGAAACCATCGAACTCGCAAATCAAATGGGGTTTCCAAATCACGAATTGCGCATCGACATGCAAAATAAAAACCGCATGTTGAAATTAACCAATGGGCAAACACGTGGGTTTGCCTCTACAATCCTCAACCCTCAATCCTCAACCCTCAACCCTCAACCCTCAACCCTTAAATGAGCCGCTATTTCGCACATATCGCCTACAACGGAAAACCCTTTCACGGCTGGCAGGAACAAGAAAATGCCATTACTGTGCAAGGTGAAATCCAGCGTGCACTATCGCTATTGCTGAAACAAAAAATCGAAATCGTTGGTGCCGGCCGTACCGATACCGGCGTTCATGCCCGTTCCTATTATTTCCATTTCGATTGGGTAAGGGCTCAAGATTTTGAGTCCCTGCAATCCTCAACCCTCAACCCTCAACCCTTGCTCTACAAACTCAACAACTTCCTCTCACACGAAATCGTCATTTATGATATTTTTCCTGTGAAACCCGACGCTCACGCTCGTTTCTCTGCGCTTTCGCGAACATACAAATACTACATCAACTATCAAAAAAATCCGTTCCAACAAGATTTTGCTTGTTATTATTATGGAAAATTGGATTTGGATTTGATGAATCAAGCTGCGCAAAAATTGTTTGATTATACCGATTTCACTTGCTTTTCCAAACTCCACTCGCAAACGAAAACCAACAACTGCAAAATCATGCAGGCCTTTTGGACAGAAGAAAACGGACAATACGTTTTCACCATTCAGGCCGATCGTTTCTTGCGCAACATGGTGCGTGCCATTGTCGGCACTTTATTTCAGGTGGGATTACACAAAATTTCTATTGAAGAATTTTGCCAAATCATCGAAAGTAAAAACCGCTGCAACGCCGGCACCTCCATGCCCGCCCATGCTTTATTTTTAGAAGAAGTGGAATACGACTGGACGCAATTATTAATTGTTAATGAGAAGGCAATACTCCGAAGAAGTTAGTTGGAAAAAAGAGCATCCTTCGGGTATCGGTGAAGGCTTTCGCTCCGAAGGAGCATAGCTACAATAACCCAGGACATTGTCCTGGGTTGATAATGCTCCACCACGCCCATAACCTGTGTTTTCGGCGAAGCCGAAAATGATTAATTTCATTATCTCAAAAATTATTTCTATCTTTGCACAAACAAAAACAATTTATATAGAAAAAACACTAATTAAACATAAATAAAAAAAGCGTAAGCTTAAATTCTTGTAACGAAAACGGCCAAAATTTTCACAATCAAAGAATTCGTAAGCGATGCGCTCATGCTGTGTTCCGGCGTGAGTTGTGTCTTATTTTGATTGTGGGTGCTTGGCCGTACCTCGTTGCAAATAAGAATTCAACTCGCGCCTTTTTATTTACATACAGCCCCTTCGGGGCTTGTTGGAAATGAAATTAACAAACAAAATAAAACACAACATGAAAACAAATTTACAATTTCCGAATGCGGCCTGTACGGGTTACCCTTGCGGTTGCCCTGCCAATGAAAATGCGCCATCGCTTGCTGTACGGGCACCCCTTGCGGTTGCCCCTTTGAACGACAATGTACGGGCGTATTGCATACGCCCATCAAAAGGGCACCCGCAAGGGGTGCCCCTACGATTTGCCCAATGGATTTTTCTGCAATTCTGCATTTTTGCATTTCTGCCCATTTTCGCTCAAACGGTTGGCACAACCAAAACCTTCACCGATACTCGCGACGGACAAGAATACAAAGCCGTCTTCATGCCCGACGGACGCTGGTGGATGGCTGAAAATCTAAAATACCGCAAGGATTTGACAAATCCGGTGTTTTCGAATATGCCTGTCATTACCAATACACAAGCGAGTTTACAAGCACAGTATTACTGTCCCGGTTATGGTCCGCTTGTAGCGGGGGTTGGAGCTACACAAGCAGATCCGGTGGCTTGCGAATATTGGGGAGTACTGTATCCTTGGTGGGCGGCAATGATGATTCGGAACGATGGAAGCGCGCCTTATTATTCTGATTTAGCAGGATCGCAAGGCATTTGTCCGCAAGGCTGGCACTTACCCAGCGATAAAGAATGGGGATATTTGTTAGATTCTGTGGAACGGAGTTTTAATCCGGCTTACGCGCTTTTACATACGACAACGACAACCGCTTATTACGGAACAACTTCAACCAACAAAGCTGGTTCTTATCTGAAATCAAGCAGTGTGCAAGCCGGAAATTGTGAAGAATGCAATCCTAAATGGATTTCGGGCACTTCAACTGATAACTATGGTTTCAATGTAATCCCAACAGGCTATAGAACCTGGAATGGCGCTTCGTATGTCGGCCGGGGAAGCGAAACCTATTTTTGGACATCCACCAAATCGACAACGGCTAATTATGCCATTTACAGAGGTTTCACGGCAGCAGAAGTCCGTGCAGGCCGCTGGGATGGATACGCTTCCTATGGGCTTTCTGTTCGTTGTGTAGAAGGAGGATATGCAAAGATAGAACTGACATTATGTCAAAGTAACGACGTGTACGAGATAGCAGTGAAAAATTTTGTTAATTACACGAAATATGTTTTCAGCATTGATGATGTGGATCAAACTGAAAGTGTTGAGTCTTATCGCTTCTTTAAGTCTTCGGATCTTGGTAAAAGAATTAAGGTTAGAGGGTATACCACTGAAGGAGCTTGGAGTGCTGTTTCCGAAGAGTTAATTATTGGAGAAGCAATGGATACAATTCCGAATGCACCTCGTTTAGCTGTGAACACAGGTTCTGCGACAGGGTACAATGTCGCAATAACTACGACGGCTACTGCTATTCCGGGATGTATTGTAAATTTTTTAACCACAGCTTCCAATGGAGCTATTTCAGCAGCAAATACTTTGACTTATGGAGGGACTCAATATACCGTTTATGCAGCCAGCGTGAATCTATCTAATGGTTGTGTCAGTTCCGATCGGGGAATGTCGACGGTTATTCTCTACTCGGGGAATTATGTGCAACGAAATTTAATTCCGGGTACCTATCAAATGGAATGCTGGGGGGCCAAAGGAGGTAATAATGTCGGCGGATACTATGGTACGGGAGGGAATGGAGGTTACACTAAAGGCTTGCTCACTCTTTCAAATACAGATACGGTTTACGTATATGTAGGAGCATTGGGGGTGAATGGCGTCACAGGAAATAATACATATACGTCTGCTATCTATAATGGTGGAGGGCAAGGACGTAGTTCTTGCGATTATGATGATGGTGGAGGAGCTGGAGGTGGAGCATCTGATATACGTTTGCTTCCGGGGGCATGGAATTTATCAAGTGGATTGAAGAGTAGAATTATGGTTGCAGGTGGTGGTGGCGGCGGCGATATTGTGCAAGCGTATGCTGTTAGTGGTGCTCATGGAGGAGGATTGACAGGAGTTGGAAATGTACAGTATTGGCCAAATGTTGTTGTAAGTGGAGCATCCGTTAATGGAACACAAACATCTGGTGCGAGTTTTGGAGGTGGTGGAATAGGCTGGTGTGGCAACGGCGGCGGCGGTGGCGGTTATTACGGCGGAAAAAGTAATGGTGGTGGTGGTGGTGGATCTGGTTTTATATCGGGTCATCTTGGATGTGATGCCATTACAAGTGAAACAGATGGAACGCATACCGGCCAACCTAATCACTATAGTGGACTGGTCTTTACAAATACCACCATGTCGGCAGGTGTTCGTAATAGCTATGGGTCGGTTGTCATTGTCCGCACTGGAAATTAAAAAATATATTTTGCAAACAAGGTGTTTTTGGTTCATCACGCCCGCGAATCTGCTGTTTGCGGGCGAAAAATTCAAGGACAAACAGGTGGTTTGGTAAACCGCACGCGTTGCGGTGGACATTGTTGAAAGGGTTTGTTTTTCTTGTAGAGACGTTGCATGCAACGTCTCTACGTCATTGTCGCCGGTTTTAACCGGCGATTTTTTCATGCCTAAATTCTCTATTTTTGAAAAATTGTCTCTTCATTAACAATTAACCATTAATAATTAATAATTATTTTTGTATCTTTGCATCTGCTATGGAAAACTACATCGTATCCGCCAGAAAATATCGTCCCGAAACATTCGATACTGTTGTTGGGCAGTCTGCCATTACCACAACGCTGAAAAACGCCATCAAAAGCGGACATTTGGCGCAAGCTTTCTTGTTTTGCGGTCCGCGTGGAGTAGGTAAGACTACTTGTGCGCGTATTTTGGCCAAAACCATCAACTGTTTGAATCCGACGGAAGATATGGAAGCCTGTGGCGAATGCGAATCCTGTGTAAGTTTCAAAAACTCGAACTCCTATAATATTTACGAACTCGATGCCGCTTCAAACAACTCTGTGGACGACATCCGCAGTTTGGTTGAACAAGTGCGTATTCCGCCCCAAGTTGGCAAATACAAGATCTATATCATCGATGAGGTTCACATGTTGTCGCAAGCCGCTTTCAACGCGTTCTTGAAAACACTGGAAGAACCGCCGGCTTATGCCAAATTTATTTTGGCCACGACCGAAAAACATAAAATTATCCCAACTATTTTGTCGCGTTGTCAAATATTTGATTTCAAACGCATCAAAATCGAAGATATTGCAGGACATTTGGCCAATATCGCTGCCAAAGAAGGCGTAACGGCCGAGCCCGACGCTCTACATATCATCGCTCAAAAAGCCGATGGTGGTTTGCGCGATGCCTTGTCCATGTTCGACCAGTTGGTCAGCTTCGCCGGAAATCATTTGACTTACGACCGCATCATTGATAACTTGAACGTTCTCGATTACGATTATTATTTCAAAATTGTAGATGCTTTCCTTGCCGGAGATGTTTCTACTTGCTTGATTTTGTTCAATCAAGTTATGGAGCGCGGTTTCGATGGACAGCATTTCATTACTGGTCTTGGCGAACATTTGCGCAATCTTTTGGTTTGCAAAGATCCCGGAACAATTGAATTGATTGAAGTAGGGGAGAATATTAAAGAAAAATATTTGAAACAATCGCAAACATGCACGGTGCCTTTTATCATCAAAGCGCTTGACGTGAATAACCAATGCGATCAGAACTATAAAGGAAGCAACAACAAACGCTTGTGTATCGAAATAGCATTGATGAAAATCTGTTCATTTCAAATGCAAATGAACGATGTGCCTGCGCAACCGGTTTCTATTCCGCACCCCACACCCCGTACCTCGAACCCTGTACCCGCTCATCCGGATGGACACGCTACGCAAGCCATTACGCCCCCTCAACCATTATCAACTCCGGTTCAAAATATTGAACCGCTCCAATCCTCAACCTCCAATCCTCAACCCTCGTTCCGAAGCTCCACGCCCTCATTAAAAAACATCGGTCAACCCACCGAGGACGAAAAAAAAAAATCAATAATTGAGGAAGTTGCTCCAGTCGAAAACAAACCGCTTTCAAAAAATACCCTCGAAGCGCTGATTTTGGAATTTGCCAAACAAATTGAAACAACATCTCCTTCTACATCAAGCGTTTTAATCGCTTCAAATCCAACTATCGACGAACGAAATCTTATTTGCCTGGAAGTCGTAAATCGCATTCAAGAGTCAGATATAAAGGATGTTCGATTGGATTTATTAGGGTTTTTGAAAAAACGTGCAGAAAATAATTTATTGCAAATTGAAATAAAAATCAACGAGCAACGCACCAAAGAAGTTTTATACTCTCCTCAAGATAAGTACAACAAAATGAAAGAGGAAAATCCTCATTTATCCGAATTACGTAAGGCGTTAGACTTGGACTTGGAACTCTAAGCACTTTCAAAAAAACTTGCTTTTCTCGAAAAAAAACAGTACTTTTGCAAAGAACCCTCTTGTAAAAGAATTTCTCATAAATGGAAGATTTAATTGCTTTATTTTCAGGCGTAGATTATAAGATCAGGAAATTAATCCAAGCCAATGAACAATTACGGCGCGAGCGTTCTGTTTTGGAAATAAAATTACAAGAGCAAGAATTAGTAATTAATAATCAAAAACATAAAATAACCGAACTGGAGAATAAAGTAAACGTGTTAAAGATAAGCACGGGTTTAGCGTCCGAAAAGGACAACTCCAAAGCCAAAAAAGCGATCAACGAACTGATAAAAGACATTGATAAATGTATCAGTTTTTTAGATAAAGAAAACCATGGATGAAATTTCAATAACCGTTAATCTGGCCGATCGTCCATATAAATTGATCATCAAAAGAGACGAAGAAGAGGTGTTTAGAGAAGCTGCTAAAATCATCAACGACCGATTGAAAAGCTACTCAACAAACTACGCCTTTAAGGACAGACAGGATTTATTAGCCATGGTTGCGCTACAATATACGACCAATGCGTTGAAGAATGAAAAAGTAATCGCATTCAGAGATACTGAACTGATTAGCCGCCTTCAACAACTGGATAATACTTTGGACAAAGAACTTGCTCGTGATTAGTATTTTGAACTCTTGCCGCATCTGTGCAGAATTCAGTTTGTAAACTCAACATTTTTACAATTAGGGTTATGCTCAGAGTTGGGAAAACAGGCCGTGACTCGTAGAGTTGCACTTTGTGCACAACGGAAGTTTGAAAAACAAGGCGCCCTATGAATTTCATTTTTGGAGTTTATTCAAAACTCAACGTATGGGTGCGGCTTTTTTACCGCTCGCGTTTGCAAATTTAACAGTTCCCTAAAAAACTTTTTTAACATTTATGGATACATTTACCCTCATCATCGCTCTTGTCTGTTTCGCCGCCGGCTTAGGACTTTGGGCGCTCATCAGCCACTTGCTTTTAAAACTAAAAGTACAACGCATATTGAAAGAAGCCGACGAAAAAGCTGAAATTATTAAAAAACAACGAATCTTAGAAGCAAAGGAAAACTTCTTACAACAAAAAGCCGAACACGAAAAACAGGTTAACGAAAGAAATAACAAAGTTCAACAAGGCGAAACCCGCATCAAACAAAAAGAAACAACGCTTAATCAAAAGATAGAAGAAAATCAACGTAAACAAAACGAACTCCAATCGCAAAAAGATAAACTCAACGCGCAAATGGAGATGGTTGCCAAAAAGCAAAGCGATCTCGACCGTTTGCACAAGCAAAACGTTGAAAAGCTCGAAACCGTTGCCAATCTTTCTGCCGAAGATGCCATAAAAGAATTGGTGGAAACCCTACAGGAAGAAGCTAAAGCGGAAGCGCTCAGCCGTATCAAAGATATTGTGGACGAAGCTCGCATGACTGCCGGTAAAGAAGCGAAGAAGATTGTTATCGAAACTATTCAACGTACTGCTACCGAGCATGCTGTTGAAAATACGGTTTCCGTTTTTAACATTGAAAATGAAGAAGTAAAAGGCCGTATCATCGGTCGCGAAGGTCGTAACATCCGCACACTGGAGTCGTTGACAGGCGTGGAAATTATCATCGACGATTCGCCGGATGCAATTATCCTTTCCGGTTTTGACCCCGTACGTCGTGAAATTGCACGTCTTTCCCTACATAAATTGGTTACCGATGGACGTATTCACCCTGCACGTATTGAAGAAGTAGTTGCGAAAACGCAGAAACAAATCGAACAGGAAATTATCGAAATTGGTAAGAAGACCTGTATTGACTTGGGAATTCTAAACATGCACAGCGAATTGATGCGTATGGTTGGACGTATGAAATATCGTTCTTCATACGGTCAAAATCTTTTGCAACACTCGCGCGAAACAGCAAATATGTGTGCAATTATGGCATCTGAGTTAGGATTAAATCCGAAAATCGCCAAACGTGCCGGATTGCTTCACGATATTGGAAAAGTGCCTGATAACGAACCTGAATTGCCGCACGCAATTTTAGGCATGAAATTGGCTGAAAAATTCAAAGAACGTCCTGACATTTGCAATGCTATTGGTGCTCACCACGACGAAGTGGAAATGGATAATTTGATTTCGCCGATTGTACAGGTTTGCGATGCTATTTCCGGTGCCCGGCCGGGTGCTCGCCGCGAAGTGGTGGAAGCATACATCAACCGTCTGAACAACTTGGAAGCAATGGCTTATACCTATCCGGGAGTGATAAAAACTTATGCTATTCAAGCAGGTCGCGAATTACGCGTGATTGTCGGCGCAGAAAAAGTGTCTGATGCCGAAGCAACGCAAATATCCTTGGATTTATCAAAGAAAATTCAAGAAGAAATGACGTACCCCGGACAAATTAAAGTAACTGTAATCCGCGAAACACGCGCGGTGAATTTTGCAAAATAATTTTGTAGGGGCAGGCCTTGCGCCTGCCCTTTATAAATTAGGCGTTCTGATTTTATTTAAAATGCCGGACGCAATTTTTCCAAAAACCACTCCGGACAACGTCCCGGACGGCGAGAAACGGCATCAATAAAGATAAGAACAGTTTCTCCTGTATTTAAAAGATCGCCTTGCTCGTTGAAAATTTCATAAATAAAACGCATTCGGGTGCTCGGAAGTTCCGAGATTGTAGTACGAATGGTTAATTCGTTATCATAGCGCGCAGGACGTTTATAAACAATGTTCATCGAAATAACCGGCATCATCACACCACGCTCTTCCATTTCTCGGTAAGAAGTGTTTAATTGCCGCATGGCTTCAGTTCGCCCGACTTCATAGAAAGCAGGATAGTTGCCATAATAAACGAAGCCCATTTGATCAACTTCGGAATAACGAACGCGAATTTTGGTTTCAGAAACGAGCATGATAAAGTAAAATAAAGTTGATAAAAAGTTAACGCCTAAATTTACGAATTTTTTTTTGAAAAAACAATAGTAAAAAAGATTTGTTTTTAGAAAAAAAATTAACATATTTGCTGTACTGAAAAAATAAATCTAATATTTGAGATTCCGCTTGGATATTAGGGATTTAAAAAAACAACGACAGAAAAAAAGATTTAATATGGAGCAAGATTGCAATAGCGCATGGAGCAAGTGTCTGGAAATCATACGTGATAATTTGGGCAATGGTCGTGTGTTTGATACTTGGTTCGAACCTATCAAACCTATTCGTTTGGAAAATAGCGTTCTGACTATACAAGTTCCCAGCCAATTCTTTTACGAATGGTTGGAAGAACATTATATTGATCTACTTCGTAAAACAATAAAACGTGTTTTTGGTCCCGACGGCCGTTTGGAATACAGCATCATTATGGATAGTAGTACGGCTTACGGCATATCTGCACCGATGTCGAACCGCAAAGAAACTCAAAATCCACCAACGGTTATGCCTTTCAATTTCAATCCCGAAAATATGAAAAGCATTCCCGATCCTTTTGTTATTCCCGGTTTGAGAAAAGTAAAAATCAATTCTCAACTTAACGAAAATTATTCTTTTGATACATTTATTGAAGGCGACTGCAACCGTTTGGCGCGAGCTGCCGGGTATGCAATTGCTGAAAATCCCGGTAAAACTGCTTTCAATCCGCTTTTGCTTTATAGCCCCAGCGGTTTAGGTAAAACACATTTGATTCAAGCAATCGGTATTCAAACCAAACGTAATTTTCCCGATTCTACCGTACTTTATGTAACAGCGGATCAATTCATCCAACAATTTACAGAAGCGGTGCGCAATGGAAATTATAATGATTTCTCTCACTTCTATCAACTGATTGATGTGTTGTTGATTGATGATATTCATAAATTTGCCGGAAAAGATAAGACACAGGACCAATTTTTCCATATCTTCAACTATCTCCACCAAAACGGAAAGCAAATTATCATGACCTCCGACAAAGCTCCGGTGGACTTGGTAGGTATTGAGCCGCGCTTGCTTTCACGTTTCAAATGGGGATTGGCAACCGACTTGCAAGTGCCCGATGTGGAAACACGCATGTCGATTTTGAAAAGCAAAATCCATCAAAACGGCGTGGAAATGCCGCAAGATGTAATTGAATATATTGCTTACAGTATTTCTACCAATGTTCGAGAACTCGAAGGAGCGCTCAACTCATTGTTGGCGCAATCGATTTTGACGAAAAAAGATATCACGCTCGATTTGGCAAAACAAATGATTGATAAAATCGTTCGTAACTCTGCCAAAGAAATTTCAATTGATTACATTCAAAAAATTGTTTGCGATTATTTCGAAATTCCAATCGACCAAATCAATTCGAAAACGCGTCGTCGCGAAATCGTACAAGCGCGTCAGTTGGCGATGTATTTTTCGCGCAAGCATACCAAACTTTCCTTGGCAAGCATTGGTGATGCATGTGGAAATAAAGATCACGCTACCGTACTTCATGCAAGTAAAACGGTAGAAAATCTTCTCGAAACCGACAAACAATTCCGCCAACACGTGGAAGAATTGGATAAACGGATAAAACTTTAAAAATTGTTGTTTCTAAATAAGGTGACCGCTGTTGAAGTTAGTTAATTTCAGCAGCGGTTTTTTATTTGCTGATTTTTGATTGCTAAATTGTGAAAATGATTCATTGCCGTCAGCTTCAGCTGACGGATTTGGAATGGTTACAAAATCATTCGGCTTTAGGTAGAGAAATTGTAATTTTATTTGCATCTACTGCGTAAATCTGCGCAATTTTTTAAAATCTGCGATAAACCGAGCCGCAGGCGAGCTCATGAGCCGATAGGCGAATAAACAGTCAGCGAAGCTGACCATTACGCGTAGCGTTACCGCAAAATAAAAATAATTGTTTCCTTTCATTAACAATTAATCATTAATAATTAACAATTATTTTATTATCTTTGTACATCAAATGACACCAAACAAACTATATCTCATCCCCACCGTTATAGGTGATGTGCCGTGGCAGCAAGTGCTTCCGCCGGCAAACATTGATGTGGTTGCAAGCATCCGTACATTCATTGTCGAAGATGTGCGCACCGCCCGCCGTTTCCTGCGCAAGTTCGGATATACGGCCAATTTCGATGAAGTAACGTTTTTGGAATTAAACCAGCATTCAAAACCCGAAGAAATTTCTACCTATTTAAATAGTATCAAACAAGGTTCTATCGGCTTACTTTCTGAAGCCGGCGTGCCTTGTGTGGCCGACCCCGGTGCGGTGATTGTGAAAATGGCCCACGAGAAAAACATCGAAGTTGTTCCATTGGTCGGACCGTCCTCCATATTAATGGGCTTGATGGCATCCGGTTTCAATGGACAAAATTTTGCGTTTATCGGTTATCTACCGATTGACAAACACGAACGTTCGAAAAAAATTAAGGAACTCGAAACATGGATATATAAAAACAGCCAAACACAAATTTTTATCGAAACGCCTTATCGAAATAATGCATTATTAGATGCTCTTTTCGAAACGTGCAATCCGCAAACCAAACTTTGCATCGCCGCCAACATCAGCATGGAAAACCAATTCATTAAAACAAAATCCATCGCCGATTGGAAAAAATCCAAACCCGATTTATCCAAACAAAACACGGTGTTTTTAATATATAAATAAGTTTCAAAGTTTCAATAGTTTCAGATGTTTGATTGAAACCAGAAACCAGAAACTAAAAACCAGAAACTAAAATGAAGCCTCTCGCCGAACTCCTCCGCCCCCAAACACTCGAAGACTACATCGGGCAAAAACACCTGATGGGAGAGGGGGCCGTTTTGCGCAAAGCCATTGAAAGCGGAAACATCCCGTCCATGATTCTTTGGGGACCTCCCGGCGTTGGAAAAACCACGCTGGCACAACTCATTTCAAACTATCTGAACAAACCGTTTTTCACGCTTAGCGCGATAAGTAGCGGAGTGAAAGAAGTGCGCGAAGTAATCGAACATGCAAAACAATTGCAAAATGCAATTCTGTTCATCGATGAGATCCATCGGTTCAACAAATCACAACAAGATTCGTTACTCAATGCGGTCGAGCGCGGCATCATTACTTTGATTGGTGCAACAACTGAAAATCCTTCATTCGAAGTTATCTCGGCTTTGCTTTCGCGCTGTCAAACGTACATTTTAAAAGCCTTTGATGAAAATGATTTAATCGATATGTTAAATCATGCCGTAAAATATCTTAAAGAATCGCAAAACATAGAAATAGTTTTAGATGAAACGGAAGCGCTATTGCGTGTGTCGGGCGGCGATGGTCGCAAACTCTTAAATGCACTCGAATTAGTTGTCAATTCATCGAAAATAGAGGGGGCGTTGCACATTACCAACCCAATGGTGTTGGATATTGTGCAGGCAAATCTTGCCATGTACGACAAAGGCGGTGAAATGCACTATGATGTCATTTCTGCCTTTATCAAATCCATCCGCGGAAGCGATCCCAATGCCGCCGTATATTACTTGGCACGCATGATTAATGGCGGCGAAGATCCCAAATTCATCGCTCGCCGATTACTTATTTTGGCTTCCGAAGACATTGGAAATGCCAATCCCAACGCGCTTTTACTTGCAAATGCTTGTTTTGAAGCCGTGCATAAAGTCGGATATCCGGAGTGTCGCATTCCGTTGAGTCAAACCACAATTTATCTGGCAACATCGCCCAAAAGCAATGCTTCATACGTGGCCATTGACGATGCGTTAGCTTTGGTTGAAAAAACAGGAAACTTGCCTGTGCCTTTGCATTTGCGCAATGCGCCAACGAAACTGATGAAAAATATTGGTTATGGCAAAGAATATAAATACGCTCACAGTTTTGAAAATAATTTTGTAGAGCAAGAATTCCTTCCGGAAAAAATCGAGGGAACTACATTTTATGCTCCGCAAAACAATGCCAAAGAACGCGATATTAAAAAATTCTTGAATTTCCTTTGGAAAGGAAAATATGGGTATTAGTAGAATGCCTCTACCGCGTAAATTTGCGTAATCTCCGAAAATCAGCGATTACCTCTCGCCGTGAGGCGAAATTACACACAGCGTCCCGTGCAATAAAAAATATATTTGCATGGTTGAATCTACGTGAATCTACTCTTTGTAAATATTATTAAAAAATCCCCAATATTTTTGTATCTTTGCAGATTGACAAATTTTAGATTTATAATTTGCGATCAAATACATCGTATATCGTACATTGTAAATCATAAATCGTATATTTAATTAAATCTATGGAAGAAAATATAAACACTACCGAACTCGAAGATACTTTTGTTGAAGGGGAGGTAAGAAGAATAAAACCTGAAAACGTTTACGCTACGCGCGGCTGTTGCGGAAAAATAAAACTCGACGATAATTCGAGAGAACATCAAATGGCCAGCTGTGGAAAAATGCACGCTTACGGTTGGACACAAAAACTTGAAATTCCCAATCCCGAAAGACAGTTTAACATTGTGGAAGTCCGCTTTAAAAACTCGCGCAAAGACTTTTTTCGTTTTAACCCCACTTGCGAACAACGCTATCAAATAGGTGATATTGTCACTGTTGATGGTGTAAGTGGATACGACGTCGGCATCATTACCTTGGTTGGCGATATTGTTAAACTACAATTGAAAAAACGCAATATCGCTCCGGATTCCGATACAATTAAAAAGTTACATCGTTTGGCAAATGCAAACGACATTGAAAAATGGAACAGCACAATTGAAACCGAAAACCAAACCCAAGAACGCTCACGCAAAATAGCAATGGATTTAGGTTTGGCAATGAAAATAAATAGTGTCGAATATCAAGGCGATTTTACAAAAGCAACTTTTTATTATACCGCTGACGACCGTGTGGATTTTCGCCAACTTATCCGTGTTTTAGCTGAAACATTTCGTGTGAAAATCGAAATGAAACAAATCGGACTTCGTCAAGAAGCCCAACTGCTTGGAGGTGTCGGTTCTTGCGGTCGCGAACTTTGTTGCGCAACATGGAAAAATCAATTCCAATCCGTAGGAACACAAGCCGCACGTGTGCAACAATTGTCGCCAAATCCACAAAAATTGGCCGGTCAATGCAGCAAAATCAAATGTTGCTTGAACTACGAATACGAAACCTATCAAGAAGCACTGAAAAATTTCCCGAACGAACAGCCGATCGAAACCATTAAAGGTCGTGCACATTGCGTGAAAATTGATGTCTTCAAAGAACTCATGTACTACGCTTACGATGCAACGCCCAATAACTTTATGACTTTTTCTGTACAAACAATTAAAGATTTATTGGAAAAAGTAAAACTCGGCGAAAAAATCGAAATGCTCGAAGAATACACCATCGAAGCTCAAAAACACGTTGCCCCTGAAGCAAAAGTCGATTTTGAAAATGTAGTCGGGCAAGACGATCTTACCCGTTTCGATACGCCAAAATCTAATAATAAAAAACACAAGGGAAATCGCCCCGGAGGAAATAGAAACAATCAACAAAGATCTGAACCCAGATCCGGAAAACAGAAACCAGAAACTAGAAACCAGAAACCAGAAATTTCCGCTAATGCACCACAGCAAAAAAGCGGTGACGGAAATCAACAACATCGACATAAACATAAGCCCCACCACAAGCCAAATCCGAAAAACCAGCAAAAACCACAAAATCCGCAGAATCAACAAAAAAATGAAAACTAAGAACTTTTCAAAAACCGTTTTACTTGCACTTTTTGTTGCGATTGCTTGTTTTGCTTGCGATAAAACAGTGTTTTATGCCGATACACAAAGTGTGGACGAAGGCGGTTGGCCGGCTACACAAAAACTGAAATTCGAAATCAATGTAACCGATACGGTGCAGGCTTATAATTTCTATTTCTTGCTTCGCCATACGGCCAATTTCGAATGGATGAATGCATTTTTTTTTATGCAGACAACGTTTCCGAATAAAGAGATTGCCCACGATACGCTTGAATGTGTTCTTGCTGATGAAAATGGAGAATGGTTTGGTCGCGGTCGCGGAACCGTAAAAGATAATAAAATTATGTTCAAACCTTGTGTCCGCTTCCCAATGAAAGGAAGATATACCTTCGAAATTCAACACGGAATGCGTGAACTCAATTTAAAAAACATCAAAGACGTTGGACTCCGCCTCGAAAATTGCACCATGAAATAAACTTCTCAAACTATTCAAACTTCTCAAACTATTCAAACTTTTAAACATGGAACCTGTCCGCAAAATACGTAACAAACCGGAAGTAAAAACCCAAAACAACAAAGAACCTCGCAAACGCTTTTGGGTAATCTTCGGTGCATGTTGGGGATTTGTAATCTTGATATTCCTCTTCCTTTCTTTGGGTTGGATTGGTTTCATGCCGAGTTTCGAAGAACTCGAAAATCCGAAAAGCAACCTCGCCTCTGAAGTCGTTTCTGCCGACCAGCAGATCTTGGGAACTTATTATGTTGAAAACCGTTCTAACGTTCATTATTCGGAACTTTCTCCATACATTGTTCAAGCGCTTATCGCGACCGAAGATGTGCGCTATTTCGAACATCCCGGTATCGACTTGAAATCTTTGGCACGTGTATTTACAAAAACAATTATCGGCGGACAAAAAAGTTCCGGTGGTGGTAGTACAATTACTCAGCAGTTGGCTAAAAACTTATTCCCTCGTAAGCGCCAATCCAAAATATCACTTGCTTTCCGCAAATTAAAAGAATGGATCATTGCCGCCAAACTTGAACATAACTATTCGAAAGAAGAAATTTTGGCAATGTATTTGAACACCGTCGATTTTGGAAACAATGCTTTCGGTATCAAAATTGCTGCCAATGCCTATTTCGGAAAAACACCAGACTCATTGAATATTCAGGAATCGGCAATGCTGATTGGTTTGCTTAAAGCGCCGACCTATTACAGCCCTATCCGCAATCCTGAAAACGCTTTGCGCCGACGTAGTGTCGTATTACATCAGATGCTCAAAGCTGATTTTATTACCGAAGATCAATATGAAACCTTGAATAAGACACCTATCGAAGTTTCCAGATTTGCTCAACAAGATCATACCACCGGATTGGCAACTTACTTCCGTGAATACTTGCGTCAATGGATGCTTGATTGGTGTAAAACACATAAAAAATCCGACGGCTCAAACTATAATTTATATAAAGATGGATTGAAAATCTACACAACCATCAACTCTCGTATGCAACGCTACGCAGAAGAAGCTGTTGCCGAACACATGGGCAAAGATATCCAACCTGCTTTCTATGCGCACATGAAGAATTATAAAACTGCACCTTTTGTAAATCTTTCGGAAGAAGAAATCCAACGTACATTGCAACAAGCACAAAAAAATTCTGAACGGTATAAGGATATGCGCGAAGAAGGAGCGTCAAAAGCTGAAATCGAAACAGCTTTTCATACAAAAGTGCGTATGAAAGTCTTCACTTGGCAAGGCGAAAAAGACACCGTCATGTCGCCTTGGGATTCACTTATTTATTACAAGTATTTCCTACATTCAGGTTTGATGTCCATGGAGCCGCAAACCGGTTATGTACGCGCTTACGTGGGTGGCATTAACTATAAACACTTTCAATTTGATAATGTTGAATATGGAAAACGTCAGGTAGGATCCACTTTTAAACCATTTGTTTACACCCTCGCTATGCAGGAAGGCGAATATAGCCCTTGTACCGAAGTGCCTAACACACCTGTGTGTATTTCTACGCCTGGCCAGCCCGATTGGTGCCCTAAAAACTCCAACAAAGACAAAGAAGGAGAAATGGTCACCCTCAAATGGGCATTGGCAAACTCCATAAACTATGTTTCTGCATACTTGATGAAACGTTTTACGCCGCAAGCCGTTGTTCAGATTGCTCAAAAAATGGGTATTACATCTCCCCTTGATCCTGTTCCTTCTATTTGCCTTGGAACCGTTGATGTTTCTGTTGCCGAAATGACCGGCGCAATGTCCACTTTCGTAAATAAGGGAATTCATATTGAACCGATTTTTGTTACACGTATCGAAGATCGTAATGGCGTCGTTATTGATCGCTTCACTGCTCCGCAAAACGAAGCTGTCAGCGAAGAAACGGCTTATTTAATGCTTTCGCTGATGCAAGGTGTTGTGGATGGCGGAACCGGCGTTCGCTTGCGCTATAAATATGGTATTACATATCCGATTGCCGGACAAACCGGAACCACGCAAAACAACTCCGATGGTTGGTTTATGGGATTAACACCTTCATTAGTGACCGGTATTTGGGTAGGAGGAGAGGTGCGATCCGTGCATTTCCGCTCCACTGCACTCGGACAAGGTGCCAATACCGCATTGCCGATTTGGGCTATCTATATGAAGAAAGTATATGATGATCCTGTGCTTAATGTGTCGAAAGAAAATTTTGAATATCCATCAAAACCGCTTTCTGTCGAACTCGATTGTGCGAAGTATAAACAAACACATCATAATTCCGAACCCGTATTTGATGATGGAATTTAAAACTTTGTAGAAAAATAAAAAATCCCGTAAGTGTTTCATTTACGGGGTTTTTTGTTTTTAAGAATATGTTTTGTTAATAACTTTCACAACGAAAAATAAATAATTTGCCACCCCATCGCGTTTATATATATACTAAAATTTATTTCGCTATGGAATTACAAATTATTCAAAACAAAATTTATGAGCTCCGCGGAGAACGTGTGATGCTCGATTATGATCTCGCTCAACTTTATGAAATTGAAACAAAACGTCTGAAAGAAGCTGTTCGTCGAAATGTTGATCGCTTCCCGTCCGACTTTATGTTTGAGCTATCAAAAGAAGAATTGGCAGATTTAAAATCTCAAAATGTAAATGATTCGAAATCAGCAAACTGTTTGAGGATGCAATTTGCGTCCTCAAACAGTTTGCTGGAGGTCAGCGAGTTAGAAAACGGAGATTTAAACCTCTTGATTAATGCCCAACTACTATCAAAAGGAAGAGGCGGAATCCGTTATCATCCGTTTGCTTTTACCGAACAAGGAGTGGCAATGCTTGCCAGAGTGTTAAATAGTTCTAAAGCAATAGAAGTCAATATCTCAATTGTTCGTGCTTTTGTTGCTTTACGCAGATACGCCGTGGATTACGCCGATTTAAATTTGAAGTTGGAGAAATTTATGTCAGACACAAATCTTCAAATTGATGATATTTATCAAGTTTTGAAGGAATTAACAAATAGAAAGAAGCCGGAACAGAAGCCTCGTAATCCGGTCGGCTATCTCTATCCTAACAAAAAGCCTTAGTTTTCAATCTTTTTTTTAATTGTTAATAACTTTTATGTGTTGTTTTTCAGAGTATTAGCTTTTTCTAAATGTCAAACATGAAAAAAAATATAGAAAGTGCATTGATAATAAGAAAATTTTTATTACCTTTGCAATCCCCATTTTGGGTAGAAGTAAGAAAAAGTAACTATAACAAAGACAAAATAATATGCCAACAATTCAACAATTAGTTCGCAAAGGTCGGAAAAAATTGACGGATAAAAGCAAATCTCCTGCACTCGATTCTTGCCCGCAAAAACGCGGTGTTTGTGTGCGTGTGTACACGACTACTCCGAAAAAACCTAACTCGGCTATGCGTAAAGTAGCTCGTGTTCGTCTGACTAAAACGAACAAAGAAGTGAATGCCTACATTCCGGGTGAAGGTCACAACCTCCAAGAACACTCCATCGTGATGATCCGTGGCGGTCGTGTGAAAGACCTTCCAGGTGTTCGCTACCACATCATCCGTGGCGCACTCGATACATCTGGCGTAGAGGGCCGTCGTCAACGCCGTTCTAAATACGGTGCTAAACGTCCGAAAGCCGGTGCTGCAGCTGCTCCTGCTAAAAAGAAATAATTAAGAAAATAAGAACAGGGGCGGCACTATGCTCGCCTTTGAGTAAATAACAATTGAAGCATACTTAATAAAGTACAATGAGAAAATCAAAACCGAAAAAGCGAATTATTCTGCCGGATCCTAAATTCAACGATCCTACAGTTACAAAATTCATCAACAACATGATGTATAGTGGAAAAAAGAGCCTCGCTCACCAAATTTTCTACGATGCTATCGAAGTTGTATCTGAAAAAACAAAAGAAGATGGTCTCGAAGTTTGGAAAAAAGCATTGGTAAACGTTACACCGTCTATCGAAGTAAAAAGCCGCCGTATCGGTGGTGCTAACTTCCAAATCCCCACCGAAATCAGACCCGATCGTAAACAATCAATCGGTATGAAAGCCTTGATCTCGTTCGCTCGTAAACGTAACGAAAAATCAATGAGCCTAAAACTCGCCGGTGAAATCATGGCCGCCTACAAAGAAGAAGGTGCTGCTTTCAAACGTAAAGAAGATACTCACCGTATGGCTGAAGCAAACAAGGCTTTTGCACACTACAGAGCATAATTATAGCAAGAAAAAGAAAAAATGGCAGATCTTAGATATACAAGAAACATCGGTATCATGGCCCACATCGACGCCGGTAAAACTACAACCTCTGAGCGGATTCTGTTCTACACCGGTAAAACTCATAAACTTGGTGAAGTACATGATGGAGGGGCTACAATGGACTGGATGGTACAAGAGCAAGAACGTGGTATCACCATCACTTCCGCTGCAACCACCGTCTTTTGGGATTATAATAAAAATAACTACAAAATCAATTTGATCGATACCCCGGGCCACGTCGACTTCACCGTTGAAGTTGAACGTTCTCTCCGCGTACTCGATGGTGCTGTCGCTCTCTTTTGCGCCGTAGGGGGGGTACAACCTCAATCCGAAACCGTATGGCGTCAAGCAAACAAATATAAAGTACCGCGTATTTGTTTTGTTAATAAAATGGATCGTACTGGTGCCGACTTCTTTAATGTTCTTAATCAAATTAAAGAAAGACTTGGCGCAAACCCACTTCCTTTACAAATCCCTATTGGAGCCGAAGAATCTTTCAAAGGCGTAGTCGATTTGGTAGGTAATAAAGCATACGAATTTTCGGAAGAAGATAAAGGAATGACTCCTATTGAAGTTCCAATTCCTGAAAACCTAAAAGAACTCGCTGCAGAATATCGTGCTAAATTAATAGAAACAGTAGCAGAACAAGACGAAGCACTAATGGAGAAATTCTTCTCCGATCCGGATTCGATTACTGAAGATGAAATTATCGAACAAGTACGAAAAGCGGTAGTTGAAATGCGTATCAATCCGGTAATGTGTGGAACAGCTTTCAAAAATAAAGGTATTCCTTTGTTGATCGATGCTATTTGTCGATTCTTGCCAAGCCCAATGGATATTGAAGCTGTTGAAGGTATCAACCCGAAAACAGATGCCATGGAAACTCGCAAACCGGATGCAAAAGAACCTTTCGCTGCACTCGCATTTAAAATCGCTACAGACCCATTTGTTGGTCGTATCGCTTTCTTCCGCGTATATTCAGGTGCACTCGATGCAGGCTCATACGTCTTAAATGCCTCTACCGGTAAAAAAGAGCGCATCTCCCGTATCATGCAAATGCACTCCAACAAACAAAATCCGATCGACCGCATCGAAGCAGGTGACATCGGAGCTGCTGTTGGTTTCAAAGAAATAAAAACCGGTAATACATTGTGCGACGAAGAGCGTCCAATCATCCTTGAATCAATGACTTTCCCGGATCCCGTTATCAGCGTTTCTATCGAGCCTAAAACCACTGCCGATATGGACAAACTTACAAACGGTTTGATCAAATTGGCTGAAGAAGACCCTACATTTACTGTTAAAACCGACGAAAATAGCGGTCAAACAGTTATCAGCGGTATGGGTGAACTTCACCTCGACGTTCTTATCGATCGTTTGCGTCGCGAATTCAAAGTAGAATGTAACCAAGGTCGTCCGCAAGTAGCATACAAAGAAGCAATCACTGCTGCCGTTCAACACCGCGAAGTCTACAAAAAACAATCCGGTGGTAAAGGTAAATTTGCTGATATCGTTTTCGAAATTTCACCCGCAGACGAAGGGGTAAAAGGCCTTCAATTTGTTAATGAAATTAAAGGTGGTAACATCCCGAAAGAATTTATCGCTCCGATCGAAAAAGGCTTCAAAGCATCTTTAGATAATGGTGTATTGGCGGGCTATCCAATGGAAAGCATGAAAGTACGTGTCATCGATGGTTCGTTCCACGCAGTCGATTCAGATGCATTATCTTTCGAACTTTGTGCAAAAATTGGTTTCAAAGAGGCTTGCCGAAAAGCAAAACCAATCCTCCTCGAGCCTATCATGTCTGTGGAAGTTGAAACACCCGATGCTAACGTCGGCGATGTAACCGGAGACTTGAACCGCCGTCGCGGATTGCTTGAAGGTGTGGATGCTAAAATGGGTGGACAAGCTGTTCGTGCAAAAGTGCCTTTGTCCGAAATGTTCGGTTACGTAACATCTTTGCGTACCATCACTTCCGGACGTGCAAGTTCCACAATGGAATACGCATACCACGCACCAGCTCCGAACAACGTTGCCGAAGAAGTAATCAAAGCCGCAAATAAATAATATATGGTAGGGGCAACCCTCGCGGTTGCCCTCCAACCATTATAAAAAGAAAAATATAATCACAAAAACACTATAAAACGTGAGCCAAAGGATTAGAATAAAATTAAAATCATACGACTACAACTTGGTAGACAAATCTGCTGAGAAAATCGTAAAAACCGTAAAAGCAACAGGTGCGTTGATCAGTGGTCCTATTCCATTGCCAACCAACAAAAAAATCTTCACGGTTAACCGTTCAACGTTCGTTAACAAAAAATCTCGCGAACAATTTGAACTCGCTGCTTACAAAAGATTAATCGACATCCACAGCAGCAGTTCCAAAACCATCGATGCTTTGATGAAATTGGAATTGCCTAGCGGTGTTGAAGTTGAAATCAAAGTTTGATAATTAAATAAATTTTTGCCACGCCTTATCGTCCTTTCAGAAGAAGTTCGATCAATAAGCGTCGCTCATTTAAAAAGTAAACAATAAGAAAATGTCCGGATTAATTGGAAAAAAAATCGGAATGACTAGCATCTGGGATGCCTCCGGCAACAATGTGCCGTGCACTGTGATCCAAGCTGGTCCTTGCGTTGTTACGCAAGTGAAAACAAAAGAGACTGATGGCTACGAAGCTATCCAGTTGTCTTTTGACGAACGTAAAGAAAAACACGCCTCTAAAGCGCTTAAAGGCCACTTCGCAAAAGCGAACACCACCCCGAAAAAAGTTTCGATGGAGTTCACTCGCTTTGAAGAAGGTAGCCGTAAAGCTTTTGGTGAAACAATCGGGGTTGACGTATTCGTAGAAGGCGAATATATTGACGTTGCCGGTATCACTAAAGGTAAAGGCTTTCAAGGGGTAGTAAAACGCCACGGTTTCGGTGGGGTAGGGCAATCTACTCACGGTCAACATAACCGTTTGAGAGCTCCCGGTTCTGTGGGCGCTTCTTCATACCCTTCTCGCGTATTCAAAGGTCTTCGTATGGCCGGACGCATGGGTGGTGACCATTGCAAAATGATTAACATCGAAGTGGTGAAAATCGTTCCTGAAATGAATTTAATTTTAGTTAAAGGTTCCGTTCCCGGTCCTAAAGGCTCATATTTAAAATTGGAAAGATGGAGTTAGTAGTATATAATATCGAAGGAAAAGAAACCGGTAGAAAAGTTAAAGTTAACGACGCCGTTTTCGCAATTGAGCCAAATGATCACGCGATCTATTTGGACGTTAAACAATACTTGGCTAACCAACGTCAAGGTACACACAAAGCCAAAGAACGTAGCGAAGTTTCTGGTAGTACCCGTAAACTAATCAAACAAAAAGGTGGTGGTGGTGCACGTCGTGGAGATATCAATTCACCTCTATTAGTAGGTGGTGGACGCGCTTTTGGTCCGAGACCGAGAAGCTATAGCTTTAAATTGAATAAAAAGCTGAAACGTCTCGCTCGTAAATCGGCTCTTTCATACAAAGCTCAGGGCAATCAAATCATGGTTATTGAAGACTTTGATTTCCAGACACCTAAGACAAAAGAGATGATCAAGATATTAAATAATTTAAAAATATCTGAAAAAAAATCACTTTTTGTATTGAAAAGTCCAAATAAAAACGTATCTTTGTCGTCCCGTAATTTACAAACGATAGAAGTCGTAAATCAATCGGATTTAAACACATACGATATTATGCGCGCTCAAAACATGGTATTTTTGGAAAGCGCAATCGTAGAATTCGATAAAACTTACGCAGAATTGTAAGAGGGGTAAATAGCTTAAAATTAGAGAAATGAGTATCATAATTAAACCTATCGTAACCGAAAAAATGACCGGCATCAGCGAAAAATTTAATCGCGTCGGTTTCGTGGTCGATAAAAGAGCAAATAAATTAGAAATCAAAAACGAAGTTGAAACACTTTATAATGTAAAAGTAACTGACGTTAATACCATCAGCTACGCAGGTAAAGTGAAAACACGCTTCACTAAAGCAGGATTCCTTAAAGGTCGTACAAATGCTTTCAAAAAAGCAATTATTACCTTGGCAGAAGGAGATACTATCGATTTCTATAGCAGCATCTAAAAAATTAATGTAAATTATGGGCGCTGAGTTCGCCCGATAAAACAAAAACAATGGCTTTAAAAAAATTAAAACCGACAACACCGGGACAACGCTTCAAAACAGCGATCACGTTTGAGGAAATCACAACCTCTGCGCCCGAAAAATCGTTGTTGTTGCCGAAACGTAAATCAGGCGGTCGTAACAACACTGGTAAAATGACGATGCGCTACATCGGCGGTGGTCATAAACAAATGTACCGTATCATCGATTTCAAACGCGACAAGGAAAACATTCCTGCTACCGTTAAATCAATCGAATATGACCCGAACCGTACAAGCCGTATTGCACTTTTAGTATATGCTGATGGTGAAAAAAGATACATCATCGCTCCGCAAGGATTGAAAGTAGGTACAAAAGTAATGGCTGGTAAAGGTGCTACACCTGACGTTGGAAATGCTTTATATATGAGCGAAATTCCTTTGGGAACTATCATTCATAATATTGAATTGCGCCCGGGACAAGGTGCTAAAATGGCACGTAGTGCAGGTACATACGCTCAATTAATGTCGCGTGAAGATAAATATGCCATTATCAAATTGCCTTCTGGCGAAACTCGCAAAATGTTGCAGGCTTGCAAAGCTACAATCGGTGTTGCTTCTAACTCCGATCATAGCTTGGAACGCTCTGGTAAAGCTGGTCGTAGCCGTTGGTTGGGCCGCCGCCCACGCGTTCGTGGTGTTGTAATGAATCCGGTTGATCACCCGATGGGTGGTGGTGAAGGACGTGCGTCCGGAGGTCACCCACGCTCTCGCAACGGTATGCCGGCTAAAGGTTACAAAACACGTAAACCTAAAAATACTTCTTCTCAATTTATTATTGAAAGACGTAAAAAATAGTAAACAGATAAAATAACGATTAAAGAGAATATCAATGAGCCGTTCATTAAAAAAAGGACCATATATCCATTTCAAACTCGAGAAGAAAGTCTTGGCTGCCGTAGAAAGCAAAAAGAAATCAACGATCAAAACTTGGTCGCGCGCATCCATGATCTCTCCCGACTTTGTTGGTCAAACGATCGCTGTTCATAATGGTAATAAATTCATCCCTGTTTACGTTACCGAAAATATGGTAGGTCACAAATTGGGCGAATTTGCACCCACGCGTATCTTCAGAGGTCACGCCGGAAACAAAGATAAAGGTAAAAAATAATCTCCGGAAAACTCGTTGATTGAACAAATTTGAAAAAAAACAGAAAATGGGATCAAGAAAACATATTCGAGCAGAAGAAAGAAAAAGTGCAAAACGCACAACTTACATGGCTAAGCTGACTGATAATCCAACGTCGCCTCGCAAAACTCGTCTTACCGCCGATTTAGTTCGTGGTATGGATGTTGAAAAAGCATTGGGCGTGTTGCAATACAGTTCACGTGAAGCTGCTCCTAAAATTCATAAATTGCTTCGCTCTGCAATCGCTAACTGGCAAAGCAAAAACGAAGGACAACGTATGGAAGACGCGAAACTTTACATCCAAGAAATCTTTGTAGATGGCGGTGCCATGCTTAAAAGATTGCGTACGGCTCCTCAAGGTAGAGGATATCGTATCCGTAAACGCTCAAACCATGTTACTTTAATTTTGGGAAGCCGCGTGGCAGCTCCCGCCGTTGAATCAACTGAGTCAGAAAATTAATCATTATACGAAGAATGGGACAAAAAACAAATCCGATAGGTAACAGATTAGGAATTATCCGTGGATGGGATTCCAACTGGTTTGGCGGTAAAAAATTTGAACACAAACTCGTAGAAGACGAAAAAATCAGAAAATATTTGAATGCTCGTCTTGCTCGTGCAGGTGTTGCTAAAATCAATATCGAACGTACATTGAAATTAGTTACAGCTACGATCCACACTGCTCGCCCCGGTTTCATCATCGGTAAAGCCGGATCGGAAGTTGATAAATTAAAAGAAGAGTTGAAAAAACTTACTAATAAAGAAGTTCAAATCAATATCTTGGAAGTAAAACGCCCGGAATTGGATGCAACTTTGGTAGCAAGTGCAATCGCTCGTCAATTGGAAGCTCGTGTTTCTTACCGTAAAGCAATCAAAATGGCTATTGCATCCGCAATGCGTTTAGGAGCTGAAGGTATCAAAGTTCAAATCTCTGGTCGTTTGGGTGGTGCTGAAATGGCACGTACCGAACATTTCAAAGAAGGTCGTACTCCGCTTCACACCTTGCGTGCTGATATCGATTACGCTTTGGGCGAAGCTCATACTACATACGGTCGTTTGGGCGTAAAAGTGTGGATCTGTAAAGGTTTAGTTTATGGAAAACGCGAAATCGTTCCTGCTTTCAGCGGAATTCAAACCGACAAACCGGGTAGACCTGGTGGATCAGCTCCAAGACAAGGTGGCGGCGCTCCAAGAGGTGGCGGAAACCAAAGAAGAAAATAATAAGTTAGAAAGATTTAAATAACGATAAGTAATGTTACAACCGAAGAGAACAAAGTTTAGAAAACAACAGAAAGGCAAGATGAAAGGCAACACGAAACGTGGTGCTGAAATCGCTTTCGGTTCGTTCGCCATCAAAGCACTTGAACCAGCTTTGATCACCGGCCGTCAAATCGAAGCTGCTCGTCAAGCCATCTCTCGTTATATGAAACGTGAAGGCCAAATGTGGATTCGTATTTTCCCTGATAAGCCCATCACTAAAAAACCGAATGAGGTACGTATGGGTAAAGGTAAAGGTGCTCCTGAATACTTCGTGGCTCGCGTAACTCCGGGAAGAATTTTGTTTGAAGCAGAAGGCGTGCCTTTGGATATCGCTCAAGAAGCTCTCCGCTTAGGGTCTCAAAAACTCCCGATCGCAGTGAAATTCATCGTAAGAAGAGATTACGAAGCTGAAGCATAATAACCGAATAAAACAAAAATAGCATTCGCAAGTTTGCTTAAAAATAAAAAAAGGATGAAACCAGAAGTTATAAGAGAATTATCCACGCCCGAGCTGAAAGAACGTTTGGAAGAGGAAAGAGCACAACTTACAAAAAATAAGTTGACTCACGCAATTTCTCCTATTGATAATTCAAACGTGCTCAAATCTCACAGAAAAACTGTTGCTCGTCTTTTGACGGAAATGCGCAGCAGAGAATTGGCAGAGCAAAAAGCTTAACAAATCAGAACATGGAAAGAAATTTAAGAAAAGAAAGAATTGGCTTGGTTGCCAGCTCAAAAATGGATAAATCCATTACTGTAGTAGTTGAACGTAAGGTGAAACACCCCAAGTATGGTAAGTTTGTAAAGCAATCTAAAAAGTTCATGGCTCATGACGAAAAAAATGAGTGTAACGAGGGAGATACAGTGCGTATCATGGAAACTCGCCCATTGAGCAAGAACAAATGCTGGAGATTAGTCGAAATTATTGAAAGAGTAAAATAATGATACAACAAGAATCAAGATTATCTGTTGCCGACAACAGTGGAGCGAAAAACGTTCTCTGCATTCGAGTACTCGGTGGCACAAAAAGAAGATACGCCAGTGTTGGCGATAAGATCGTTGTGGCGGTAAAAGATGCATTACCTTCCGGCAACGTGAAAAAAGGAGCTGTATCGAAAGCTGTAATCGTTAGAACTAAAAAAGAAGTACGTCGCGCCGACGGATCATACATCCGCTTCGATGACAATGCCGTTGTTCTTTTGACTGCTAATGAAGAGTTGCGCGGAACCCGTATTTTCGGACCCGTTGCAAGAGAGCTTCGCGAAAAACAGTTTATGAAAATTGTTTCATTAGCACCTGAAGTGCTTTAACCCATAAGAAAATCATATTATGAAACTGCATATTAAAAAAGGTGATACCGTGAAGGTGCTTGCGGGTGAAAGCAAAGGCAGCCAAGGCCGCGTGCTCTCTGTTAATATTGAAAAATACAGAGCAATCGTTGAAGGCGTAAACATGGTGAAAAAACACACCAAACCGAATGCCAAAAGCCCTCAAGGCGGCATTGTAGAAAAAGAAGCTGCTATTCATATCTCAAACCTAATGGTGGTTAGCGACGGCGTCGCTACTCGCGTGGGTAGAAGAGTGGATGAAAAAACAGGAAAGTTAGTTCGTTATTCCAAAAAAAGCGGGGAGGCTATTAAGTAATGAGTTACACACCCAGATTAAAAGAAAAGTATAAAAACGAAGTAGTTCCTGCTTTAAAGGAACAATTTCAATACACAAGCGTTATGCAAGTTCCTCGCTTGACCAAAATTTGTTTGAATCAAGGTTTGGGCGGAGCTGTTGCTGATAAAAAATTGATCGAATCAGGTCTCGAAGAAATGACGATTATCGCAGGTCAACGCGCAGTATCAACTAAATCGAAAAAAGATATCTCGAACTTCAAAGTTCGTAAAGGTATGCCGATCGGTGTACGTGTAACCCTTCGCGGCGAACGTATGTACGAATTTTTGGATCGTTTGATCGCTGTGGCTATCCCACGTGTTCGTGACTTCAGAGGTATCAGCGATAAAGGTTTCGACGGAAAAGGTAACTATACTTTCGGTATCACCGAACAAATTATCTATCCTGAAATCAACATCGACAAGGTAAATAAAATTGCCGGTATGGATATCACGTTTGTTACAACAGCAAACACCGACAAAGAAGCATACGCTTTGTTGAAAGAATTCGGATTACCATTTCAAAAACAAAACAACCAATAGAGATATGGCTAAAGAATCAATGAAAGCCAGAGAGCTGAAGAGAGAAAAATTAGTTGCTAAATATGCCGCAAAACGTGCCGCTTTGATCGAAGCAGGTGATTATGTAGGTTTGCAAAAATTACCTAAAAATGCATCTCCTGTACGTTTGCACAACCGTTGCAAATTGACCGGTCGTCCTAAAGGATATATGCGTACGTTTGGTATCTCTCGTATCAACTTCCGCGAAATGGCATTGAACGGATTGATTCCGGGTGTTAAAAAGGCATCTTGGTAATCCAATAAAGAAGAAAAGAATTTATAATTATAATTAAGACAATCCAATGGTAACAGATCCAATTGCAGACTTCCTAACACGGATTCGAAATGCAGTGATGGCCAAACATCAAATGGTAGAAATTCCTGCTTCTAAAATGAAGCAAGAAATGACCAAGATCTTGTTTGAAAAAGGTTATATCGCAAACTATAAATTTGAAGAAGGCGAAAAACCATCTATCAAAATTGCTTTGAAATATCATCCGGTAACAAAAGTTTCTGCGATCAAAAGTATCGAAAGAATTAGTAAACCGGGTTTGCGTAAATATGCTCACACTGAAGACTTACCTCGCGTAATGAACGGTTTGGGTATCGCTATCATCTCAACCTCTAAAGGTTTGATGACTGATAAAGAAGCGAAAACGCAAAACGTAGGTGGTGAAGTCGTTTGTTATGTTTGCTAATTCCTAAGGGAACAGAAAAAATAAGGAGAAAAGAAAAATGTCAAGAATTGGTAAAGCACCGATTAGCATTCCACAAGGCGTAGATATCGCAGTAGCGTCTAACAACGTGGTAACGGTTAAAGGACCGAAAGGCGAGTTGAATCTTGCTGTAGATCCGGATATTACGGTAAATGTAGATAAAGAAGCAAAAGTATTGGCTGTAACTCGTCCGACTGACCAAAAACGTCATCGTTCGTTGCACGGTTTGTACAGAGCATTGTTGAACAACATGGTTACCGGCGTTTCTACCGGATTTAAAACTACGTTGGAAATCGTAGGGGTGGGTTATAAAGCGAATATCGCCGGACAAATCCTCGAATTGTCGCTTGGTTTCTCTCACAACTTGTTTATGGAGTTGCCGAAAGAAATCAAATGCCAAACAACCGCTGAAAAAGGTAAAAACCCTACAATTATTCTTGAGTCGCACGACAAAGAATTGTTAGGAATGGTTGTTTCTAAAATTCGTTCTTATCGTAAGCCTGAACCTTACAAAGGAAAAGGTATCAAATTCGAAGGCGAAGTTCTTAGAAGAAAAGCAGGTAAATCTGCATCGAGCAAATAGTATAACATATAAAAAGATACTGATAAAATGGTTATTACAAAAGAATACAGAAGAAAGCGTATCAAACAACGCATTCGTAAACGCCTTGCGGGTACTGCAGCTGCACCTCGTCTCAGCGTTTTCAGAAGCAATAAAGAAATTTACGCTCAAATCATCAACGACGCAGAAGGTAAAACGTTGGTGGCAGCTTCTTCACGCGACAAAGGTTTTTCAGCTAAAGGACCGAAAAGCGACATTGCAAAACAAGTGGGATTGGAGATTGCTAAAAAAGCAACCGCTGCCGGTATTACCACAGTTGTTTTTGATAGAAACGGTTATTTGTATCACGGAAGAGTAAAATCTTTGGCAGATGCTGCTAGAGAAGGTGGTCTTAAATTCTAAAAATTATTATGACAGACGCAAACGTAAAAAGAGTAAAGTCGAGCGAAATCGAGTTTAAAGATAAATTGGTTGCCATCAACCGTGTAACGAAAGTTACTAAAGGGGGACGTACATTCAGTTTTTCCGCCATCGTGGTTGTTGGTAACGAAAATGGTGTTGTTGGATATGGCTTGGGTAAAGCGAAAGAAGTTCAACAAGCTATCAGCAAAGGCCTCGAAGATGCTAAGAAAAATCTTGTGAAAGTACCTATCCTTAAGGGAACTGTACCTCACGCGCAAGAAGGAAAATATAGTGGAGCGAAAGTGTTTTTGAAACCTGCTTCTCACGGTACTGGAGTTATCGCCGGTGGTGCTATGCGTGCCGTACTTGAAAGCGTGGGAGTGAAAGACGTGTTGGCAAAAAGTAAAGGTTCTTCTAACCCACACAGCGTGGTAAAAGCAACCATTGATGCGTTAACTCAAATGCGTGATGCACACACTGTTGCTCAATTGCGTGGTGTTGAATTAGACAAAGTATTTAACGGCTAATTTTCCGTTTTTTAATTCGAAAAAAAGAAAGAGATAATGAAAAAGTTGAGATTAACCCAACAAAAAAGCGGCATCGACAGACCTTTGCGTCAAAAAAGAACGTTGCAAGCCTTAGGATTAGGAAAACCGGGACAAGTTTCTGAAGTAACCGTTACTGAGCCTATCGCAGGTATGATTGCAAAAATCAGCCATTTAATCAAGATCGAAGAAATTTAGTATAACTCTTTTACAAGAGAAACAATCGCAGAAAAGAATTTAAGACTATGGAATTAAATAATCTACAACCGGCTCAAGGTTCTGTAAGAAACAATTATCGCGCAGGACGCGGATACGGTTCAGGAAACGGAAAAACTTCCGGCCGCGGTCACAAAGGAGCACAATCTCGTTCAGGTTACAGCCGTAAACCTGGATTCGAAGGTGGTCAAATGCCTTTGTACAGACGCGTGCCGAAGTTCGGTTTTAAAAACATCAATCGTGTTGAATACAACGCGATCAATTTGGATACTTTGCAAAAATTGGCTGAAACTAAAAACGTGAAAGCAGTTGACCTTGATGTGTTGGTGCAAAACGGTTTGGCTTCGAAACATGATTTAATCAAAGTATTGGGAAGAGGTGAGTTGACAGCAGCTCTCGAAGTGAAAGCACACGCTTTTTCCGCAACAGCAAAACAAGCTATTGAAGCTAAAGGTGGTTCAGTTACTGTTCTGTAGTCTGACCAAGTAGCAATCGAAAATAGAAAAAGACCTGATGAAAAGATTTATAGAAACATTGAGAAATATCTCCAAGATTGAAGAATTGCGCAAACGCATTCTTTATACCTTGGGTATTGTCATTATTTACCGTATCGGTTCGTACGTAATTCTCCCTGGAGTCGATCCTACCATGCTTAGCGGTTTGCAAAAGCAAACAAGCGAAGGTTTGTTAGGGTTGTTGAACATGTTCTCCGGAGGTGCATTCTCGAATGCTTCGATCTTTGCGTTGGGTATTATGCCTTATATCTCTGCATCCATCGTGATTCAGTTGATGACTATGGCAGTTCCTTATTTCCAAAAAATGCAAAGAGAAGGCGAAAGCGGACGTCGTAAGATGAATCAAATTACACGTTTGTTGACGATCGTTATCACTGCTTTCCAAGCTCCTGCATATTTAACTAATTTGATGAACCAAGTTCCTACGGTTGGTTTCGCTCCGTTTACAGGTGAAGTTCCGGGGATTTTCTTCTGGATTTCATCTACAATTATCTTAACCGCAGGAACGTTGTTCGTAATGTGGTTGGGAGAAAAAATTACTGATAAAGGTATCGGAAACGGTATTTCATTAATCATTATGATTGGTATTATCGCACGCTTACCGTTCGCATTGTTTGCAGAGTTCACCACTCGTTTGGGAGCTTCCGGCGGTGGTTTGGTATTCTTTGCTATTGAGTTGGTGATGTTGATTGTGGTAATCTTCTTGTGTATCTTATTGGTACAAGGAACGCGCCGCGTGCCGGTACAATATGCAAAACGTATTGTGGGTAACAAACAATATGGAGGTGTTCGTCAATATTTGCCGATGAAAGTTAACTCTGCAGGTGTAATGCCTATCATCTTTGCGCAAGCAATCATGTTTATACCGGTAACGGTCGCAGGTTTTGTTTCTCCCGAGTCGGTAAACTCCGGTTTTTGGAGAGCATTGATGAACTTCAACGGATTTTGGTATAACTTCGTATTTGCAGTGATGATTATTGCGTTCACTTACTTCTATACAGCAGTAACAATGAATTCGCAACAAATAGCAGACGATATGAAGAAAAACGGCGGCTTTATTCCCGGTATCAAACCCGGTAGAAAAACCGCAGAGTTTATTGATGAAATTATTTCGAGAATAACGTTGCCCGGTTCTATTTTCTTGGCGATTGTGGCTATCATGCCTGCTATCGTGAGATTGACCGGAGTGAATACACAATTTGCACAATTTTACGGTGGTACTTCGCTTTTGATCTTGGTGGGTGTTGTTTTAGACACTTTGCAACAAATCGAAAGTCATTTGTTGATGCGTCACTATGATGGTTTGACAAAATCCGGACGTATCAAAGGCCGTAACGGATAATAAATTTGAATGTTGAAATTGTTTAAGATGGTCAACATTTATAACGACCAAGAGGTCGAGTTAATAAGAGAAAGTTCTTTACTTGTTGGAAAAACGCTGGCAGAAGTAGCGAAGCATGTCAAACCGGGTGTTGAAACCTTGAAGCTGGACACAATTGCAGAGGCTTTTATCCGCGACCACGGTGCAGTTCCGGGTTTCAAGGGATATGGAGGATTTCCTTATACTTTGTGTATTTCGGTAAACGAAGTAGTGGTACACGGACTTCCAAGCAAATACGTGTTGCAAGAAGGCGATATTGTTTCTGTTGACTGCGGTGCTATAAAAAATGGTATGAATGGCGATGTTGCTTATACCTTTGCAGTTGGAGAGATTTCTCCGGAAAAGAAACAGTTGATGCAGGTGACCAAAGATGCTTTGTACAAAGGTATTGAAATGGCAGTTGCAGGTTTGCGCACAGGCGATATTGGAAATGCAGTTCAAACGTATAGCGAATCGTTTGGCTACGGAGTGGTTAGAGAATTAATCGGACACGGAGTGGGACGGAAGTTACATGAAAAACCGGATGTTCCGAATTATGGACACAAAGGAAGCGGATCCATGCTGAAAGACGGGATGGTGATTGCAATTGAGCCGATGATTACGCTTGGGCATCATAAGATTTGGATGGCTAAAGACGGTACGGTAAGTACGGTTGATAAACGTCCGGCTGCACATTATGAGCATGATGTTGTGATTCGCAAAGGTAAAGCCGATATTTTGTCGAGCTACGATGAGATTGAGAAAGTGTTAGCGTTGAACAATTAGTAGAAAAAAAATAAAAGTTATTTAAACAATAAAAAAAGATGGCAAAACAGTTATCCATACAACAAGACGGAACGGTTTTAGAATCGTTAGGCAACGCGATGTTTCGCGTGGAGTTGGAGAACGGTCATGTAATTATAGCGCATATTTCCGGAAAGATGAGAATGCACTATATCAAGATTTTGCCGGGCGATAAAGTTCAGTTGGAAATGTCGCCTTACGATTTGACCAAAGGACGAATTATATTTAGACATAAATAAAGAAATGTTGATTTGCTTGTTTGCGAATTTGAATGGCTCAAATAAACGGATAATCAAATAAACGAAAAAAACAAAAAGAACAATGAAAGTAAGACCTTCAGTAAAGAAAAGATCTCCCGAATGCAAGATTGTTCGCAGAAACGGAGTTGTTTACGTAATCAACAAAAAAAATCCTAAGTACAAACAACGTCAAGGATAATTTGGTTTCGTAAGAAAAAAACATTAAATTTGTAAAATAAATTCAATATTAAAGAATGGCACGTATAGCAGGTATCGATTTACCGAAAAACAAGAGAGGTGAGATTGGATTGACCTATATTTACGGTATAGGACGTAGCACCGCTCAAAAGATTTTAGCGCAAGCAGGCATTGATTTCAACAAAAAAGTTCAAGATTGGAATGACGATGAATTGGGAAAAATTCGTAACATTATCAATGATGAGTTGAAAGTGGAAGGTGCATTGCGTTCGGAAGTACAAATGAATATCAAACGTTTGATGGACATTGGTTGCTACCGCGGTATTCGTCATCGTTTGGGCTTACCTTTGAGAGGACAAAGCACGAAAAACAATGCTCGTACACGTAAAGGTCGCAAGAAAACGGTTGCAAATAAAAAGAAAGCACCTAAATAATAATTGACAATGGCGAATTGACAATTGATAATGTTTTCAATTGTTGCTTCGAGAATAATTGACGAAAATAAGAATAAAGATAATAAAAACATGGCAAAGACTGCTAAAGTAACAAAAAAACGGATCGTAAAGATTGAGCCTCAAGGTAAGGCGTATGTTTGTGCGTCGTTCAACAATGTAATTATTTCATTGACGAACAATGCCGGACAGGTGATTTCTTGGTCGTCGGCAGGAAAAATGGGATTCAAAGGATCTAAAAAGAACACTCCGTATGCAGCTCAAGTAGCGGCGAGTGACTGCGCAAAAGTAGCATTCGACCTCGGTTTGAGAAAAGTAAAAGTATTCGTAAAAGGTCCAGGAGCAGGTCGTGAATCTGCAATCCGTACCATTCATGGTGCCGGTATCGAGGTGACGGAAATTATGGATGTAACTCCACTTCCGCACAATGGTTGCCGTCCTCCGAAAAGACGTAGAATCTAATTTTAGTTAAGAAAAATAATCGAGTTGACCTTGTTTTAATCAACTCAATAAATCAGCATAAGTAAAAATATGGCACGATACAGAGGTCCCAAATCAAAAATCGCAAGAAAGTTTCAAGAACCGATTTTTGGCGCGGATAAAGCGTTAGAAAGAAAAAAATACGGTCCGGGTCAACACGGTCCGAGCAAACGCCGTGGAAAGCAATCTGAATACGGTATTCAGTTGCAAGAAAAACAAAAGGCAAAATACACTTACGGTATTTTGGAAAAACAATTCCGTAAATTGTTTGCTCAAGCAACCCGTAAAAAAGGTATTACCGGTGAAGTATTGCTTCAATTGATCGAATCTCGTTTGGATAACGTTGTTTACCGTTTAGGAATTTCTCCTTCTCGTTGCGGAGCGCGCCAATTGGTTGGCCACCGTCACATCACTGTAAACGGTGAAGTTGTAAATGTTGCTTCTTACTTGTTGAGACCGGGCGATATCGTTGCAGTTCGCGAAAAATCCAAATCGATGGAGGTGATCGTAAACTCTTTAGAAGGTTCGGTAAATCAACACAACTGGTTGGAATGGGACAGAAACTC
Source organism: Bacteroidales bacterium (assembly GCA_031551725.1). Taxonomy (GTDB): domain Bacteria; phylum Bacteroidota; class Bacteroidia; order Bacteroidales; family P3; genus JAVBNF01. Next base: position 46,346 of record JAVBNF010000002.1, read on the forward strand.
TATGAGCGGTAAGTTCATCAGCTATCCGGAAAGAGAAAGCATTCCTGAAAACATCAAGGAACAATTGATCGTTGAGTTGTACTCTAAATAATAGTTTGAGTGTTTAGAAAGTTTGAGAAGTTTGGATAGTTTCAACGGTTTCAAAGTTTCAAAAGTCAGCATTCAACGTTAAAAAAAGTTTTTAAACAATAAAAAAATAAATAAATGGCCATTTTAGCTTTTCAGAAACCCGAGAAGGTGATAATGCTCAAATCGGATGACACGCAAGGTTTGTTTGAGTTTCGTCCATTGGAGCCGGGCTACGGTATTACGATTGGTAATGCATTACGTAGAATTTTGTTATCCTCTCTCGAAGGTTATGCCATTACATCCGTTCGTATTGAAGGCGTAGAACACGAATTTGCAACTATGAAAGGCGTGCTCGAAGATGTAACAAATATCGTTTTGAATTTGAAACAAGTGCGCTTCAAACAACAAATTGAAGGAGTAAATAATGAGAAAATCAAAGTTTCTATCTCCGGTCAAAATGTTCTTAAAGCAGGTGATTTCAACAAATATTTGAATGGTTTCCAAGTTTTGAATCCGGATTTCGAAATTTGCCACATGGAGCCGAATGTGAAGTTGGTAATGGAGTTGACGGTCAACAAAGGTCGCGGTTACGTTCCTTCTGAGGAAAATAAAGGTGTTTCGGACGCAATCGGAACGATTGCCATGGATTCTATCCATACACCTATCCGCAACGTGAAATACGAGATTGAAAACTATCGTGTGGAACAAAAAACCGACTATGAAAAATTGGTTTTAGAAGTAACCACCGACGGTTCGATTGCACCGAAAGATGCATTGAAAGAAGCGGCTAAAATTTTGGTTTTCCACTTCATGTTGTTCTCTGACGAGAAAATCGCAGTTAGCCTTGAAGAAAAAACATTGAATGAGTCGTTTGACGAAAATGATTTGCACATGCGTCAATTGTTGAAAACCAAATTGGTTGATATGGATCTTTCTGTTCGCGCATTGAACTGCTTGCGCGCTGCAGAAGTAGAAACACTCGGCGAACTTGTAGCTTTCAATAAAAACGATTTATTGAAATTCCGCAATTTCGGAAAGAAATCCTTGACAGAGCTTGAACAACTTGTTAAGAGCAAAAGTTTGGAATTCGGTATGAATGTTGCTAAATACAAATTGGATAAAGACTAGTTAGTCGATAATAATAACGGGATGGCCACGCTGCGCTCGCCATGATAGGAGAGTAGCTAATTGATAAGAACAAAGAAAAAAAGAATAGACCGCAATGAGACACGGAAAGAAATTTAATAAATTAAGCAGAACACACGCACACAGACAACAAATGTTGTCGAATATGGCTTCTTCATTGATTATGCACAAACGTATCAATACGACGTTGGCGAAAGCAAAAGCTTTGAGAATCTATGTAGAACCTTTGTTGACTAAATCGAAAGAAGATTCTACGAATTCTCGCCGTGTTGTTTTCAGTTATTTGCAAAATAAAGAAGCGGTAACTGAATTGTTCAGAGAAGTAGCTCAAAAAATTGCAAATCGTCCAGGTGGTTACACACGTATCTTGAAAACAGGATACCGTATCGGTGACAATGCTGAAATGGCGATGGTTGAGTTGGTGGATTACAACGAAAACATGTTGGGAGGTGGTAAAAAAGCTGCAGCTAAAGCGAAAACTCGTCGTGCCGGCGGTGCTCGCAAAAAAGCCGAAACCGCAGAAGTTGAAGCATCTGAAGTAGCAGAAGTTGCTGTTGAAGGCGAAGTGGCAGAAGCTGCTCCAAAAGCGGCTAAAAAACCTGCTGCAAAGAAACCGAAAGCAGAAGGCGAAGAAGCTCCTAAACCGAAGAAAACTGCTGCTAAAAAAGCAACAGAGGAGTAGTCTTACAAAATCAAATAGAAAAAAGCCATCGAAAGAGATTTCGATGGCTTTTTTAGTTTACGGAATGTTCAATTAATTTTTGTTTTGTGAAAGGAGTCTAAACTTTAAAAACGACACAGGTTCGTTTGAAAGTCGCGCAATAAATTAGATTTGTTCTTTTAGGAATTTCGAAGTTGTTTTTTTTCTTTCCAGATTTGGTAAATCATATCAGCACTGTATAGAGCCAAGCCCACCCAGATAAAGGAAAAACAGATGGTGTGCGCTTTTGTGAAACTTTCGTTGAAAAAGAAAATACCTAAAAATAACTGACAAGTCGGCGAGATATATTGCAAAAAGCCGTTGGTTGAAAATGGAATTTTTGTTGCTGATATTCCAAACCACAATAACGGTAATGCTGTTACGATACCGGCGCAAATCAACAAAGCATCAGTTGAAATCGATATGTTTGTAAAAGCGCTTTGCCCGGTACTTATCAAGTAAATTAAATAAGCCAGCGCAAACGGCAGCATCATGGCCGTTTCAAGGGTTAAACTGAGCATTGACTCAATTTTCAATTGCTTTTTGATGCTTCCATAAATGGCAAATGAAATAGCAATCACCATACCAACCACCGGAAAACTTCCGTGCTGCCATGTGAAATAAGCCACACCAACGAATGCTAAAATAATGGCAATGAGTTGGGTGAGATTAAATTTTTCTTTAAAGAAAATCGCGCCAATCGCTACTAAAATCAATGGAATAATAAAATATCCCAAACTTGCATCTAATACGTGATTATGTGTAACTGCCCAAATGTAAACGCCCCAATTGATGCTCATGACCGCACCGCAGATGAAAAGTTGCAGCATCAGTTTTCTATCTTTTACCAGATAAAGGATTTTTTCTTTTTTCCATAGTGTACAATAAAGCAACATGAAAAAGAATGACCAAATAATGCGGTTGGCTAACACTTCCGTGGCTTCAACGTCTTTTAAAAGTATCCAATACAATGGGAAAAAACCCCATGCCAAATTGCTGATGATGCCGTAAAATAAACCTTGTAAATAGGTTTTTCGATTTTCCATAAAGAATAGTTCTAAATTTTTATGCAAATATACAACATTCAAATCAAAATTGTTGATTTTTTGCAAATTTGCAGCTTAAAAAACAGTAAGACCTGTAAGATTGTAAAAAAAAATCTTACCATCTTACGCGTCTTACGGTTTTACGATCTTTTTTTTGTACCTTTGTACAAATGTCCTCAAAAATGAAAATTGCAGCTTTAGTTTCCGGTGGTGTCGATAGTTCCGTAGTTGTTCATCAACTCAAGGAACAAGGCTATGATCCGACCATTTTCTATATTAAAATCGGTATGGAGGATGAGCACGGTTATGTCGATTGTCCGTCGGAAGAAGATATTGAAATTACAGATTATATTGCAAAAAAATACGGCTGTAAGTTTGAAATTATTTCATTGCATGATGAATATTGGGAAAATGTGGTGAAATACACCATCGAATCTGTTCGTCGCGGACAAACGCCCAATCCGGATATGATGTGCAACAAGCTCATCAAATTCGGCGCTTTCGAGCAGAAATACGGACATGAATTTGATAAAATTGCAACCGGACATTATGCTACAACAACGATTGTTGATGGCAAAACGTTCCTTTCCACCGCAAAAGATAAAATTAAGGACCAAACCTATTTTCTCGGACAAATCAACTACATGCAATTGTCGAAACTCATGTTTCCGATTGGACATTTGTTGAAATCCGAAGTGCGTGAAATAGCGTTGCAACAAAAGTTGCCGAGTGCAACCAGAAAAGACAGTCAGGGCATTTGTTTTTTAGGGAAAATCAATTACAACGATTTTATCAAACGTTATTTGGGCGAACAGGAAGGTCCGATTATCGAGCTTGAAACCGGGAAAATTTTAGGTAAACATAAAGGTTATTGGTTTCACACCATTGGTCAACGTCGTGGCTTGGAGCTCAGTGGTGGGCCGTGGTTTGTGGTGAAAAAAGACATGGAGCAAAACATTGTTTATGTTGCCAATGGTTACGATCCGGAATTGCAATATGGAAAAACTGTGAAATTGCGAGGCTTTGAGTTCTTAACCGAAGATGTTTGGAACGGTTTGCCCGAAGAGCGCGACATCCTTTTCAAAATCCGCCATACGCCTGATTTTACACAAGGTCGTATTCGCAAAGAAAACGATTTATACATTATCGAATCCACTGAAAAAATCCAAGGCATTGCCGCCGGACAATTCGGGGTTGTGTATGATACCGAAGCTAAACTTTGCTTGGGGAGCGGAGTGATAATGTAAAACAGATTTTGTATTTTTGAAAATAATTCATACCTTTGCGAAATAAAATAACAAGTTAACGAGGTGACAAGTTAACAAGAAAATAGAAAGTAAAAAATATCGAATAAATTAAACATCATTAAATAAAAAGAAAGCGTAAGCTTTATTCTTTTCAAGAAAACCGCCAAAATTTTCAGAGCAAAAAGAATAATAAGCGATGCGCTCATGCTGTGTTCCGGCGTGAGTTGTGTCTTATTTTTGCTCGGGTGCTTGGCGGTACCTCTTGAAATAAGAATTCAACTCGCGCCTTTTTATTTAATTCACAATTAAATAAAACACAACATGAAAACACAATTACTTTGTAGCAGAAACTCAAGCATGCAGAAATGCAGAAAAATGTTCTATTTCTGCATTTTTACACTTTTGCACTTCTCCTTTATTCCCTCAACCTTTGCCCAAAATGTGGGCGACATCAAAACTTTCACCGATTCGCGCGATGGGCAAAGCTACAAAGCGGTTTTTATGCCTGACGTCAGATGGTGGATGGCAGAAAATTTAAAATTTCATACAGGGTTGAATAATCCTGTGTTTGCAGATCATACAACTGCAAATACACTTGCCGCACTGAAAAATACGTATTATTGCCCGGGTTTCGGTCCGTTAAACACATCACAGAACAAGCAATCAGATCCTTTGTCGTGTGAATATTGGGGAGCTTTATATCCGTGGTGGGCGGCAAATTCAACAGCTCCGGGATATGGCATTTGTCCGAATGGATGGCATTTACCGACGGATTTCGAATGGCAATTTCTTATTGATCTTTGCGGTGGAGCAAATGCCGGGAAATTATTGAAAGACAGTAGACGTGGGGATTTTGATAATAATCAATCTTGGAATGTTTTATGGACAAATGCTGCTTCTGTAAATAGTGATGCTTTTGGGTTTAAAGTATTGGCTGCGGGCTTGCGTACTGCTGGCGGAACCTTTGATGGTAACGGAACGCAAGCCCATTTTTGGACAAGCACACCTGTTAATGAAACGGATGTTGCAGCCGGCATTTCTCGTGGGTTTGGAAACAAGCAGGATAATGTTTCCCGAAATGCTTTAACAACGAATCTCCGGTCGAATGCATATTCGGTGAGATGTGTAGAAGGAGAGTGTAAAGAAACTATGAATGCGACACTCTCTCCGGTAACACAGGGATGTAATCAGTATCGCACAGTTGCATCGTTTGATGTGATTGAATTTATTCCCGGACAAATTAAATACCAGACATTTGCTATTTCCGGCCTTTCCGGTGCATCTTATACCACTCCTGTTATTTCGGATATTCCAAGCGGAGTCAGCATAACTTCGTCTGCGATAGCGTCTAATCAATTTACATTGACAATTTCCGGAATTACGAATAGAAACCTCAATGCTGCATTTAAAATTAAATTAACGGCAACTCATCCCAAATATTGTGGCAAAATGGAGCAGGAATTTGTTATTCGACTGCAAATGTATGGAAATAATGGGTATTTTACTGATGCGCGGGACGGTAAAGAATATAGGGCAGTGAAAATGCCGGACGGTAAATGGTGGATGGCGGAGGATTTGAATTACAGGACAGGCTTAAGCCAGGGAAGTCAATACTATTGCTATAACAATAATGCTGCAGATTGTGATGCCTATGGCGCTTTATATACGTTCACTACGGCGATGTCTTTAAATGGAGTAGGGGGATTTTCGAATAGCACTTATTGTGGAACCTTGGGGGCGTGCCATGTAAATGCTCAAGCGGGCGGCCGAGGAGTGTGTCCCGTTGGCTGGCATGTTCCAACAGACCTTGAATGGAAAACAATGTATAATACAATTGAAAATATTACAGGAGGATTGGCAAATCAGACCAATAGAACCGGCGAATTTGGAACAAATGCAGCCAATTATCTTCGTAAGTGCAATGATATGCAGTACGATTATTCAGCCATTGATAGGTATGGGTTTTCTGTACGGGCAAGAGGAGGTTATAATACAGACCCCTTTGATACAGGATGGGGATTGGGGTATGTTCAGCAAAATTGGACTGCATTTTTTTGGACATCATCACCACAAAATAGTCTTTATGCTCGTTATAACTTGATGTACATAGGTTGGGAGAAAGTTGCACATTATGAGCATCCGTACACAACAGCTTTTGGTGTCCGCTGTGTGGCGAATTAGTGAGTCTTGTCGTGTTATGAAGAATTTATCTAAAGAATCTTAATTCCGTAGGTCCATTCGATAAAGTCAACCGATCCGCCGTGAGCACGGACGCTAACGCCTGCAAATTGCGAATGGTTTTCAGTTAAGTAAACGCGGAAACCGGCGCGTTCGTAATAGGGCGTGTGGTAATCCCAATCCGGAATAGGACGTAGATATAAGGCTAAACCGACGTGTATGCCTACTCGACCGTATAATACTTCAAACGAACCGAATGCAGCCGGATACCATTGCATGATTTGCTTGTATGATGTTCCTTGGCTTACACCGTCTTCGTAATAAGCCGGGGTGGAAGAATTGTAGCTTAAATCAAGTCCTGCACCCCATGTGAAAAGAGGAGAGAACTGACGTTCGAAACTTGCTTCCAAATTCAGGACAAAATAGCGGTTGTCGTCGTATGCTTCGCGAAGGCTGGGAGATACACACACATACCAAAAATCTTTGGGAGTGAAGGCTTCGTATGTTTTATGAATAAATTCCGGGCGCGGATTTTTGTCGAAGTAATAGCGTAAACCAATTTCTTGACTGAAGTTATTCATTCCTAAATTCGGACGTTGTAAAGCTCCGTTCGACGAATGTGTGAATTGGGCGGCTGCAAACAGATCTAAATTGTTTGTCAATTTATAATCTAAGTTTAATTCCAGGTCGATGTAACAGTTAATATACGAACCGATGAAGTCGTTGTTCGGATTAGTTACAGAATCAAAAGGATTGGAAAAATATGCAAGTCCGAGGCCTGCTTGATAGTTAAATGAAAAGCGTTCGCCACGGTAAATAGGTGCATTGATAAAGCCGTATGCCGCAGCGCTCGACTGTAACACATTATAGCTGAACTTATAATATCGAATTCCCATTCCAAATTTTGGATAGTTGTGCAGCTGTTCAATTTGAGTGTTGCCGAGTGTTTGAACGCCGAATTTTGCATCAAAGCCATAACCTTGACAATCTTTCCACAGGTCTTTGTATTGTGTGGAATTAGGAATCATGTTGGAATGCAGGAAGCCGATTTCTGAAAACCAAAGTTTTTTTGCATCTTGCGAAAATGCAAAATGGATAGAGAATAGTAGCAAAAGAGCTGCTGTTAAAACCTTTTTCATACTCTTTTAGTTTGTACAAAAACAAAAAAGCACTTCGAAAAGTGCTTTTTATGTGGAGAATAACGGAGTCGAACCGTTGACCTCTTGAATGCAAATCAAGCGCTCTAGCCAACTGAGCTAATCCCCCTTAGTTGTTTTGAGGATGCAAAGGTACAACTTTTTTTTGAATTACCAAAAAAAAATTAACTTTTTTTCTCAGAAAGTGGTCTAAACCCTTTTCCCAAGATTTCAAATGCCGGTAGAATAGTTATAAATGCCTCAGGATCTATCTCGTGGATTTTTTTACGCAAAGTAAGGACATCTCGGCTTGGAATAATGGTGTAAATAATTTCTTTTTCTTTATGTTCGTACATGCCTTGTCCGTGGAAAAAAGTGCCGCCGCGATCCATGTCCTTTAAAATTATTTCGGATAAGGCCTCGTGTTTTTCCGAGATGATAAATACTGCACGATTGACATTTAAGCCTTCTTGAATAATATCAACGACTTTTCCATAAACAAAAATGGCAATCCAGGAATATAGAGGTACAGACCAATCGCGGAAAGCGATTAATCCCAATAAAACCACGCAAGAATCGACAATGACGATGCAGTAACCAACGGAAACATTGGTGTATTTGGCAATAATTCGGGAAATTACATCGGTGCCGGCGCTGGTTGAGCCTGCGCTGAAAATCAAAGCAACACCTAATCCGATTAGCGTACCGCCGTAGATAGCAGCCAAAAGCGGGTCGCCGCTTACAAGTTGTTTAAGTCCGTTTGTATAGCTTAAGGTATCTGTGAAAAAAGCGGTGGATGCAAAAGTAACAATCGTTTTTGGAATCGCACTTGCACCTAAAAGCCGGTGTGCTAAAATCACTAACGGAATATTAAAAACCAAAGCAGTGGTTCCGATGGGCAAACCACTTGGGAAAATCGAAAACCAGCCTTCCGTCACATAATGGATGACTATGCTGATGCCATAAACGCCTCCGGGTACAATTTTATAGGGGGTGACAAAGAAAACGTAGGCTGTTGCGATTAACAACGATCCAAGAACAATGCGGCTGTAGTCGTTTATGTTTTTTTTGAGGATTGGATTCATGAAAATGAAAAATCAGTGTGCCGTTATTGAAATGGAACCGGAATTTATGAACGATATTGGTCGAAACCTTTTCCATATACGCCGGAAACATTGGCAATACTGGTAAATGCTTCCGGGTCGATGACTTTTACTTTATGTAAAATGCTTTGCAACTCGGTTTTTTTAGCTAAAACGACAACGATATCAGATTCCTGTTTTGTGTACCAACCTTGACCTTTGATAACTGTTACGCCGCGTTTCACATCGAAGCTAATCATATCGGCAATTTCCTCGTGTTTTTTCGAAAAAATGAACAATTGAACGGATTGGCGTTCTCCCAAAATAACCATATCGATTACATAGGCAGTTACGAACATCATTACAAAACCGTAAACCACCGTGCGGAAAGAATCCATGGCATCTCTTCCTAAATAAAAGTAGAATACTAAAAATGCCGAGCAGATGATGGCAACGTCCACAGAAAGAATGACTTTTCCGGGAGTGATGTTTCTATACTTGTTCACAATCAAAGCCACAATATCTGTACCTCCCGTACTTCCGCCTTCATTGAAGATGGTGCCAATACTAAAGCCAACCAAGATTCCTCCAATCACTACGGAAAGTGCCACATCGTCACCCATAAACGGTTCTGGAAGATAGACTTGGGCTAGTCCGATAAAAAATGAAGAAGCAAAAATAGCGTAGATTGTTTTTATACCGAAGGCGTTGCCTAATATTTTAAAAGCCAGAATGAGCAAAGCCAAGTTAATAATGAAACTTGTAACACCGACGGGAAGAGTACGCATGGAAGCGTGGAAAATAAGTGTAGCCAAACCGTTTACGCCACCGCCAACGATGTCTGCGTTAATAACAAAGCCAACCAATGAAACCGAATAAACGATTAGGAAAAAGGTGATAATGATATAGCTTCTAACCTCGCGTTTAAACTCGGATTTTGTGAGTTTCGGACCTTTTTTAATAAAAGATGATAATTTGCTCATAGAAAATGTTCGTATTTAGGATGCAAATTTACGAAAATTAATTGAGAATAGAAATTAAAATAAAAAATAAGGCTAAAAGCATGGTTATAGTTGTGATTTAATCATATTTTTTCGTATATTTGCAAGATGAATTTATGATTTCAGATTTACGATAAATCAAGGATTGTCCCACACATCGTACATCGTATATTTTATTCAATATTAAAAAATAAAAAACAATGGTAAGCTACAAAGATCTTGGCTTGGTGAACAGTAGAGAGCTGTTCCAAAAAGCAATGGCAGGAAAATATGCAATTCCGGCTTTCAATTTTAACAATATGGAACAAATGCAAGCCATTGTTCAGGCTTGTGTTGAAACGAAATCACCCGTTATTCTTCAGGTATCAAGCGGTGCTCGCAAATATGCCAACCAAACGTTGCTCCGCTACATGGCGCAAGGTGCGGTTGAATATGCAAAAGAACTCGGATTTAACGTTCCGATCGTTTTGCACTTGGATCATGGAGATACTTTCGAATTATGTAAATCGTGTATCGAATACGGTTTTTCTTCCGTGATGATCGACGGTTCGCACCACGATTATAACCACAACGTAGAATTGACCCACCAAGTGGTTGAATATGCTCACAAATATGATGTGACTGTTGAAGGCGAATTGGGCGTGTTGGCCGGTGTGGAAGACGAAGTTTCTGCCGAACATCATACCTATACACAACCTGAAGAAGTGCAAGACTTCTTGAAAAAAACAGGCGTGGACTCATTGGCTATTTCCATCGGAACATCGCACGGTGCCAATAAATTCAAGCCGGAACAATGCACGCGCAATGCGGAAGGTGTTTTGGTTCCGCCGCCGTTGCGTTTCGATATTTTGGAAGCGATTGAAAAATTAATTCCGGGTTTCCCGATTGTGTTGCACGGCGCATCAAGCGTTCCGCAAGACCAAGTGGCCCTCATCAACAAGTATGGCGGTGCACTTAAAGACGCCATCGGTATTCCGGAAGAACAGTTGCGCAAAGCCGCAGCCTCTGCAGTATGCAAAATCAACATTGATAGCGACGGTCGCTTGGCAATGACTGCTGCCATACGTAAAGTAATGGCAGAAAGTCCTGCTGAATTTGATCCCCGCAAGTACCTCGGGCCCGCTCGCGATTCATTGAAGGCTTTGTATATGCACAAAATTCAAAATGTATTAGGAAGCGCTAATAAAGGATAATTTAAATTATTTTTATGAGAATTTTTGCGCTCCTTTTGCTTTTTTTTGCGACAGGCACGGCTTTGGCATCTGAGCCCTCTTTTTCGGAGGGCTCAGCTACTAGTCGAGTATCGGGTTTTATGTATAATAAAGCTCGCATGGAAGGGAAATACCTAATCGGCTTTAACGGTAATTTTATATTGCCGATGGGCACTTTGGGAGATCAATTGAAACCCACTCCGGGATTTGGTTTGTCGGGAAAATATTTCGGAACCGATTATTTCGCTTTCGGTTTTAATTTCTCCTTTTCGGCACCCAAAGTAAAAGATGTATATATTGAAGAGGTTGATAACGAATATTTAACAGGATTGGTTGAGCTGCGAGATAATGGGCAAGTGCCAGATTCTGCAAACTTGATTGAAGTTGTTTCCGGTGCACATTACATTCCGTTTTTTGTTTCATTGGAATTTTATCTTCCTTCTCAAATGCAAAAAAAGTTTAGACCCTATGCTGCATTGGATTTGGGCATTGTGTTGGTGAATGAAAATTATGAAGGTGTGTATAACGTTCCGCGAAATCAAGCTATTCAGAACATGGAGAATAATACCGGCATGTCTTTTCAGCAACCGTTTTTCGGCGCAGGAGCACGTATCGGATTCCTGGCTTCGCTCGACGAATTGTGGCATATCGATATGAATATGGCATACGCCTACCTTTCATCCGAAAAAATGAAATCGTCGGCATTGACTTTCAATGTCGGACTGGTTTTTAATTTAGCGTATAAGTACTAAAAAACGAAGTTTGAAGCGTCTTGGTAAAATAGTATTTATTACATGTTTATCGACTCTTGTGTCGTGTATTTCCACACGGAAAGTCCCCGATGGAAAACAACTTTTAACCTCCAATCAGTTAGAACTCAAAACGGAAAATCCCGGAGTTAAAAGTGCCGATTTAAAAACGTTAATCAAACAACAACCCAACCCTCACTTTTGGATTTTTAGTCCGAAATTGTGGTTTTATGGTTTTTATAAGCCCGAGAAAACCGGTTTCATGAATCGCATTTGGAAAGCGATGGGCGAACCTCCTGTAATATACGATTCGCTTTATGCTGAACAAACTTCAGCTCAAATTCATTCTTATTTGCTTACAAAAGGGCATTTTCGTCCGGATGTTGAATATACTACTAAAATTGCCAAAAGAAATCCGAAAAAAATGGATGTCATTTACAATGTAAATACCCATGAAGGTTATCGTTTTAGCGAAGTCGATATTCAAGTGGATGATGATACCTTGAAGCCTTATTTAGAAAGATGGCCGTACAATACAACTTTAAAAACCGGGCAATATTATGATGTAGATGCAATGAACAAAGAGCGTTTGCGTATCGAGCTTCAATTGCAAAATCAAGGTTTTTATAAATTTAACAGAGATTATATCGGATTTGTAATCGATAGTACGATTGGTGATTACAAAATGAATGTGCTTTTGCAAGTGCATAAGCCCGAGTTTTCCGGAGATACTACGGCATCACCTTATTTTCAAAGGTATCTTATCAAAGACGTAATGTTTTATCCGGAATATAATAATAATGTCGAACATCTGGATACGACGCTGTATGTGACCAAACGTGATGGGAAAGACAAAGATACAAACGTATTTTTGTTTATTCACGATGAAGATTTGCGTATCCGTCCGAAAGTGATGGTCAATAAATCGTTTTTAGTACCTGAACATTATTTCTCGATGAAAGATGTGGCACAAACCTACGAGAATCTTAGCGATATGAAGGTTTTTCGTTATATCAATGTGCGTTTTACGGAAGTAAAAGATTCGACCCCGTCGTCATCGCCATACGGATTTTTGGATGCCCATATCAATACAAAACAATCTTTAAAACAAGCATTGACTTTAGAATCGGAATTAACGACTTCGTCCGGAACGCAAGGAATTGCCGGAAGTATTTTGTTTCAAAATAAAAATATTTTTGGCGGTGCCGAAATTCTGAATATTCGTTTACGCGGCGTCCTTCAAGTGCAAAAACGTTCCGACGACTGGTATTATTCGTTTGAAACACGTGCCGAAGCAGGAATTGAATTTCCTCGATTTTTGGCGCCTTTCAGCCAAGAGCGGATTTCGAAGTATTTTCGCCCCAAAACAACAATAACCGGTGGGGTGAGCTACCAATATAAACCCGATCAATACGAACGTTGGATCACGACAGCTTCCTTCGGTTATAATTGGAGGAAAAATAAAGTATATCATGCCTTTTTTCCGATCGAAGCAAATGCTGTTAGCATTGTAAATATGACTGATGAGTTTAAGAAGTATATTGAAGACAATTCGAAAACCAATTTACGTTTAAAATATCAATACACCGACCACTTTATTTCAGATATGCGCTATGTTTTTATATACAATGGTCAGGATTTGAAGAGAAACGTTGATTTTAATTTCTTGCGTGTTACGTTGGAATCTGCCGGAAATATTTTGGATGGAATTGCAAGTGCCACCAACTTTGAAACCGATTCCATGGGGGCGAGGAAGATATTCGGACTTGTTTATTCCCAGTACTTCCGTTTTGAAGTAGATTTTAAACATCAGTTTTATCTGCCCCAAAATCAAGTTTTTGTTGCAAGGGCATACGTTGGGGCGGGATTTCCGTACGGAAATGCAGACTATTTGCCTTATGAAAAAGGCTTTTACGGCGGTGGAACAAATAACATTCGTGCTTGGCCGTTGTATCTGTTAGGTCCCGGAAGTTACTACGATCCTATGACTGAGAAGGATGAGCGGGTAGGGGATATGTCCATTGTATTGAATGCCGAATATCGTTTTCCGATATACAATTCCTTTAAAGGCGCATTGTTTGCGGATATTGGGAATGTTTGGCTGAATAAACCCAACACCGAATTTCCGGATGGAGATTTTCGGTTGGATGATTTTTATAAAGAGTTTGCAGTGGGAGCAGGCATAGGTTTGCGTATTGATTGGGGATTTTTCGTTATCCGTTTGGATGCCGCTATTCCTACTGTTGATCCGGCAAAACCATTGGGCGAACGTTTTGTATTGCCTAAACAAAGGTTTAGTGATTTTGTGTTAAATTTCGGGGTTGGATACCCGTTCTAATATTTGTTTTATGCGTTTATTAGCAAGATTTATTTTGAGAATTTGCGGCTGGAAGATTGTTGGAAATCCGCCTGTTGACGACAAATGTGTGATGATTATGGCGCCGCATACCAGTTCGTCTGATTTTGTGTGGGGGCGTTTGTTTTTTTACGCTTTCGGCATTCCTGCGAAATTCCTAATCAAACAAGAATTCTTCGCATTCCCGATTGGCGGATTGATGAGGGCATTGGGAGGAATTCCGATTAATCGGGAACAGAGCCGCAATGCTGTGAAATATGCGATTGAGTTATTCGATCGTTATGATAAAATTGCCTTAACCATCACGCCGGAAGGTACTCGTAATTATACGGATACTTGGAAAAAAGGCTTTTATTTTATCGCACAGCATGCAAATGTGCCTATTTATATCGGATTTTTGGATTATAAAGAAAAAAAAGGTGGAATTAAGGCCAAGTTCGAAATCACCGGGGATTATGAAGAAGATCTTAAAAAGCTCCAGAGTTATTTTCGCGGACTTCATGCCAAATATCCCGAACGATTTAATTTAAGTGAAGAGGAGCCAACAAAATGATTACATTAACGAAAATATTTACCTTCGAGATGGCGCACGCCTTACTGCAGCACGATGGCGCTTGTGCGAATATTCACGGACACTCGTACCGTTTGGAGGTAACGGTAACCGGTAAGCCGCTCAACAAACCGCAAGATCCGAAAAATGGAATGATTATCGATTTTTCCGATTTAAAAAAAATTGTGAACAATGCTGTGATTTCCAGATTTGATCATGCTTTGGTACTCAATGCGGCGTCGAATGAAGGTTTGCTGAAAACATTGCAACAACAATTTCCGAATATTGTTACGGTAAATTTTCAACCGACAAGCGAAAATTTATTGTTGGACTTCGTCGAAAAAATAAATGCACTTCTTCCGGAAACCGTATTACTAAAGCGTTTGCGCTTATATGAAACAGCAACTTCGTATGCCGAATATATCTGTGATTAATTAAAATTTTGTAGAAAATGAAGAAAATTTTAGTATTTATCGTTGCGTTGAGCGCATTTGCATGTGGGCATAAGCAAGAAATGACGGCGATTGACGGCACAGCACTCGGCACTTATTATTCGATAAAATATTTTGATAATGAAAATCGCAATTTTCAACCGCAAATAGATTCGTTGTTTCATGCATTCAATCAATCGGTTTCCTTGTGGGAAAAGGGCTCTGTTATTAATCGTGTGAATGATAACGAAGATGTGGAATTGGACGCGTTTTTCATTGATATTTTTAATAAATCGCAAGAAATTTCGGCCATTACCGATGGCGCTTTTGATGTTACGGTTGGCGCTTTGGTACGTGTTTATGGTTTCGGAAATGCCGAGCGTTCGCCTGAAGAAATCCGTAAAATCGATAGTTTGTTAATGTATGTAAACTATAAAAATGTTCATATCGAAGACAAGCATTTATATAAATTTCATAAAAACACACAGCTCGATTTCAATGCCATTGCTAAAGGTTATTGCGTGGATTTAGTTGGCAGATTTTTGCAAGAGCGTGGGGTTGAAAATTATTTGGTGGATATTGGCGGTGAGGTATTAGCCAAAGGTATTAAGCCCAATGGCGATTTGTGGATTATCGGTATCGAAAAGCCGGCCGAAAATGCAGCAGCCGAACAGCAAGTTCAACAACGTTTATCACTCACCGATTGCGCTGTTGCAACATCCGGCAATTATCGTAAATACTATGAGTTCGAAGGTCGGCGTTATGCTCATTGCATCAGTCCGAAAACGGGAGAACCGGTGCGTCATAATGTACTAAGCGTAACTGTTCTTGCTAAAGAATGCTGGCGCGCAGATGCTTATGCGACAGCCTTTTTGGTAATGGGGTTAAATGAATCTTTGAAAATATTGGAACAACACCCGGAGCTTGGAGCTTATTTTATCTATGCCGATGATCAAAAAGGCAGACAGCAGTATTCAACGTATGCAACGGAGAATCTGAAAGCGTTGGAGATGGAGTAGTTGTGAATTGCTTTCAAATTTGTATCTTTGTTCCTTGAAAATATCAGACCTTGATTTATCTTTCATGAATCGAACGATTTATAGGAGAAAATAGAAAGAAAAAATCAAATCTGAAAGGAACAAGATGAAACACAACTAAAGATTTTTTCAAATTAAAAAAGGACGTTTCAATTTTGAGAAACGTCCTTTTGTTTTTAGAAAAGTTCCAATTGCTGTGGAACATCCGGTAAATCTTGTTCTTTCTTTCCGTAGAAAAGTTCCATGGAACCGAATTGCTTATCCGTAATACACAATATCCCCACTTGCCCTCGAGGGGGCAACGATTTCTTGACCCTTTTAGGTGCTTCTTCATCGCGTCCGCGTGTGAAGTTTGATAACTATCTGTTCGTTTTTCAAGCTAAGATAAGCCGGATTGCTGAAAAAGAGGGTACGGTTAAGTATCCAATGGTAATAAACGGATTTGTATTCACTTTTTGCATGTCTTAATTTTTTACAAAGATAATAAAAATTTCGCAAAATGCGTAATGCAAAATGAGAAATTTTATAACTTATTAGTAATTAGCATCGCTTATAGGGATTGTTTGTCCAATGTGATTAATTCGTACTTTTATTGGGTTGAGAGCTAATAAAGAGCCTAAATTTCTTATATTGTAGAATCTCTTAGATTCTTTTGTACCTACTGTATTTTTTAATTCTGTATTCTTTATATTTATGCTTATCTATAATAGTAGAAATTTAAAGGGTCGTCTTGACTTGTCGGATAATTCCCGAAAGTATCTTCCATCTACAATAGTAGAAATTTAAAGGGTCGTCTTGACCAATTCGACCAACATAGGGCGCCCAACATCTACAATAGTAGAAATTTAAAGGGTCGTCTTGACGCAAGCAAGTGACAGGCTCGCAATCAACCATCTACAATAGTAGAAATTTAAAGGGTCGTCTTGACTATATGAAGCGCTATTATATGAGCCATATCTACAATAGTAGAAATTTAAAGGGTCGTCTTGACTAGATTTAGCCTACAAGGTTATGTACGAATCTACAATAGTAGAAATTTAAAGGGTCGTCTTGACGATTTAGATAAGAATTTACGTGTATATTGCATCTACAATAGTAGAAATTTAAAGGGTCGTCTTGACTTGAAATATGGGAAAATGGTAAACAAAAATCTACAATAGTAGAAATTTAAAGGGTCGTCTTGACTTGAAATATGGGAAAATGGTAAACAAAAATCTACAATAGTAGAAATTTAAAGGGTCGTCTTGACGTTTCTTAACTCCGTCAATACGGTTGATATCTACAATAGTAGAAATTTAAAGGGTCGTCTTGACTTGTTCCATTCGGAAGCTATCAATACGAATCTACAATAGTAGAAATTTAAAGGGTCGTCTTGACACATCGTCGGAATGCAGTAAATCCAGGGATCTACAATAGTAGAAATTTAAAGGGTCGTCTTGACCCCATATGTCCAAAAGGACAGCGCAAAGATATAGATTTTTAATGAATTAAACAAATAGAAGAAATATGATTTTTCTCCCACTTGATTCTTCGATTAAATGCAAACAATACGTCAAAGAGCTAAATGCCAGGATGATAATTTATTTATAATGGAGGCTGTTTCGAAAATAAAGACAGACCCTTGTTAATCGAAATAAATCAAATCCTGATCTCGATGAATGGCATTGCCATATTTAAGGGCTGTTTTTTCATCGGTACTGAAAATAAAAACACTGTCGCCTCCGCCAAATTTTTTCGAATAGTAGTTTTCAATTCGGATAATTAAATTGTCTAATATTCGCTTTGAATTATTGAGTTCGAAGACAGAATACTGTAAACGAATACCGCCCTGTTTGATCAGTGTTTTGGAAAATTTTGCACGAAGTTTATTGTCCGAAATATCATAACTTACAACTAACATAATTTTACAAATTTAAATTAAAAACATTGGATAATCAGGAGCACTTTTGCGTCCCATAAAACAACGATAATATTGTTGCATGTATTTGAAAACATCAGATTTATGAGCGATCAGTACATCATAAAACATTTTGGTATAAACACTGTTCTTTTCTCGCTTCAAAATATATTCATTTTTAATTAGCAAAAAATCTTCTTTTGTACATTGTTTGGTGTTGAATGCCTTACGCACTTGTGTGTCAATCAGGCAACGGAATGGTTCCATCAAATCGCAAATCAAGGATTTACGTTTGAACCACAATCGGTGGTAAACGCCCACATACGGATCAAATCCGAATAAGCGGGTAAACGCCTCTATATAATTGAATAAAATGGTATAACCAATGTCCAAAGTGGCATTAACCGGATCGATTTTGGTTCGTGGACTGCGCAATTTCCAATCGTGCTGTTCGAAGTAGGAAGCAAAAAAAGCTTTGGCAACTCCTCCTTCCAATCCCATTAAACTATCATAATCATCAACAGTTGGTACGATTGACAAGTAGTTTATACATTTCTCTTTGGCTTCGGTTATTCGAGGCGATTTCATTCTTGTTTTTTCAAGCAACCGCAGTTGGTTACGAATTTTATTCTCTACCAATATCCGGGCTATTCGTAATTCTGTTTTCGGATATTCGTACTGCTTTTGGCGTAACAGATAATTGGCTTCGGCGGTAATGGAATAGAAAAAAACCGGACGAAAATTGGGCTTCATTACAACAATCGGAATACCATGCAATCGACATTTGTCGATCAAGGCGGTAGTAACTGTAATATGTCCAATGACAAACAATGCCAATATCTTTTGAAAGGGTAGCTTGGTCAATGTTTTATTTTGTTCAACATCTTCCAGCAACAATTCACCGCTATGCACACGAAGATTTTTCTCTTCAATGCTGTTGATTACAAAAACAGACCGGTATTCAATATCTTTATGAGTAAACATTTTCCGTATTCGTTTTATCGCACAAATTGCAGTAAATGCAATGCGTGCATTTGTTTGGATTTATTTGAATTTCCTGAGCAGGGTCATACGTTTTGAAACGATGGATAAATTGTTTTAATTCATTTCGTTGCTCTTCTTCGGGAATTTCTACCGGAAAAGTGCTATTCGTCGAAATAGCATAGAATGCTAAATTTTCTACTTCATAACCCATTTCAACCATGCAGAAATACTGCGCCCACAGCTGATAAATCTGTCCTTGATAGATTTTCAGCAGTTTATGTTTGCGTTCAATCAACAGTTTTTCGTTGCCTTTATACAAATCGATTTTCCCGCAAATACCCAAATCATTGCTATATACGCCAATTCCGGAAATATCGGCTTTGCGGCTGCTGTATTTTTTTTGATCAATCGCTTCATGGCTTGCCGTGCCTTGCGTTTGAGGTGCAGCCTTTACCAAATCTTCGCCCCCACCCATATACACATTGTGCAGGTAGATGGAATAGGGACAGAAGATAAAGTCGTTCAATTCGGATATAGGTATGTAGTCGTGCATGGTTATTTATTAGTCTTTTGTACAAACTGCAACCATTCTTTGTTTGGACACCATTGGCTTACTTTCTTCTTTTTCTTATCCCCTTTTTCAAATGTTATCTCTTTAGGTTCTTTGAGCCCATTAAATTCAGCAACAGCCTTTTCTTTTTCTTCAGTTTTATCTAATTGCTTTAATAGCCACAAGCCTTTGCGAGCAATGTTGTAAGCGCCGTTGGCATCGGCATCGACAGGTAGTACCGATTTCCATTTTCCATGCTCAGTCTTCCCTTTTTGTATTTCCACTTCGCTACTAAAAAATGTATTTGAACCTTTTTTCAATTCAACCGATGAAACAATAGTGTCGTGTTCCATATTATTCTCATCTTTCCATGTATGTCGTAGTGATAGCAATGCTGAAAGACATTTTAATAATTCTTCAAAAAATGCAGCATCTTGGATATTAATAATAGATTTTTTCAAACAATTACCATTGTTATAAGCAATATTTTTCTCTTTAAATAAGCGGATCAATTGATCATTAACATTAATTTGTTGCCGTATCCATTTGTTATTTAGCTGCACAGACATTGAACGCTTTGCAAGGGCATGCGAACAAATAGACCATTCGGTTTGACTCAACTCGCTTGCATCAACTCTAAGGTTATTAAAGTCTTTGTAATCAAATTCAAATCGAAAATAGTGATGTGTTGTATCGTAATAGATTGTCTTAAATTTCCCCAAAAACTCAATAGCATTTTTTCTATTTATATATCTCGTGTCCAATAAATTTATAAAACCTGTAACAGGATCTATTTTACTGGTATAATCGGCGGGGACATAAAACAGAATGCCATTTTGTTTCCCCATGTTTTTATATGCCGGGATTTCTTCTTTCACTAATTGGTACGCTTTTAAAACACCTCCTTCGCTATTTTTTTGATTTTCATCTTTTTCCAAAACCAAATATTGAAGTTTTTTGACAAGCATATTCTCAAACTTCTGATATATTTGCTTGTCAACTTTTGCTCTGCTATCTTTAAAACCATAATTCAAATCCTCCATGACAACAATAGCATTTTTTTCAATTATTAATTTTGCTAATTGATGAACAACTAAAGAGAGGTAACCCTCTTTCAATTCTTTGATGTTTTCAATGGTTTGCCAGTTTTTTCGTGCCTCTGCTCTATTTACCTCTTTTGAATGCAATAAAGTCTGATAGTCAACTTTTTTGGTTATATGAGTGCCATTTACACAAGTTTGCTGTTCTAATTCATTGAGCGAAAACTGCATTCCATCAACAATTTTACCTTCCTTGTTGATCATGGTCAAGTAAATCAAATTACGTTCTCCTCTGTCTAAACCAATAATATGAACATCTTCATTTCTATGTAAAAAGGCAAGGACTTTATTATTGATGTTTTCGTTTTTAGGCTTAAAATTCATTGTTATGGAACAGTGAAATTGAATTTTATCTTTGGTAAAACGCTCATCTTTTACAATACCTTCTTTACAATCCTTATGCCCTATTATCGAATAATTATTGATGTATTTTAAATCAATTTCCGTCAAATCATATTTTTGTAACTTGCCTTGAAAATAAGCATTGAGTTTTTTTATACTTTCTCCGGGTACAGGTTCCAACGTTCCATCGGATAATGTGAAAAATTTCTTTGGAACTTTATCGCCAGCCTTATGAATAATCTTTTTTTCTTCCTTGATGGATGCTTCTCTGTAGAATAATTCAGCGCCTCCATTCAGCTTAAAAACAACATCGTCCAAGTTTTTCGGATCAAATAACATTTCCCAGTAAAGTGTATGCAGATTCTTTTTACCCTTACTACCGGGATTGAAATCTTTATTATGAATTTTGAATAAATAAAGTTTTCCTTCTTGAACAAGATCTTCAATATACGCGGACGAAATAGTTCTTTCAGTGGTTATTTTATAAATACACTGATTCAATTTTTTGTAAAAATCAGAGATGTTTTCGTATTTATCGGAAAAAACAGTAGCATAGTCATATCCAGCAGTAGCAGTACTTTCATAACTTTCTAAAAATGACTTACAATACTGAATCCATTTTGCTATTGCATCCGAGTAACCTTCTTGGTCTTTAGACTGATCCAAGTATTTTTTTTGAAATTTTTTAGGACGAGTGTCATCGGATTTTTTTTCAACAAAACAATTCGTTTTTTTATCAAAAGCCATATTATTTAAATCAAATATTTCTTTTGTAATCACTAATTCCTTTATGAAGGTTTCTCCATTTTTAGAAAGGCTGGTGTTTTCCTTCACAGTAAAATTAGTTGAACTATTTTTAAAATGTGATTTAACAGCATTTGTTTGAATGCTACATTTTGGAATCATTGTTGTACAATCCTTGAAATACTTATAATCAACTTTATTATATGCTTCGGTTTGATTTCTCAAAAGATTGATTGTTTTGCGTAAACTACATATCTGATTTTTTAAAGACTGAATTTTTGACTCTAATTTATCATAGGTCTTTGTCCCCGCTTTTTTTGTTTTGATCTCTTCTTCTTTCTCTTTTAGTTGCCTTTCTTCCTCTACTATTTTTTCCTTTAGTTTGTCAATATTTATATTATTATCTTCAAATACAGCATTGTTATTTTTGTCAAGAATTCCTAAGTAGTAAGAATTATTTTTGAGTAACAAAATAGTTTTATTAGATGTTTCTTTGTTTTTGTCCCATCCACCCAATAGAGTAGGGGTATCAAAAGTTAGTTTAAATTTATCTAATGTATATGTTTTTCTTGTTATATAATTACGCGTTTGATTATAGAGTTCAAGTATCTCAGCTTCAAATAACAATTCTTGTAGCCTTTTTCGTTCGTTATAGAATTCCTCATCTTTTTCCAAATTTTTATCTTTTACCGCAAAAGGGGATAAGATATAGCCAAACTCCAATAAAGCATCTAGAAAATATTTTACCTTTTCAGCGTCTCCATTGGGTGTTTTTTCTTCTTTCAAGTCTTTTTTATATTCCTCGTTTAGTATATAATTGATATTATTTTTGCGAGTTTCCAATTCTTCAAACAAAGGCTTTTCTACTTGTATTGTATTGTTTTCTTGTTTTTCATCAACTGTAATGGTCGGATTTTTGAAATAGCTTACAATAAAATTCTCATCCATTGAATAGCTGTCTTTTAATACTTGATTTTGCTCATAATCCTGCAAATAATAATTAATGCTATCTTGTATTAATTGTATTGAAAACTGCTTAGCTTCAAGGAATTTTCTTTTATCATTTCCACTTTTATTAATTTTATCATCATACCACTTTTCTAATGATAATTCAATATACCGACCATAATTAAATAGTTTTTTCGACAAAATAGCAACGGATTTTGTGTTTAAATACACTTCTGTTAACTCATAGTTGTCAATATTTTGCAAAAAGTATTTTAATTCATCCATCAATCGCTGACTATTATTTTCAGCATTGGTTAGAAAATCATATCTTTTATTTATTCCGGCAATAATCTCCTGTGTGCTTTCAAACACCTCAAATTGAAAAGATTTTGTTTTGTTAATGCTAAGTATTTGTTTTTTGAGTTTATCGAATGTTGCAATTTTTATCTTTTTGGGTCTTTCTCCCTTTGGCGTATTTTCTTTTATTTCTTTATTTTTTCTCTGAACATATTCGTTAATAATTTGATTGATGCCTTTTGATTGTTCAACGCCTTGTTGTATTGCAACTATACCTAACTTTTCTTGATTGTATCTATTGATACCTTCTTGTGTGAGGCATTGGTTAAAATAATTCAATTGAAAAATTTCATTTGCTCCGATTTTATCTATTGATTGTTTTAATTCGGTCAAATTAGGATCGTTTGCAATTTTTGCATAATTCTCCATATTTTGCTTGAAAACCGGGAAATTGTCATGGATTATGCGAAATGGAATAGCTGTTGAAATTTTATCTTTTGAATAAACATTTTTTCTATTCTCATTAAACCCATTGAAATAGGTGAAAAATCCTTGCATCCTAACTAAATCATCTTTGATTTTCCCTTTGTCTATTTTGTCACTTTTGCCTAATTCCAAATATTTTTCGTCAGCTATATCCAACCATTTTTCCAGTTCGCACTTGCTCTTTTTTTTCTCTTTTTTCTCCTGATCTCTATCATTATCCGTGCTATCTTCACTATTATTACTCTGATTCAATATTTTTTTATCGAACATAATTTTACTTTTCTTATCCAGCTCGATTGCAACTCTCTCACGAATTTTTGCAAATGGATCTTTCTCGTTTATCTGTTCGTCATCAACATCCATTTCTACCTTATTTCCATTAAGTTTTGCCAAATCTTCTTCGGTAAAATTGAATTTATTCAGCACATCGTCTATAATATTGCGATGCATGCAATCCATAAGTTGTTTCACTTTTTTGTAACTTTTAGAGAGTTTCAAATCATCATCAATAATTTCGTGATGATTCGTCCCATATTCTTCAAATAAGGTTCTAATAAGCTTGCCTGTTCCTGATTCAGGCTTCAACTCAAACCGGAGCGTTTTGCTCAACGAATAAAGATTGGTGAAGTTTTTCATGGTATATAAGTAAGATTTGAAATATTAATTTGCTAAAGATACAAAAATATCAGCAAATGCAAAAAATCAAGCAGTGTTCTTGTCTTACATTTCTGTTTTTCTGCGAAATTACTTTTTTATTTTGACAATTCTTGACAAAATAAAATAAAATATAATTGTCATAAGTTGACAAAATATTTACGGAATTTTGCAACATCAAAATAACACATCATGAAAAGAAAACATTTTATTAATTTCGATATTGCAGGCTTTACTTATTGGGAAGGCGCTTTGGTGTTCAATGAGTTGAATATAGGAACTGTTTTGCAATTAAAACAGGAGCCAGACAACAAATTCGATCCGTATGCAGTTGCGATCTATTATGGAGAGTATAAATTGGGTTTTGTTCCGCGCAAAGAAAATCTGCAGATAAGCAAATTGCTTGAAATGGGGTATGGGTCAATTTTCGAAATACTTATACAACGAATAAACGCCAATGAAGATCCCGAAAATCAGATCGGTGCAATTATTTATTTGAAAGAATCCAAATGACTGTGACGCAAATTGTCCGGAAAATTGTACCTTTGTGTCAAAATCTAAATCATGGATCAACCCAAACTTGAACGCCTTTTGCGATTAATGATGATGCTCACATCGAATAGCCGATACACCATTGATGATATCGCCGAACGATTAGAAATGTCGCCACGAACAGTTTATCGATACATTGATACGTTTCGAGATGCTGGTTTTTTGATTAAGAAAAACGCTGCAATTTTTAAACTTGATAAATCATCACCCTATTTCAAGGATATCACACAATTGGTGCATTTTACCGAAGAAGAAGCCTGTATTCTGAAATCTGCAATTGAAAGTATTGACGAAACCAATTTGCTCAAACAGAATTTAAAGAAAAAACTCTATTCCGTGTACGATTATAAAATGCTTGCAGATACGGTTGTAAAAGGAAAACATGGCGAAAATGTGCGCGCTTTGATTGATGCAATTGAACAAAAAAAACAAATCGTTCTTCATAATTACAGTTCTGCGCATAGCAATTCGGTGCGTGATCGGTTGGTGGAGCCTTTTGAGTTCACCACTAATTACATACAAATTTGGTGCTACGATCATGAAACGAAACGTAACAAGGTGTTTAAGGTGTCGCGTATTGCATCGGTTGAGGTTTTGTCTCAAAAATGGGAGCATGAAGACTTACACCAAAAGCAGTTTATGGATATATTCCGAACAAGCGGCAATAAAAAATATTCGGTAAAAATAAAAATGAATGTCAGGGCAGCAAATTTGCTGTTTGAAGAATATCCATTGGCTGAAATCTCAACAACTAAATCCAATGACAATGAGTATTTGCTCGAAACACAAGTGTCCGGATTTGAAGGAGTAGGGCGTTTCGTGATGGGGCTGCTCAAGGATGTTGAAGTGCTCAAACCTGTTGCTTTTAAACGTTTTCTAAAGGCTAAAATGCAAGCTCCAAGATGGTTGAACTAAAGTGTAAAGTCAATTAGTAAATGCATAAAATGCGTAAAAATAAAAAAGGAGAGCAAAAACTCTCCTTAGTCGAGTAAAAGTTTTATCTTTGCGGTCTCCCCAGACTTGAAAATATGAAACACTTTACTCGGGAACAAAGAT
>JAVBNF010000020.1:0-4530 GCA_031551725.1 Bacteroidales bacterium
TCATACAAATTTTAGAAATTTCTGCTTTTGATAAAACTCCTATAAAAGAGTTGCTTACAGAATCCAAAATCAAACAAAATGTCAATGAACAATCTAATTTATTTAGTAACTGTTAAATATTAACGCATCAGTAGAAATTAATAATTAACTTTTGTACGGTTGCCTGTTAATAATCGACCGCCCCAACGTCACTTCATCCGTATACTCCAGATCGTCGCCAACGGCAATACCGCGGGCAATGGTTGAGAGCAGAACCGGATAATCCTGTAATTTTTTATGAATAAAATAAATGGTCGTGTCGCCTTCCATCGTTGCGGGAAGCGCTAAAATCACTTCCTGCACAAGGCCTTGCGACACCCGTTGAATTAATAAATCAATACTCAAATCGGAAGGCGAAATACCTTCGATAGGCGAGATGATGCCGCCCAAAACATGATACACACCTTTGTAAAAGCCCGTGTTTTCAATGGCCATCACATCGCGCACATCCGGAACCACGCAAATCAGGCTGCGGTCGCGTGCCGGATTTTTGCAAATCTCACATTCTTTTTCATCCGATATATTGTGGCAGCTTTCGCAATATTTAATGTCGGCGCGCATCGCGGTAAGCGCATTTGCAAAAGCGTTGATGTTTTGCTCCGGCTGTTTGAGCATCCACAAGGCCAAACGCAAAGCTGTTCGCTTGCCGATTCCCGGCAGGCCGGCCAACTCGCGCACTCCAATTTCCAGTAATTTAGAAGGGTAATTATCCATATTCGTTCACATTCTTTTGTTAAAAAACAATCAAACCAATGATTCAAATCATCAAGTTTACGTTCTAACTTTGCAAAGTTAATGAATTTTATTTTTATTTCACATGAATCCGACATTAATTCTTACCGTAATCTGCATTTATTTTTCCGTTTTAATGCTGATTGCCTATTTCACTTCGCGAAAAGCGGATAGTCAGTCCTTTTATCTCGGGAATCGCAAATCGCCCTGGTATATCATTGCTATTGCGATGGTTGGGACATCCATTTCCGGTGTAACCTTTGTTTCCGTGCCCGGAATGGTCATTGGAAACGGTTTTACCTACATGCAAATGGTGTTTGGCTTTTTGTTGGGTTATGTTGCTGTTGCAAATATTTTGCTGCCCATTTATTATAAGTTGAATTTAACAACTATTTATACTTATTTGGAACAGCGTTTTGGCGGTACTTCTTATGAAACGGGTGCTTGGATATTTCTTGTTTCAAGGATATTGGGATCTGCGTTTCGTTTGTATATTGTGGCGGTAGTTTTACAAAAAGCAGTGTTTGATGCGTGGGAGATTCCATTTTTTGTAACGGTTGTTGTAACTATTTTTTTCATTTTTATTTATACGCAAAAAGGCGGTATGAAAACCGTTATTTGGACAGATACCATTCAAACCCTTGTACTTGTGTCTACTGTACTTTTGTGCATTTGGAAAATAAGCAGTGAATTAAATTTTTCAATAGGGGATGTTGCACAAAATATTCAACAAAGCGATTTCTCGCAGATTTTTATTTGGGATATTAAAAGTCCGCACTATTTCTGGAAACAATTTTTGGCCGGAGTCTTTACGGTTATTGCCATGACGGGGCTTGATCAAGATCAGATGCAGAAAAATCTGAGTTGTCGCTCGCTTAAAGATGCAAAAAAGAATATGTATACTTACGGGTTTCTGTTTATTCCCATTAATTTAATATTCTTGTCTTTAGGAGTTTTGTTGGTGATTTTTTCACAACAAGTAGGGATTGATTATACAAGCATGAAAGGCGATGAATTATTCCCGATGCTTGCAACACATTCCAATCCTGCTACCGGACGCTTGTATATGGGCACTTTGATCAGCGTCTTATTTATTGTCGGAATTATTTCCGCAGCCTATTCCAGTGCCGATTCCGCATTAACCGCATTGACAACATCATTTACGGTTGATATCTTGAAAGTGAAAAACGATGATCCAAACTTGGTGCGCAAGCGCCGGATTGTACATATTTCCTTATCGATTGTTTGTGCCTTGGTTATTATGTTATTCAGAGTGATCAATGATGAAAGTGTAATTAGTGCCATTTATCGCATTGCGGGCTACACTTACGGGCCTTTGCTTGGCTTGTTTGCCTTCGGCTTGCTTACTAAATACAGCATAAAAGACAAATGGGTGCCGTTTGTTTGCGTACTTTCCCCAATATTAACCTATGGATTCAGTAAAATTTCGCCTTATTTGTTTAATGGTTACGAATGCGGATTTGAATTGTTAATTATTAACGGCGCATTTTGCTTTTTGGGACTTTATTGTTTGAAAACTTCAAAAAAATAATTTTTGTTTAATAGATTGGAGCACAAATATTTTATGAAAATGAGCAAAAAAAAATAAAAAATATTTAATAAAAACGTTGGTAAATTCATTTTTTTATTATTCTTTTGCAAAATATTTTGAACTTGTCATGAAGAAAAAAGTAAATATTCCTAAAAAAAGTCTGATCGTTAGTTACGATAAACTAACTACTGATTTAAAGATGCTTCTCAACGAGCAATATCCGGAGGGGTATCAAAACTATGTAACTCGCTATCCGAAGCCCAATGGAGATGTTTTCTTCGCTGTGCGTTTGGATACGCCGGATGTAAACTATTTGGTGAAAGTGGACGTGAAGATTGATAATGTGTTCACAGACTCCGACTTTGACAAGCATTTCTTGGGCGATACGGGTGTTGACGGCAAATCATTTTCCGGCGAAGACGGAAACGATACCGATGATAATATTGACTCTATGGATGTGGATAATTTTGTAGATGATGCCGGCGGTGACGACGAATAGCATACATTTGCGAAAAATCAAAATTTTACTTATCTTTGCAATTAGAAAAAAAATGAATATGAAAAAAATCTTCACTCCGGGCTTCTTATTTGCTACAGCCCTCATTATTGTTGCAGTGGCTACGCGTTTGATGCCGCATCCTGCAAACTTCACGCCTGTAATCGCTATTGCGCTTTTTGGTGCTGCTTATTTTAAACAAAAACAAGTAGCCTTCCTTTTGCCGATGGCCATTATGTTTATTAGCGACTTGGTTCTCGGATTCTATTCCGGAATTTGGGCTGTTTATTTGGCCTTTGTTATTGCCGGATTTATCGGTTTAACTTTGCGTAATAAAGTAAAACCGGGTCGTGTACTTGTTGCAGCACTCGCTTCATCAATTGTATTTTTCGTAATTTCTAACTTCGGCGTTTGGATGAGCGGTCTTTGCGGATATCCGATGAATGTTGCCGGATTGGCATTGTGCTACGAAATGGCATTGCCATTCTTCCGCATGGAAATTCTCGGAACGCTTGTGTACTCAACTGTTTTGTTTTGTACTTACGAGTTGGTAAAAGCCCGCAAACCGGCTTTGTCCATCTAATAATTAAAAATTTATGAACGGGAAAAGACGGTTGAAAAGCCGTCTTTTTTCATTTAATTGCAAATCATGGCAAAAATTCAATGGGGAAAACCCAATTTTATGGTACCCAAACGTTCCGGTCTTAAAAAAGAAGGCTATCTTTATGCTTTTCTTTATGGATTACTTACGGGAATTTTACTCTGTGTCATTTCATTAATTGCATGGAGGTTTGAATATAAAATTTACGAACCTTATTTGTGGGTACACACGGTCGCACTTTTTGGATGCATGGTGTGGGCTGCGGTTTATTATCGTCAACAACATGAAAATATACTTGCTTTGCGCGAAGCCTATTTATTCTGTGTAACGCTGGGTTTGTCCGCCGCACTTGTATTTTTCTTTTATGCATGGCTAATTCAACCGCTTATGGTTTCCGGTTTTGTGGATGGATACATGGCTCACCAATACGAATTGGTTAATAATTTGTCGGATATTTCCGACGCCGAAAAAACTTCACAGCTGGAATGGATTAAAAATGCAACGCCGCTCATAATTGCAGTACGTGTGTTTTGCGAAATGGCGATTTTGTCGGTGTTTATTCCGTTGTTGTTATCGCTTTTTTTGAAAAAAGAAAAATAAAATTGCAGTTTTGAAAAAAAATATCTAACTTTGCGAAAATAATATTGACTATATAGAAAAACACTAATTAAACATAAATAAAAAAAGCGTAAGCTTAAATTCCATTTAGAAAAACCTCCAAATCTTTTTAATAGGGGAATTCGTAAGCGATGCGCTCATGCTGTGTTCCGGCGTGAGTTGTGTCTTATCCCTATTATGGTGCTTGGAGGTACCTTCTAAATGATAAGAAATTCAACTTGCGCCTTTTTGTTATGCATGTACAGCCCCTTCGGGGCTTGATGGAAATAAATAACAATTAAAAATACACAACATGAAAACACAATTACAATTATCGGCTGCGGTCTGTACGGGCACCCCTTGCGGTTGCCCTGCCAACAACAACGTGCCACCGATTGCTGTACGGGCACCCCTTGCGGGTGCCCCTTTGAACGACAATGTACGGGCGTATCGCCCATCAAAAGGGCACCCGCAAGGGGTGCCCCTACGGGTCATCCCATTTATCATTTTTCT
>JAVBNF010000050.1:0-6594 GCA_031551725.1 Bacteroidales bacterium
TCATACAAATTTTAGAAATTTCTGCTTTTGATAAAACTCCTATAAAAGAGTTGCTTACAGAATCCAAAATCAAACAAAATGTCAATGAACAATCTAATTTATTTAGTAACTGTTAAATATTAACGCATCAGTAGAAATTAACAATTAATAGTTAACAATTTTATCGTGGCTAAAACCAAAACAGCATATTTCTGTAAAAACTGCGGTGCGCAGTCGCCCAAATGGATTGGGCACTGTCCGTCGTGCGGCGAGTGGAACACTTACGTGGAAGAGGTTATCCAACGCGAAGAGCCCAAGCATTGGCATAAAGACGAAGGTCCAACAAAGGCTGTGAAACCCCTATTGATTTCCGAAATCGAACAAGACCAACAAATCCGCATGGATACATCCAACCAAGAACTCAACCGTGTGCTGGGAGGCGGACTGGTTCCCGGATCGCTTGTTTTGGTGGGCGGAGAACCCGGCATCGGGAAATCGACATTGATGCTGCAAGTGGCTTTGCAAATGAAAAAAAGCAAAGTGCTTTATGTAAGTGGTGAAGAAAGTGCCCAACAACTCCGTATGCGCGCCGACCGTTTAGGAAACACCAATTCCAACTGTTTCGTTTTAACGGAAACCCAATTACAGCAAGTTTTCACACAAATCAAAGAGCTCACGCCCGATATTCTGATTATCGACTCCATTCAAACATTAAGCAGCGAGCATATCGATTCTTCGGCAGGAAGCATCTCGCAAATCAAAGAATGTACCGCCGATTTGATGCGCTTCGCCAAGCAAACCCAAGTGCCGGTATTCCTCATCGGACACATTACCAAAGACGGCTCCATTGCCGGCCCGAAACTCCTGGAACACATGGTAGACACGGTTTTGCAGTTTGAAGGCGATCGTAATCACGGTTACAGAATCCTGCGTTCGGTAAAAAACCGTTTTGGCTCCACCAGCGAAATCGGTATTTATGAAATGCAAAGCAACGGCTTGCGCGAAGTCTCAAATCCGTCGGAAATATTGCTTTCGCAACGCGATGAAAATCTCAGTGGCACCGCTATTTCCGCAACTATTGAAGGCATGCGCCCGATGTTGATAGAAGTACAAGCACTTGCAAGTTCGGCCGCCTACGGCACGCCTCAACGCTCAACAACGGGCTTTGACAGTCGGCGTCTGAATATGTTATTAGCCGTACTCGAAAAACGCTGCGGATTCAGGCTTTCGCAAAAAGATGTGTTCCTGAATATTGCCGGCGGTTTGCGTGTGGATGACCCCGGAATCGACTTGGCAGTTGTTTGTGCAGTGCTTTCGTCTAATCAGGATTTACCAATTTCACCGCGTGATTGTTTTGCAGCAGAAGTAGGTTTAACAGGCGAAATCCGTCCGGTAAACCGCATCGAGCAACGTATTGCCGAAGCCGATAAATTAGGCTTTGAACGTATTTTTATTTCGAAATATAACATCAAAGGTTTGGAAAAAACAAAAAACAATATCAAAATCGTTCCTATTTCTGATATGTTCGGATTGTTTAGCGAATTGTTTGGGTAAAGAATGGTTCGGGAAGTTTAGAAAGTTCTGTAAGTTTAGGTTTCAAACTTTCTAAACCTTCTAAACTTCCTGAACCGTTATTAATAAACATTGTGATTTTTAATTATAACATAAAATGGAAATCTTTAAAACAAAAAAAGAATTAGCCGCATTCTTGAAATCAAGAAAAGCAACATCCATCGGCTTTGTGCCAACGATGGGTGCTTTGCATGCGGGCCATTTATCGCTGATCAAACAAGCAAAAGCGGAAAACGATTTGGTTGTTGCCAGCATTTTTGTAAACCCCATCCAATTCAACAACGCGAGCGACTTGAAAAAATATCCGCGCACCTTGGAGAGCGATGCGAAGATGCTCGAAAAAGCAGGTTGCGACGTGGTTTTCGCGCCAAGCGAAAAAGAAATGTATCCGAAAAAACCAACAGAAACCTACGATTTCGGCAAATTGGAAAAAGTAATGGAAGGCAAATTCCGTCCCGGACACTTCAACGGCGTAGCTATTGTGGTGAAACGTCTGTTTGAAATCGTTCAGCCGCAAAAGGCCTATTTCGGTGAAAAAGATTTTCAACAATTAGCAATTATCCGCGAATTGGTGAAAAAAGAAAAGATGAAAATCGACATTGTCGCTTGTCCGATTATCCGCGAAAAAGATGGCTTGGCAATGAGTTCGCGCAATGCCCGTTTGGACAAAGCGCAACGCAGTATTGCTCCTATCATTCACAAAACCATCCGCGATGCCGCCGATTTAGCGGGTTTGATGCCTGTGAAAAATATTGAGGTGTGGGTGAAAAAGGTGTTGAGTCGTGCAGATCATATTCAAATCGAATACGTCACCATTGCCAACGAAAAAACATTGCAAGCCGTTAAAACCGGGGATACTCCGGGCGAAAAACGAATCTTTATTGCTTGCTTTTTGGGCGATGTGCGGCTAATTGATAATGTAAAAATACAATAAAATCTTAATCAAATGAAACTTACCAAAGAAACTCTTTATTCGTACTTGCTCATCATCATCGGCTCCTTAATTTTTGCGGCAGCCGACGTTCTTTTTGTGAATCCCTACAAACTCGCGCCCGGCGGTGTGTATGGTATTGCCAACGTTGTTTATCACCTTTTCGGATTTAAAATTTCGTATACCGCCATGGTGTTTGAAGTGCCGCTTTTAATTATCGGAACATGGATTTTGGGACCGAAATTCGGTGTAAAAACAATTATCTCCATTGTTTTAATTGCCTTTTTCGTTTATTTAATAGAAACTTATTGGGGTTACGATCCTGCAATTCAAAACGACATTATTATCAGTACCATCGTTGCCGGAGTTTTATACGGATTGGCGGTCGGAATGATTTTTAAAGCACATGCAACTTCCGGTGGAACCGATATTATTTCCATGATCATGAGTAAATATACCGGTATTTCATTGGGAAGAATGGTATTAATCGTAGATTCTTGCGTGACTTTAATTACGTTTATCGCCTTCAATGATATCCGCCTGCCTATTTATTCTTTGATTTTGATTTGGATAAGCAGCAAAGTGATTGATATGGTTTTGGATGGAATTAAAACTTACAAAACGGTCTTGATTGTTTCCAACAAACATGAAGAAATTAAAGAATGTATTACTTGTAAAATCAAGCGCGGCGGTACTTTCCTTGAAGCGGAAGGCATGTACAGCGGAGAGAAAAAACGGATGATTTATTCTGTTGTTGACCGCCTCGAATTTCAAAATTTGCGCGATCATATTTATGAAATCGACCCGAAAGCATTCATCAACATCATTGATAGCAGTGAAATTCTGGGCGAAGGATTTAAGAAACTTCAAAAAGATGAAGTGTAATTTTGACTGAAAATCGGAATATTTAAACCTAACAGGTCTTGGAGGCCTGTTAGGTTTTTTCTTTTACCATCTTTTCTTGCGTTCGCCACCTTGCGACGATGAACGTTCTTGACGGTCGCCGCCTTTTTTATAGCCGCCGCGATCTCCACCACGGTCGTTTCGATCTTTACGATCACGATCGCCATATCCACCTGAACGTTTGCGATCATCTCCTCCGCGGCCTTGTCCCGAAGAACGATTTCCACGGAAACCGCCTCTATCGTCGCTGCGGCCTCGTCCGCCATCGCGACTACCTCGGCCACCACCTCTTGATGAGCTTACAACCGTAAGCTGTACATCTTCTTGATCTGCAAAAGATTTAACCACCTTATCAGCTTGTACTTTCGGCACATTGAAAAACGAATTGCGCGAAGTAATATCAATATCGTCCACGCGGATGGTTTTATCCTCCGTAATATCATTCAAAATACCCAACAAACGTTTGGGCGAAATACCATCGGCACTTCCGATGTCCAATTTAAAACGAACGGCATCCGCATCTCCACGGCGTTCGCGTTCCGGACGATCGCCACGCTCTCCACGTTCGCCGCGTTTTTCGCGACCTCTATCGTCTTGCTGAACGTTCAAATCTACGGCATCTTTATAATAATCTAAAAAGCGGTTGAACTCTTCGGAAACAAAACGTGTAATCAATTCTTCTTTGCTCAAATGCTCAAAACGATGCATAATTGCAGGCAAGAACGGTCCGATTTGTTCTTCGTTCACATGTACATTGTCTAACTTTTCAACCAAATGCATCAACTGTTTTTTACAAACATCCAAGCCGTTCGGAATCATTTCCTGTTCAAACGTTTTGTTGATCATTTTTTCGATTTCACGAATGCGGTTGCGTTCGCGCGTATGAATAATCGTAACAGAAACTCCGGTTTTACCGGCTCTTCCGGTACGTCCGCTACGGTGTGTATAAACTTCAACATCATCCGGAAGATTGTAGTTGATAACGTGCGTCAGATTATTTACATCCAATCCGCGTGCGGCAACGTCGGTTGCCACGAGTAATTGCAGATTTTTCAAACGGAATTTTTTCATTACCGTATCGCGTTGCGCTTGCGAAAGGTCGCCGTGAAGTGCGTCGGCATTATAACCGTCTTTCATCAAATGTTCGGCAATCTCTTTCGTTTCTTGGCGTGTACGGCAGAAT
Organism: Bacteroidales bacterium; assembly: GCA_031551725.1. GTDB lineage: Bacteria > Bacteroidota > Bacteroidia > Bacteroidales > P3 > JAVBNF01. The sequence continues at coordinate 4,569 of JAVBNF010000050.1, forward strand.
ACAATTCCGTAAATATCCGGATTCATATCCACAATACGTTTCAACGCTAAATAGCGTTGTTTCGCTTGCACCATATAAAAAACGTGTGCCACATTTTCGGAACCGGAATTTTTCTTACCAATCGTAATTTCTTCCGCTTCCTTCATGTATTTGCGGGCAATGCTCATCACTTCTTTCGGCATAGTTGCAGAATAAAGCAAGGTGCGGCGATTTTCGGGTGTCGTTTGCAAAATGGTTTCAATATCGTCTTGAAAGCCCATGTTAAGCATTTCGTCTGCTTCATCCAACACCAAGAATTTGATACGCGACAAATCTACTTTCCCGCGTTCGATCAAGTCGATCAAACGGCCGGGTGTTGCCACTAAAATTTGCGGCGGAACATCCAATTGTTTAAACTGATTGACAATGCTCTCTCCACCATATACCGGCACAACTTTCATGCCTTTGATATGTTTGGAATAATTTTTTAAATCGTTGGCAATTTGAATGCACAACTCGCGTGTTGGCGCTAAAGCCAAGGCTTGCGTGTGCTTCTCGTGTGCATCAACCATTTGTAAAATCGGCAATCCGAATGCGGCGGTTTTACCCGTTCCGGTTTGCGCCAATGCAACAACGTCGCCGATGTTGTTTAATAAAAATTCGATGGATTTTTCTTGAACCGGCATCGGATGTTCGTAGCCCAGTTCGCTTACGGCGCTGACAATTTCGTCAATCAGGCCTAAATCTTTAAAGGTCTTCATGTTTTGTTTTTTGTTAAAAATAAATAAATTCGCAAAAGTAGTTCCCGGATTTACTTATTCTAAAACAAAAAGCAATGAACCTAAAACAATGATGCCAAATGCATCGCCCCCGTAGGTTTTCGACAGAAAATACTCAAACGCGATTTTTAAAATCGGTTGCAAAGGTACAAAAAATAATTGAGAATTAAAAATTTAGGCTATTTTTTGAAAATATAAAAATTTTGTTGTACCTTTGCAATGTGGGACAGGGAACGTTACGGACGTGTAGAGGTTGGTGAAAATTCAAATGCTCATCTGTCAGCAAGAGAGAAGCGGTCGTGATTATCTTGGCCGCTTCCCTTTTTTATACATAGTTTTAAATGCTAACTTCTTTCTTCCGGTACGAATTTCTTCTACTACGAAATAGGTATCTCCAATTACTTTCTTGTATCGCAAACATAAATTTTGAGTTTGCTTTGACAGTCTTGTAACTTCAACGCTATCAAAATTTTCACAAATATAAGGCACTAACAAAAAGTCTTCAAGCAACAACGGACATCTATCTTTGCGATGCTTCAGGTAAGCATGATTGATTTCATCTGTTGACATCATTCGTTTATATCCATCAAAATCCAATTTAAAACGCTTAATAAACTCCATAACTTGCGAATCCGTGAGTTCAGCATAATCAACATAATGATGTCCCTTTTTATCAACACAACATTTTAACAATTCATTTATGCTGTCTAATTTTCTTTCTAAATTTTGTTTCATAAATTTGATTTTTTTAAAGTAAAAGTTTCTTAACTATATAAACGCGATGCCCCCCTAAATTATTTCTTAACAAACGTTAAAAAATTGTTAAAATTTCAAATCAAAGAAATTTAATTTCATTTTTTCGAAAAATATTCATAACTTTGCGAAATAAATATACGATATACGAGGATGTCCTCACATCGTACATCGTACATGAAAAACTAAAAACAACTTATATAGAAAAACACTAATTAAACATAAATAAAAAAGCGTAAGCTTAAATTCTTCATTAGAGAACCGCTAATTTTCAAATCCAAAGAATTCGTAAGCGATACGCTCATGCTGTGTTCCGGCGTGAGTTGTGTCTTATTTTGGATTGGGTTCTTAGCGGTACCTCTAATGAAATAAGAAATTCAACTCGCGCCTTTTTTTATGCATATTGAGACCCTTCGGGTCTCGATTGATTCAAACATAAAAACAAATAAATAACACACATGAAAACACATTTACAATTATCGGCTGCGGCCTGTACGGGCAACCCTTGCGGTTGC
>JAVBNF010000016.1:0-30865 GCA_031551725.1 Bacteroidales bacterium
TGATGGGCGTATGCAATACGCCCGTACATTGCCGTTCGAAGGGGCACCCGCAAGGGATGCCCGTACAGCAAGCGGTGGCACGTTGTTGTTGGCAGGGCAACCGCAAGGGTTGCCCGTACAGGCCGCAGCCGATAATTGTAAGTGTGTTTTCATGTGTGTATATTTATTAATTGGTAATTCGTTTGTTCGAGACCTAACAGGTTTTTAAAACCTGTTAGGTCTAAGCCTTGAACGCAATTAATAAAAAAGGCGCGAGTTGAATTCTTATTTTCACAAAGGTACGACCAAGCACCACGAAGAAATAAGACACAACTCACGCCGGAACACAGCATGAGCGCATCGCTATTAAATTCCTCTTCTTAAAAATGGTCGTTTCTTGTGAAAGAATTTAAGCTTACGCTTTTTTTATTTATGTTTAATTAGTGTTTTTCTATAAATTTATTGTTTTCTTGTTAACTCGTTAACCTGTTTTCTTGTTAACTTTTCTTTCCGCAAAGTTATAAATTATTTTTTAATTAATCAAATTATCTTTCGGAAGCTGCTTTAGATTGTGCAGTTGATACACAAAGAAATTTTCCACCACCTTTCCACAACGATAAATAGGAATCATAACAGGCTCGCCGATGGTTTCGAAATATTCGGAGAAATGGTCTTGCGGTGGCGAAAAATCATGGCTTGACGTTACATACCACATGTCCATCCCTTCTTGAAATCCGCCTCTGGCTTGGTTAATCCATGCAAATTTATGAATGCGTTCCAAATCACCGATGACTAAAACGTGTGTATTGTTTGGTTCTGCAATGTAGTAATCCTGATTGGCGGCCGGAAACCAACGATAGGAGACAATAGGCGCAACAGCCGGCATTTCGCCATTTGCAATTGCTTTTTGCCGGATTTCGCCAAAGCCTTTTCCCGCTTGATGCCAACCGTATAAATCGAGCGAAAAATCGTATTCGCCCAAATCTTCTGCTTCGGTATGGATTTTATCAGGAAAAATAAGCCCTGTGTGAATATGAAAAACAGCAAGCGATAAGCCTACAAATATTAGGCTTAAGCCAAGTGTGTTCCACGTGTTGAACAAACGTTGCGATTGTTGTTTTTCGTCCAGCCATGCCGCGCAGAGCGGAATTAAACTTACAAAAGCCGGTCCACTCCAATGCGGAAGCGTGGAACGAAAGCACGCGAAAAACCAAAACAAAAGGATAACGGGCATTCCAACGCAAAGCAAAAGGCGTCCCATGTGCCTGTCGATAAATATTTTTTTTCGCAGAAATGCAACAACAACGATGAATAATAATATAAAATTAACAGGATTGTTGTACAAAAATTCGCCGGCAATTTCGGTAAGCAAATAATCAATCCGGAAAGGCGTGCCCTGGCTATCGACGCGTTCGGCATGAAACGTAAAACTGATAAAATCGTTTTGCAAATTCCAAATCAAAACAGGAAGCATGCAGATAATCGTGATGATTCCGGAAATCCAAAGTTCTTTTGTTTTCAACCATTTCCGGTCGAAAAACAAAATATACAAACCGGCACCGAGCCAAAGAAATATGGAGGTGTATTTGGAAATAAATGCAAGTCCGATAAATAATCCGGCGAGCAATAAATATTTTTTTTGCTGTTCAAAGTTGTATTTTTCGGAGAAAACGCGCGTCAATATCCACAAAGAAAGCAGCCAGAATAGGGATTGCGGAGCGTCGGGCATGATAAATGTTCCGGCAATGATAAAGGCATAAACAGAAGCGGTGTAAAGCAATGCTGCAAACCAACCTGTACGTTCGTTTTTAATTTCTTTTCCGATTTGAAAAATCAGAAATGTATTGATTGCCGCAAAAACAATGGGCGACATGCGGAACGCCAATTCACTTGTAAAAGTTAATCCGAGCGAGAAAATCCACATCATCCAGCCAATCATTGGCGGATGGTCGAAGTGGCTCCAATCGGGATATAAAGCGTATAAACGATAGTAAACTTCGTCGTTTCCTAACTCCGTTGTTGCTGCAAGAATCACGCGGATGAGCGTAGATATTACAATTAAAATCCAAAGGTGTTTTGAATAATTTTTTTTCACAAAGAATTTATTTTAGAAGATTGATAAAATTTATGTTTTTTAATTTTTATTTAGACAAGATTTACAAGATTTACAAGTTTTTCTTTTCGACGAAGTCGAAAACTCTCCTGTTAATCTTGTAAATCCTGTCTAAAAATATAAAATTAAAGGTCTTTACATCTTATCAGAAAGAAAGCAAATGTTCCAAAAATTGCAATTACAAAAATAATAGAACCAAACTTTATTGCAGTTTTTCGCTCATCAATGGATGCCAATTGTTGTTTGGCAGGAGCATGACCGTCGGGCGTGCGCACAATCGGATTCAGATAATATCGAAAGCCTTCCGGCGATATGATTTCTACACGCACGTATGTGTTTTCAGGACGCAAAGTGTAAGTTGCTGTTTGGGTATTTGTGTTGCTTTGCAGCAAAGTTCCGTGATCGCCATAAAATGTAATTTCGGTCATTGGTCTTTCCCATTCGATGGTAAATATGCTGTCGGAAATAGCAATGTTTTTCGGAAAAGAAACCTGTTTGCTATGTTCAATTTTTGTTTCAAGATCGTCGATTTTCCAATCGGCATCAACGTTATTTAAACTTCCAAAACTCATTCCAAAGGCTTTTCCGTGTGAAAAACGGTCAAATAAAGTATCTTTTGTACGCGAAGGAGAATTGATAAAAACGGCATATCGCTGTACTCTTCTGATTTCGGAAACGGAGTGCGAGTCGTCGTTTGCCGTAATCCACGCGGCATGTCCGTTGCTCAACGTCGAATCCCACTGCATAACGGACAAACGCATGCCATTCAGCACTTCGAATAAATCATAATTACAAAGATATTTTAATTCATGCGGCCAATATCCGTCGCGAATATCGGGATGATTGAGCGCCACCAAATCGCCTCGTTTTTTCAACAAATCAATTGTATATTGTTTTTGACTGAGGTTTTGCTCAAACATATAATCGCGCCAAAGCACCTTGCCATGCACCCCCATTAGCAATTGATGCGTTTTACGTTTGTTATATCCGTGTTCATAACACCGTATGTCGTAATCGCGCTTGCCGGCAAAGGTATCGATTTTCATGTAGTTTGACAATGTAACGACATCATAACCCAATTTTTTATACATTGCAAACACTTCTTCCTTGCTGTTGTCTCCGTCGGTAATGCCCCACCAACTTCTCGAATGCAGATGAAAAATGGCTTTGTGCCAATTATTCGCATCAATATCCTGATACGGATTGTACCAGTGATTTCCGGAAAACGGCTTCGGCTCTTCAAATTTGTAAATGGGATATGTGGCGTAGAAATAAGTTTGCAGCAACACAAAGAAAATAATCGGCGCGAAAATCACGAGCAGAATGAATGTGGCAATTTTTTTTATGATAGACATGTGTGATGAGTTAAGAATTAAGAATTAAGATGTATGCCCTCGTAAATCGTAATTCTAAAATCGTAAATTTATTTACACAAAGATACGCATTTTGCCCGTGAAATCAAAACTTTTCTTTTATTTGAAAAAGACTTTGCTTGGCACAATTCCTACATCCATCGTTTTTTTCAAGATTCCGGTAGAAGAATACACAAAAACTTGCCCGTTTTGTGTATAATCCTTGGCATCAGAGATATAAATGTCTCCGTTTTTCGGATTTACGGCGATACCGTAGGCACTTATCGTCGAAATATCAATTAAAGGTGTTGCCGGAAGCGATGCAGACGTTATACTCATGCTATAAACACTCCCATTGCAAGCATAATACAACGTTTGCCCGTTTCCGTCGATTGCTAAAAGCGCAAACATTGTTTTGGCAGGCAGTTTAAATGTTTGCTCTATTTGTAAGGTCGAAGTATTAATTTTTGTCAAAACTGGCATTGAATCGGGGTTCAAATAGCCGGCAGTACTCAATACCCAAAGTTTATTGTTTGCATCAAGCACCATTGCTTCGGGTTCTTCGGTTACCACAATGCTGTCGATTAATGTTTGCGTGTTGACATCAATAACCTGAATCGTATTGTTGGGTGCATTTACATACCAATTGGCCCAATTTCCCGCAAATACTTTTCCTTCGTGCAAAACCATTGCTTCTATTGATTTTCCGGTGGAAATATGCCCGATAATCTGATCGGTATTCAAATCAAAAACATGCAAACCTTCTTTACCAATATCGGAAATATATGCTTTGTTTTCATTAATTTTAATCATCTGGCGCGGAGAAATCAAGTTGTTGGTAATTACGCTTTCCGAAAGAAAATTTTGTGCATTCAATTTTTCGATTTTCGCTAAACCATTTACAACAACGTAAGCATGACTGCCATGCAGCATCAGAAATGAAGGTGTTGCACCCAAATCGCGGTTGTTGGCTGTAAGAAAAATATTGTTTTGCACTTGATTGCTGTCGAAGTTAAAAAACGAAAGATCGCCGCTAATCGGCGTTGCGCCGCCCAATCCTTCACACAGGATAAATGCGCCGGATGTAGAAGTATCTACAGGCTTTTTCGGATCGTCGTTGTCTTTTTTACAAGCAAAAAATGTTGTTGCGAATGCTAAGGAAATAGCGATTGTTTTTAGAGATTTCATATTTTTTATTTTTTGTTTTAGCATTGTCATGGCGAGCGCAGCGTGGCCATCCGGTGGCTTTATCTGTTCTCAAACTTTATCCTCACATCCAACGCAAAGCTCCTCCCCGGCATGGGTTGCCACGCGATGGATTGATAACTTACGTCGAACATATTTTGGATTTTAAATGCGCATTGCAAATTGATTTTTTTGATTTTAAAAAGACGGCCAATCCCGACATCATTGAGTGTATATGCCTCAAGCCAACGATCGTTGGACGATGTAATGTAACGCGTTCCGGTGTAATGAATCATCCACGAAGCATACCAATTTCCATAATACACGTAAAATTGATTCGAACACAAAATTTCCGGTACATAAATCAACTGCTTGTTTTTCGACAAGTCGTTTTGATAAACCGCCGTTTTATTGATGGATCGCGTTAAGCTGAATGATGATTGATTGTCGAATTTCCATTTATTTTTCTGATACAAAATCTTCGAAACCCATTCCGCACCATAGCTGTGCACTTCTTTTAAATTTTGTGGCGACCAGTAGGCGGAAGCGGGATTGGGTTGCCACAAAATCCAATCTTTCACGCGCATGGCAAAGCCGGTGATTTCTTCCGCTATATGCCAATTTTTGGCATACGTTTTTTTATAAGACAATCCGAGTTCGGCAGAATAACCTCTTTCCGCTTGCAAGTCGGGATTTCCACCCGGATTCCAATACAAATCGTTTAAAGACGGCAGATGATAATTATTCGAAATATTTGCTTTTAAAAACAATTGTTCTTTCTGCAATAATTGATAGTCGATTCCGATTGAAAACAAAAGCGGCGAAAGGCTTTCGTCTGTAAATTCTTCGCGCAAGACAGCGGATGCTAATAATCGCGATGTGAATGCGTATTGAAACTCGCTGAATGCCGAAACCTGGTTGCGGTCGTGATTTTCTTTGTATTGGTTGCTGTTCGCGAAAGCGTAATCGTAGCGAATGCCTGATTTCCAATGCCAGCGAGTATCTTTCAATTCATATTCGGTATTGAGCATCCATTGTTGCACTTTGTTTACCGACAATGGGTCTTGGAGTTTGTTCAGGTTTTCGTATTCCATATCATCATACGAATAACCCGTAGAGATATTCAGCGTACTGCGGTTTTTCGAATATTTCCAATCGAGAACGGCATGGATAAAATCGTCGGTTTCGGATTCTGCGCCGTTGTTGGAACTTACGATAATCGGCGCGGGAATTTTGCGGAAATTATGCTGTGCCCAGATTTTTGCGGAGATAATTTGATAGTTATTAATCTTAAAAAACAAATCTTGCGTCAGTCCATACTGCTCGTAATTGGCGTATTTACGGGCATCTTTAAAACTATTTTGATTTCCGTTTACGTTGTTTGTAAATGTAAAATCGTTTGCCGAGCGGATGTAAAAAACTCCGGTTTGTGCAGCAAAATTTTGTGTGCTGCCGCCTGTTTTTACAAATGTTTTATATGTAGAAAAACTGGCGATTTCTTGTGTAACATCTACAAAGAAACGCTTATTCCATGGCGCTTGTGAGCCGATGGAAATACTTCCGCCGAGTCCGCCCGATGTTTCCGCAAGTGAGCCGCCACCGAAAGCAATGTTAATATTATCGGCTAAAAATACGGGGATTTTCGAAAAATCGGAATTACCAAGCATGGGCGAATTCAAGTTGATTCCGTTCCATAAAACATCGGTATGCGATGCGCCTGTTCCGCGGAATGATGGCGTGGCAAGCGATCCTTCGCCATAGGATTTAATGAAAATAGAAGACGAAAGCGACAGCAATTCGCCCAACGAAACCGGCACGGCATAATCCAATACACTTTGGTCGAAACGCACGGTTTTAGAGCCTTTGATGCGTTCCTGGCGTTCGGCGGAAATCTCAACGGCATTCAGATGTATAGTGTCTTGTGCAGAAATTGCAGAGAAGCTGGAAAACAGAAAAACAGGAAGACAGGAAGACAAAAAGATAGGAAAACTGTTTGCTCGTTCCCTCGTTCTCCTGTTAACTCGTCCCCTTGTTAACTTATAAACTGTATACCATAAACTTTTAAATTCTCTCATGTCTCATTTTTCCCGATGAATAAAAAACGTTTGCGGACGCGGGAATAGAGATGCAGAAAAGATTAAGCTGAGCTTGATTCGATTCACGCCGACTTTTTTCCCGAAAGTCCGATTACGTAATGTTGAAACGGCAGGTCTTCTGGCTTCCTCCTTTTGTTGAGCCTTCCCGTAAAAACAGTGGCATAAGATTCAACAAAAAACAAATGGAGGTTACAGCAGCGGGAACTGCGCAGGACTCACACCTGCTTCCCTTTTGCTTCGGATTGCTCCGAACCATTTCGATTGCAAAATTACAAATAAAATTTAGAATTCAAAACTTAAAATTAAAATATTTTTTATCGAGCTGATATTCAAACCACTACGAACACGTGTTCAAAACTTGTTTATAAATTCCGTTTTCAAAAATAAATAAAATGGCACCTCATCGCGTTTATATATATGAACAAATATTTATAAATTATGAAAACAAATGAAATTATTCTATATCAAAGTTTAGATACCTTGGTAAAACTCGAAGTAATGTGGCATAACGAAACCGTATGGCTAACGCAGTATCAGATGGCTGAATTATTTGGACGCGAAAGGACTGTAATTACAAAGCACATTAATAATGTTTTTAAGGAAGAAGAACTGCAAGAAGAAAGCAATGTGCAAATTTTGCACATTGCAAATTCGGATAAACCAATAAAATATTACAGTTTGGATGTCATCATTTCTGTCGGCTATCGCGTAAAATCCAAACAAGGAACCCAATTCCGTATTTGGGCTACAAAAATTCTGAAAGAATATTTTACTAAAGGCTATGCCATCCAACGTTCGGTTTCTTAACAAGAGTTCGATAATGCTATTTCAGAATTAGAGCAACAAATTGTCAATTCAGAAAAATTTACCGAAGAGCAGTTTAGTGTAGTTTATAAATTTATTACCGAATTTTTCAGCAGGAAACAAACTGAAGAGAAGCCGCGCAAACCAATCGGATTTTTATCATCAAAACAAATATAAATTATGAAAATAATCAAAACATTCAATCAAATCGAAGACAAGATTATCATGCTTCGCAATCAACCAATGCTTATAGACAGAGATGTGGCAGAACTTTACCAAGTAGAGACCAAGAGAATTAACGAAGCCGTTAGAAATAATCCAGATAAATTTCCGGAAGGATATATTATTTATTTAACAATTGAAGAGTTTGAAGATTTGCGGTCGAAAATTTCGACCGCAAAATTTATGAAGACACGTGTAGCCCCAAAAGCCTTTTCTGAAAAGGGTTTATATATGTTGGCTACCGTTTTGAAAAGCCCGATTGCCACACAAACAACGATTGCAATTGTAGAAACATTTACACAAATACGTGAATTATCCCGTAACATTCAACGATCGGTTTCCAAGCAGGAATTTGACAATGCAATTGCTGAATTAGAGCAACAAATTGTTAATTCTGAGAAGTTCACCGAAGAACAGTTGAGTGAAGTTTATAAATTCATTGCCGAATTTTTCAGCAGGAAACAAACTGAAGAGAAACCGCGCAAACAAATCGGATTTTTATCATCAAAACAAAAGCTATAAGGTCGAAATTGTCGACCCTAAACAAACTATACTCCTCATTAACAATTAACAATTAACAATTAACCATTAATAATTAACAATTATTTTGTACCTTTACACTATGAACATTCATCAAATTCTAAAACAATATTGGGGATATGACCAATTCCGGCCGCTGCAGGAAGACATTGTCCGTTCGGTGCTTGCCGGCAAAGACACGCTTGCATTGCTACCTACGGGCGGAGGAAAGTCCGTGTGCTTTCAGGTGCCCGGAATGGCGCTCGACGGGCTGTGCCTGGTTATTTCGCCGCTGATTGCTTTGATGAAAGACCAGGTGGAAAATCTGAAAAAAATTGGAATCCCGGCGGCAGCGCTCGTTTCCGGAATGTCGCAACATGAAATCGATTTAATTTTAAATCATGCCGTTTTCGGACAATTAAAATTCCTGTATGTTTCGCCCGAACGCTTGGAAAGCCGCGCGTTTCTGGACAATCTGAAGCAAATGAAAATTGGCCTGCTTGCCATCGACGAAGCACATTGCATTTCGCAATGGGGCTACGATTTTCGTCCGCCATACTTGAATATTGCCAATTTGCGGCAATATATTCCGAAAGTTCCCGTAATGGCGCTCACCGCTACGGCCACACCGGAAGTGGTAGAAGATATTCAAGAAAAATTATCATTTAAAGAAAAAAATGTTTTTCAAAAGAGTTTTCTTCGCGACAATTTAACTTATTATGTCATTCGTGAAGAAGACAAGCTCAACCGCATGCTTCGCATTATCCGCACGGTAAAAGGCGCGGGGGTGATATACGTTAGAAATCGTCGCAAAACGCGTGAAATTGCAGAATTTTTGGTAAAAAATAATATCCGGGCAACTTATTATCATGCCGGACTGGACCAGAAAGAACGCAGTTCGCGTCAAGCGGCATGGATCAGCGATCAAACGCCCGTTATTGTTGCAACGAATGCGTTTGGAATGGGAATCGATAAACCGAATTGCCGTTTTGTCATTCATCTGGATTTACCCGATTCGCTCGAGGCTTATTTTCAGGAAGCCGGTCGTGGAGGGCGCGACGGGAAATCCGCGCAAGCGATTTTATTGTACGAAACAATTGATAAAAATAATCTGGAAAAGAATTTTAATGAAACTTACCCCGAATTAGCTTTTATTAAAAGTGTTTATCACGCATTAGGGAATTACTTTCAAATCCCCGTCGGATCGGGCAAACATGCAGTTTGCGATTTCGATTTGAAAACTTTTTCCGATCAATATAAAATGAAACCGACGGAAGTATACAGCGCTTTGAAATTTCTTGAAAAAGAAGGACTGTTGCTGCTTTCCGAAGAAATCAACCTGCCGTCGAAACTATTTATTTCCGTTGATAAGGAAACGTTGTACCGTTTTCAGGTGGAGCGTGCCGATTTTGATCCATTTATAAAAATGCTTCTGCGCTCGTATGGTGGTTTATTTACCGATTATATAAAAATTTCGGAATCTGAAATTGCTTCGCGTTTACACACTGCCGAAGAGAAAGTAAAAAAAACGTTAGAAGACCTGCATAAATTGAGTTTGATTGATTATGTTCCAAGTCCTAAAAAACCACAAATTATCTACACAACCGAACGTTTGGATCAAAAAGACATCCGTATTTCCAGAGAATATTATGATGAACGAAAAGCCGCTGCACGTAAGCGCCTGGATGCAGTTTTGCAGTATGCCGAAAGCCACACACGGTGCAGAAGCCAATTATTATTGGGCTATTTCGGCGAGACCGAAAGCCGTCGTTGCGGAAAATGCGATGTATGTTTGAAGTGCAACCGACTTGAATTAAGCCAGCTCGAATTCGACCGGATGAAAGATATACTCAAGCCTGCATTGCAAATGCAAAACCTTTCGTTGGAAGAACTTTTGGAATTGTTAAATGAATTTCCGCAAGAGCGCGCCATCAAATTCGTCCAATGGCTTGCCGATGAAGAAGTGATTGTTCAGGATAAAAACGAAAAATTTCGTTGGCACAAATCTTAATGACAATCGCAGTCGTGGTGATGATGCTGGCGATTTTCGTATGCTTTGTATGTGTTCAAAAGTAATCCGATAATAGTCATTGGTCCAACGCCGCCGGGAACCGGAGAAATTGCAGCACATTTTTTCGAAACGTTTTCAAAATCCACATCACCGGTAACATAATAGCCTTTAGGCTTGCTGCTGTCCGGAATACGGTGAATACCCACATCAATAACAACGGCACCTTCTTTTACCATATTTTCTTTTACAAAATGCGGAACGCCCACAGCAGCGATAATAATATCCGCTTGGCGGCAAATTTCTTCAACATTTTTTGTTTTGCTGTGGCAAACAGTAACAGTTGCATTGGCAGTATCCATATTACGCGACATCAGCAGGCTGACGGGAGTTCCGACAATATTGCTGCGTCCGAGCACCACGCAATGTTTTCCTTTCGTTTCGATTTGGTAACGCTGGATAAGTTCCATAATGCCAAACGGTGTTGCGGGCAAGAAAGTATCTTGGCCAAGCACCATATTGCCAACGTTGTTCGGATGAAAACCATCTACATCTTTACTTGGATCTATCGAATTTAAAACTTTTTGAACATTGATATGTTTTGGAAGTGGAAGTTGAACGATGAAACCGTCGATTTCATCATCGTTATTAAGGAACTCGATAATTTCCAACAGTTTTTCTTCGGAAATTTCCTCTTCCAAACGATAAATGGATGAGTTAAAACCCACTTCTTTGCAGGCTTTTTCTTTCGAAGCAACGTATGTTTCACTTGCGCCGTCGTGACCTACCAATATAGCAGCCAAGTGAGGAGGACGTTGGTCATTGTCAATTAATTTGCGAACTTTATTTGCAATTTCGTCCTTAATTTGACCGCCGATAAGTTTTCCGTCGATAAGTTTCATCTATTGTTTAAAGTTTAAAGTTTAAGGTTTAACGAGTTTTGAATATCACCCTTTATATTCAATCCTCAACCCTCAATCCTGTTTCTATCGTCCCATTCGTTTCATATTTCCGAGCGCCTGCATCATATTGGCGCCTTTTCCTCCGCTGAGCGACTTCATCATTTTGCGTGTATCGTCGAGCTGTTTGATTAAGCGGTTTACTTCCACAATATCAGTGCCGCTTCCGTCGGCGATACGTTTGCGGCGAGTGCCGTTGAGCAAAGTGGGGTTGGCGCGTTCGGCCGGCGTCATGGAAAGGATAATCGCTTCGGTGGCTTTGAAAGCATCGTCGCCGATTTCAACATCCTTCATCACTTTTCCCATGCCGGGAATCATGCCCATGAGGTCCTTCATATTCCCCATTTTTTTAATTTGCTGAATTTGCTTATAAAAATCGTCGAAATTGAAGGTGTTTTGACTGAATTTCTTTTGTAATTTGCGGGCTTCTTCCTCGTCGTATTGTTCCTGTGCACGTTCTACCAACGAAACAATATCGCCCATGCCGAGGATACGGTCGGCCATACGTTCCGGATAGAAAACATCAAGCGCATCGATTTTCTCGCCGACACCTACGAATTTAATCGGAACATTTACAACGGAACGAATCGTTAGAGCCGCACCGCCACGCGTGTCGCCATCCAATTTGGTTAAAATAACCCCTTGGTAATTCAACACATCGTGGAATGCTTTAGCTGTATTTACGGCATCCTGACCAGTCATTGAATCTACAACAAACAAGGTTTCCTGCGGATTGCATTCTTTTTGGATGGCCGAAATTTCTTTCATCATCAACTCATCAATCGCCAAACGGCCGGCGGTATCGATGATGACAACGTTTTTATTGGTATTTTTCGCGTGTTTAATTGCGTCTTTGGCAATTTTCACGGGGTCATTGGAACCCAAATCGGAGTAAACTTCCACGCCGATTTGCTCGCCCAAAACGTTCAACTGATTGATCGCGGCCGGACGATAAACATCGCAAGCCACCAATAAGACTTGACGTCCTTTTTTAGTTTTGAGATAGTTGGCAAGTTTTGCAGAGTGCGTGGTTTTACCACTACCTTGCAAACCGGCCATAAGAATAACGGTTGGATTTCCGCTGAGCGAAAGTTCAGTTTGTGTTCCGCCCATCAAGGTTGTGAGCTCGTCGTGAACAATTTTGGTCATCAATTGTCCGGGTGAAACGGCCGTGAGCACGTTTTGTCCGAGCGCTTTTTCGCGAACGTCTTCAACAAATTGTTTGGCAATTTTATAACTAACGTCGGCGTCTAATAAGGCTTTGCGCACTTCTTTAAGCGTTTCGGCAACGTTAATTTCGGTAATTGAGCCTTGCCCTTTTAAAACCTTAAATGCCCGTTCAAATTTTTCGGATAAATTTTCAAACATAATTGAAAGAAATTAATCTACAAAAATACAAAAATAAAGGCAGAAAGTCAATATTTTTAAAAGAAATTATTGTAATATATTGGTGTTGTGCGTATTTCCACCAACAATAAAACATTTACAAAGCCGGAAAGAAATTCCACACAATGACAAACCCCATCCAACAGGCAAAGACAAAAAACAAAAAGCCCCAAACAAGTGCCGGGATGTGCGTAAGTTTTTGTAAATCGCTTGCATCGCCTGCATTCTTTGGCGTTTTGTAAGCCATCATCAATAGTTGAAATGTTGAAATAATGCCTTCAGATGCAAAGATAAATCCGACAAAAACAGTAATGCCTTTGCACAGAAAATCATCATCCAGATATATTGCAGACACAAGCAAAGTAATCATTACAATCGACCAGATAATGCCGTAAGTATTGCGGATAAACAACAAAAGTGTAAATATAATCAGTGCAAGTAAAGCATAAATAAAAATAAAATCGTAGCTGTATTTTACGCAAAAAAATGCAAAAGCAGCAAAGAGCATCGAAAACGGATAACCCGCAATTGCGACAACAAATTGTCCGAATTTATTCCCGGTTGTATAATGTGTAAGGCCGGAAGTATCGGCATGCAAATCAATCCGTTCGGCTGTTCCTTTTGTGAGCAAAGCCAATATGGTATGCCCCAACTCGTGCGCCAAAGTATTGAAACATTTGAAAAAAATGCCTATATACGGTATTCGCGAAAGCGTGAACGCAACAATAATCAGAATGTAAAATTGAACTGAATATTGCTGAAAAAAGGCTTCCATGGATTTAATAATGCCAGACAGGATTTACAGGATGAACAGGATAAGTTTTGCAACTGCAAAAAACATGTAAATCTTGTGAATCCTGTCTAAGAAAATCTTTTATTTTTTTACTTTGTAAATTTCAGCCAATTTTGCATCCAATGCGTCGCCTTTTAAGTCACGGGCGATAATAGTACCGTCAGTACCTATCAACCAACACGTTGGAATACTTGCAACACCATATTTTTGAGAAATTTCGCCTTGCCAGAATTTGAGTTCGGAAACTTGCATCCAAGGTAATTTATCATCTTTAATACCTTTTATCCAAGCATCTTTGGTTTTATCCAAAGAAACCGAAATCATATCAAATCCGTAAGGTTTATATTTATTGTAAACCTTTAAGAAGTTTGGATTTTCTCTACGGCAGTAGCCACACCAAGAAGCCCAAAACTCAAGCACGACGTATTTACCTTTTGCAAAAGCAGAAAATTTAATCATCTCACCGGCCGGATTAGGAGCTTCGAAATCGGGAGCAACTTGGCCGATGGCAACGGTTTTCAAGACATCCACACGTTCGGCTAATTTTTGCACCGTTTGATTGCCGGGAAAGTGTTTTTGAAAATCGGTTGTCAGGCCTTCAAGCGTTTCCAAAGGAAGCGAATATTGAACACCTCCGCGAACAAGTATATAAAGTCCTGCCAAGTTATCGGTATTTTCTTTTACAAATTTCTCTTGTTCCGCTTCTCTACGTTCGTAGATTTCATCGTATTTTTGCTCTAATGTTTTTGCTTCGTCTTTCTTATTAGCTTTAGTCAAACGATCGTGTTCTTCATCTAATTCAGCCATTTCATTATCAAAAACGCTTAATCTTTTTTGTAATTCATAATAACTGTTTTGAGCAGAACTTCCTTTGATAGTTATTTTTTTCGGAGTCGCATTATCTCCGGAAATCAAATACATTTCGTCGGGAGCTAAGAAAAACGGCATAGCTTTATTTTTACCTATTTCCAAATATGCAATTTCAGGAGTTTCGGCATCGATTTTCATCATAAAATCCGGATTTGCAGAATTTAACAAAACCGAATCGCTTGCTGCATTTTTTTCTCCGTTAAAACGAATAATTTTCACGTATCCATCCAAATTGCGAATATGTCCTTTAATCAGCACATTTTGCGCGTACATACCGGTTGCAAATAAAAAGAGGCTTAAACCTAAAATGATTTTTTTCATGATTAAATTTATTTTAAAACGCAAATATACGAAAAAAAATGAAAACGGGAAAACGGGTGAACAAGAAAACAGGAGAACGAGAGAACATTATTCCCAATCAACAATTCCTTTTCCTTCTCGCACAACAACAATATCATCGCCGGTGCAGTCGATAACCGTAGAAAATTCGGTACCGCCGACATCTCCATCTACAACCATATCCACTTGTTTTTGATATTCTTCATAAATCAATTCAGGATCGGTAGACTGTTCCCATTCTTCGGGATCAAAAGGGAGCGATGTTGTGATAAGCGGAACGCCAAGACGTTCTACAATTACCTGAAGCAGTGGTTTTGCGGTGATGCGAATACCGATCGTTTGTTTTTTGGAAAACATAATCTTCGGTACTTGATTATTGGCTTCCAAAATAAAAGTATAAGGTCCGGGAAGAACACGTTTCATTAGTTTAAAAACAGTGTTGTTGATGGGTTTACAATAATTAGACAAGTGGCTTAAATCTGCGCAGATCAACGCATAGTTGGCCGATTCTTTCTTACGCCCTTTAATTTGAGAAATTTTGTCAATTAATTTGGCGTGCTCAATACTACATCCGATGGCATAAACGGTATCGGTAGGATAAATCACAATTCCGCCCTTTTGCAAACAGTCCACTACTTTTTGCAGCTGCCGTTCATCCGGATTTTTATCGTATAATTTGATAAGCATTTGAATCTTGAAATAATTGTCAATTATCCATTGTCAATTGTCAATTAAATAAAAAAGGGTAAGCTACTTACATCGCACCGCTACGACTACCTACCCTTGCTACCTTCCGATCCTGGGGGATTCAGTAGGAGCTGGTCGTGTAAGACTTACCCCGTGCAAAGGTAATATTATTTTATGAAATTCGCAAAAAAAATATTTTTTTTATTAAAATTCGATTATTTTTTGTATCTTTGCAGGCTTATTAATTTTAAACCAATCGAATGACAAAGATTCGCAACATCGCGATCATCGCACACGTTGACCACGGAAAAACAACGCTCGTAGATCGCATCCTTCATCAAGTTAAACTTTTCCGCGACAACCAAGAAGTACAAGAACTTCTCCTTGACAACAACGACCTCGAACGCGAACGGGGAATTACCATTTTGGCAAAAAACGTTGCCGTTCGCTATAAAGATCATAAAATTAACATTATTGACACTCCCGGCCACAGCGATTTCGGCGGCGAAGTAGAACGTGTATTGAATATGGCCGACGGCGTTATCTTACTTGTCGATGCTTTCGAAGGCCCCATGCCGCAAACACGTTTCGTTTTGCAAAAAGCAATCGAATTGAATTTAAAACCGATTGTGGTTGTAAATAAAGTGGACAAACCAAATTGCGACCCCGAAGCTGCACAAGAAGCGGTGTTCGACCTTATGTTTGCCCTCGGCGCAAGCGAAGACCAATTGAATTTCCCCACCGCCTTCGGTTCTTCTAAAAACGGCTGGATGTCGGACGACTGGAACAAACCGACTACAGACATCAGCTATCTGCTCGACCTCATCATCGATCATATCCCTGCTCCACGTGTGGAACAAGGAACTACACAAATGATGATTACATCGCTCGACTATTCTTCATTCCTCGGCCGTATTGCCGTTGGTCGTTTGTCGAGAGGATCCCTCGTGGCCGGACAAAATGTGTCGCTCGTAAAACGTGACGGAACGATTCTGAAACAAAAAGTGAAAGAACTTTACTTGTTTGAAGGAATGGGTAAAGAAAAAGTAAAAACAGAAGTAGAAGCCGGCGAAATCTGCGCCATCATGGGCTTGGAAAACTTCGACATCGGCGATACGGTTGCCGACTACGAAAAACCGGAAGCCGTTCCTCCTATTTCTATCGATGAGCCAACGATGAATATGTTTTTTACAATTAACAATTCACCGTTTTTCGGCAAAGAAGGAAAATTCGTTACCTCCCGCCACTTGCGCGACCGTTTATATAAAGAACTTGAAAAAAACCTTGCTCTCCGCGTCGAAGAAACCGGATCGCCGGACGCATATTTAGTATACGGACGCGGTATTTTGCACTTGTCCGTCTTAATCGAAACCATGCGCCGCGAAGGATACGAATTACAAGTTGGTCAACCGCAAGTTATTACCAAAGAAATCGACGGTAAAAAATGCGAGCCGATTGAACAACTCACTATTCATACGCCGGAAACCAGCGCAGGCAAGGTAATTGAACTCGTTACTCAACGTCGTGGCGAAATTGTTTCTATTGAACAACGCGGCGACCGCAGCCACATGGAATTTACCATTCCGTCGCGCGGAATTATCGGCTTGCGCAATAATGTACTTACGGCAACCGAAGGAGAAGCGATCATGGCGCACCGTTTCAAGGCCTACGAGCCGTGGAAAGGCGATCTTGGTACGAAACGCAATGGCGCTCTGATTGCCATGGAAGCCGGAAATGCATTCCCCTATTCTATCGACAAATTGCAAGACCGCGGAACGTTTTTCATCGATCCGAATGAAGATGTGTATGCCGGACAAGTGATTGGCGAGCACATTCGTCAAGACGATTTGGTGATTAATGTTACCAAAAGTAAAAAATTAACCAATATGCGTGCTTCGGGTTCCGATGATTCTGTAAGGATTATTCCTGCCCGCAAGTTTTCATTGGAAGAAGCGATGGAATATATCGGCGAAGATGAATATTTGGAAGTAACGCCGAATTCGTTGCGCTTACGCAAAATTATTCTGGACGAAACAGCACGAAAAAGAGCAAATAAACAATAATTGTTAATTATTAATTGTTAATTATTAATGAGCTTCGCCTCCTTTTAACTATTAGCCATTAAATAAACTGCAAGCGCAGCGCATTAACAATTAATAATTTATAATTTATAATTAAAAAACATGTCAATAAAAACAGATTCCCTCGTCAGTCTCGCTTATGAATTGCGTTTCGACGATGAAAACGGCGATATTATTGAAACCGTTGATAGCAGTAACCCGATGGTTGTCAGATTCGGCAACGACGAACTTCTTCCCGATTTTGAGAAACACCTTGAAGGTTTAAAAATCGGAGACGCGTTCGAATTCAAATTGATGCCGATGCAGGCGTATGGCGAATACGACCGCGAAGCTATTGTGAGCGTTCCCAAAGCCGAATTACTCGAGGAAGCCGAAGAAACACCGGATTTAGAACCCGGCATGCTGATTCCAATTGCAACAGACGACGGCGAAGAAATGGAAGCCATCGTGCTCGAAGTGGAAGACGACGTGATTACTTTGGATTTCAACCATCCGTTGGCCGGCGAAAGCTTGTATTTCAAGGGGTCGGTGTTGAATGTGAAATAAGTTTTTTCTTTTATCGGAAAAATCGTATCTTTGGGTCTTTAATATTCAGATGTATGCCATATTTTTCGCTTATTATACCTGTTTACAATCGCCCCGACGAAGTCCAAGAACTCTTGGACAGTTTGGTTTTGCAAACGGAAAAGGATTTTGAGGTTGTTATTATTGAAGATGGGTCTCCCGTTCCGTGTAAATATATTGTCGATCAATATACCGAAAAGCTCAACATTCTTTATCTTCAAAAGCCGAATAGTGGCCGCAGTTACACACGTAATTACGGCATGGAACGCGCTAACGGCGATTATTTTATTTTCTTCGATTCCGACTGCATTATTCCACCGCATTATTTTGAAACCGTCAAGAAAAATCTACAGGAAAGCTACAGCGACTGCTTCGGCGGTCCGGACAATGCGCTTGATTCTTTTTCAGATATGCAAAAAGCCATTAATTATTCGATGACTTCGTTTTTCACTACCGGCGGTATCCGTGGTGGAAATACACAGATGGAAAAATTCAAGCCTCGCACGTTTAATATGGGTTTTTCACGCCAAGTGTATGAAAAAGTCGGTGCTTTCAACAATATGTTCGGTGAAGATATCGACTTGGTTTTGCGTATTGAAAAAGCCGGTTTTAGCATTGTTTTGTATAAAGATGCTTATGTTTACCACAAACGGCGCGTCGACTTGAAGAAATTCTTCAAGCAAGTCAATCAATTCGGCATCGGACGGATCAATTTATCCATCATCCATCCGGGATCTATGAAATTAGTGCATACATTGCCGGCTGTATTTACATTGGGGTGCGCACTTTTAATTTTACTTTCTTTTTGGAAACCGTACTTTTTTGATTTGATTTTGCTCTATGCACTTTTAATCTTTTTAGATGCTCATTTCAGAACAAAAAGTATCAAAATTGCCGGATTAGCTGTTATTACCAGTTTTGTTCAACTTTGGGGCTACGGACTTGGCTTCTTAAAGGCCTTTTGGGAAAAGAAGATTTTAGGAAAAAGTTTGGAAAACGACGAAACGATGACAAGGATTTACAAGTAATGGGCATCATCATCCGACAAAGCATTAAAGGCACAATCGTCAACTATGTTGGTGCATTTATTGGGTTTCTGACGACCTTCTTTATTTCCACAAAGTATCTTACTCCTGAGGAAATCGGATTAACCCGTACATTATTGGAAGCTGCAACGCTTTTGGCTGGCATTGCATTGCTTGGCATACCGGCGTCTGCCATCAAGTTCTTCCCCTATTTCAAAAGCAAATCAGATAAAGCACATAACGGTTTTTTCTTTTATTTACTGTTGCTTTCTTTTGTGGGGATGATTATTACTTTCAGCCTTACTTTTTTATTCCGCAATGGAATCCAAGCATATTTTTCTAAAGAAGCGCCACTTTTAGCCAATTATTTCTATTGGATATTCCCTTTGGCTTTCTTTTTGATGTATCAATATCTTTTCGATTCGTATTCTAATGTACTGATGCGCATTGTTGTACCTAGGCTCGTTCGAGAAGTGCTTGTACGAATACTCACAATATTTGTATTTTTGTCTTATGTTTTTTTTCATCACAATCTAGACTGGCTGATTTTTTCTTTCACCAGTATCTACGCAATTGCAGCGCTAGTTGATTTCGCCTATATTGCGCGGATTGGAAGTGTATCTCTGAAACATAATTTCAAATTTATCAGAAAACCTTTACGGAAATACATATTCAACTTCACCGCTTTTATGGTTCTTTCAAATTTAGGAAGCGGCATCATAAACAGAATTGATATTTTTATGATTTCTGCTTCTATCGGACTAGCTGATACAGGTATTTATTCTATCGCTTTTTTCATGGCTGCAATTATCGAAATCCCCTCTCGTTCTATCGGTGGGATTTCACTTCCCATTTTATCCACACATATCAAGGAAAAAAACATCCCCGACGCAAAAGATCTATTGCACAAAGTATCAACGAATCAATTTCTGATTGGTTGTTTTGCTTTTTTAATTTTATGGATAAATATTGATAATATTTTCAGTATCCTTCCGAATGGCGATGTGTTTGTAAAAGGGAAAATGGTCGTATTCTTCATAGGAATGGTTAAACTTTGCGATGCTTTAGCCGGAACGACTTACTCTATCCTTTCCATTTCGAAACATTACTATTACACTTTATTTTTTATCTTTTTTCTCTCATTTTCAACCATTATCGGCAACCTCATCTTGATTCCAATATTCGGCATTACCGGCGCTGCTCTTGCCGCATTTTTAACAGTGTGTCTGTATTATATACTCGTAATTATTACAACATACAAGAAAATGAAGCTACAACCTTTCTCACCGGCAATATTGAAAATTGTTCTTTTAGCTATATGTCTTATTTTATTAAATATAGTTTCACCTACTTTAAAAAATCCAATCATTGATGGATTGGCAAGAACGCTCATTTTTGGGGGAATATATGCAAGTGTTGCATATATTCTTAAAATTTCACCGGAAATGAATCATACAGGAATGAATATTATTCACAGGATAAAATCAAAAATAAATGGATAATTACAAATACAATCGAATGAAAACACTTTTTTCCCTTGCAAGAGAACGTGCAAGAATTATACTTGATAAAAAATTCAGAAAATTATTTTAAAAACGGCATGCCCGATTTGGTTTCGATTGATGTGGAAGGATTGGACTTTGATATTCTGAAGGGTTTTGACTTGAAAAAGTATCGTCCAAAATGTTTTGTATTGAAACAGTAGACTACGTAGAAAGCGGCAAACCTAAACAAGACATGCAGATTATACAGTTTATGGAAGAAAATAATCATGCAATCGCTTATGATACAGCCTTAAACACGATTTTTGTAGATAAAAACATCTGGCATTAATTCTCTAAAAAATGGCATCAAGATTTGTATTTGTCCCAGTGGGCGGTTTAGCCAACAGAATGAGAGCTATTAGTTCTGCGATCGAGTTTGCACAGAAAAACGAGCGTACTATTGAAATTATCTGGTTTCAAGATTATGGCATGGGTGCGCCTTTTTACAAATTATTTCAACCCATGAATATCGCAGGAGTCACGATACGGGATGCTAATTTTATAGATTATTTTTTATACGATCGCCCACGCAAAAAAAATTTTTTCATCCCTTGCATCTTTCAGTCACTACTTTTCAACAAGCGAATTTATGAAAACTCTTTCGATTTTTTGTTGAAGTCCAGTTTCAACTTCAATTCTTTGTCAAAACATCAACGATTATTCATGGCCAGTTTCTATGCCTTTTATCCTGTCGTTCATCCATTTAAAATATTTAATCCGCTATCGGAAATTCAAGGCAAAATAGAGCAAATTATCTCATCTTTCTCTTCTCGCACCATTGGTGTACATATTCGAAGAACTGACAATATCGAATCCATCGTTAATAGTCCTCTTTCGTTATTTATAACAAAGATGCAAGCGGCAATTGACGAAAATCCGCAAACAGATTTTTATTTGGCAACCGATTCGAATGAAGTTAAAGAAGAGCTTATCCGAAAGTTTCCAAATAAAATCAAAACGACTAATTTAGTTCTCCGGAGAGATAGCCTTGAAGGCATACAAAATGCAGTTGTAGAACTTTATGTCCTTTCGAATACTAAAGAAATTTGGGGCTCTTTCAATAGTTCATTTAGTGAAACATCTGCACAGATTTCAAATATTAAATACACCGCGATTATTAAAAAAAATTAAGTCTTTATTTAATGCAACTCAACTCAAAAATTCCACATCCCCATTCACAATAACAGTTGTTATCGATAAGATCTTTATTCAAATCTATAACATCTATTAGTTTATTCTCATCATTAACATAGGCAAATTTATCGAGCATAAATTTACCTTCAAATAGTTTCAACAAATAGCCAATGGAGAAAACGCGATGAGCATTAAACTCTATTCTTTGTGGACCTATGGGAACTGAAAAATAAAACTTCCCACCTGATTTGAGCATCGCGTGAATATTATCGATCGCCTTAATATGCCCATGTGCATCAATGGGATCCGAATATCTACCTAACCCGAAATGCTCAATAGCGTGCAGACTTGAAACCGATTCACATTGATTAATTAGTTCAGTGGGCAATTTCATCAAGTCGGCTTGTTTAAATAAAATATTCGAGTCCACATTCGTTAACGGACGGATGTCTAATACCTCTACAGTTCGGAATGTCGCCAAATGACTAACAAATCCATCAATTCGAGAACCAATATCAATGTGACGTACAGGATTCGCTTTCAAAATTTTTCTAGCAACATGTAAATCTTGATGAAAATAGTGCGTCCCAATGCTCCCACTTTGCTCAAAACGATCGTTAAGAATCGGCATAAATCGCCCAAAGGGAAAATCCTGCTCAATGTTCTGTCTTTTTAACAATAGGAATTCTTTAATGTACAATGGCAACCCTCGAAAGAAGTTAACAAATGTTAATGGATCAAAGCCTAACATCTGAGAAACTATACGCATCCCTTTAAATATTTTTTTCATCATCATACTATATTAAATAATGTTTCGAACACCTCCTATCGCATCAACAACCTGCTCATAATCAATGCGCAACACGCACGGATAAGTAGTTGTTTTATCTTTGATATATATACAGTGGAGATTGCAGTGATAGCAATCCATATAATAGTTTACAACATGGGGGAGATATTTTTCATCTTCAGCTCTTATATCTTCTACTTGATAAGGCTGGAAACGACCAAAATGACCTCCGCCTAAAATACAAATAGAAGGAGTTCGGACAGCCACTGTGATATGCGAAGCAGAAGTATCGTTCGTGACAATAAAACGTGCTTGTTTTATAACAGAAATCAATTCTAACAGACTAGTTTCACCAATTAAGCTAATCACTGTTTTATCAATAAACGGCACTACTTCACTTTGAAAAATTTCAAAGAGCGGACGATCTTCCGGGCCTCCACAAAGAACAATGGTCTCAAAAGGAATTGCGTTTATGACAGGAATATAATTTTTCAACGGCGCCCAAACTTTACGCAATGTACTTGCTCCTATGAAAAGTATTGCATACTCGACATCTTCCAACGGCTTAAATACAGGTATATCGAAAGGCAGTTGAGGTAGCTGAGATTTAAAATCCGGAGCTATATAATTACGAATGAATTCCGCATTACGCGTCAATTCCATCATTGGCCTTTCTTCCGCATAAATTAATTGTGTATAGAAACGATCTGCCTTTACTTTCAATTTAAGCGAAATATTTTCATAATTGAGAAAAAATCTTCGCAAGCTGTTGTCCGTATTTTCATAGTTTCCAACCGAGCCAATTTTTTCTTGTGCTCGAATATTCCGAACCAAAGAATCTATAACAAAGAAATCTCTCGAATAAACAGGACTGATTACTTTACTATATTTTATTTTTCTGATTTGCGTTAGAAATGCAAAGCGATAACGTATATTTTTCGAAAATTTATTTGCATTTATAGGAATAACATGATCAAAATACGGCAGCTTTTTAGCTATTTCCAACCAACTTTGATTGCACAATAAAGTAAGTTCAGTACTTGGAAAATGCTTTTTGTATTCTTTGGCACTATCCAGCCAAATAATAGCATCCCCTATCGCATCCACTTTTATAATCAGCAATCTCTTTTGTCTATAATCATTCTTCAGATTATACAACTTCAGTACCATAGTCTCAAGCTCTATATAGAATAAAAACAAATAAATAGTTATTTTTCGAACAATAGAACTATTATGTAACATACTTTTTGGGAGATAAACGTTTCAATGTAGGTTTCAATTGTTTAGCATATACATTATAAATTACTTTGAGAAGCGCATTCTCTTCTTTCATAATCAGCAATATATGTGCTTTTGACAGATGATTTCTCGCCCATTTATTTTTCAGATACTTTTTGTAGATTAAATCCTTAACATCATCATCATGACACTTCCCACCCGATGATAAGAACCATGCCCAATTGGATAAATTATAATAAGCTAACTCATTTACAAATTCTTCATATTTAAAATGCGTACAGAAATAATTTTCTGTCCATTTGATGGCAAAAAGAAGGGAGTTCAAAGCATTCTTTTCCATTTTTCTACTTACTGCATTTTTTTGCTGTATGTAATTATAAATTATTTTATCCAATAAAACCACCGTCCCTTGTTCATTGTATATATGATAGAGTAATTGAAAATTAGCCATATCATCTTCTTTCGGACTAATATTAAGAGGGATATTGATCTTTTGGAATACCGATTTTTCGATAAGTCGACACCATATCATTCTATTGCATTTTGTCATTAACAAAGAACGCAAAATTCCTTCTTGGGAGCCCGTAATAAAAGAAGAAATTCTTTCTATAACAAAATTACTATCTTCATACACCTCTCGATAATTACAAATGACCATTTGGGCATCACTTTCACATATCTTTTGATACATGCTTCCCAATGCGTCTATTTCCAAATAGTCATCGCAATCGAGAAAACACAAATACTTGCCTCGGGAAACTTCAACTCCTCTCAATCGTGCACTTGTTACTCCTCCATTGTCTTTTTCAACAACCTTTATTTTATGATTTCCCTTTTCATATTTTTTCAACAACGGCAACACCCTTTCATCTGTACTTGAATCATTTACAAGAATAATTTCGATCGCTTGAAATGTTTGCGAAAGACAAGAGTCAATACATTTACTCAAATATTCATAAGCATTATAGACAGGAATTACAACAGATATACATACATTTTCCATAATCATAGCCATTATTCTCTTACTTTTTTTTGGCAACAACTAAATACTGTACATGTTTTATATCATTAAATAATAGCCCAAAAGTCAGAATATTGATTAGTTCGCACTTCCAGGCTCCCCTCCCTTTATTTATACCGGTTACGGTTATATCATAACCGCATTCATGAAACATCCTAATAATGCTTTTTTTTGTAAAAAAACGAAAATGTGTTTTATCCAAAATTCCAAACTCTCTGTAATGCCAGTCCTTTCGAATCATTATTTCCTTCAAAACAGATATGTGTCGGACATTCGGAATGGAAGCTATAAGAACTCCATTCTCTCGCAGATTTTCTTTTATTCGCAACAAGCAAGCTTCAGGACATAACATGTGTTCCAAAACATCATTGAAAAATATACAATCAAAATAATTTAGCGGTAAATCATCACAAACTGTTTCGTATGTTCCTGTCAAAACATGGTCTATATTTTTTTTTGCATCCTGAGCAACAGGCTCCACCGCTTCAATTCCCCAAGTTTCAATATCTCGATCTTCTTTGAGCAACTTGGAAAATTTGCCGGTCCCACATCCCACATCGAGTGTTTTTTTTACATTACGAGGAATAAAAGGAAATATCTCCAATCTTTCTGAAGTATAATAATTTATATTTTGCATGTTATATCTTATATTATAAGTGATTTTTCAAAATAGCAAACCAATAAATCAATAAATGATAGTTAAACCTAAGTATATTCTTAACAATTGACTTATGATGAAATGTCTTTTCTATAAACTTGTCATAATCATAACTACTCAACACATCGCCGGGATGAATCAAAGGCAGAATACTCTCAAGTTTCAATTTACCAAGATCGAATGGATCTTTTTGCGTATGAAGAGCATTTTCTCCAAATCCAATATTTCTAACAAGATTTTTAATTGGAATCACACTAAGCCCTCTATTCTCCCAAATAGAAAAAAGCACTTGATAATCCCATGTATTCATTCTTTTGGGATAATTTTTTTCTATTTGCAGACACATCGTTTTTACCATCAAAAACCTATCCAACCAATATAGCTTGAGGTTTATACTAAAGTCAAATCTAGTATTAAGTATGTCATTAAACTTACACAAAGAAAGTGTTTTTAGTCGAAAATCATACTCTTCCCACGTTCTCTTCCATGTTGCCCAGCCCCACAAAACTGTATAGTTTGAAAACAAATAGGATGATGGTATTTTATTACACCCATCAAAATTAGGATTCATGCCGCCAATTACTTTCACAACAGCGTCATTTCTGTATTTGTTCAATAACTCCTCACAATATCCAAAAAAATCGGGATGTGGCAAGCAATCATCTTCCAAAATAATTCCTTGTTCTACATTTTCGAAAAACCATGTAATAGCACCGCTAACAGCTTTTCCACAGCCTAAATTTTCGGTTCTAAATAAAGTTTTTAATTCACAATCCCAATCAATTTGATTGAGAATCGCCCTCGTTTCTGAACATTTTTGAGCATCATCTACCCTTGTTGCTCTCGGTCCATCCGCTGCAACATATAGGTACCTAGGCTTTTGTTTCTTAATCTCGTCAAAAATTCGTTGTGTTGTATCGGGACGATTGAAAATCAGAAATAATATTGGCGTTTTTAACATAAAAATATTCTTTAATTATTTAGAAATTGCATAACAACCCATTTCACAATTGTACGCATATTGTCTGATATACAACTTGTAATCAGGGTTCAATTCTTTTATATAAAACGGAATGTTCCATAAATCATCTTTTAAATGATATATACTTATAGCTAATTTGGGTTTGTTTTTCTTAATCATTTCTTGCATTCCCCGCAATGCATCCATTTCCGCACCTTCAATATCCATTTTCACAAATGTAATTTCATCTTTTTCTTCTTGAGATAGGTAAGTATCAAGTGTTACTAACTGGACTTTTTCAGTCCCTTTGTCATTAGCTCGCGATGAACTAGTATTATTCGAAAAATAATCTGTTCGGTTAGAAGATGATAATCCAACAGGATGGCATTCAATTTTTTGTGATCTATAATTAATTCTTTAAGATTTTGTTCAATCATTATTGCTTGTGCGGGTAATGCTTCAAAAATATGTATTTTTTTAAAATTTGTTATTGGTTCTATTTGTAAAGCGAATTGTTGTGTCCCCCACAAAGCCACCTGCGTCAACAAAAACTTCCTCATCCGAAATGTTGATACTATTGGGTTCAAAAAATGGTGCGGATGAATAATTACTTTTTGGTCCATTACGTTGAAAGAAATATTCTCAGATTCATCAAAAACTTTACTCACATATTTTTATAGTTATGGCTAATATTTCCTTTCCCAAGCATTAATAACAGCTATTGATTTTGATCTTCAACTATTGATTTTAAATATTTTATTTGCCTCCTATTCCTATAATAACAAATAGCAAATGGTAAACTTTTCGTGATCCCATATCGGATTTCCTTATAACCTAGCTTTTGTCCAATATTTCCAAGTTTCTTTTTGAATTCAGGTTTCATTTGTTAATTTTTTTAGTCAAATTATTTTGCCTTATATACCATCCAATAGCTGCAACCATGAGCAATCCCACTAAAATCGATCCCCACCAAGAGATTCGATAACTGTTATCCACAATATCCGACTGTGCCTTAAATTCGACAGTATGTTCGCCTGCCGGAACAATCATGGCTCGCAGAATATAATCGACCCGGAAGTGCGGCACTTCTTTGCCATCCACATAAGCATGCCAGTATTTTTCGTAGAAAACTTCCGAAAATACGGCCATTTGATCCATTGAAACTTTGGTTTTATATGTCAAATGGTTGGGCGTATATGCAATCAATTCAATTGTAGCCGTACTATCTTTTGGATTATGATAGTTACCGACACGGTCGGCAAAACGTTTATCAATAATCGCCGTTTGCAAAGGGTCAATGTCTTCAATTGCCAAAATCTCCTCATCTGCGTTATCAACAATTTTAAAATCGTTTACAAACCAAGCGTTTCCATACGCAGCATCATTACGCTGCACTTGTCCATTCGGAGCAATAAAATAACGCGTATTCAGCATATTCAATACCTTCGGCTCGATACCACGCGACATATAAAAGTCAATAATATCTTGATAACGGCGTAATTTCGTAGGACTATATCCTCCTACTGATTTATGGAAAAACGACGTCATTGATTCATTGAAGGTATTGCCGGAAGCATTAAACACGCGGTAATTCAAATCCTGATCCTGCATGATAAGTTGATCTGCTTCCGTAGGAAGAACCGTTGTTGCCTGTTTTTTAGGTTTGAAATGCTCATCATTCAAATAGCGTTTATCAACAGGCCACAAATCGGCAAGCATGAGCACTACTAAAATTCCAACCACATACGATTCTTTTTTCAAAGTGCCTTTTAAGTAAAACCAAAGTGTGCCAAACGCAAGAGCTATAAATACAAGCGACCGAAAAGCATCACTCATGAGCATCGATTTACGGTGTGAGATTAAAATATCCAGGATACGATCAATTGAATGCTGTGGAAAACCGGCATTAGCAAGCTGATTCGCGAAGCTGGCATCAGCAACAGGTGATGCAAAATCGAAAATAGATCCGGCTGCGCAAATGATAAATAATACGCACAAACCTCCCGTGATATAAAAAGAATATAACAATTGTTGTTTTATCTTTTCTTTATCCACTTTTAAAGAGAAAACTTCTTTCAATGCTAATATCCCTAAAAAAGGCATAGTTACACCGGACATCACTAAGGCCATGGAAGGTGTTCGAAAACTGCTATAAAAGGGTGCATAGCGAAACATCAAGTCGTTAAAAAAATCGAAGTGGCGACCCCAAGCCAGCATAAAAGATAATAACGTAGCGGCCAACAACCACCATTTTTCAGGGCCTTTCACAACAAACAACCCGAATATAAATAGGAAGCAAACAATCGCTCCCGCATAAACGGGGCCGGCTGTAAACGGCTGATCTCCCCAATAAGTAGGCAAATAGCCTATATTAGCTCCGGCTTGCCGCAACTCATTAGCCGTTTCCGAATTCGGATCAATAATATCATGTCCACCACCATAAAAATTAGGAACCAACAAGGTAAATGTTTCCATTTTCCCATAACTCCATGCAAACGCATAATCTTTTTCAAGGCCTCCGGCATTAGGAGTTTCTTGATGTTCTGTTTCACCTGGACGAATACTTAACTCCGAACCTCCTCGCATGGTATCTTTTGCGTAATCATAAGTCGGGTAAAGTAAGGCCACATTGGGTAATAATGCAATCACGACAGCGATAACTAATGCGCCTATTGCCTTAAAAAATTGCGGCATCCATTTATCCTTAATGGCATATCCCAAATAAACAAAGCCGAGTATAAGAATGATCAATAAAGTATAGTAGCTAATTTGTACGTGGCTCGAGGCTATTTGCAAGCCCAAAAATAAACATACTATTAATGTGCCCTTTAAATATTTTTGCCTAATAGCCAAAATTACTCCCCCCATAATTGGAGCCATGAAAGCCATTGCATATCCTTTAAGAACATGCCCAACATCAATAATAATAAAATTATATGAAGCGAATGTATATGTAACAGCACCAAGTATCGACAGCCAAGGATTTACTCCCAAACAAAGTAAGAAAATAAAAAAGCCTATTAAGTAGGTAAAAACCATTCCTGCGTGCAACATGGGTAGGTCTAATCGCAAAATAACAATCAATTTATGAAAGATATTTGCATGTCCTTTCCCATATTCCCCTGTTATTGGCATTCCACCAAACTGTGCATTGCTCCAAACGGTTGATTCTCCTGTTTCTTTATAATAATTTTCAGCATCTTTAACCATTCCTTGCGCACTAAGTGTATCGCTCTGCGGCAAGTCTTTCCCATCAAAAAATACAGGCTTAAAATAAATGATTGTTAAAACCAAAAAGAAAGCAATAGCACCAAGATATGGCCAAAGTTTTTTTAAATCAATTTTTTTCAACATAAGAAACGATTATTACTTGTAAAATACGATATACGATATACAATTTACGATATAAGGAGCACTAACCTCGTCAATCGTAAATCTAAAATCGTAAATTCATTTAGCAAAGATACAAAAAAAAAGAATATAAAACAATGATTTATACGCGTCCTGCAACGTATTTCGCAAAAGTAAAACGGACAGCAAACCAAAGATGAAAAAGAGCTGTAGAAATTCTTCCGTAATGCTTACTCATAACAGCATACCGCTCTTTCAAAGAGGCCTCATAGTTATTGGTAGTCATGCCTTCATCCAAATATCTGGAAAGAATTAAGTGTGTATTGTGAATGTTTTTTGATTTCTTCATACACCGGATACACCAGTCAACATCGGCAGAATAGCGATATTGCAAATCGTAATCCTCTGCTATTTCGCGTTTTGCAATAAATGATTGATGACTAACCAACATGCCCATGCGAAAGCTTTTCCAATTGAGTTTTTCAGGTGCTTTCAATCGACGCATGCCGACCATTTCGCCGGAAGCGTTAATGATGGCGGTTTCGCCGTAAATAATATCAGGTAAACTTCGGGTTTCGGGTTGTAAGGGTTCAAAATTTTGAACCCTTACGGCATCCAAAATTGATTTTACGATTTTTTCAATCGTATCATTTGCATAAATCAAATCGCCAGCATTCATAAACCAAACATAATCGCCGGAAGCAGCGTGCAGGCCTTTATTCATGGCATCGTACAAGCCTTTGTCCGGTTCGCTGATCCAACTCAACCGGGATTCATACTTTTTCACAATATCCAAAGTGCCGTCTTTGGATCCGCCATCAATAATCAAATATTGAATATTCGTATAAGTTTGATTTAAAACACTTTGAATCGTTTTTTCAAGCGTTTTTTCAGCATTATAAGTGACTGTAATTATGGAAAATACAGGTTGATTCATGATTTTTCAATTGGCATACAAAGATACAAAAAAAGATCGTAAAACACGTAAGATTGTAAGACCGTAAAATTCTTACGAGCTTACCCGTCTTACAATTTTACGGTCTTCTGACTAGTCCTAAATAACCGTTACAGGTTAATATTAGTGTAAAGTTATAACATTTATCAGATAGTTGCAAGTTTAAACTTGCAACTATCTTTTTTTCTGTAAGTTCTGATTTTAATTTTATTCTGATTATGCATTTGCTC
>JAVBNF010000008.1:0-46156 GCA_031551725.1 Bacteroidales bacterium
TAAGAAATAATTTAGGGTGTCATCGCGTTTATATATGTAGAGACATTTAAAATTATTTTTATGAAATTACAAATTCAAGGCACGGAGATCGCCTTAGCATCCCACTTAAAAGAAGATTATATATCGTTGACCGACATGGCGAAACATAAAGATCCGGAACATGTTGATGATATTATAAAAAATTGGTTACGAAATCGAAATACTATCGAATTGCTGGGCTTTTGGGAGTATCTACACAATTCGAATTTTAATCCCGTCGAATTTGACGGGTTTAGAAAACAAGCAGGATTGAATAGCTTTACAATGTCGGCTTCAAAATGGATTCAATCTACAAATGCCATTGGATTAACGGTAAAAGCAGGTCGATACGGAGGAACTTTTGCGCACAAAGACATCGCATTGGAGTTTGCTTCTTGGATTTCTATCGAATTTAAATTGTATATACTCAAAGAATTTCAACGCCTTAAAGAAGAAGAAACCAATAAATTGCAACTGGATTGGAATTTCCAACGTATGCTTACAAAAGTAAATTACCGCATTCATACCGATGCGATTAAAGAAAATCTTATTCCCAATACTTTAACAAAAGAACAGATCAATGCAATCTATGCAAATGAAGCGGATTTGTTGAATGTGGCTTTATTCGGAATGACGGCAAAAGAGTGGAAAGAGAGATGCCACAACAGCAAGAATATTCGTGATGCTTCAACTTTAGAGCAATTAGTGGTTTTGTCGAATATGGAAAGCATTAATGCTCTGTTAATCCGGCAAGGTTTATCGCAAAAAGAACGATTGTTGCAGTTAAATATAGTTGCAATCACTCAGATGAAATCACTTTTAAATAGAAATGATTGGATGAAAAAAATAAAATAAATCGTATCTTTGCAAAAAAAACTTTATGCCGGAAATGCAAGCTCTATTTGGAAAAACGTTGGATGAACTTAAGAGTGTGGTTGCCGAACTCAAGCTGCCTGCTTTTACAGCTAAGCAAATAGCCGAATGGTTATACCAAAAGCATTGTTCTGCGTTTTCGGAAATGACGAATTTGTCGCTTGCTGCACGCAAAATGCTCGAAGAACATTATGTTTTCGGTACATCGGCACCCGTTCAGGAACAAGTATCTAAAGACGGCACTAAGAAGTATTTGTTTCAAGTTTCCGACAAATCCTGCGTGGAAGCCGTTTTTATTCCTGATAAAGAACGCGGTACGCTCTGCATTTCATCGCAGGTAGGTTGCCGTATGAATTGCGCCTTTTGCGCCACGGGCCAACAAGGTTTCACGCAGCACCTAACGGCAGGACAGATTGTTAATCAGATTTGCAGTTTGCCGGAACGTGAACAACTTACCAATATCGTACTAATGGGCATGGGCGAGCCGATGGATAATCTGGATGAAGTGCAGAAAGCCTTAGAAATTCTAACCGAACCGTGGGGTTTGGGTATGAGTCCACGCCGGATTACTGTTTCTACTGTGGGCGTTATTCCGGAAATGATTCGTTTTATTGAGAATTCCGAATGTCATTTAGCTATCAGTTTGCATTCGCCGTTTGATGAGCAACGCAAACAGCTGATGCCCGTGCAAGCGGCCTATCCGATTGAAAAGGTGCTTCTTTTTTTGCGCAAATACGATTGGGCGCATCAACGTCGTTTGTCGTTCGAATACATCATGTTTCGCAATTTAAACGACTCCAGTTTGCATTTGGAAGCACTGAAAAAGTTGCTTAAAGGGCTTGATTGTCGGGTAAATCTTATTCGCTACCATGAACACGAAGGCGGAGCCTTCAAATCATCAAATGAAGCCACCATGGTGCGCTTTCGCGATGAATTAACCAAAGCCGGTGTCATTACAACTATCCGTCAATCGCGTGGCGAAGATATTGATGCAGCCTGTGGATTGCTGGCACAAACAAAGAGCTGATTTTCAGACAAGTTGTTAATTGTTTTTGATAGTAAGGAATTTTTACGTATATTTGCATATTAAATTAATGATATGAAAAAGTTATTTGCAGCAATATTCTTTTTATTTTCGGCTTCATTTGCGTTTTCGCAAAGCAGTTACTTGGATTTGACCATTGTAGAGTCAAGTAATTATAATAAAGCAATTGCTAATTTTTCGTATTCAACATTCGAATCCTCTTTCAAAATCACATCCAATCGTCCGGATATCTTCGAAGAAGACATTAACCGCGCCTTGGTAATGTTTTTGAATATTCTGGAGCCAACGAAATCATACATCATCCAACACGAGCCGACGTATTATTTCGTTTTGCAATTCAACAAGAAAGACCAAAACTATTTGGTAATGAACAATAGTATCGGTGAAAAAAACGAAGCTATTTACGTAAATACTTTTAATGAAGCGAAAAAGCAAATGTTTTTGCTGCTTCAAGCGTTCTACAACAACATTCCGGTTGTTTCAATTAAAGAGTTTAAATAGGTTATACTTTTTAACAGTTATATTCGATTTTTATTAACATCTAAACAACTTTATTATGAAAGACAATAATGAAGAAATTTGCCATTGTATGGGAGTTACACGTGGCGAAATTATTGAAGCTATTAAAAGCAAAAATTTAAAAACCGTTGAAGAGGTTGGCGATGCTACCAATGCCGGAACCGGCTGCGGCGGTTGTCAACCCGATATTGAAGATATTTTGAAAGAAATAAATGGATAATTGGATTCAAGATTCACGAATTAAGGCAGCTTTGGCTGCCTTTTTTTTATCAATGTTTTGACAGGATTTACAGGATTAACATGTTTTTTATTTGCCGTAGGCAAAACATCCTGTTAATCCTGTCAAACACACTATTTCATTCCCTTTTTTGCTTCTTTCGCCTTTTGAAAACTTCAAATTGATGTATAATTTAAAACAAAAAAGCTTGCCCTTTCGAGCAAGCTTTCGTTTTCATATATCCGGTATTAGTAAGGCATGAAATGGAAGTGCGAACCATAACGTTCAAACGCTTCTTTGTCCAATTGCTCGCGATGATCGGGGTGAGCAACGGAAATGATCAATTTGGCACGTTCTTGCAAGGTTTTTCCATACAAATTCACAGCACCGTATTCGGTTACAAACCAGTGTATATTGTTACGGGTTGTAACAACACCGGCGCCCAAATTCAAGGTGTTTGCAATTTTGCTGATGCCTTTGTCTGTAATAGAAGGCATGGCAATAATTGGTTTTCCGCCTTCGCTCATCGAAGCACCGCGGATGAAGTCGATTTGACCGCCCACGCCGGAGAAAAATTTAGTTCCCAAAGAATCGGCGCAAACCTGTCCGGTAATATCCACCTGCAAAGCAGAATTGATAGCTGTTACTTTCGGATTTTTACAAATCACGTTGATGTTGTTGGTATAAGCCACATCCATCATCAAAACGCCCGGATTGTCGTCGATAAAATCATATACTTTTTTACTTCCCATCAAGAAAGTAGAAACCATTTTACCTTTGTCAATTCCCTTATTTTCGCCATTGAGAACGCCTTTTTCAACCAAAGGAAGAACGCCATCGGCAAACATTTCGGTGTGAATACCAAGGTTTTTATGATTGCCCAATTGCGAAAGCACAGCATTCGGAATGCTTCCGATACCCATTTGCAAAGTAGCGCCATCTTCGATCAACGCAGCTACGTGGCGGCCGATTTGGCATTCGATTTCGTTTGGTTCTGCAAAACAAGCCTCAATGAGCGGAGTGTTGTCTTCGCAGAAGATATCAATATCGGAAAGTGGAATCATGGCATCTCCGAAAGCACGTGGGATGTTTTTGTTGATAACACCGATTACTTTGTCGGCTGTTTTCACAGCAGCAAAAGTGGCGTCAACAGAAGTTCCCATAGAAACGTAGCCGTGGCGATCCGGAGGAGAAACTTGGATCATGGTTACATTTGGGCGGCAATATCCTTCGCGGATAAGGCGTTGAGTTTCATGCAAAAACACAGGGATGTAATCGGCATAACCGGCTTGCGTATCTTTGCGCACATTGTGACCAACAAAGAAAGACTCAAGTTGAAAAATCCCTTCAAACTCGGCACTTGCGTAGGGTGCAGGACCTTCGGTATGCAAATGTTGAATACGCACGTTTGAAAATTCTTTACGGCGGCCACGTTCGCACATGGCTTGGATGAGCTTTTGAGGAGCCGCAGCCACACTTTGAATGTGCACACGGTCGCCGCTCTTAATCACTTGTACGGCCTCTTCGGCGCTAACGATTTTGTACATAATTTATGAATGTTTTTAATTTATTTGCGTAATAATTTTGCAAATATAGGAAAAAAATGTGAAATACCTGCTAACGCGTGTGAGAAAGTTACGAATGACAAATTATTTTGTATCTTTGTGCATTAAATTCTTTTTTAATTATGAAAAACATTGCTCTTATTGCCGGTGGATATTCCGGCGAATCGGTAGTTTCGGTGAAAAGTGCCGGAATGGTTGAAAAACAGTTGGATACTAAACGCTTCCGCACGTTTAAAATTGTACTTTCGCGCGAAAAATGGAGCTATACGGATGAGAATAATAATGTTTACGAAGTCGATAAAAACGATTTTAGTATAACTATTGACAACGAACATATCCGTTTTGATGCTGCTTTTATCATTATCCACGGAACGCCCGGTGAAGACGGTAAACTTCAAGGCTATTTGGATATGATGGGAGTGCCTTATACCACCTGTGATCCGATTACTTCGGCAATTACTTTCAATAAAGCATACTGCAACCGCATCGTTTCCGCACTTAATTGTGTGAATGTTTCACCTTCGGTTCATTTGATAAAAGGCCAGAAGTTCGATATAAACACCATTACTGAACATTTGGTTTATCCTTGTTTTGTGAAGCCGAATGCCGGAGGTTCCAGCATTGGCATGAGCAAGGTTTATGATAAAAGCGAATTACAAGCTGCTATCGACCGCGCATTCAAAGAAGACGACCAGATTTTAATTGAGCAATTTGTAAAAGGCCGCGAATTAACTTGCGGCGTTGTTCGTTTAAACGGAGAAAAAATTGCACTGCCGATTACGGAAGTGGTCAGTAAAAAAGATTTTTTCGATTTTGAAGCCAAATATACCGGCGGCATGTCGGACGAAATTACGCCTGCACAAATTCCGGATGAAATCAAAGAGAAGGTACATAAAATCGCATCATTCTTATATGATAAGCTCAATTGCCGCGGCGTTGTGCGTTTCGACTTTATCTGGAAAGAAAATACCAGCGATTTATTTTTCTTGGAAGTAAATACCGTTCCCGGACAATCAGAAGCAAGCATTGTTCCGCAACAAGTACGAGCTTACGGTATGACATTGGAAGATTTTTACGGAAAAATGTTGGAAGATGTATTATTGTAGAAACGTTGCATGCAACGTCTCTACAAGTTATTTTAATCTTGTTCCCGATATGCCCCACATCAATTTTTGCCGAATGGTATCAAAAAAATGTTGGTCGTGAAAACGGATGGTATTTAGTGTTCGCTCAGCTTTTGTAATGAAGAATTCCGTTTCTTTCGAAAAAGTATGCGAATAAGCATCTACTGACACATTGCATTTTTGACTGCGTCCGGCTATTTTTACATGAATTTTAGAATCGTCCGGCAGTACAATAGGGCGCACGGTTAACGCATGCGAAGCAATCGGTGTGATAATTAAGTTCTTGGCTTCAGGAACTAAAATCGGACCGTTGCAACTCAGATTATAAGCCGTAGAGCCGGTAGGAGTGGAGATTAAAATCCCATCGCCAAAATACGTATTTAGGAAAGCATTATTC
Organism: Bacteroidales bacterium; assembly: GCA_031551725.1. Classification (GTDB taxonomy): domain Bacteria; phylum Bacteroidota; class Bacteroidia; order Bacteroidales; family P3; genus JAVBNF01. The sequence continues at coordinate 5,759 of JAVBNF010000008.1, forward strand.
ACCGAAACATCCAACATCAACGTGGTGGCAGGATCTTTTTTGAAAATAGCAATGTCATTCAGCGCAAAAGCATATTCCTTGAAATTAAAATCCGGCGATTGAATTTGTAATAAACTCCGTTTATCAAGAGTATATTCGCCTGCCATCAATTTTTCAATAGCTATCGAAATATGTTCTCTATTAATTCCGGCAAGGAAACCTAAACGGCCGGTATTAATTCCCATGACGGGAATCTCAAAATTGCGTACCAAGCGGATGGTATTTAAAAAAGTACCGTCGCCGCCGAATGAAAATAAAATATCTACCAAACCGGACAAATTATCTTCAATGGAAAATGTTTTTAATTCCGGATATTTGAATTTTAAAGCATCCCTATTTTTACTGTAAAAATCGTCATAGATAGCCACATCCATGTTTTTATCATGTAAAACATCCAGCAAATAAAGCAATAACGCCTGATCTTCTAAAGAGGAATATGTTCCGTAAATGCCGATTTTCATTGTGCTTATTGGCATCTTAATGCTTGATTAGCGTTTGATAATCAATTTTTTAACAATAGCGCCTTGCGAAGTCACTACTTTTACAAAATAGACGCCTTCTACATATTGATCAACACGAATGTCGATCTGATTTTTTTGTATATCGGTTGTGAAGACTTCTTTTCCAACTGCATTATAAATATTCAAAGATCGCATAATGAGAGGAGACTGAACACTAACCGATGATGTTGCAGGGTTTGGTACGATTTTAACATCGGTTTCGTTTTGTCCTTTTCTGATACCTACTACCGGAGCAGGAGCATAGCAATAAACTGTTTTTCGACAAGTGTCATTTTCTGCATTTTTATCATCCGAATGATTGGCAATAGCCGTAAATACATATTTTCCGGTATCCTGCATATTCAAGAAATTGCTAAACGTGTGCAAATAAGAATCTCCGGCATTCAAACTTGAAACTGTTTCGGTTACGTCTGCAACCAAACGCTCGCTGCCATCCGTATTTATAAATTTGCAAATGACGTGAACAGGAATGTTGGTAACACGTTTTGTGCTTTCGTTTTTGATTTTAACAATCAACATTTCAGTTTCTGTCAAATTCGTATCTGATGCGGGCGAAGATATTTCTGTTATTTTCACATCAATTGGTAAACTTGCCGTATCAATAATCACAGCAAAGTCATCGATGAAGATTTGGCGTGCGGAAGCGGAACCCAAAGCATGGAATCCGATGTAATAACTGCCGGAAACCGATACGCCGAAAGACGCCTCAGCTAATTGGTATTGAGTGTTTGAAAACGCTTCAAATCCAATTAGTTTTGTCCCGTTTTCAAGTGTTGTCAAATCATTTTGATTGGCAATATAAACATTCATTTTTTCAGCAGCGGTAGCACCATAACCTTTGTAGTGAAATCTCAGTTTGTAAGGCTTTGCGGCTTCAAGATAGATACATTTACTTACTAACCAGTCGTTGTTTTTTGCTACATCTAAAGAGGTCGTCATAGTGGCATAGCCGGAGCCTGTACGTGCACCGCTACCGGAAGCATACCCCCACAAATAAGCATCTTTATCAGCATTAATAATTGCCCAGCCGTTGAGGTCGTCTGTTTGTTCAAAACCACAAGTGTATGGAACGGGGTCATCATAAACACGTTCGATGCGATAGTATGAACTGCTGTCATTCGTACGATCTAATTCATCATCAGCAGATACCCAGAAACGGATAGAGTCCTTGCGTATGTTGGTTAAATCCCATTTTGCATTAAATGTATATGTTTTTACTGCATCGGGTTCAATATTATCGGTATACGTTTCTTTCACAATGGAGCCATCGCCGGTTTTGTAGCCGAGTTCAAAGCCGGAAAGGGTGCGGATGCCGTTGTTTGCAAACGTGATAGAAAGACTTTCCTCGCCATATTTGCAAGCAATTGAACTTGGCGCATTTGCACTTACAAATTGGAGTTCGGGACGATTTCCGGTGATACTATCTGTGATTAGAAGTTCATCGAACAAAATACCGTGCGTGGGGTTCTTTGAACTGTCTTGAAAACCAATGTAATAAGGTCTTGTGCTTGGTACTCTAAAATAATTTACTGCTCGTTTATAACTTATCGTTTTAAAATTGTTGATTTTACCTATCTGGTTGATGCTGTTCCCATCTTGGTTGGAATTGTATCCGACTCCTAAATTTTCAGCGCGTGAGGTGTCGACGGAGCGGTAATAAAAACTTACCATGTAGGTGGTGTCTTTATGGATTTCGATACAACGGGTAAACATCCATGCATTTTTTGCCTGTATGCTTCCGGCCGAATATGCATGGGCATTTCCGCGGAAACTCAACAACGGATTGTGGACAACGTTCCAACGTCCAAGATTCCATGCGTCAAACGATTCGTTATCTTCGAAGCCAAAACGATAAATAGGGGCTAAATCAATTGCGCGAACGTTGCTGATTTTCAATACGTCAGAAGTGTCATTTCGATGATTATAATCTGTGGGATAGGCTACCCATGCGCGTATTTCATAGTTTCTTGTTTCAGAAAGATTTACGTTGTCAAATTTGAGCCATTTTGATTCTAAATTGTCAACAGAAATTTGTTGTTTTACCGGGGTTTCTGAATTGATTTGGTAATAAACATCAATGTTGTTGATGGTTTGGGTAACATGTGTTTTTACCCTTACATGAAGCGTGTTGTTGTTTCCCAAATTACATCCGGAAGAAATGGAAACATTTGGATTGTCCGATTTTGTGAGTTTAACGCCTATAATTTCGAAATCGGGTACATTTGCGTAAGTGTTTTCAATGAGAGCGATTTCATCAAGATAAAGTCCTCCGTTTCCATGAGCATTGCTGGCGAAGAGCAAGCCTATGTAGTAGATGTCGGTTGTGGACGGCTGAAATGTAAAGCTGCGCATTTCATAGGTCGTGCTCTTAACGCTGTCTTCGGATAATACCCTTGATGTTTGCAATGAAACAAAAGAAGGTGATTGCCCTAAGAAAATTTTCATAAGTTCACCGTTTGCAGATTGGCTTTTTGCTGCGTATGAAAATTTGTAAGTATGTCCGATTTGTAGGTGTAAAGGTCTTGATATAATCCAGTCGCATCCACCTTGACTTCTTGTGGATATTACTTTTGCTGCAGAATCGTCTTTGAAAATGTCATTTACACCTCCTACAATTTTCCACGATGTGTCGCTGGAAGCAGCATCAACAAAAGACCAGTCGTTTTTATTTTTTAGTGATTCGAAACCATAATAAACCGGAATTTCAGCGGGCGTATATTCTATAATGTTTAAATTTGTGAGTACGATGCCGGATCTGAGTTTGGGACTAATTGCGTGAAAGCCGACAAAATGACTTCCGGTTTCAGTTGCAGTGTAATAGGTTGTTACCGTTTTGATAATGGTGTCGTGGAAGTTATTTAAAGCAAATAGTAAATTATCCAAATTTAATTGGGATCGTCCGATTTTAAATTCTAAATTTTCACGTTTTGTGTATGACACGGCGCGATAAGAAAACTTGATTTGATATGTTTTTCCTTGTTCAAAACGAATACAGTTTGAAATCAACCAATCGTTTGTGGAATCGCCTGTTGTTGGAATCTGTGCATAGGTGGTTAGGCCCGAATTTGCGAAGGTCCAAGAAGAAGCTGAAGGAGTTCTTTTGCGTACAATCCACGAATTAGCAATATCGGATTCGCTAAAATAGGTTTGATAAGGAATTGTTGACAGCTCTGTATGTTTAACGATATGGTTTTTTAAAGTATCGTTCGATAAATCCACATCGTTGCCTGTTTTTTGCAACCATGCGCGCATTGTGAAAGACGTTTTGCCTGCCGCAAAAACTGGGAGATTTTGGAATTGTATCGTTTTTATTTCATCTGTTGAAATATCAGTCGAAATGAGCTCACCCACGGGGGCGTTGTCATCAATCTGATAATAAGCCATCACTTCGGTTATTTTTTGGATGCCGTTGTTTCGAAGTTGTATGCGGACGGGTTGATCATCAATAACACAATTGGAGACGGGCGTCACAAAATCGTATAAGGCATAATCCACTTCCGGGAGTTCCTTGAAAACAATATTGTCTAAATAAAATTCACCTTTGTTGCTGGCTATGTTTTCTACACGGAAGGCTATGTAGTAATTAACAGTTGCATCAATGCTATCTATGAGCACATTGTAGCTATTCGTTCCCGGTAGTACAGGAGCGAGAGTAATTATTCGGGCGCCTGCAGCACTTGCAGAGCCTTTTGCAATGTAGATGAATAGGTAACTTGTCATATTCGGCACTAAGCTAACAGCATCAAAAGTGAGGCGATATTTTTTATTGGCAGTAAGGCTTAGGCAACGGGTCCAAAGGTTGCCTGCTGTTGCATTGCTGGAGTGATCTATGAAATCCGGTACAATCCGGTTTTCGGTATATGAAGTGGAGCGAAAATTCCAATTTACGGCATCGGAGGATCCTCCTGTTTTATTTGTAATCGTAAATCCGTTTCTATTTGTATCCCCAATCGTTCCGAAATCCGGACGGTAGGGCATGTCTACACTCCCCACACATTGGGCGGAAACATTGTTGGAAAACAAAAATAGTCCACAAAAAAACAATATAAAAATCGTAAGGCGTAATTTCATTTCTTTAATCGGTTTATATATTTCAACTCACAATATACTTCCTTACAAAGTTAAGAAAAAAAAGCGATTTTTCCTAACTTTCTATCATTTTTTACATTAATAAAACAAAGTAAAAAAGAAAAAGTTTTAAGAAAGAGAAAATTTAAAAGTCGAGGCTTAAAGAAAGATAAAATATCATGCTTCCAATTTTCTCATTTTCAATACCATAGGCCCAGTCTGCGCGAATGAAATAGCCAAATAATTGCGAGCGCAATCCCCAACCCACGCCGGCCACAAAAGGCTCAAGGTTTTTTTCAATGGTAATGGTAAATGGATCTTCATCTACAACACGTTTGTAATAAGCATTTTCCTTTGACCAAGGATTCCAGCCAACCCAAGCAGTTCCGGCATCCAAAAAGCCAACAACCTGAAAATGTTTGAAAAACGGTTTTTCAATCGGTTTTGGAGATAAGCAGCTGAAAATCGGGAAACGTAATTCCGAATTGATAGCTATAAAGCTATTCCCATTTCGGATGTTTTGTGTAAAGCCACGCATATTGGTTGCCAATGTTTGATAGGCGTAGTTTTGAGTTTGATCAATTTGAATATCGCGGTTGAATTTTGGAAACATCCAATCGTCCACACCGCCCATGTAATAAATGAGTTTTGAAGGTCCGAACGAAGTACTTGCCGCAAAACGGTTGGCCCAGATAAATGTTTTCCAAATGCGTTGGTAATTCCGGAAATCAACACCCAAAACAAACATGCTTTCGCTATTTTTGGTGATGTTTTGGTAATATTCTGCAAAGAATTTTGTGCGTGTTCCAAGAGGAATGTTTTGCGTAAGCAGGCGCGAGTGGTCATAAATCAATTCACCTTTCAAACCTGCCCAATATTCGCTCAAATCGTCTGCGTCAATCGTTATGCGGTCTGTGGCGCGATAGAATGTGTGATTATAGCGCCCGATAGCTGTTCCTTTAAGCAAAAGGACTTCGCTAAATGGATATTTTAATACATAATATGCATTGTATGAACGTTGACGAATAGCTGTGTATGAGCTTGTTTCATTGATGCTTTGGCGATGTACGATAATTTGGCGCCCTAAACGATGGGTTAGGTTTTCATAACTCAACAAATACTCGGTGTTGCTGAAATCGAGTGAAAGGCGCATGCCTGCAACAATCCGGTGGTTTTCCATCAAATCGCTCATGCCGATTTTAAATAATCCGGTGGCACCGGGATTCAAATAGATCGGACTTCCACCGCCGGAGTAGGTTTGGTAGGATTCGTTTAAAAAGCTGAAGTTGAGCTGAGTTGTAGCTTCGTTAACGGTGTATTCAACTTCGTAGTTGCGCAGTTTTGGCGGTTGAGGTACGCGCACGCTATCGGTTGAAAGAGCAGTTTGCACTTTGATGAAATCGTCGGAAGCATCACTCAAACGGGCTTGACGCAGTTTTTTTTTCGACTTTTTGGGTTGTGCTTTTTCACCAATGGAGTCCGCTTTTTTTTGCTCTTCCAGTTGTCGTTGAGCTTCTTTTTTAGCAGAAGTTTGCGCGTTTTTTGATTTGCGGTAACGCGTCAGACTGTTGTCAACAGCTTTATCCGTATCATCAATATTTTTCAAATTTAATAAATAGCGATTTTTCAAATGAAGGATATCAGCAATCTTTCCGGTTTTCCGGTTAATATCTTGTTCCTGAATATTGCGTACGCTGTTGGTAACCGTATGCCATTCGCTGGTCTGTGTGTAATGAATAGTCGTATCAACCGTTTCGATTACGCTATCAAGAATGGCGATTGAACGGTTGTAAATTCCGTTTTCATTGTTCAGAAAACTGATTTTATTATCGGAATATTGCATGGGATAGCGAAAATCAACTTCCGGATTGTTTGTTGTATTGAACAAAAATGGGTTGTCGGATTTTTGCAAATCATACATGAAAATTTGATGATTAGCTGAAAATGAAGGAGCTTCTGAGAATTTGTTGTTTATTTTCAAACTGTCGTTCGGACGATTGGATGAAAAAACAATTTTTGTATTTCCGAAAAAGCGCGGATGTGCATCATCGTACATATCGTTGGTAATTTGTGTCGCAACATTGGTTCCCATGTTGTACAGAAAAATGTCCGACTGCCCTTGTTTTACAGCGGAAAGTGCAATCATGCGACCGTTTGGTGCGTACGAAAAACCAAGAATTTTATCGAAGTTTTCCATGTTTAATTTCTCGTACTTTCGTGTTGTCATATCATATAGCAAAAGTACGGTCACGCCTTTCTCTTCGCCTGCCACAGCAAGGATTTCTCCGGCCGGATGCCAGGCGATCATCGGATAAGTATAATCGGGATGATCGTTGATACTGTAACCGATTTGGTAAATTTTCTTACCACGTTTCTTTTTTAAATCACGAATATAAATACGTGCTTTTCCTAATTCATTAGACACATATGCCACATGCTGTCCATCGGGATTTTGTAAGAATTGTGAATATTTCCGGTCTTTCTGTTTTAAGCGTTTCAGAGATTGTTTTTTATCCGGAATTTGACGAACAGTATCATGTGTTTTCCCTTCCGTATAAAAGGCTTTCATGTCTTTAATCAAATCGTTGAAAGGCCTGTTGTACGTATGTGAGAAAGCGGACTCGATTTCTTTGTAAACGGCCATATTCTGTAAGAGCGAAGAAATGCTTTGGTCACCGTATTTCTGCGAAAGGAAATAAAAAAATGCATGTCCTGCTACCCGGGCATCCTCGCCTTCCAGTGTTAAGATATATTTGTATGCCCCGTATGAAAAGCCGTCACGCACTTGGTCGTCTAACACTTCGTCCCATTGATTGGCCAGATATGAAGTGGCACCAAACAAAAACCAATCGGGAAGTTCAACTCGTGCGCTATTTCTTACTTGCGCCGTGAGCGATTGTCCATAAATCGCTTGATTGATTAATATTTCGGAAATCCCCGAGCGGATTTGGCGTTCGAAATCGACATAATCACCATCAAAAAATAAAAAGATTTTGGAACCTAAAATCTTCGTCACACCGCCTGTTACATAGCTCTCTTCTTCAACATAACCAATATTGGTTTGTTTGTAATCGGTGAGTCTGTTAAAAATAATAAACTGAAATTTATCTTCGGAAAATACGCCAATTTTTTTCTCCAATTCCTCCAGATGATGCTGTGCGTAGCTGGCAGTGTATTGCGACAGGTTTTTGCCGTTCCGATTGAAATAAACGTCAAAACGTTCGAAACGATAATACATCCAAAAAAACTCTTCGAATTGTACGCGTTTGCGGCCAAAGTTGGTGTGCGAGCCGGTGTAAAATTGTGCCTGTATACATTGAAAAAGTCCTGCCGAAAACAAAAACAGCAAGACCACTTTCAGGCTTACAATTCGACATTTTGTCTTCATGACTGCATTTTCAAGAGCGTATCAATGTAATCTAAAATTTCTTCTTTGCCGCGCTGTGTTTCGGAAGAACTAATAAACATAGGAGGTAGTTCTTCCCAAGTTTTAAGCATTTCTCTCTTGTATGCGGCCACGTTTTTATCCACTTGAACAGGAGAAATTTTATCGGCTTTTGTAAAAATAAGGGCGAACGGCAGACCGTTTTCACCCATCCATTCGATAAATTCTAAATCGATTTTTTGCGCTTCCAAACGCACATCAATCAAGATGAATGTGCAAAATAAATTTTCGCGATGTGTGAAATAATCGCTGATCATTTTATGCCACTTGCCGCGATTTTCTTTGGATGTACGTGCATAACCGTAGCCCGGTAAGTCAACCAAATACCATTCATTTTTGTTAATCATGAAATGGTTGATCAATTGTGTTTTTCCCGGTTTTCCGGAAGTTTTAGCAAGATCTTTATGGCTGCACAACATGTTGATCAACGATGACTTACCAACGTTTGAGCGTCCGACAAAAGCAAACTCCAAGAGTTCGGTTTTCGGACATTTTTTATAGTCGGAATTGCTGATTACGAATTGTGCAGAGGTTATTTTCATTTCTTTATTTCGAATTTAGGATTTAGGATTTCGGATTTGGAATTACCAATTCGGAATCCGAAATAAAAAATTACCATACCATATGGCGTTCTTTTTTGCTTGGATAAACGTCCGGGATACGAACGAGGATGCCGGTTTCTTCAACTTCGCCGAAATGCTCGTTAACAGCGGTACCAAAGGTTTTCATGGTTGCCGAAAGTTTGAGGTATGCACTGAACATCGGCGGAATATTTTCGCCTAATTCACGCACCAAACGTGTTAAAACTTTATAGGCTTCTTCTGATTTCAAGCCGACAAAAGGCGCTTCCAATTCTTCGAGGGGAGTTACTGTATTTACCGGATATATCGGCGTAACCAAATTGTCTTTATCGGGAAAATAAAGTTTAAAATAATGTAGAATTAAATCGCGCGCTTTGGTATTAAAACTTGGATACATGGTGATTTTTCCAAAGTAGTATTCCACGCCGGTGTCTTGCATGGCAATAGCACCGAGCCCGTCCCACAAATTATCAAGCGAAAACAAACCTTTACGGGCATCGGAAGAGGATTGGTATTCGGGACTTACAAACGAGCGTCCTAATTCAATTGTTTTAGGTAGATATTCGGTAAGAAATTTTTCGGAGAAATGGAACAATTCGGAAGTTGCAATTCGCGGCACACCGTTATCGAATTTGTCCATCTGTTTGCCTTCCAAATAGCGGTATCCGCCTACGATTTTTTCGGCTTCAACATCCCAAACGATCAGTTGTTTGTATGGGGCAATCTCTTGGATGTCGAATTCGTCGATATCGGTTTCTTTTCCTGTTCCGCCACCGGCTTCACGAAAGCTAATTTCGCGCAAGCGGCCTACTTCAAGCATCAAGTTCGGCGCTTGAGCATGCGTAAAGGCATAGACCTCACGGTTGCCATAATTGGTTTTACGCAAAAACAGTTCCGGTTTAAGTTCGCTTTTTAGCATTGCTATATCAATAGGAGGGATGATATTCTTCATACTTGAAAAAGTTTTTCAGGATTGTTCTTCAATTCATACACATGTTTTTTCACCAGTTGCGCCCATTCCTTGTCGGTGTGCGAACGGTCGAAAGTTGTATAAGCAATCGGTTTCCCGATGGTGATATGAATTGACTTATTGAACTGATTGTACATTTCGTCCACGAGCCACATTTGCTCGATATTTGCTTTGATGCCCAAGCGTTTCCGCCATGTGGCCCAGCGATAAAAGCGGTCGGAATTACGGGCGTCGATATAAACGGGAACAATGTTCCGTTCATTTTTGCGCGCCTTTGCAATAAATGTCGATTTCCATTCCGGATCTTCGATAACACCCTTGTTTTTGCGTGAACAAAGGCCGGCAGGAAAATAAAGGATGGTGCGGTTTCCGGCAAAAGTTTCGTCCAAAAGCTGCCTGTTTCCGGCGTTGCTGCCCATTTTGTTAACCGGCACAAACACCGGACGCAAATTGGGTAAAAACATCAAAACATCATTCACAGGAAATACAACATCTTCGCGAATATGCCCGATTTTACTGATGAGGGCAATGCCGTCGAGTCCACCCAGCGGATGATTGGATGCAAAAATCAAGCGATCGTTTTGCGAAATATTTTCTTCTCCGCTTATGCTGATACGGGCGCCAAACTCCTCAACAATTGCATCTGCAAAAGCAATTCCTTGTGGCTTTTGGTGTCTGTATAGAAAACTATTGATTTGCTCCACATGCAATATGCGATTCAATAAGCGAATAAGAAAACCGGGCACCCACGGTGCAAAGCGCGGCGCCTTTTCTGTAATCAGATCTCTGAGGTCTATTGTTTTCTCTGTAATTTCCATAATACAACCTGCAAATATACAAAAAAAGAATGGAAAACGCAAAAATATGGAATTTAGAATTTTGAACTTGATTTTTCTTTGTTATTTCGAAAATTGTTTATACCTTTGCAGTCTGAAAAGTCAGAATCAAGCGGACACGTAATGGTGGCTCGGTACGGAGATAAACGCACAACTACGGTTGATTCAGGCTTTTTTTCTTTTAGATGCTGCCCTTAATAAACCAATCTACGACCTCAACATAATTGGGTTTTTCTGCCGGAGCCGAATTAACCGTAGCAACAGCATTGTACATTTTATTGCTTTTTGAATCTTTAAAACTCACAAGCAGTCGATATGTTGGTTTATTTCCTTGTTTAACAATATCTGCATGGTATAATGCATTATTCAACGTATCTTTTGACCTATACAGTAAGACCAAACCCTTTTTGATCCTTATCAATTCTTTGTGTACCCTTCTATTTCGTTTCAATATACTGTAATTTATTAATACATTCTTGCCCACACAATCCATTTGCTGAGCGATTGTATTGGGTAAAGGATTTAATATAAAATCCGCCCTCGGCTGACTTGTCGGTTTTGTAAAGTATTCGTCAGGAATTGACAATGCATTTGGCAATACTTCTTGATTTGCGTATTTATCAACAAAATTCGTCATAAAAAATAATTAAAAAAAGTCCTCACATATATAAACGCGATGACCCCCTAAATTATTTCTTAACAAATGTTAAATTTTTGTTAAATTTTCAGAGTACAAAGGAAAAAAAAGATAACAGGTTTATCCCGGATAATCTATCATGTTATTAATCAACGCATAAATCGTAAGGCCGGAAACCGATTTGATTCCGGTTTTGCGTGTGATGTTTTTCCGGTGGGAAATAACGGTATGTATGGAGATATGATGATTTTCGGCAATTTCTTTATTTGATAAACCTTGCACCACCGAGACTAAAATTTCTCTCTCGCGATCACTCAAATCTTCGCCGTCTTGTTTGTCAACAGGCTTGTTAGTGTCTTCTTTCGGCGTATTGATTTTTTTCAGAATACTTGCTTTTTCATCACTGATAAATATAATATCCTGAAACAATTTCAAATCATTTTCAGCAAAAAATGAATATTGCAAGCCCAATAAAATAAGCTCCGGATAGGCATTTTGAATGCGTTCAAGTTGTTTGGAAACCGGCCATCCGCAGATGTTCGGATTGATAAGTAATACATCGGGCGTATGGTAATGAATTTGTTCTTTCCAATCTTCCAAATCGCGAAGAAACCCGACAATTTGTAGATCTTCCGACGATAATAAACTTCGCAATCCGTGTTGCACAATCTCCGACGGCTCGAAAACCAACACGCGTGTTATTTGATTATTCCGCATGATGACTTTTCTTTTCAAGGTTTTCGACTACGGGAATGAGAATTTTTTCTTCCATTTCCGAATGGTTATTCAAATCATCCTCCAACAAAAATAAGTTGGTCAACACCTGTGCACGCTCAAAATCATTGCCTTCTTCGGGTAGATATTTCAGCAAAATATTTTTGAGGTCATTCAGTTTCGTTTCAATATCATCGTGATGCTCTTCAAACGTATGAATGCTGTATTGTTTATCCTCTTGATGGTGAACCAAATTGCGAATGTAAGGAAAAACGACTTCATCTTCATAATCCATGTGGGCATGCACTTCTTTTTGATATTCGGAAAAGAAATGCTGCAACATTTCGGCGTGGCGCGGACTTTGAAAACTCAATGATCTCAAGGATTTATCAATATTCGGCAAACGATATTCGAGGTAATAAACGTGTGAACGCGACAAATAGTCGAGCAGCGCTTCGACCGGACAATTCAAAATTTCCGATAAATCGGGATGGTAATCGCTAAATGTAAACGAGTTGCAGATCATTAAAAAAAATGCAACCGGAACATCATACATTTCGCAGACTTCCGTCACACTGCGGTCGCCAAAGCCTTGTTTGATGTTCATCCTGCTGAACACAAAGAGTAATTTGTGGTTGGTATGTATCAAGTCCGCCATTTTCATATTGGCGGTAAAATAATGAGGTCTCATGACAATAGTTTAAAGTACAAATGTCGTGATTTTTTCTCGAATGTGCAAATATTGTTTAGGGTTTAGAGTTTAAAGTTTAAAGTTTAAAGTTTAAAGCTGCGCCTCGCTAAACCCTAAACTCTACGCCCTAAACTTGTATCTCAGAACTTTTTCTTATCTTTGTATTATGAAAACCTCTGATACTATAAAACACAAAGGATTGGTTTGCGAAATCCGCGAAAAATCCGTTATGGTGCAGGTGGAAGCAATTTCCGCATGTGCTTCTTGCGCGGCAAAAGGCAGCTGCGCAATGGTCGAATCCGAGAATAAAGAGATTGAGGTTGCTTATCCACATCCGCAAGATTTTCATGTCGGACAAATTGTAGAAATCAGCATGCGCAAAGATAACGGTTTGCGTGCCGTACTTTGGGCGTATGTAATGCCTTTTGTGGTGTTGATTTCGAGTTTGTTAATTGCGGATGTATTTGTGCATAACGAAGGTTTTGCAGCCTTGTGGGCATTGCTTTTCACGGCCATTTACTTTGCCTTGCTTTTCGCTTTACGCAAATATATTTTCCGGCGTTTTACGATGGAAATCCATACAATATAGAGAATAATTTAGACAGGATTTACAGGATTAACATGTTTTTTATTTTGCCGTAGGCAAAACATCCTGTTAATCCTGTAAATCCTGTCTAAACATTGATTTGAATTCTTTTATTTTTATTTATAAAACAACCTTATTTTTTAGTTTTCTTTCGGAAAACGGACAAAAAAACGTGTTCCTTCGTTGTGCGACGTTTCGAAGAATATGTCGCCATGCATGGATTCTACGATGCTTTTGCAAATAGACAAGCCTAATCCCATACCGCCGGTTTTGGTGGTAAAACGAGGTTCGAAAATGCGCTCTTTCATCTCATCGCTAATACCGTAGCCATTGTCGCGGATTTCAACTTGATAATGCTGCGCTTCTTCCGTTAAAGATATTTCAATCGTCCCTTCTTTTCCATCCACGGCTTGAATGGCGTTTTTAATGAGGTTGACAAACAAACGCTGCAACTGTTTTTCATCACCGTGCACGATTGCCTTTTGTAACTGCGAGTGAAAACGGATTTCAAATTGAGAACCGTAAGTAAATAACTCAACCGTATTTTGCAAAACATTTTTCAAATCCACTGCTTTATCTTGCGGTTGCGGCATTTGCGCAAAGTTGGAAAATTCGGTTGCGATGTCGGAAAGCGTTTCAATTTGTTCAATCATCGATTTTGAAAAACGTTCCAAACGTTCGTCAAAATCGGGTGCTTTGTCGTTCCATGCGCGCAAAACGTGCTGCACGTTCAGTTTCATTGGCGTGAGCGGATTTTTAATTTCATGTGCCACTTGTTTAGCCATTTCCGACCAAGCAGCTTGGCGTTCGCTCTCTGCAAGTTTGTTGGCACTGTGTTCCAACTCATCCACCATACGGTTGTATTCTTTCACCAGTTCGCCGATTTCATCCTGGTGCTTGAACTCGATTTTTTGATTGCGCTTCCCAATTTTGGTATTCGACAAGCTCCTGCTGATAAGCACAAGCGGATTGGTAATGCGGCGAGAAATAAAAAACGTTGTTATCAATGCCAGCAAAATCAATATTACATAAATATTGATATAGGCTGTGAGGAAGTTGGAAATTTCTTTTCGTTGCTCGGCTTCCCGTGTAAAATAAGAGAGATCCAAATAGGCCAGCAATTCATTTTTATTATTCCGCAAAGGCAGATAAACAGATTGATAGCGCAAAGCTCCGATATATTCCATTTGCGTATAAAAATGACTATGCTCATCGCGCAAAACGCGCAGGGCTTCCGGATGAATCAAGGGCGCAACCATGGAGTTTTCGAAAATTTCCGGACGCGAAGTTGAAATCAACCGCCCGTTTTGATCATAAAGATGCAAATCGGTAAAAAATATTCGCGCCAAGCGAAGCAGATCATTATTTAAAATCGAGTTTGTCGGCAATGTTTTGAAATTTGCATAACGGCTTTCCATTTCAAGCAATACCGAATGCGCTTTTTCTTTTTGAAAATCCGTATTTTTCCGGTTATTCATTCCATTGATGTATAGCAATGATGAAACTCCGGTGAGAATGAATGTAATGAACAATACTTGAATCATCACTCCCTGCAAGCGCGTGCGGAAATTCCAATGCAAATGCCGTCCGGATAAAACGACAAATAAATAGAATAAAACGGCGAAAACAGAGTTAAATAAAAATAGAAAAGAGAAGGTTGATAAAACGTCTAAAGGGTTTTGTTTATAGGTTAGAACAAGCGATCTGCCGTTTTTCAACGGATAAATCAAATGGCTATGGTCTGGATAATTCCGGAAGAAATAACTGGTGTCGTTCACATCCGAAAGCCAATCTACTTCAAGCGGATACGAGTAAACACCGTTTTGTTTCACCAATTCGCCACAATAGTAAATGGCATACGAATAATCGCTATTCAAGACTGTTCGACTGAAATATTCATCAATCAACAAATCCAGATAACTCACATCGGAAGCCACAATGCGCGAAAAGAGTTCGACGTACAAAGTTACTTCATTATCGCTTCCGCGTAAATAATTAAAGCAGGCCAAATAGGCACTATATTCAATACCGAAATCGAGGGCATAAAAATCGGCGTAATCCGTTGGGCGGCCAATGGAATAAATTTGCTGTTTGAAAAAATCGTGGCAGTTGATTTCTTTTGGAACCTCGCCAATGAGTAAGGTTTGCTGCTTATTGCAGCGCGTCATCTGAAATTCGTATTGCGTCCAATAGTCTTTAAAATATGTACTTTTCAAATATTCTTCAAGAAAACGGTCGTTTGGTTTTCGTTTTTTCAATTCGGCAATAATCACTGAATCGGTTTCGATTTTTTTCTGTATTTGTCCAAACAAAAGCTCTGAATAGGGATCACGATCTTCCGCCAGACGTTCGGCCAGTTCGATACGCGATTTCCGCTCTTTCTGTTTCCCGTAATAATTGCAAACAACCGCTGTGAAAAGCGAAAGCAAGCTTACAAACAACATCAACGGAAAGATTTTGTAGCGAAAATCCATGTCAGGTTGCTTGCCGTTTATGTGTAAGAAGACACGGAATAAAACGACCAGGATAAGCAGTAAAATAAAGCAAAGCAGCGGAAATGCAAGCAGTATGAAAAGTGTATTCAAATCCAAAGCAAAGAAATTACCGAACGTTAAGCTAATTGAACTGTTTTGAATAATTTCTTTAAGCATCCACACAAAGCCCACGCAGGCTGCAACAGCGACTGCACTTAGCAGCACCGTTAAGAACATCCGGATAAATACCGATCCTATTTTTTTTGATTTTATTCGCGATTGCGTTTCAAAAACAGCCCACAAAATAACACTTATTGCCATCAAATGCATCAGAAAATCGCCTTGGGAAACCATCTTCGGTAAAAAATCATACACCACTGACCGCATGATTTGTAAATGATGTAAGGCTTTAGGCCATGGTATAAGGCCAATCAGGAATCGTAGCAGCACAATATCGCCTATCAACGCGAGTAGGAACCACGGGCTTTTTGATAAGAAAAAATGCTGATAAATTTTGTAGCAAAAACTCAAAATGAATAGAAAAGAAAGTAGAAATAAAGAGAAAAGCAAACTTTCTTTTGGTAAATTTAATTCGTAGACATTGCTAAACCCAAGTCCGAACAAGGCTTGTCCGTCTTTGGAATAAATGATATTTTCCCGTTTTTGCAAGTCTATTTTAATCGACGGCTGAATATCATCTGCAATAAAAAAACGATTGGACACCCATTCGTTCTGGCGTTCGTATTCGCGTTTCACCACTTGCAGGCTCACCCATTGATAGCCGGCAAAAGAATCGGTTGTACATAAAAAATAAGTACTTTCGAAAAGAAAAAACGGCTGTTTAAAAATGCTGTCGTACGTGAGCGGGACAGGAATTGTATTGTTTGACCATTTACTTAACTGTCCGTTTTTATAAGCCAAAACAATGGGATTGTGACGTGGGTATCCGGTGCGTTTCACATTGATTTCAGCACTGTTTTGCTGTTTCAATTCCTCCAACTGCAAACGCATCTGGTTTTCTTTTTCCAAAACAGCTTCCTGCAATTCTGCGCATACTACGTCCGGCTGATTTTGCTCAACCTGCCATTGATAAATCAGCATTGCAGCGAAGAAAAACAACATCGCTAAAAGCAAGTGCGGAAAGGCCGATTTGAGGAATTTGGAATACATGGCTACGAGTGACGGGGGACAGGTGATGAATTGTATATTAAGTTTAACTTTTCACCATCGAAAACGGCGTAGGTATTATATTTAATCCAATCGCCGGTATTGATGTATTGAACATTGTCTTGAATTTGAATATCAAGCGGCAGATGTCGATGGCCGAAAATAAAAAAATCGTAATGTTCTTTTTTCAGGATTTCTCTGGCATAAGCTACGAGCCATTCGTGGTCGGCAGAAATAAAGACTTCATCGCCGCCGCCGTTTGCCGCACGGCTGGTGCGCGAAAAATAGTTTGCAATTCCAACGCCCATCCGCGGATGCAGAAAAGAGAATAGAATTTGATTCAATCTTAATGCAAATACTTTTTTAATGGTTTTATATCCGAAATCGCCGGGGCCCAAACCATCGCCATGACCAATCAGGAAGCGCTTTCCGCCAATTAAGAAAGGTGTTGGCTCGCGCAGCATTTTTACACCGATTTCTTTTTCAAGATAATCAAAAACCCACATATCATGGTTTCCTGTAAAGAAATAAACAGGAATCCCGGAATCGCAAATTTGCGCCAAAGTGCCTAAAAACCTTACGTAACCTTTAGGAACAACATCTTTATATTCAAACCAGAAATCAAACACATCGCCCAATAAAAAAATTGCTTGTGCATCGGTTTTCGCTTCGTTCAGCCAGTTCACAATCTGCTTTTCGCGCTCCAAACTCTTCTCGTGTGTAGGAACTCCGAGATGAAAATCGGATGCAAAATAAACTTTTTTTGAAGGATGTAATTTAATTTCTTCCATGATTTAGTTTGTACCCATGTCTGAGATTGTGATTGGAATATGGTGTTCAGCTTTATATTGCAGCATTTGTTTCATCCGTTGTTGTTCCTGCTTTATCTGTTCGCACTGATGTTTCAGTTGTGAAAAATGTTCATTCAACTTATTCACATGCGGATTATCGGGCATCACGGAGTATAAATCTTCAATCACTTCCGACATGTAAAACAAATCTTCTTCATTGGTTTCATCAAATACTTTATTGCTTCCGTATGGTTGAAAAAGCACATAAACAGGCACCAGCGACCGTTGATTTTTTTTGATAATCTCGATTTGCAATTCGCGTTGCTTGGCATAATTCGTCTGATATGTACTATCCATAATCTTTTTGAAAGCGTCAGCATTTTTCTCGTATTTCCGCTCATCCCAAAGATGCGACATGGAGTCGACGCGCATGCGGTTGGCAAAAACGATTTTCTGTAATTCTACAATACTTTCTGAAGTTTTGGAGCCCTTAACAGACAATGAAGAAACCAAGTTGTTATAATTACCGGTAATCTCTATTTTTCCGGTGGTATCTACAATTAAAGTCACAGTTTGATTATCATCTGTACGAAGCAAATAGAGACTTGCGTGGTTAAAAGGCTGTGTGAAATGAAAATTAGAATGTTCATCAATCTTGTCTGCGCCCAACGGATTTTCGCCCATCGGCGTAAGCTCATGCAACGAAATTTCTCTGCCATCCCCACCGCTTAAATGTCCGAAAATCTCAAAATTATTTGTTGTTGTGGACCTTTGACAAGAAACAAAAATCAAGCACATCAACAAAAAAATGATGAGTGATGAGAGATGAGTGATGAGTGAACGAGGCATTTTAATTTCTAATTTACAATTCCTAATTCTTAATTGTTTTCGCCCAGCTGTCTTTCAGTCCAACCGTGCGGTTAAACACCAATTTCCCGTCTTTTGTATCGGCGTCGGTGGTGAAATAACCTAAACGTTCGAATTGAAAATGATCGAGGGCCTTAGTATTTTTCAAAAACGGTTCTATCTTGCAATTTCTCAAGACGGTTAAGGAATTCGGATTCATCATATCCAAGAATGTTTTCCCTTCTTCCGTGTTCTCGGGCTCCGGACTGGAGAACAAACGGTCGAACATCCGCACTTCCGCATCCAGTGCGTGTTGTGCAGAAACCCAGTGTATCGTTCCTTGTACTTTGCGGCCGTCGGGACTTCCGCCGCCGCGTGTAGCAGGATCATAAGTGCAATGGATTTCAGTAATATTTCCTTCCGCATCTTTCACCACGTTTGTGCAAGTGATGTAATACGCATAGCGCAAACGCACTTCGGTACCGGGCGACAAGCGGAAATATTTTTTCGGCGGATTTTCCATAAAGTCATCACGCTCGATATAAAGTTCACGGGAAAACGGCACTTTGCGCGTACCCATGCTTGCATCTTCCGGATTATTTACAGCATCAAGTTCTTCTGTTTGACCTTCCGGATAATTGTCGATAATCACTTTTACAGGGTCGAGAACAGACATCACACGTTGTGCACGTTTGTTCAAGTCTTCGCGAATGCACCATTCCAAAAGCTCCACTTCGATTACGTTTTCGCGACGTGCAACGCCTACTTTTTCGGCAAACAAACGCAAAGATTCCGGCGTATAGCCGCGGCGGCGCAATCCGCAAATCGTCGGCATGCGCGGGTCGTCCCAGCCGTTTACATGGTTTTCTTTTACCAGTTGCAAAAGTTTGCGCTTACTCATTACGGTATATGTAATGTTCAAGCGGGCAAATTCAATTTGTTGCGGCGCGTGGATATTCAATGCTTGGATAAACCAGTCGTAGAGCGGACGGTGTACTTCGAATTCCAAAGTACAAATCGAATGGGTGATGCCTTCGATGGAATCGCTTTCGCCGTGAGCGTAATCGTACATCGGGTAGATGCACCATTTGTTGCCTGTGCGGTGATGTTCGGCATGCATGATGCGGTACATAATCGGGTCGCGCATGTGCATGTTGGGCGATGCCAAATCAATTTTGGCACGCAAAACCCTTGCGCCATCAGGGAATTCGCCTTTGCGCATGCGTTCGAACAAATCCATATTTTCTTCAACCGAACGATCGCGATATGGGCTTGGTTTTCCCGGTTTTGTGGGCACTCCGCGATATTCGCTGATTTCTTCCTGCGACAAATCGCAAACGTATGCTTTGCCTTCTTTGATTAATTGCACAGCCCATTGATAAAGCTGTTCGAAATAATCGGATGCATATAATTCTTTTTCCCATTGAAAACCGAGCCAGTGCACGTCTTCGCGGATAGAATCCACATATTCGGTTTCTTCTTTCGAAGGATTGGTATCGTCGAAACGCAAATTGGTTTTTCCGCCGTATTTCTGCGCCAAGCCAAAATTCAAGCAAATGGATTTTGCATGTCCGATATGCAAATACCCATTAGGTTCGGGCGGAAAACGGGTGTAAACCTGTCCACCGTTTTTACCGTTTTTAATATCATTCTCGATGATTTCTTCGAGGAAATTCAGGCTTTTTTCTTCTGTTTGCGTTTTTTCAATCATATTCATGCTTTTGTAAGCAACAAAAGTACAAAAAATAAATGAAAAGTTCAAATTTCAGGCGGTTAAAGTGGGTAAAGGACGAAAAAGGCTTCAGTTGTTCCTCCTGTTCGCCTTTTCGTCTAAAAAACACAATAATTAACACAAATAAAAGGCGTAGCTTAAATTCTTCTATCGAAAACCTGCCAAAATTTTCAAAGAGTTATAAGTTGCTCAAGCCTTTTTAATCTTGAACACAACGAACAGAAAGACCGAAAGATCGTATTTTGACATTCCTATACACTGTGATTGTCGAGTAGAAGGAACGGTACCATGCACCACTAGTGCTGTTGCTGGTGGCACTCCAAAAGCAGGCCTCCGTTCCTCGTCCGCCAAAGTTTGAGCCTAGGTCAAGGCGATAGCCGGCTGCAAGCACGGAAAACCCATAAGTGTCATCGGAAATCCCCGACAAAAAACATGATTTTAATTTTTGTCCGGCGATAGATCCGGCACCGCTGGTAGTAGTATTATGATTTTTATTGGTTCCGCCTTGCGCTGTTTCCACAGCATTTAACATATCGCCCCATTCTTTGTCAGATGGAATATGCCAGCCATTTGGACAAATTCCTCTGGTCGGCTCTGCGAAAGAAGAAGGATTACCGTATATGTATTTTGAATAATTCGTCCCCTCAGTCCATGTACCAACACCGTCGGCGCGTAAAGCACATTCGAAAGTATAGAGTGCTCCCATGGCATCGCACTCCGAAAGAGTCGAAGTCTTTGCTCCGTGTGTAGCACCGGGACACCAGAAATTACCAATAGCCAAACTTCCGGCTCCTTGTGTAGTCCAAGTTGTGGCATCTCCGCCAATTTTATTGGAATTGGCATTAAATTTCAATCCAACTTGATAATTCAAATTTTCTGCCATCCACCATTTACCATCGGGCATAAGCACTTTTTTATAATCCTTCCCGTCGCGAGCATCTGTGAATGTAGGAAAAGTTGTACTCGTGGACGCTTTTAATAATCTGATATTAAAAACCTGTGTATCCAATTTACAATAATTGGGATTCGTTCCCATGATTTTTATTTTAAATGTTTGATTGTCTGCAGAAGCGGATAAACCTTGTAGTTTCAACGTGATTTGCGTTGCCGAAATCGTGGGATTAGAAACAAAACTTACTCCGTTATTTGGCAAGCCTTCGTCCGAAATAGAATACGTCCAGGTACCTGTTGAAAGCGCAGGTGAAAGCGAAAGAGTAAAGATACGTTCTTTGGTCGTACCTGAAAATTCAATAGTATCGAATTTGTATTTGATAACTTCTGTTCCACAGTTTTCTGTGTTTGGGACGACCGTCAAAACCATTTTTGAAATTTCTATGCATTTTCCATCTTTGCACCGTACAGGAAGTGCATCCGATGCCGGTTGCGAAGCATTTCTTGTAATTGTTCCGCCGGAAAAGCTGCGGGAAACGGCAGCAGTTCCGCTTCCCGTGCTTGTCCAAAAATAGGCTTTAGTATTATTATCAGCATAAACGCCTGTATTTACGCGATAGCCCGATGCAAGAATCTGTAGACTTGAAAAATTATTATTTAAAATTGCAGCTAAATTTGTCCATTCATTATCACTTGGCAAATGCCAGCCATTTGGACAAACACCTTGCTCGCCCGAAGTAGTGAAAATATTTGCAGTTCCGTTATTTTGTCCGTAAGCCGTCCAAAATGGATACAAACAGCCTTTGTATTCACAGCTGATTGGATCGGCTTGAGAGCTTGTAGTTGTATTTGGAGAATTGGCGAATGGTCCGGGGCCAGGACAGTAATAAGTTTTTTGCAAACTGGTGCCGGGAGATGCAATGTTTCCGGTAATAGGACGATATCCGAAGATTGGATTATCCAAGCCTTTGCGATAGCGAAGATTTTCCGCCATCCACCAAGAATTGTCGGGCATAAGAACAGCTTTGTAACGCTGTCCGTCGCGGATGTCGGTCAGGATACCGGTTATTCCATCCGAATTGATAGATAAACCCGTTGGAGTTTGTGCATTGATTTGCAGAAGCGCAAAAATGCAGAATTGCAAAAATAGAAAAGATTTTTTCATGTTATTTGTTTATTTGGTTAAAAATTCGACCAAATAAAAAGCGTGAGTAGTAATCCTGTCTAATCAAAGGTACCTGCAAGCACCCACTACAAAACAAGATACAACCCACGCATACATAACACGGGAGGCATCGTTGATTCTTTGTAGTGAAAGTTTGCAGGTTTCTTGATTAAGAATCTTACGACCGGAAACAATTATGTTTCCGCTTTTTATTTATGTCTGTTGTTATTTTATTTCTATAAAATTTGATTTTAAATTTTGACAAAGTTAAAAATATTTTTTGGATTTATAAAATTATTTTTCTGCTAAATGAAAATTTAAGAAAAATTAGCATCATTCATCGCTCACTATTTATATTTTTTCATGAGTGGGGCGAATAATTCATAATTATTTTTGTATATTTGCAAAAATTTCAATTATGGCAAACCACGAAGAACTCTTTAAAAAGCTGATTTCACACGCAAAAGAATATGGTTTTATTTTTCCGTCGAGCGAAATTTACGACGGGCTTTCGGCTGTTTACGATTATGCGCAATACGGTGTTGAACTGAAAAATAATATCCGTCAGTATTGGTGGAAATCCATGGTGCAGATGAATGAAAATATTGTGGGAATTGATTCTGCCATTTTCATGCATCCGACTGTTTGGAAGGCTTCGGGACACGTGGATGCTTTCAGCGATCCGATGATCGATAATAAAGATTCGAAAAAACGCTATCGTGCCGATGTGTTGATTGAAGATTATTGCGCAAAAATTGAAGATAAAATCAATAAGGAAGTCGAAAAAGCAGCCAAACGTTTTGGCGATTCGTTTGATGAAAATCAATACCGTACCACCAACCCGCGGGTGATGGAGTATCAACAAAAAATTGATGCGACTTTACATCGCATGAACGACGATTTGACAAACGATAATCTTGCCGATTTGAAAAAATTAATCGAAGAACTTGAAATCGCTTGTCCTGTTTCGGGTTCTCGTAATTGGACGGATATTCGTCAATTCAATTTGATGTTTTCTACGAAAATGGGCTCTGTGGCCGATGATTCCGATACGATTTATTTGCGTCCGGAAACGGCGCAAGGTATTTTTGTGAACTTTTTGAACGTGCAAAAAACCGGTCGAATGAAGATTCCGTTTGGAATTGCACAAACCGGGAAAGCCTTTAGAAACGAGATTGTAGCACGTCAGTTTATTTTCCGCATGCGCGAATTTGAACAAATGGAAATGCAGTTTTTCGTGCGTCCGGGCGAAGAATTAAAATGGTTCGAACATTGGAAGAAAACCCGTATGGATTGGCACCTTTCCTTGGGAATTCCGGCAACAAAATACCGTTTCCACGATCATGAAAAATTAGCGCATTACGCAAATGCCGCAACAGATATCGAATTTGAATTTTTGTTCGGATTTAAAGAACTCGAAGGCATTCATTCGCGTACGGATTTCGATCTTACGAAACATCAAGAATTTTCGGGTAAAAAATTGCAATATTTCGATCCGGAATTAAATGAAAATTATGTGCCGTATGTAGTCGAAACTTCGATCGGTTTGGATAGAACCTGTTTGGCAGTGTTGAGCTACGCATACAATGAAGAAACATTGGAAGATGGTTCGGAACGTGTCGTAATGAAATTTCCGCCGATTTTGGCACCTTATAAAGTGGCCGTTTTACCGTTGGTGAAAAAAGACGGCATGCCCGAAAAAGCCCGTGAAATCATGGATTTATTGAAACCATCTTACATGTGCCAATACGACGAAAAAGATGCGATCGGCCGCCGTTACCGCCGCCAGGATGCCATCGGAACGCCGTTCTGCGTGACGGTGGACACACAAACGATGGAAGACAATACCGTGACTATCCGTTATCGCGACAGCATGCGGCAAGAGCGCGTGAAAATTGATGAGTTGATGGGGATTATTGCGAAGAACTTGCAAGCGAAATTATAAATAATAACCACAGAGGTCGCAAAGTACACAAAAACTCTGTGACCTCTGTGTTTTTTGTGGTTTATAAAAAGTCAAAACGTATTTCTTCCGAAAAATCTTTTTCGCTTGAGCAAACGGTGAGTTTGTAGTTTGCATCAAAATCAAATTGCTTGAAATAAACAGCGTCGTATTCGTGATTTTTTACGGAAATGCCGCTGTTTTCAATGATAATGGGCCATTTGTCGAGTCCGCCCGAAAGTCCGGCGCCGCGCCATTTCAGATAGGCTTCCTTGCAAGTCCACAAGGAAATAAAGGCTTTCAAACGCTTTTCTTCCGAAAAAGAATTTACATAATCCTGTTCTTCTTTCGGGAAATAACGATTGATAATTCCGTCGATATTACGCGGACGGATAAATTCTACATCCACGCCAATTTCCTTTTCCGCGTAAGCAAAAACCCAATAATCGCCCGAATCGGAAATGTTGAAAAAGAAATCGTTTCGATCTTTTAAATAGGGTTTCCCTTTTTCTCCAATGGTAAATTCAATTTCGTTTTCCGGAATTTGCAAAAGCTCCGAAAGCGTTGCCATCATAAAGCTTTTGCTTTGTGCACGGCGGTTCGGAACACTGCCTGTTTTGTCAATTTTTTTGATGATTAAACGATTCATCGGAAATTAAATTGAGTCTTTTTCTAAAACGTATTCGATAATTTTTTTTTCCGGATTGAACGACTTTAAGTCATCGAAATGCATCGATTTTATTGCGGTTTCAATAGTTTCTTTTTCGAGAATATCCGTAGGTTTGTTTTGCTTTTGCAGATAAAAAACACCCGCATCAAGCATGCATTTTTTCGGAATTAATCCGATCAATTCCGTTCCTGTAACTTTAACTCCACGCTTTTCCGCTTGACGCGAAACTTCTTCAAAAGCCTCGTGGGGAGCGGTTTTTGAGAAATCGTTAATATTCATGGATACTTGCGCAATGCCAAATTCTTCGATGTACCAGCCAATGGCTTTTACACCTTTGAGCGTTCCGGGAATCCATTCAGTTGTGCCGTCGCTGTTGCGTTTCGGACGTCCTTTTTGTCGGACATCCATGGCAATTTCCTGTGCAATTTCGGCCGAATTTGTGTTGAGGTTGAAATTAATTGCAATCAAAAAATCGCGTGCGCCAATTACGGAAGCCCCCGTAAATGCTACGCGTTCGTTGAATTCCGAAGGCCCGAAATCGGGTTTCCACTCCGGCTTTTGCATTTTGTCTTTCAAGCCTTCATATTCGCCTGAACGGCAATTGGCAAGATTCTTTCTTTTCTCTTCAAAAGCCGCGTGTTCGTAGCAATAAACGGGAATCCCCAATTCATTGCCGACACGTTCCGATAATTTTCGCGCAAGCGCTATACATTCCTCCATGCTTACATTTGCAATGGGAATGAGTGGGCACACATCTGTTGCGCCGATGCGCGGATGTTCGCCTTTTTGCTCACGCATATCGATAAGTTCGCCGGCGGTTTTGATGGCTTGAAAAGCTGCTTCTACAACTTGTTCCGGCTCTCCTGCAAAGGTGTAAACCGTACGATTGGCTGCCGCGCCCGAATCAATATGCAAGAGTTTTACATTTGAAACAGCACGAATGGACGCCGCTATTTTTTCAATAACAACAGCATCTTTGCCTTCGCTGAAATTCGGTACACACTCGATGATACGCATGGTAAATAATTAATGGAGAATGGAGAGTTGAGAATGGAGAATAAAAGGAACAAGAGAAAGTATAAAGCGCTTTTAATCCATCCTCATTCTCAATTCTCAATTCTTAATTCTCAATTCAAATTCGTCCCAGTCCTTCCACACTTGAAAATTGTTGCGGAAACTATTCAATAAATCTTTCGAAAGGATGGAAATAACAATTTCTTCTTTGCCCGGACGAGCGCGATAAACGGTGGTTCCGAGCGGGTCGATCACGCGCGAATCACCATCGTACGGATAGCCTTCGCCGTCGGTTCCTACACGATTTACACCAATCACGTACGCTTGATTTTCGATAGCGCGAGCCGGAAGAAGTTTTTGCCACATCTGAGCGCGGGAGTTGGTCCAACTGGCCACATAAATTAAAACATCATACGCAAATTCACCTTTATCGTTAACGGAATTGCGTGCCCAAACAGGGAAGCGCAAGTCGTAGCAAATATTCAAATTAAATTTCCAGCCTTTGAGTTCTACAATACAGCGTTTGTCGCCATGTTCATAATGCGCAAATTCATCAGACATGCGGAACAAATGTTTTTTATCATATTGTTCAAACGTGCCATCGGGGCGCATCCAAATCATGCGATTGAAGAATGTTTCATTTTCTTTAATTACAATGCTGCCTGTTAAAACGGCGTTTTTTTCTTTTGCTTTTTCGCGCATCCACTGCATGGTAGGGCCGTTCATCGGTTCTGCGCAGATTTTCGGATTCATTTTAAATCCGGTAGTAAACATTTCCGGAAAAACAATCAAATCGACCGGAGCCGTAAGCGATCCGAGCAATTGATTTAATCGATGATGATTGGCTTCGGGTTTTTCCCAAACCATATCAAACTGAACGGTGGCTATTGCTAAAGTATCCATTAGTATTCTGTATCTACGAAGAACGTCATTGCGAGGAGGAACGACGAAGCAATCTCGGGGATTGCCACGCTTCGCTCGCAATGACGTCGGTATAGTAAACTTAAAAAATTACAAGCGTTCCAATTCAACAGTGAAGTGGCGCATCAACGGAGCTTCTTTCACGATTTTTACACCACGTGTGATTTGTTCTCTACGGTCGTAAACATTTTTCAACGCAGCAGCGATAACGTCCATGTGGTTGTTCGTGTACGTACGGCGCGGGATGCACAAGCGCAACAAATCCAATCCGCCAAAACGGTTTTCGCGGGTGATAGGATCGCGGTCGGCCAACAAATAACCGATTTCGCAAGCACGGATACCGGCTTCCAAATACAATTCGATGGTTAATGTTTGAGCAGGGAATTCTTCTTTTGGAATGCTGGTCAACACTTTCGATACATCCACGAAAATAGCGTGTCCGCCGGCAGGACGTTGGTAAGGAATACCATATTCATCCAATTTTGCGCCGAGATATTCAACTTGTTTGATACGTGTTTGAAGAAAATCAAATTCCGTACTTTCATCCAAACCTTGCGACAAAGCGGCCATATCACGACCGGCCATACCGCCGTAAGTCAAATAACCTTCGAAAGGAATACAGAATTGTTTTGCGCCTTCGTACCAGTCTTCGCGACGGGTAGCGATAAATCCGCCGATATTCACGATACCGTCTTTTTTCGCACTCATGGTCATGCCGTCGGCCAAAGAGAACATTTCTTTTACAATTTCTTTGATGGTTTTGTTTTCGTAGCCTTTTTCACGTGTTTTGATGAAGTATGCGTTTTCTGCGAAGCGGGCAGAGTCGAACAATACCGGTTTGTTGTATTTATCGGCAATTGCGCGAACGTCTTTCATGTTTTGCATAGAAACAGGTTGTCCGCCGGCAGTGTTATTGGTAATTGTAACAAGCACAAACGGAATTTTATCTGCATTTTCAGCTAAAACTTTTTCAAGTTTTGCAGTGTCGATGCTTCCTTTGAAAGGCAATTCGAGTTGAGTGTCTTTTGCTTCGGCAATTGTAACGTCGTAAGCAATAGCTTTACGGAATTCGATATGACCTTTAGTGGTATCGAAGTGAGAGTTTCCGGGGATAATATCTCCTGCTTTGATAAGAGCGGAAAACAACACGTTTTCGGCAGCGCGGCCTTGGTGAGTGGGGATCAAATAATCAAATCCTGTAAGTTGTTGGATGCGGTCTTTTAATTTGAAGAACGAGCGGGCGCCTGCGTAGCTTTCGTCGCCGGTCATGATTTCTGCCCATTGTTTATCACTCATCGCACCTGTACCGGAGTCGGTCAAAAGGTCGATATACACATGTTCTGCTTTAAGTTGAAACACGTTGTTTTTAGCTTCTTTGATCCATTGTTCACGCTCTGCACGTGTGCTCATGCGGAGGGTTTCAACCATTTTGATCTTATACGATTCTGCGAAAGGAAGTTCCATAGTAATTGTTAATTATAAATTGTTAATTATTAATGATTTTTTTTGATAATGATGGATGAAAATGGGTTTAGATGCTTATGCAAAAATGAGGGCTAATTATTAGTTAAATTGTTAAATAGAGGCGAAGCTCATTAACAATTTATAATTAATAATTAACAATTGAAGAAGCGGTCGCGTTCTTTCACGTTGATGTAGTTTGTAAAAGTAAGATTTTGCATATTCAAAAACTTTATTTTGCAATATTAAGAAAAATTTTTGAATTAAAGGGTGTTTTTGTGAAAAAAAAGTGTGAAAAGTTACTTTTTATTTTACAAATTCGAAAATTATTTTTTTTGTTCAGAAACTGTTTAAATTTTTGACAGGATGAACAGGATTTTTGTTTAATTTTTTAACCAGTTTCTCACTTTTCATTTTGTGGATTAAATTATACCCGTTCGGGTATAATTTAATGGGTTTTTTGATTTTTGTACCCGAAAGGGTATAAATTCAATATTTTTTTGTATATTTGTACCCGAAAGGGTATAAATATGAAAGAAAACGCATTGTCGACGTTTGTTAAAGACAACCGGAAGAAAGCCGGATTAACGCAAGTTGAACTTGCCGAAAAAGCGGGTGTGGGCCTTCGCTTTGTGAGGGAATTGGAACGTGGAAAAACATCGTTGCGAATAGATAAAGTGAATTTGGTGTTGAATTTATTCGGAAGCGAATTAGGTACGGTTCCGATGGATAGAACTGTTTAATAAAGGGATAAAAGATGAAACAGGCTCATGTGTTTATGTACAAACATCTTGCAGGAATATTGACTGAAAACGAAAATGGCTTCATTTTTCAGTATGATCAAAATTATCTATCAATGGAAATAGCAGAACCGATA
Organism: Bacteroidales bacterium; assembly: GCA_031551725.1. Lineage (GTDB taxonomy): Bacteria > Bacteroidota > Bacteroidia > Bacteroidales > P3 > JAVBNF01. The sequence goes on from JAVBNF010000008.1 coordinate 34,798, forward strand.
AGTTTGACGCTGCCTTTAAGTGAAAAATCGTATGAGAGCAATGTCTTATTTCCTTTTTTCGATGGACTTATTCCCGAAGGTTGGTTATTGGATATTGCTGAACAAAATTGGAAAATAAGTGCGAAAGATCGTATGTCGTTGCTGCTGACCTGTTGCAAAGATTGCATAGGAGCAGTGAGTGTTCAAACTGTAATTGAATAACGATGAAAAAAAATAAATGTTTATATTGTTATCAACCGCTGTTGGTGGGACAAAAGGACTTTCATCCGTCTTGTTCAAAAAAGATTTTTGGAACAGAAACACCTCCGCTTTTGCCTTATAGAAAGGACGAGATAGAAGCTTTGGCACAAGAGGTGATTCGTTCACATACTGCAGTTACCGGTGTTCAACCTAAATTATCTTTAGACGTTTCGAAAAAAACAGAACAAGCACCGCAACGTTTTACGATTGTAGGGTTATGGGGAAAATATATTCTAAAACCGCAAACAGAACGTTTTCCACATTTACCCGAATTGGAAGATTTAACAATGCATCTGGCTGCTATAGCTAAAATCAAGGTCGTTCCTCATTCACTTATTCGTTTTGTCGATGGCGATTTGTGTTATATCACCAAGCGTATTGATAGAGATAAAAAAGGGAATAAAATCCACATGGAAGATATGTGCCAATTGACGGAACGTTTGACGGAATATAAATACAAAGGTTCTTATGAACAAATCGGAAAAATGTTATTGAAATATTCTGCTGTCCCTCGACTCGATTTGGTGAATTTTTTTGAGCAAGTATTGTTCTGCTACCTCACGGGAAACGCAGACATGCATTTGAAAAATTTTTCACTTATTAAGCGTTCGACAAATGAATATGTGCTTTCTTCGGCTTATGATATGCTTTCAACCGCATTGGTAATGCCGGAAGATATGGAAGAATTGGCATTAACGTTAAACGGGAAAAAAAGAAAATTGCTAAAAACCGATTTCGAGGCAGCTTTTCAATCGTTGAATATCGAATCGAAAGTTGGACAAAATATTTTTGCAAAGTTCTCAAAAATCATTCCACAATGGTTGATTATGATTGATGATAGTTTTTTGCCTGCAAATATGAAAGTTGCATATAAAGAACTCATTCAAGAACGAGCAAAAAAAATGCTGGAGAATAGTTGATTATTATTAGAGAATTTTATAAATTTGTGCGGTTAAGAAATAATTATCAAAAACATCAAAACCATGAACGAAAATTTACCAATTGGCTCCCGCATTGCCCACGAACGTTACGGCGACGGAACGATTATCGAAAATAATTTAACGAATTACGAAGTGTCTTTCGATTTGGGCGGACGTCGCAATATTTTAAAATCGACCGACGAAGCAACTGTTATTTCCGAAGCGCCCGAAACCGATGAGGTTTCAAACAATCGCCTAACATTAAGTGAAGTGGAGGAAGTGATTACGTACATTCTGGAAAAGTACAACGGCATTTCCGAATATGTACCGCTTGGCGATAAATGGAGTGACGGAACGATGATTTTGAAACCCGGAACTTCCGGTTTGCAATCGAAAGAAATTCCTATCGAAACATTTTTTCACAAAATCGTAATGCTTCGCGACCGCCTGCGTGTGCTCGAACAGCAAATCAACTCACATCCGAAATTAAACGACGAAGACCGCATAAATCTTCAGCAATACATTACGCGCAGCTACGGAAGTTTGACAACGTTCAACGTGCTGTTTAAAGATAAAGACGATTATTTTGTGGGAAGCGGCGGAAAAGAATAATTATTTTCCCAGTAGAATTGTTTCAATCAACGACTGATATTCTTCTTTCGATAAAAGTCCGTTGTATGAAATAGACTGACCGTTTTTCGGACAGAATAAAACGGATGGGAGAGGCGTTTCTTCTCCCAAAAGTCCAAATAATATTGGGCTTTTATCAATGTTTATTTTGTAAACAATGATTTTTCCCTCGTATTCATCCGCCAGTTCTGATAAAATGGGAGAAAGCAAACGGCAAGGCGCGCACCAATCGGCGTAGAAATCGATAATGCACGGATGTGTTCCTTTATAATTCCATTGGATGGAGTCGTTGTCCAAATCATACACATGCTCTGCAAACAAAGCCGCATCCAGTAAAACAACGTTTTTACCGTCTTTTTGAGGCGGTGCGGCAATGGCTGCGAAGCAGACGGATAGCAGTATGATTAAAGTAAAGTGTTTCAAGTTTTGGTTGGTTTCAATTAGAAACTAGGAACTAGAAATCAGAAATAATTTAAATACTTACGTTAAAATCCCTCAACGCATCATTCAACGATGTTTTCATGTCCGTTGATTCTTTACGTTTGCCGATGATTAACGCGCATGAAACTGGATATTCGCCTGCCGGAAATTTCTTCATGTAACTTCCCGGAATGACCACAGAACGTGCCGGAACATACCCTTTATATTCGACCGGTTCTTTGCCGCTTACGTCGATAATGCGTGTCGACTGCGTAAGCGTAACATTCGCGCCAAGCACAACCTCCTGTTCCAAACGAACGCCTTCCACAACAATGCTGCGTGAACCGAGAAAGCAGTTGTCTTCGATAATGACAGGACTTGCCTGCAAAGGCTCTAAAACGCCTCCAATGCCCACTCCACCGCTTAAATGTACGTTTTTACCTACTTGCGCACAGGAGCCAACCGTAGCCCATGTATCGACCATCGTTCCGCTATCGACAAAAGCGCCGATGTTTACATACGAAGGCATCAATACAACATTCGGAGCCAAATACGCGCCAAAGCGCGCAGTAGCGGGCGGAACAGCGCGCACTTTCAAATCTTCGAAATTCTTTTTCAACGGAATTTTATCGAAAAATTCAAAAGGACCGACTTCCATTTTTTGCATTTTTTGTATCGAAAAATACAATAAAATGGCCTTTTTTACCCATTCGTTGGTTTGCCATTGATCGTCGATTTTTTCGGCGGCGCGCACCATGCCGTAATCCAAAAGCTGAATCACTTCGCGGATGGTTTCTTGTACTACTGGTTGGGATAAGCGTTCTTTCTGTTCGAAAAGTTTTTCTATGTTCTTTTTTAATTCTTCCATGATTAAAAGTTTGAGAAGTTTGAATGGTTTGAGAAGTTTGAATGGTTTGATTTGTAACTCAAATCTCCTAAACTCCCTAAACTTTCCAAACTAACGAAGGTTGTTACCATTTATCATAATGAATTCTGTCCGGATGAAAACGTTCCGGTTTGTCTTTTACTTGATCGGTATGTCCTAAGGAGACCATTGAGATCGGGACAATGTTTTCGGGCAATTTGAAAATCTCCCGCACGCCGTCCATACGCCCTTCATTTGGATAAATGCCCAACCAGCAGGCTCCAAGTTTCATGCCATGTGCACAAGTGAGGATGTTCATTGTTGCATTTGCACCGTCGAGATATAAATAACCGGGATTATCTGTCAGCGTTTTATCTCCGCATATCAAAATAGCAACCGATGCATATTTTAGCATACTTGCATATTGATGTACTGCCATAATTTGATCCAATACTTTGCGATCACGAATGCAGATAAAATGCCAGGGCTGGAAATTCTTTGCACTCGGCGCATACATGGCAGCCGTAAGTAATTTGATTAGTTCTTCGTCTGTTACCTGCTCGTCTGTGTATTTGCGGATACTGCGGCGAGAGGTTAAAAATTCTAATATGTCCATTTATTCGAGTTTTTTATTTTTGGTTGAATGGTTTGAATGGTTTGTTCCTAAACTTATCAAACCTCTCAAACTATTCAAACTTCTTAAACCTTATTTTCCTTGACTAATCCAATATTCCGGATTCATTTTTGTTGTGCCTTTCCAAATTTGGAATTGCAGTTCCGTTTTATCGTCATCGGTTGCGATGCGGCCAAGCATTTGTTTAGTCGAAATTTTCTGTCCTTGACTAACATTGACAGAACTTAAATTGGAATATACCGTTAAATAATCTCCATGACGTACAATAATCGCTTTTGTTTCTTTCGGAGTGGTGAAAATCCGAGATACAACACCATCAAAAACCGCACGGGCATTTGCTCCGTTATTAGTCATAATATCTACACCGAAATTGTTAACCATTACACCTTTTAATGCCGGGTGCTCATGTTCTCCGAAACGTCCCGAAATCACACCGCGTTCTGTTGGCCAAGGGAGTTTTCCTTTGTTGTTGCCGAAATTGTCGGATAATTTTTGTTCTTCCGGTGTAAGTGCAAACGTTGTTGTTTTTGAAGGAGTTGTTGGTTTTGTTGTTGGCGTTTTTCCTTCTGCTGCTTCTTGTTTGCGGCGCGCTTCTTCACGTTTACGTGCTTCCTCTTGCGCTTTACGGATTTCTTCGTCGATAATCTTTTGAATCATCGATTGCAATTTTTGCGATTCTTTTTCCTTTTTTTGAATAGTCGAACGTAAATCTTTTTCTTTTTTCTTAAGCGAATTGACTAATTCGTTTTTGTTTTTTTCTTCTGCAGAAAGTTGTTGTTTTTCTTTTTCTTCGCTTTTTAGCAATTTGCTTTTGGACTGTTTGGTTGTAACCAATGTTTGTTTGGTTTGCTCCAATTGTATTTCTTTGTTTTCAATCAATCTGACTTGATTTTTGCGATAAGCGCTATATTGTTCAAAATATTTGATGCGGCGGAATGCTTGATTAAAATCATCGGAAGAGAAAATAAATGTCAAACGGTCATATTGACTGCGATTTCTGAATGAAGCCTGTACAATTTTTGCATATTCGGCTTTCAAACTCTTGATCTCACTGTTAAGGCGTATAATGGTTGCTTCTGTCGTGTTGATATCATTGTTAACAGCTGAAATTTCACGGTTGATGGTCGTAATAAGTTTTTCTCTCTTGGTGATTTGATCTTTTAAAATAATCAATTGTTTTTCGGAAACGTTTTTGTCTTTTTGGGTTTGTTGAAGCAGTTTCTTATTATACTGGATTTCTTCTTCCAATTTCTTTTTATTTTGTTCCAAAGTCTTCCTGTTTTGTGCGTACAGTGAAGATGGAGCAAATAAATTTGCAACTAAAAAAATGAAAATAATAGCACTAAAACGTTTCATAAAATGGAGCTTATTTTTGCTTGAAACCATCGGTATTAAAAGGGAACGATTGGGTTTGGTTGAATGTTAATTTATTAAAATTAATTTTTATCGACACTTTTTCCGGATTATCCGATTCTACATTTACCTCAAAAGGGATCATTTGCCCGTCAATGTTAGTGAAATTATCGTATTTGATTTTTAAATTCCGCGATTGGAAATCGATAATCTGAATTTCTTTTAATTTGAAAATTTCGATAGCAATGAGCATCGAAAGCGCCTGAATGGGCGGGTCTGGTACTTGTCGAATTGTAAAATATTTTCCATCATTTTCGATGTTGAAACGTTCTTTTTCATACTTGATAAAATTATCGCCTAACAATATTTTCTGAATGCTTGAAAAATCAGCCAATCCGCCGGTATAATCGTTCAGGAAACGGATGTTGCGTTTCAGAACTGTTTTATCCAAACGATTTAAAATAAATACGGAATCTTTGGTGATAAGCACGCGTGCAAATTCAATGCTTAATTTGTTTACACTTACCCATATCAAGCTGTCGCGCAAAATCCGCAGTTGTCCGTTGGCCGAATTGGAATTGTCGTCGAGTTTTAATTGAATCGAAAAATTGGCACTTAAATTATCGTAAGCTAAATTATGTTCGTTTGTTTGCTCAAAAACTTCCGATTTCAACATCACACTCGAAACTTCCGCTTCGGGAATGGGCGCTGTCAGTTGTTTTGTCGATTTACACGCGCTTGCCGAAAGAATCAGTGCAATTCCGGCAATTATATATTTTGATTTCAACATCATTATTCAAATAGTTTTTTTTCTTTTACTTTACGTTCCAAAACATCCTTTTTATCGCTGCCGCCTGCCTCCAGCGCTTTTTCCCAATACAGCACAGCCTCATCGTGTTTTTTCAGTTTCCATAAAACATCGCCCAAATGTTCAAGCAAGGTGCCGTCTTTTTCTTCGGTTTTATCTGCAGCTGTGCGCAATGCATCATAAGCATCTTGATATTTTCCTTTTTTATACAATACCCAACCGTAAGTATCCAAATAAGTGGGATCGTTCGGCTTTTCCAAAAGTGTTCTGCGAGACATGCGCTCGGCTTCGTCCAAACGTTCGTTTCGTTCAGCTAAATAATAAGCGTAATTGTTCAACGCATACAAACTGTTTGGGTCAACCTTCAGCACTTCTTTGTAGGCCGCATCGCATTCGGCGTACATTTTTTCTTTGTAATATAAATCGCCAAGCAAGATGTTAAATTGAACATACATTACAGAATTTATATCGGCGAGGTTTTTTAAGCCTTTTTTTGCGGTGGCAATGGCTTCCTTGATGTTGTTAATTTCGAAATATCCAAGCGACAGGAAATAATAAACAGTGGTTTGTTCCGGAAATAGTTCTTTGGCACGTAAAGCATCGTTGATTAAGGCTTGTGTATCCGGGATGGAAAGATTCGCGTACAGCAAGGCTTCCCAGATTTCATATTGCGAAGAATCAATCTTTAGAACTTCATAATATTGCTTTTGCGCACCTGCATAATTTTCTTCTAATGTTAAATAATTTGCATATAGCGCGGCAATTTTAATATCTTGGGGATGCGTTTGGCTCAGAATATTCAATAATTCCGTGACCTGTTCTTTGTGTTGGAAAAAGGCGGATTTGTTGGAATAATACAAAAACATGATTTTTGATTTCGTATCTGCTTCCAGATTTTTATTCGCAAAACCAAGTTTTAATTCGTTAAACGCCTTTGCGCTATCACCTATGGTGTGGTAATATTCAGCCAAAGAGATATGTACAAATGGGTCTTCCGGATTCGTTTGTAAAATTCTGTTGTAATATTTTAGCGCCGCCGGATAATTTTTCTTCTGTATAGCCGTTTCTGCCAGCATTCTCATATATTTGGCTTCTTGAGGAAAAGCCTCCGACAATTTCTCAATTTCGGCATTCGCCTTTTCTTTATCGCCGATAATTTGGTAGATTTTTGATTTTTGTAAAGAAATCTGCTCGCTAATGCCTTCTCTTTTTTCAATTTGATTATAAACATCAATAGCTTGCTGAGCCTTGCCTTCGTACAGATAAGCATTGGCCCATGAAAAATAATAATCGATATTTTCCGGATGGCTTTTCGCTAAATTTTCATAAATTTTTGTGGATTTAGAATAATATTCGCCCGTCCTGTAAAGATCGGCCAGAAAAGAAGCATACCATTCATTGTCCGGATCCAGGCGAACAGCTTTTTCTGCAAAATTAATGGCGTCGGACAAACGGGTTTGTGCATAACGGATTTTTGCAATCTCGTACAATGCCGGCGCATGCTCAGGATCAACGCGGAGCACCTGCATGTACAGTTTTAGGGCCTCGCTGTAGTTTTCGAGCGACGTCTGTTCGATGGCATCCAAAAACAAGGCATCGATTTTCATCTGCTCTTTTTGCGGACGCGCCGTTTTTTCTGTCAAAGCGCTGTTCGGAGCCGTCGATTTTGTTCCTGCCTTCTGTGTTTTGCAACCTGCAAAAAGTGCAAGAACAAGAAAGATATATATATAATTTTTCATTTGCGTGTAAATAACATGCAAATATACGAAAAATAATTGAAAAAGGAGAATTGAAAATTGAAAAATGAAAAGCGTAGAGACAAAGCACGCCTTGTCTCTACTGAAATTCTTATTGGAAAACGATCAAATTTTTCGAAAGGATTATAAGTGGCTTGTGTTTTAATTTTTGACACAACGGATAGAGCTGCCACAATAACGACCCAGTGAAGTACGTCTAACGAATGTATTGCCAAAATACAACTCGCGATCCCAAGCGTTTGAAGAATCACGGCCAGAGGAGCTCCAAAAGCAAGCACGTCCTCCTCTATCCATGAATACTGCTGTGTTGACGTAACCTGCACCACGTGCCGAGAAGCTATATTTATCATCACCACCAAAAAAGCATGATTCTAATTGGGAACCCGCACTGGTACCTTGCCAAATGGCATCGCTAGTGCCGGCATTGTGGTCTCTTGAACCCTGAAGAGGGTTTCCACTGTTAATAAGACCAGAGATAGAATTACCACTAGTGAGTTCAAGAGCATTGAGCATGAGCCCCCACTCGTAATCAGTGGGGATGTGCCAATTGGTGGGGCAAATTCCTCGGCCGCCAACTTGAGAATTGCTTGTGGTTATATTGTTATTATTAGGAAAAGTACCGCCGATAGCACCGTTGCTAGAATTCCCATCAAGCCACATTGCGCAATCCCATGTGTAAAACGCCCCAAATTTGTCACAGTCGTCACTGGTAGTGGCCGTACTTGTATTATCAAGCCCTTGGCACCAATAACTTCGACTACCTCCGCCACCTGGAGTAGGTTTAAAAGTAAAAGTATTAGAGCCATGACCGCGATAATCGAGATTTTCGGCCATCCACTCTTTCATAGTACCACTATTGTCCATGGGTAGAAATGTCGTTTTGTAAGTTTTTCCGTCTCTCGGGTCGGTCATAGTTGTGCCTGTATATTGTTTTAAAGTAATAAACAACCGTTGAGATTGACTGCAATAGTTTGAGTTTGTTGCAGTCAGTAAAAATTCTAATGTTTTTCCATTGTCATTGAGGATGTCAATATTCTTTATCAAAAATTCAACGATAGTGTCAAAAGCTATACGTGTTGTTATCGTTTTACGAATAGTAAGATTTGAAGGTCCGTTGGTAGTTGGGTTAGAAATAATCGCAATATTATATCGCCAAATGCCTGCTGAAGATGTATTAATTCGCAATCTGTACATCCAAGAAGTTGTACTTCTTAAATAGTCAATCGTGTCATAAATAATGCTATCCGTTTGAACAAAACAAGGGCAGTTCGTTCTTGTAGAAAGGCGCAGCCCTTCGTCGCAACTTCCTTCCACACAGCGCACGGACAAAGCATCCGCGCGATTTTGTGTCGAAGAGCCGGCTCCTAAATCAGAGCTGCTTGTAAATATTTTTGAACTTGCTTGGGTGCCGTTGGTATTGGGCGTGCTCGTCCAGAAAAGAGCCTGCGTACCGTTGCCTGAATAGGCACCAGCAGTGGTACGCAAGCCCGCAGCTAAAGCAGAGAACCCGTATGAATTTGTATTTTGTAAAGCAGCATTTGTCCAATATCTTTTCCATGCCTGATTATTTGCAAATATGCCTCGTGCTGTGTCTTTGAGTAGTCTTCCGGCATCTGTTGCTCCACCCATATTTGTGAAAAGCAAATTCCACTCGCCGTCGCTTGGCAAGTGCCAGCCGTCCGGACAAATACCCTGTTCGCCGGAAACAGTATTTACAGCCGTATTTGCAGCATTGGCATAAGCCACCCAAAAAGGGTAAAGTGCACCCCAGTATTCGCAGGCCAAAGGGTCGGCTTGATTAACAGAAGCGTTCATTGGTCCGGGGCCCGGACAATAATAAAGATTTTTAGACCCTGTAAAAGTATTTGTACTTGACGCAGGAATATTGGAAAATACCGGATTGTTCAATCCATTGCGATGCCGCAGATTTTCAGCCATCCAGCGCTTGCCGTCGGGCATAATCACGGTTTTGTATTTTTCCCCATCGCGTGGGTCGGTGAACGTGCCGCCGTCGGTTTGCGCGAAGATTGAGGGTTGAGGGATGATGATTGCAAGCAGAAGTGCAAATGTCCATTGTAGGGGCGCATTGCATGCGCCCTTGATTGGGCGTATGCAATACGCCCGTACAGCCGCAGCCGATAATTGTAATTGTGTTTTCATGTTGTGTGTATTTGTTTGTTTTTATGCTTGAGTCAATCGAGATCCGAAGGATCTCAATGTGCATAAAAAAGGCGCAAGTTGAATCTTATTTTCGTAGAGGTGCGACCAAGCAACCCATGACTAAAATAAGCACAACTCACGCCGGAACACAGCATGAGCGTCTTGCTTATAAATTCTATAGTCATTAAAAATTTGGTCGCTTTCTACGAAAGAATTTAAGCTAACGCTTTCTTTATTTATGTAATGATGTTATTCTATTTCTATAATAATTGTTTTAAAATTTTGACAAAGGTAAAAATAATTTTTGAAAATAAAAAATCTGCGTAAATTTGCGTTATTCGCGGAAATCTGCGATGAACCTTTGCCGAAGGCAAAGATACGCGTAGCGTTACAGCGCAATCAAAATAATTTTTGTTTTATCCAATCGTACTATAATCTCCCAAATTCAGCTTTTGCGTGGTGTTTTCACAGGTCACGTAATTCCCGATCATCGAATTTTCGCATGCTACGTTTTTCAAATTCGAATGCGATTGGATTATCGAATTTTTTATCGTCGATTTTTCAATATTCGTATCATTGCCAATGGATACAAAAGGCCCGATTTTACTGTCTTTGATGCAAACATTGTCGCCGATAAAACATGGTTGGATAATTTCCGAATTCTCCACTTTCGCGGAAGCGGAAATCAGACCTTTTGCATGATGGTGCGCCAATACGCGTTGATTGGTTTGTACCGTCGCTTCCACATTGCCGCAGTCGAGCCATTCGTCAACGCTGGCAGTGGTAAAAGCAACACCTTTGTCCAACATGTTCTGCAAAGCATCTGTAAGTTGATATTCAATGCCTCTTACAATGTGATTATCGACAAGGTATTGCAATTCTTTTTTGAGATTTCCGCCGTCGCGGAAATAATAAATGCCGATAATCGCTTGATCGGAAACAAACGTTTGGGGTTTCTCAACAAAAGCGGTGATACGGCCTTGTTCATTCGTAGTAACTACGCCGAATGCCGAAGGGTTTTCCACATGTTGTGTCCAAATCACTGCGTCTGCCTTCGGGTCGATTTTGAAATCGGCAAAAAACAACGTATCGGCAAAAGCCACAACCACATTGTCTTTCAGAGCCGGTGCCGCACATAAAATCGCATGTGCAGTTCCTAATGCTTCTTTCTGATAGTGAATTGTTCCTTTGGCGCCCATGCTTCCCGCAATGCGGATGAGCTCTTGTTCAACTTCGTTTCCGAAATCGCCGATGATAAAAGCAATTTCGTCCACTTTTTCGCCGGCAACGGCAACAATATCTTCAACCAAACGTTGTACAATCGATTTTCCTGCCACGGGAATCAACGGTTTCGGAGTTGTCAGAGTATGCGGCCGCATGCGTTTGCCTAAGCCGGCCATGGGAATGATGATGTTCATATTTTTAATTATAAATTTCTGCTGATGCGTTAACTTTTAAAAAATTAACATAATTTATTAAAATATAATATTTTACGAAAGTTCTTTGATTTTTTGATTTGATTTTGGTGCTAATTTTGTATAAAAAACGAGATTATGCATTCAGGAAAATATG
>JAVBNF010000009.1:0-16497 GCA_031551725.1 Bacteroidales bacterium
TATCTTTGTTCCCGAGTAAAGTGTTTCATATTTTCAAGTCTGGGGAGACCGCAAAGATAAAACTTTTACTCGACTAAGGAGAGTTTTTGCTCTCCTTTTTTATTTTTACGCATTTTATGCATTTACTAATTGACTTTACAACCTTTGTACAACAAATAAACGAGTAAAGCCCACGTATATAAACGTGGGCATCGACTTTACTCTCCCTGTTGTACTTCATTTGAAATTTCCTACGTTTCTAAAAGCAAGGATGTAAGCTAATGCTTAATTTTTATATTTTAAATTTATTTTTCTCTCTTCAATAAAGCTTTTTTTGCAAATATATGAAATTTATTTCAATTTCTTTTTCAATTCTTTCCCTACTTCCGTTAAGCGATATTTTTGGAAACGGCTGTTGGGCTTTTCGGGGATGGTCATTTCAATTAAGCCATGACAGAAAGTTTATATTCTATGCAGTTGGTTTCATGTTTTATGAATTTAATCACAATCAAATTTTTACTTATCAATTGCACACAAAATTTTAAATTTCAACTCTTCGCTAAAGTCTTCTTCATTTTCTATAAAGGAATGTATTATTTCAGCCAAAAGATCTTTCGTTATAAGACCTGCAGCAAGATGATAACTGATATTCTCCATTTCACGAAGAAATCGTTCTATGCAATAGAGATAACCATTCATTGACAAAAACTGCACCGCAAGTGTTATAGACAAACGCTTGTTTCCATCTGAAAAAGCATGATTTCTATTGACAGACCATACAAGATGAATTAATTTATCTTCAAAACAAGGATAATACTCGTCATTCTGAATTAGTTCTAATGCACTGTGGAGATATCCGATATTTAATTCAGACATACTCCCACCGCCGCTATATTCTATTGTTTTTCGGTGAGTCTGTTCAGCTTGCTCTTTGGTGATATAAACACACATTAATCGCGTTCTTTTAAACGTTTAAGAGCATCTCTATATTCCTCAAGGCGCTTATCCAACTCCATACTTTTTTCACCCAAAAATCGTTCAAAATCGTCCTGCGAAACAGATCCAATATATTCTTTCAAATTTTCATGTAAGGCGTCCCTAAATTCCATATCCCGGCTTGCCATTTTACAGCGTGCCTTTTCTCTCATAGGTTCCCACAATTTTTGATTTTCAAACTCTACAAAAAGAGAATCTGTCTCTTGTGGTGTAAGTTTTCTTCCTTTACTTTGGACTGTTTTTTTTAGTAAATCTGCAAAACCAACCTCATAACTTGCAATTAAATCAAGCACTTCGCTATACATTGTATGCCGAACATTTTCACTTTGTGCCAATTTCAATATTTTACGGTATTCTACGGCATTTTCTTTAAATATACTTTTGTAAATTTTATCAGTATAAACCATATATTTAAAGTTCCCCATATCCACATATTGTTGCAAAGCGTCTGTAAATTCCTTGCGATAATCTTCACCGCGCAATAAATTTCCTATAAATTCTTCGTCCCGTTGATTAATATATTTGGTACTACCTCCCGTCCGCTTATTAATCGAATCAATCACAACATCAAGGATAACACTGCGCAATTGCTTCGCTTTCTCGCTATCGGAGAGCAACATAGCAATATTCAAAAACGCTCGAAAATTAAAAATTCCTAATCGTGTCGTTTTGGTCGCGAAATCAGTTTCGTTACCAGAACCATGTTGAAGCACTAACCTTAAGTCTAGCAGTCGTTTACCAATAAGCACCTCGTAACCGTTTTTCGAGAGTTCTTTTTCGTTCTTTTCAAGGCAATTATCTATTGTTCGCTCACTTACTTCAAAGAAATCTGCAATTTGTTTCTTTACAAATTTATATTCGTTTTCAAACAATATACCGGAAATGCCAACTGCTTTTTGTATTTCCTGTATGGCATAAGGATTATTGAGTATATTTTGCCGTGTAACGGCTGAATTTATCAGATCTTTTGGCATTTTAATACATTTTAAAACAATTCCAATTGTTCTATCGCTCCTTCGGCTTGAATACCAAGTTCAGAATCGAGCATTACCTCTTCAATTTCTTCTTCCGGCTCTTCTTCTACAGGCTCATCAAACGGCAGCGGTTCGAGCCATTCGATTGATTTAATTGCATAGTTGGACAAGCGTTTACCTTTGGCTTTGTAGCCTTTCACGCCGATGAATTCTTCTACATTCACTTCTTCATCTTCAATGTCGCGCTTGTTTACTTTTTTGTCAAACGATTGTACCAACATCGGACGCCAGTCGGTATTCACGTCTACCAACGAGAGTTTATCGTCGTCTTCGTCCACAATATTCAAGCGTTTGTCGGTGTCTTCGAGTGTAAAGCGTTTGATATAGCTTTTTTCTACATTTCCATCCCAATAAACCACGGTAATCGGTTTGCTGGGCTTGAATTTCTCGATAATCATCAAATCATCATCAAAGTGATTCGATAAATCGTAATTTACAATTTTCGCAAAGCCGGAACGATAAATCGTCAGGATTTTATCATTGCCTTTAAATTCGCCCAAATACATGCCGCGTTCTTCGGCGCTGAGGCGTTTTACCGTTTCATCAAACCAAATTTTACGTGCGCTGAGCGTAGAAACGCCGGCACCTTCGAGTTTGATATTTTTTACTTCGTTACGCGTTAAAATATTTCCAATCGAAGCGCGGCCTTTGATGGCAAGCTCTTTGAAATCGAAATCGAAAGCAAGTTTTTTCAATTTCGGTTTCGGTTTCAACGTCACGCGTACAACTTCCGCTTCACCGTTGGGATTAACGGTAAAATACAAAATTTTACTTCCGGGTTTTCCTTGCGTTAAAACATAATCTTTGTCGCGCGTAATACCGCCGACAGAGAAGCGTTTCACGAAGGTGTTGCCCATTTTTCCATCTTGATAAATCAAGTTGTAAACCGTGCGGTTGTCGTTTTTCTTGAAAACATCAATGTGGATAATGTCTTTTCCGACAAAAACTTTATCGGTAATTTTGGTGACAATAAAACTTCCGTCTGCGCGGAAAGCAATGATGTCGTCGATATCTGAGCAATCGCAAACAAACTCGTCTTTCTTCAAACTCATTCCGGCAAAACCTTCTTCACGATTAACGTAAAGTTTGGCATTTACCGCGGCAACAGCGGTTGCCTGAATGGTTTCAAAACTGCGGATTTCAGTTTTACGGTCGCGGTCTTTGCCGTATTTTTTCTTGATTTGTTGGAAATAATTGATGGTGTAGTCCACAATATTTTCTAAATGATTTTGCACTTCGTCCATCTCGGTTTCGAGATTTTGAATGTGATCATCGGCTTTTTTTACGTCGAACTTCGATATCTTGCGAACAGGCTTGTCTGTGAGTTTTTCGATATCTTCACGCGTAATCGGGCGTTTCAGTTTTTTCGCAAAAGGTTTAAACGCTTTTTCGATGTCTTCCAAGTGATTTTCCCATGTTTTAACATCGTTTTCGAGTTCTCGATAAATATGTTTTTCGAAGAAGATTTTCTCCAAAGACGTGTAATGCCAATCTTCTTGCAGCTCGTTTAAGCGGATTTGCAATTCTTGTCTTAAAAGATCTAACGTTTTGTCGGCCGAAACTTTTAAAATCTCGGAAACGGGCATAAACACGGGCTTTTCATCTGCAATTACGCACGAATTCGGAGAAATGGAAATTTCACAATCGGTAAACGCGTAAAGCGCATCAATGGTCGTATCGGGCGAAACGCCGGGTTGCAGGTGAATCAAAATTTCCACTTTGTCGGACGTGTTGTCGTCGATGTGTCGGATTTTGATTTTGCCTTTATCATTCGCTTTTAGAATAGATTCGATAAGCGAAGAGGTTGTGCAGCTAAACGGAAGTTCATTAATAACAAGCGTTTTCTTGTCGTATTGTGAAATTTTTGCACGAATACGCACTTTTCCGCCACGCAAACCGTCGTTATAATTGCTCACATCGGCCATACCGCCGCCCACAAAATCGGGATAAATTTCAAACGATTGTTTTTTAAGATGCCGGATACAAGCATCAATCAATTCATTGAAATTATGCGGCAGGATCTTGGTTGCCAAACCTACGGCAATCCCTTCCACACCTTGCGCAAGCAACAACGGAAATTTTACCGGAAGCACTTGCGGTTCTTTATTTCTTCCATCATAAGAAGGAATCCATGGCGTAGTTTTCGGATTGAAAACAACGTCCAAGGCAAATTTCGACAAACGCGCTTCAATGTAACGCGGTGCAGCGGCATTGTCGCCGGTCAAAATATTTCCCCAGTTTCCCTGACAATCGATTAGCAAATCTTTTTGTCCGAGCTGCACCAACGCATCGCCGATAGAGGCGTCGCCGTGTGGGTGGTACTGCATGGTGTTTCCGACAATGTTGGCCACTTTGTTGTAACGTCCGTCGTCGAGCTGCTTCATCGAGTGCAAAATCCGGCGTTGAACGGGTTTTAATCCGTCCAAAACTTCCGGCACGGCACGGTCGAGGATAACGTACGACGCGTAATCCAGGTACCAATTCTGGTACATTCCCGCCAAGGGAATCGTTTTGTAAACTTCTTTTTCTTGATCGCTCATTTTTATTTCCAAAATCTTAATATCAATACTTCTGCCAAAAGGCTTAATAAAGCCAATAAAATAAACCATTTCCACAAATGCGCACCATCGTTGATGCTTGCAATTTCGGTTTGTACAGATTTTCCGGATGCTTCAATTACAAACGTTTTGGCTCGTCCGCTTGTTGCACTTTTTAATTCGGAATCGCTGTAAAAAAGCGGTTTCGAATCGGTTCTTTTGTAATTAAACGACACGCCGCCCACTGCATTTCCATTGTCAAAAAGCAAATAATTTCCAGCTTTTTGAATTTGATTGTGCGTACGAATGTACGTTGCAGCGCCGTTATATGACAATTCGGGAATCATTTCAAAATCGCCGTTTGCACTTTTCAATTTCAATACTTCCGATTTTTTTTCTTGCGAAATACGCACTTCCACCGGATTTGGATTGCCGATGTTTGCAAATAATTCGCCGGAAGAAAATCCGCTCAGCGCCATGTTATACAGCAAAACCACAAATAACGGTTGTTTCGGCAAATCGCTAAACGTTGCATCAAACGGCATTGCACTTGCGTAAAACAATCCGGAACCAACATTCATCGACACCAATAAATCGCTTTGATCATTCAATTTTAAAACACTTTCTGTTGCCGTCCGTGCACCTGCACGCAACGGAAAATGCTTGAAAACCTTCGGCATTTCTACGTTTTGTGGAACTTTTTCAAACACATTTTTAAATAAAGAATGCTTATATGTAATGTTCGAAACATCCACGCGGTGCGTATCCAACGGCGTATAATTCAATTGCGAAAAGCCGTTTAAAAATTGATTATACGTTTTCAAATTCGCTTGCGCGGAAGGCAGTAAAAGCACGCCGCCGCCTTGCTGCATGAAGTTTTGCAATTCGCGCGCTAAGCCGGAAGAAATGTTTTTCACTTCATTTAAAATAATCAAGCGATATTTTTTTAACGAAGAATAATCCAGATTTTGAACAGAACCATTATTCAAAACAAATGCTTCATCATCGTCGAAAAGTTTGGAAACATAAGTATTCGCAACACTTTCGTTGATGGACAATACATCTACTTTTTCTTCGGCGTAGAAAGAGAAATAAAGTGCATCATCATACACCATCGGGAAATCCTGAATTTCCACAGAACCCTGTAAAAGTCCGGCGTTATGCAATGTAAAAGGAAGTACAACGGTTTTATTTTCGTTCGCTTGCAAATCCACATTCGCAACAGCGCGTACTTCGTTGTTAATCGTAAGTTTTACGGGCAATGCTTCAATGCTTTGTGCAGAATAATTGGAAATAACCACATTGATTTTTACTTCGCTTCCCACTTGAAACAAAGGCGCATCCATCCACAAACTATCGATGCTGATATTTGAAAAATCCTGTGCACGTGTGGGAACAAGCACAAGGTTAATATTCGGATCCATTTTGAATTTACTTAAATCCGAAGCCGATTTATTAAAATCTGAAATGATATAAGCAGATTTTGCACTTCCGTGCGAATGGTTGAGTACGTCTTGCTGACGAATAGCCACATCCTGCAACGGACGTGAAGAAGCGGAAACTTCAATTCGATCGACTTGCTCCAGAAATTCATCGCGGCTTAGCAAACGTTGTTGCGCACCCGAGAAATCATTCGTAAGCAGTTGAAATTGGTCGGACGGCTTATATGATGCTGCAATTTCGCGAGCTTTGCGTTTGGCATCTTCCAAAAGCGGACCATCTTCCGCCACAGCCTGCATGCCAAAGCCGTTGTTTACATATATGCTGACTGCATTTGTCCCTTCCTGTACCAAGCGATTTTCCTTGCTGGGAATAAACGGCTGCGCAAAGGCAAATACCAATGCTGCCAATGCCAGCATCCGGCAAGCCAACACCAACAAATGTTTGACACGCGCATGCTTTTGGTTTTGCATTTGCAAGGATTCCAGAAAGCTCACGTTTGAGAAATACACTTTCTTGTATTTCCGGAAATGAAACAAGTGGATAATCACCGGAATGCTTAAAACCAGCAGACTAAACAGAAAATATGGATAAACAAAATGCATTATTTGCCATGAAAATTAACTAGCAAATATACGAAAATAATTGTTAATTATTAATTATTAATTATTAATAACTGATTGTTAGCTATTTATGTTTAATATTACGCGGTGACACTGCGTGTATTTTTGCCTGCGGCAAAAGTTAAATCGCAGATTTTTAAAATTGCGCAGATTTACGCGGTAGAGGCAAAACAAATAATTAAAATAAGCTAAATGCGACTGTTAATCCGGCCATTACGATTGCGACCATACTCATCAACTTAATTAGAATGTTTAAGGATGGTCCGGAAGTGTCTTTAAATGGGTCGCCAACGGTGTCGCCGACAACGGTAGCTTTGTGGTTGTCGCTGCCTTTTCCGTTAAGGTTGCCTTCTTCGATGTATTTTTTCGCATTGTCCCACGCACCGCCGGCATTAGCCATAAATATCGCTAAAACAAATCCGGCAGATAGTCCGCCAATCAACAAGCCCATGACTCCTGCCACTCCAAAAATCAATCCGGTGATCATTGGCGCAAGAATAGCCAGTATGGAAGGAAATAGCATTTCACGTTGCGCACCGCGTGTTGAAATTTCGACACATCGAGCGTAGTCAGGTGTTGCCTCTCCGGTAAGAATACCTTTGATTTCGCGGAATTGGCGGCGAACTTCTTCCACCATGCTTTGTGCAGCACGTCCTACGGCATTCATTGTTAATCCGCAGAATAAAAACGCCATCATGGAACCGATAAACATACCTACCAAAACTTTCGGATTCATCAACGAAACTTGATAGTATTCCATAAAATCGGGAATTCCGGCTTCGGCAATTTGCACAATTTTGCCGTTCGAAAGTGTGATTGCCGTTTGTCCGATATGCTGCAAGCCTATTTTTACTTCTTCAATATAAGAAGCAAGCAAAGCCAAAGCTGTTAAAGCCGCAGATCCGATTGCAAAACCTTTTCCGGTAGCGGCAGTCGTATTTCCAAGTGCGTCCAATGCATCTGTACGTTTTCGAACTTCGGGATCCAAATGACTCATTTCAGCGTTTCCGCCGGCATTGTCGGCAATTGGGCCGTAAGCATCGGTGGCCAGCGTGATGCCTAAAGTTGAAAGCATTCCCACAGCGGCAATTCCAATTCCGTAAAGGCCTAAACTCAAATTTTGCGCGGTAAGCATATTTGCCATATCAAAATTAATAGCACACAAATACGCCATAATAATTGCAATTCCAATGGTGATAACTGGAATAGCGGTAGAAATCATACCTAAACCGATCCCCGAAATAATTACGGTTGCCGGTCCGGTTGCAGAGCTTTCCGCAATACGTTTGGTTGGTTTATAGGAATGTGACGTGTAATATTCTGTGGATTGTCCGATAATCACGCCGGCAAGCAGGCCGCTGATTACGGAAAACGAAATTCCCACCCAGTTCGGCATTTGCAAAATATATAAAATTCCAAATGTTGCAATCGCAATTAGAATTGAACTCATATTCACGCCTTTTCCAAGTGCGCCTAAAAGTTCTTTCATATTGGCGCCTTCTTTCGTACGAACGATGAAAATACCGATAATCGAAAGAATAATACCCACGGCGGCAATCAGCATCGGTGCAAAAACCGCACGTAGCTGTAATTCGGGCATCATATAAAATGCAGAAGCGCCTAACGCCGCTGTTGCAAGAATAGAACCGCAGTAGCTTTCGTAAAGGTCTGCACCCATTCCGGCCACATCGCCAACGTTATCGCCCACATTATCGGCAATTGTGGCGGGGTTTCGCGGATCATCTTCCGGAATTCCGGCTTCTACTTTCCCCACCAAATCGGCGCCCACATCGGCTGCTTTGGTGTAAATACCGCCGCCGACACGTGCAAACAAAGCCTGTGTAGAAGCTCCCATCCCGAAAGTCAGCATAGTTGTAGTAATAATTACTAATTTTTGCGCTCCGGTAGCATCGATAAAATGATTTAAAACCAGATACCAAATTGAAATATCAAGTAAACCGAGCCCCACGACTGTTAATCCCATCACGGCGCCGGAACGGAACGCGATGCGCAAGCCGCTGTCGAGTGATTTTCTCGCCGCATTGGCTGTACGCGCAGAAGCATACGTTGCTGTTTTCATGCCGATAAATCCGGCCAAACCGGAGAAAAATCCGCCTGTTAAAAATGCAAACGGCACCCACGGGTTTTGCACACCGAAACCATACGCCAAAACGGCAAAAAACAATGCTAAAATAACAAAAACAATTGTAACGACTTTGTATTGCTGCCGCAGATAAGCCATGGCACCTTTTCGCACGTGCGAAGCAATTTCTTTCATCGTATCCGTACCTTCGTCTTCTTTCATCATGTTCTTGAAGAAATAGTACGCAAATCCGAGTGCCAACACCGAAGCAACAGGGATCAACCAAAAGAGCTGTTGTGTGGTCATAATGTATAGTTTTAAAGAACGATATTGCAAAGATAGAAAAAAATGAGAAATCTACAATTTTTTTTATTAAAAAATTTGTATCTTTGCTAAAAAATAGAGATGGCTTCTTTTTTCAACATAAAATCGCACAAGCGTTTTGACTATAAACCTCGTTTTTACAGCGAGGAGAAGGAGCGTATTGAGGATTTGAAAAAACGAATCAACGAACAAGAGCTTTCGGATTCTGAACGCGAAAAGCGTATCCGGGAAGCATTTCATAGCAACCGCCCCATTTTGAAAAAGAAAGGCACTTTGTCGTATAAATGGCTCTTGATTTATTTATTCATTTTAATTTTGTTATTGTTATTTATATTCAGATAGACATCAAATGGGCGCAAGGTGTTGTGCCCCAACAACCATTATCATTCATCATTTTTAATTCTTAATTTTTTCCGTATGTCCGACATCATCAACCTCCTCCCCGACGCCGTTGCCAATCAAATTGCAGCAGGAGAAGTTGTACAACGTCCGGCATCGGCAGTGAAAGAATTATTGGAGAATGCAATTGATGCAAGTGCAACCGACATTCAATTGATTGTCAAAGACGCCGGAAGAACGTTGATTCAAGTGATTGACAACGGCAAAGGCATGTCGGTGACCGACGCGCGTTTGTGTTTCGAACGCCATGCGACTTCAAAAATTAAAGAAGCAAACGATTTATTCCATATTCGCACTATGGGCTTCCGCGGAGAAGCCTTGGCTTCCATCGCTGCCGTGGCACAAGTGGAACTCAAGACACGAACTCCGGATAGCGAACTCGGCACACAAATCATTATCGAGGGCTCGGAAACCAAATCGCAAGAACCTGTTCAATGCAGCGTTGGGACTTCGATTTCTGTAAAGAATTTATTTTTCAATATTCCCGCCCGTCGCAATTTTTTGAAAGGCGATAAAACGGAATTTGAACATATCCGCACCGAATTTAAACGTGTAGCATTAGTAAATCCACATGTTTCCTTTTCCTTACATACCGATGGGAAGGCGGAATATAACCTCGAAACAGGCAATTTCAAACAACGCATTGTAGGCATTTTTGGAAATAATTACAATCAACGTCTTTTGCCCGTTGAACAGGCCGTGAGCCAGATGAAAATCTCCGGATTTATCGGTAAACCCGAATTTGCAATGAAAACCAAAGGCGAGCAGTTTTTCTTTGTGAATAATCGTTTTATCAAGCATCACTATTTGGACCATGCAGTAAAAAGCGTTTACAAAGAATTGATTGCGCCGGATGCTACGCCGTCTTATTTTCTGAATATTGAAATTGATCCGAAATATATTGATGTTAATATTCATCCTACTAAAACGGAAATTAAGTTTATGGATGAGAAATTGATATACGGCATTTTGCATTCGTCTGTAAAGAAAAGCATCGGCGTGCATCATTTAGCGCCAAGCATCGATTTTTCGCTTAATCCGGAATATGAAGTAACACCTGCTCCCAAAGATTACACTCCGGAAATGCCCGGAATTACGGTAAATCCGAATTATAATCCGTTTGAACATCCCGCTTCTTCATCTGGAAGTGGTTTTCGCTCGTTACAAACACATGCCGGCGCTTCGCGTGCACAAACCGGAGCAGCCTATTTGGAACGTTTTAAAGATTTACACGATTTTAATTCCGTTACCGAACATGTTCAACAATGCTTGGAAATTCCCGAAAATACGGTTTCCGGCGATGTTCCCGTGTTTCAGTTTCAACTGAAATATATGGTCAGCCACTTGAAATCGGGTATCTTATTAATTGATCAACAACGCGCTCACGAACGTATTTTGTACGAAGAAATTTTGCAAAAAATGGAAAACGAACAAAGTGTTTCGCAACATAAATTATTTCCGCAAACCATTGATTTTTCGCCGGCCAATGCCGAAATTTTAAGAGAAATCAAAAACGATTTAAAACATTTGGGTTGGGATGTGGAAGAATTCGGACAGAATGCGTTTATCATTCATGCAATGCCAAATGACATCAAAGAAGAAGACACCAAATCAATGTTAGAGCGGATTTTGGAAAGTTTTAAACAAAACCTGCTCAACATGCGCAGCGATCGCAAAAGCAATTTAGCGTTATCCATTGCGCGGAACACCGCCCTCAAAAGCGGCGTAAAATTAGAAAATGAAGAAATGAACAACCTCATCAACCGTTTGTTTGCGTGTAAAGTTCCCGAGATGTCGCCATCCGGAAAACGAACATACATTATCATCGGAGCTGATGAATTATTAATCAAATTTGAATAAACAAAATGCAAGGGTTCAGAAAGTTTGGAAACCTAAACCTTCTGAACATTCTAAACTTCCTGAACTTCTTAAACGTACCAAACAAAATGAACAACGACTCTTCCTACCGCATGCAGGGCTTTTCGTTCCTGCCACCGGTTGTAAAAAACCTGCTTATCTTGAATGCCTTGTTTTTCCTGGCCGATTTCACATTGAAAAACTTAGGTTTCGATTTGTCGGACTATCTGGGCTTGCACTATATTCGAGCAGAACATTATTATCCGTTTCAATATCTGACCTATATGTTTATGCATGCGAATTTTTCGCATTTGTTTTTCAACATGTTTGCGTTGTGGATGTTTGGATATTCGCTTGAAAACCTTTGGGGCAGTAAGAAATTCTTGTTTTACTATTTGCTTACGGGATTTGGTGCGGGCGTTATTCAAACGTTGGCCGTCGGTATCGACATCATGCATGTGATTAATGAATATGGTTCCGTTGCCGGACAACATTTCATGGAAAACAGTGTGACTGTGGGAGCTTCCGGAGCTGTGTTCGGTATTTTGCTGGCCTTCGGTTGGATGTTTCCAAATCAGATGATTTATGTTTATTTCTTTTTACCAATCAAAGCGAAATGGTTTGTCATTATTTACGGACTTATTGAACTTTTTGCAGGAATTTCGGATACGGGAGGCAATGTGGCTCACTTTGCGCATTTAGGCGGCATGCTTTTCGGTGCGGCGCTGATATTGATTTGGAGGAAACAGGACCGGGATAGAGATAATTATCGACATTTTAGTTAATTATTTTGTGGTTATAAGTCTTTTTTGTACCTTTGCTTCGCGGAGCAGAAGCGTTACGGACGTGAAGAGGATGGCTATTGCAAAACCTCATCTGCAAACAATAAAAGCAAAGCGATCAAAAAAATGATCGCTTTGCTTTTTTATATAACGTTTTAAAAGCTAATTTGTTCCTTCCCGTTCGAATTTCTTCCACTACAAAATAAGTATCTCCTATTTCTTTCTTGTAGCGTATGCATTGGCATTTTGTATGTTCCGCTATACCACCTTTTTCGATCCAGTCATAATTTTCACAAACATATGGTATAAGCAAGAAGTCTTCCAGTGTCACAGGGCATTTATCCTTGCAATGAGTATTAAATGCATGTAAAATGTCATCAGTCGTTATAACACGTTTATAACCTCGCAGGTCAACGCCGGATATTTCACTAAGAATTTTCGCTTGCACATCCGTTAATTTCGCATAATCGCAGTAATGATGCCCTTTTTTATCAACGCAGCATTTTAATAATTCGTTTATACTATCTAATTTCCTTTCTAAATTTTGTTTCATACATTTGTTTTTGAAGAAATAAAAGTTTACATATATATAAACGCGATGACCCTCTAAATTATTTCTTAACAAATGTTAAATATTTGTTAAAATTTGCATTATTAGAAAAATATTCATAATTTTGTGAAGATATTTAAAAATATTTTATCGAAAAAAACACTAATTAAACATAAATAAAAAAGCGTAAGCTTAATTCTTTCTAAAGAAAATCGCCAAAATTTTAACATGAAAAGAATCATAAGTAATGCGCTCATGCTGTGTTCCGGCGTGGGTTGTATCTTATTTTCATGTGGGCGTTTGGCGATGCCTCTTTAGAAATAAGGATTCAACTCACGCCTTTTTTGTTATGCATATACAGATCCTTCGGGTCTTGTTGGAAAATAATTAACAAGTAAATACAACACAACATGAAAACAAATTACAATTTACGATTATCGGCTGCGGCTGTACGGGCGAACCCACGTGTTCGCCCATTGAACAAGGGCAGACACACGAGTCTGCCCCTACAGTTCGCACGTCATGGCCAGCAAGGCTTTGCCTTGCGTGGCCATCTCGTCTTATTAGCCTTCGCCGTTTTATCAACCCTCATCCCTCAATCCTCAATCCTTGCGCAAACTGTCGGCGATACCAATACCTTCACCGATTCCCGCGACAATCAAACGTACAAAGCTGTTTTTATGCCCGACGGTAAATGGTGGATGGCAGAGAATTTAAAATATCGACAAGGATTGGATAATCCGGTTTTTTCTAATAAAACAAAACTCAATCCAACAGATAATTCGGAAGCAGCTTTGAAAGGCTTGTACTACTGCCCCGGACCGGGACCCGATATTACAAGTGTTCCCGTAACGCAATCCGATCCTTTGGCCTGCGAATATTGGGGCTGCCTATATCCTTGGTGGACGGCAGTAGCAGACAGTGGTAAAGGAAAAATTCCAACAACAATTGCAAACCCTCTTTCAACAAATTATCAACCGTGGATAACAGGTGTATGTCCCACGGGGTGGCGCGTCCCGAGTGATTGGGATTGGGGAAATTTGCTAAATGCAAGCGAATCAAAAACGGCTTCACAGAATCATAATCCGAAGACAAATGCAACAGCCGCTACAGCTTATGGAGCAACGGATTCAAGTGGAGCATCTTCAAAACTGCGTTCTGCAAATGTAGGAACACCGAAAGTCTATAAATTATTTTGGAACTCTTCAACTTTCAAAGCACGCGATACTTTCGGTTTTTCTGCAGAAGCGGAAGGATACAAAGCAAGTGCAGGCGGAAATTATTTACAATTGGGTAATTATGCCAGTTTTTGGGCAAGTTCCATTTATGACGCAAATAATGCATTTTATCGGGAATTTAGAAATACTTCTTATCAAACTTATCGTGGGGCAGATTTGAAATCAACGGCAAAAGCGGTGAGGTGCGTACAGAATGATGAATGTGACACAGAAGGAATAAATATCACAATTAACAACACTTGCTTTTCATACATCGATTATAAAATCAACACTTATTCTTTTGCTGCAACCTTGAGTGAAGCTGTCGGTTCCGGAGTTTGGGATGTCACATATTCGATTATAAACAACAACGTAAACCCCGGAAATATAACAATAAATCCGATTTCCGGTCTTGCTACATTTAGCGGATTAAGCATTTCGAATATCGGGCAATCGTTTACTGTAAAAGTGGATATTACAAATGGAATACGTTGCAAAACAGACTCTTTAGAGTTTACAATTGCAGGCTGTCCATATACCTTCAGTGATCGTTTTGATGATGCAACACATATTTGTCAGCAACGTTCTTCAGGCGCACAAAATTGGGAAACTTGGATTAAAGATAGTCGAGACAATCAACTATACCGAATTGTTCAAATGCTTGATACCAAATGGTGGTTAGCGGAAAGTATACGATTCAATGTTAGTGGAAGTCTTGATTTCATAGCTCAACGAAACTACCGAATGTACACAGTTGCACAAGCTGGATTTACTGCGAATGGTGTGGAACAGCGAGGAATTTGTCCAGTGGGATGGGTTATTCCAAATGGGAATAGAGTCAGAAACTTAGCCGGCAAAGAAGTCAATAATGCTACTTTTGTTCGTCTCATACGCAGTGTTAATAATGGAGGAACTTCCGATTTCTATGGCCTTAGTGTACTTTCTGGAGGAGATGGAATAATCACCTCCCCCAATCAACCCGGAGGGCAAGGTCTTATATATAGTACAAACTGCACTCATTGGTACTGGGGAACGATTAGCGGCTTTATTGAAGATATTCCTAATGCCTGTGGAATCACAGGAGGCAAACAGCAACTTCGCTGTCTTCGTCCATAATATTTATTCTGTGCATTATCCACAAATCTGCTGTTTGTGGGGACAAAAAATGCTGTTGGGAAACCAACGGCATTTTTTTATATTTATTAATCTTCGATTTAACAATTTTTTTCGTACATTTGTAACTTGAAACAAAATCAAATGAACGAAATTTCTACACACGGTTATCAAAAGATCGACTGCTACAACGAAGAACGGACACAGCAGTTGGCCATGCACTACAAAGAAATACTCCGCCTTTTGGGCGAAAATCCCGAACGCGAAGGCCTTCTCGCTACCCCCGAACGCGTTGCAAAAGCCATGCAATTTTTAGTACAAGGCTATCATGCAAATCCCGAGGAGATATTGAAGTCGGCCTTGTTTAAAGAAGATTACCGCGAAATGGTCATCGTAAAAGACATTGAAATCTATTCGATGTGCGAACATCACATGTTGCCGTTTTTCGGGAAAGCGCATATTGCATATATTCCAAACGGAACCATTGTCGGATTGAGCAAAATCCCGCGTGTAGTAGATGCTTACGCACGTCGTTTGCAGGTGCAAGAACGCTTAACTACACAAATTAAAAACTGTTTGCAAGAAACATTAAAACCGTTGGGAGTGGCCGTCGTTATTGAAGCTGCCCACCTTTGCATGTCCATGCGCGGCGTACAAAAACAAAACTCGGTAACAACAACCTCCGATTTTACCGGCGTTTTCCTAAGCAGCGACAAAACACGTGCAGAGTTTATGCAGATTATTAGTACAAATCTTATGAGATAAGTTCAGAAAGTTCAAAGGTTCAGAAGGTTTAGAAACTCAATGATAAACGTCCTAAACCACCTAACATTCTAAACTACCTGAACTTCCTAAACATCCTAAACAAGAAAATAATGAGCAAACTTGAAGTTATAAAAAATAAAATCCTCGCCGGCGACGACTTGCAACGTCAATTGAATTACTGGCGTTTCAAAGCAAAGAAAATCGTTTTTACAAACGGATGTTTCGACATTGTTCATCGCGGACATGTGGAATATTTGGCGCAAGCCTCAGATTTGGGCGATGTTTTGATTGTAGGACTTAATTCAGATGCTTCCATCCGCCGTTTAAAAGGCGAAGGGCGCCCGGTAAACGATGAAATCGCACGTGCGGAAGTCCTCGCAAGCATGTCGGCTGTTGGAGCCGTGGTTCTTTTCGACGAAAACACACCCAAAGAACTTATCGAGCTTGTTCAACCCGACGTTCTTGTAAAAGGCGCCGACTATAAACCCGAAGATATTGTAGGCTATGATACCGTTACCAAAAAAGGCGGCGAAGTGGTAACAATTACGTTTGTTGACGGATATTCGACAACAAACATCATTAATAAAACGAAAACTTTTTAATTATAAATTATTAATTGTTAATTATAAATTGAGGCGTAGCTTATTAATAATTAACAATTTCTGCTGATGCGTTAACTTTTAAAAAATTAACATAATTTATTAAAATATAATATTTTACGAAAGTTCTTTGATTTTTTGATTTGATTTTGGTGCTAATTTTGTATAAAAAACGAGATTATGCATTCAGGAAAATATG
>JAVBNF010000007.1:0-50619 GCA_031551725.1 Bacteroidales bacterium
AAATGCAAAAATGCAAGAATGCAGAAGCGCAAGAGCGCAGAAATGCAGAAAAATGTTCTTCTTCTGCGTTTTTGCATTTCTGCACTTCTGCTTTATTTTCGCGCAAACCGACGGCGGCACGTTCACCGACCCACGCGATGGCGAAACCTACAAAACCGTGATCATGCCCGACGGCAAACGCTGGATGGCGGAAAATCTGCGGTATCGAAATGGTTTGAACAATCCGATTTTCGCAAACAATACGACTGCAAATAGCTTTGCTGCTTCGAAAAGCACGTATTACTGCCCGGGTCCCGGACCATTAAATACGTCTGTTAATCAAGCAGATCCTTTGGCTTGCGAATATTGGGGAGCACTTTACCCTTTTTGGGTGGCTTATGCCAATGCTGCAAATACGGCTGTAAATACTGTTGCCGGCGAGCAAGGTATTTGTCCGGACGGCTGGCACTTGCCAAGCGACGGCGAGTGGAATTTGCTTTTTACAAATATGGGTGGAACAGCAGATGCCGGAAAAAAGCTAAAGGCAAATTTGCCGACAAGCACTTTTGCAAACAATCAAGCATACACAAAACTTTGGTTAACACCATCTAATACAAATGATAATTCATACGGGTTCTCTGCTTTGGCTGCGGGCTTGCGTACCACTGCTGGCGCCTATTTGGGCAACGGTACGCAGGCTCTTTTCTGGACAAGTACACCTAATACGAATGGCACTCAAGCAAGTTCAAAAATATTTACAAACAACTCTGATTTAGGAACCGGCTCCTCTGCACAACTCCGCGCGGACGCTTTGTCCGTGCGCTGTGTGGAAGGCGGTTGCGAAGAGGGTTTTCGGATTCCATTTATCACTTCCAAAAACGGCTCTAAGACGCTTGACACGGCTTATGATACGGTTGAATTTCTGCCTGCACAAGGCAAGGCTTTTGTCTTTTTTGTTTTCAAACTTCCTGCTTCGGGCGGCGTGTGGAAATACACCGTTATCCCTGATGCATCCACCGTTCCAAGCGGAATGACGGTTGATGCAGCCACCTTCTACCAACCTCGAAATATGGGGTCGGATACTTTGGTGGAAATCTTATTTAAGGGCCTTTCTTCCGCCAACGATGCTCAAACGGTGCAGTTTTCCATTGTGGCATCCAATCCTAATTACTGCAACATCAATCAAGAGCTTTTCATTACCTTCAAAGAATATTCCGGTACAACCATGACTGACAATAGAGACGACAAGGTTTATAAAACCGTTGTTATGCCCGATGGCAAAGAGTGGATGGCTGAAAATCTTAATTACCAAGCAGGGATGACTTTCCGTGCTACTTCTAATTCCCCCAATGGTACAACCGGCGGCGGTCAGGGCAGCCTTTCCTTTTGGTGTCCGGGTATAGACGATAAAGGGACTTCTGATGTGCGGACGCTTGCCGACTGTGAAAAATACGGCGCCCTCTATACTTGGGACGCAGCCATGTGGCTGGATGGAAATGCTGCCAACGGCGCCATCTCGGGTTGTTTTCCGGCAAATGACAACATGACGATGGGAAACTCTCAGGTTGGCGGTCGTGGTATCTGCCCAAGTGGTTGGCATGTTCCTACCGACAATGAGTGGGGAACGATGTTAAATGCCGTTGAAACAACCAATGGCAATACACTTTCTACAGCAATCAATTCCGTAGCAAACGGCGGATATAAAAATCACAACATTGGTTCTTCTTCCACTCAAAGTTGGATGGGTATTGACGCCGGTATACGTTTAATGCATACTTCCGGTGGTAATTATAGTGTTTCCCGTACCGATCAATATGGTTTTTCCGTGCTTTCGGCCGGCCATCGTGGTTCCGATGGCACGCGCTTCTACAATCGTGGGACGAATGCCGGCTTCTGGAGTGCATCAGGTTCTGACTCTTGGTGTGCGTGGAGTCGGCGCTTCAGCTTTGGTACCGCTTCCGTGATGCGTTACGCGAACGATCGTTCGAACAGCTTCTCGGTGCGCTGTGTGAAAGGCGAAAATGAGGCTGCACCCAATACCATTGCCGGCGGCGAGGCTATCGGTGCTATCAAAACAATGACCGATCCGCGCGATTGTAAAACCTATTCCATAATCAAAATGGCCGACGGCAAATGGTGGATGCGAGAGAATTTGAATTATCAAACGAGATTAACGTTCCGCTCGGCTTCCAATCAGCCTTTTACCTCTGCAACCGATGGTGTGCCCGGTATTGGTAGCTTCTGGTGCCCGGGAACATCAACCTCCTCTTCGCTTTCTGACTGTAATACATGGGGTGCCCTCTATACGTGGGAATGTACCATGCGAGCCGATGGTGTTGGTACTTGGGTGGAAGGAACAAATTATACAAATACGTCTTCCGGCAATCCGTCTTCTTTCACGGCTCCCACTCGCGGCATCTGCCCTCCGGGATGGCATGTTCCTTCCGATGGAGAATGGGGGGATATGTTAAATGCTGTGGAAACAGGGACTAAGAATCATAATAGCGTAGCTCCAGAAACATTGGCAGGAACCAATGCCGGTGCAACCTTAAAATCTTCGGGTTTCACAACAGGCGTAAAGCAAGCCTCGGGATTTTCCGTGCTCGCGGCAGGCAATCGCCTTAACAATGGTTTGAATTTCAATAGTCGAGGTTCTAACGTCTCCTTTTGGAGTGCTTCCGGCAAAAGTAGCGAGCTCGCGTGGTACCGCCGAATCGATTCGAGTAATACCACGGTGAGCCGGACCAACCACCTTAGGTCTAGCGGTTTTTCTGTTCGTTGTCTTCAGGATTAAATTTCAAGAACAAGTTGAGGGATGGCCTCTGCACGGGATGCAGGGGGAATTGTTGAAAGGGTTTGTCCTTCTTGTAGAGACGCAATGCATTGCGTCTCTACATTTTTTATTTAAGACTTGTTAGAAATTCCAACGTATTCACCCCGTCTGCATAGTCGCTCAATTCCGGATTTTGTGCTTTCCCGAAAGGAATAAATTTCGGGTGATTGCCAATCATGCACTGGATTTGGTCGTGATTGGCGAGAAGATGCTTCCGCACTTCGTCTTTATCTTCATAAAAACTATAATGAATCACCGAAAGGGGAGATGCAAAATGATTTTTCTCTAAAAATAAACTGAATCCATTATCTAAAAAAGGTACGCGGTCAATAAGATAGATGGATTTATAATAATCGTAATTATTTTTGTAGCCGGTGTGGTTTTCTAATGACTTGTAATGGTCAATATTTTTGAAAAGCCTTGAAAAATCATAGCCTTTCGGTACATACAGCATCGAAACATTGCGGCAGCCCATGCCGAAATAAAGAAAAATGTCATCGGCTAATTTTTGTAAATCTTCGTCGCTTTCGCTTCCGTTCAAAACGGCACAGCTATTGCGGTTCTTGCGGATAATGTGCGGATATTTTCCAAAATAATAATCGAAATATCGCGCAGTATTATTGCTTCCTGTAGCAATAACAGCATCGAAATTCTGAATGTTGTTTTCAGTAAATTCGATATACTTATTAAATTCCGGTTGAATGTTACATAATTTTTTTACAATAAACGGCAGTAAAACAGAATCATTACTCGAAAGTTTGATTAAAATGCGGTGTCCAGTCAGCAAAATAGACAGGAAATCGTGGAATCCAACCAGCGGAATGTTTCCGGCCATAATAACGGCAACGGTTTTCGCTTGTTCCGGATGTAGTTTGGCTTCGTAGGGCATCAACCATTTTTGTAGGTTCTCTTCGCGCAAAGCGTCCGACCAGTTATGCAAAGCTAATTTAATGGATGTTTCCGTAAACCAAGGATTGGCTTTTGCAGCACAATCAATAATATCGTTCCATTCAGGAGTGTCGGCTTGACCTAAAAAACGGCCTAATTCGGAAAAAGCATGTATGCGATCGATGGGTTTCATGTAATTTTTTTGTAAAATTACATAAAAAAGACGTAAGTTTGCAAAATATTTTTTTGACTTATGAACGGACAAGCCGAACTTTACGACCGACTGAAAGAACTGAATATTGATTTCGAATATTACGAACACCCACCATTGCCAACGGTAGAAGTGGCGATGGAGCATTGGTCGAAAATTCCAGGATCTACGCATTGCAAGAATATTTTTCTTCGCAACCACAAGGGAAATCAACATTATTTGGTAATTATCGAATGTTCGCAAACGGTGAGCATCCGCGATTTGGAACTGCGCTTGAAGCAAGGGAAATTGTCGTTTGCATCGGAAGAACGCTTATATAAGTATTTAAAAATTCGTCCGGGATCTGTGTCGCCGTTCGGTTTGATCAACGATACGGAACATCATGTCAAATTATTTTTGGACAAACATTTGCTCGAATCCGAAAAATTGAGCTTTCATCCCAATGAAAATACCGCATCCTTAGTTGTTAAAACCACAGATTTGATTAAATTTCTTGATGTCTGTGGAAATCCGTATGAGTTTACAGAGCTCTATTAGGATTGAGGCGCAGCTTGTTAATAATTAACAATTAATAATTAACAATTATTTCGTATCTTTGTAGCTTATTTAAAAATGATATGAAAATTCTTGTTACTAACGACGACAGTATTCATGCCAAAGGAATTCGCACGCTGATTAAGATTGCACGCGAATTTGGCGAGGTAACTGTGGTTGCCCCCGACAGCCCGCGCTCGGGAACCGGACACGGCATTACAATTGCAACGCCTTTGCGCTTGAAAAAATTGCACGAAGAAGATAATTACCGCGAATATATGAGCAATGGCCTGCCTGTGGATTGTGTGAAACTCGGACAAAAATTGTTGTTCGACGGTTCGCAGCCCGATCTTGTACTTTCGGGTATCAATCATGGCTCCAATGCATCTACAAATGTTATTTATTCCGGAACAATGGCTGCTGTGATTGAGGCGTGTATCGAAGGAATGCCCGCAATCGGTTTCTCGTTGCTTGATCATGCGCCCGATGCCGATTTTTCACAAGCTGAAGATTTTATTAGGGATATTATCAAAACAATGATTGAAAATCCGCTTCCCAAGGGCACTTGCTTGAATGTGAATATTCCGAAAATTAAAAAAGAAGAGATTTTGGGCGTGCGTGTTTGCAAACAAGCCAATGCTTTTTGGAATGAAATTTATGTAGAACGCAGAGATCCATTCGGAATCGAATATTTTTGGCTCGATGGCGAATTTGTGGGCGAAGACGCGGATCCCGAATCCGATATGTGGGCGCTGAATAATCATTATATTTCAGTGGTTCCGGTGCATTTCGATTTAACGGATTACAAACAGTTGAATCCGATCAAACATTTGTTGGGAAAATAGCATGAAATATTACATTATTGCAGGCGAAGCCTCCGGCGATTTGCACGGATCCAATTTAATTAAAGAATTAAAAAAACTTGATTCGGAAGCTCAGATCCGCTGCTGGGGCGGTGATTTGATGCAGGCGCAAGGGGGAGATTTGCAAAAACATTACCGCGATTTGGCTTTTATGGGCTTTATCGAAGTGGCGATGAATTTGCGTACAATCCTTAAAAATCAAGCCTTTTGTGAAAAAGATATTTTAGAATTTCAGCCCGATGCAATTATTTTAATTGATTATCCGGGCTTCAATATGCGCATTGCCAAATGGGCGCACGAACGCGGGATTAAAGTGATTTACTACATTTCGCCGCAGGTATGGGCCTGGCACAAATCGCGTGTCAAATCCATGCGGAAATACATCGATAAACTCATTGTTATTCTTCCTTTTGAAAAAGAATTTTTTAAAGAACACGGCATTGATGCCGAATACGTAGGGCATCCGTTGTTGGATGCTATGGCCGCGGATACGAGCGGCGTGCTTACATTTGAAGATAAACGTCCTGTGATTGCAATGCTTCCCGGAAGCCGTAAACAGGAACTCAAAGCTATTTTCCCGGTTATGCTGAGTGTTGTGGATGATTTTCCCGAATATCAGTTTGTGATTGCAGGAACCGAGATAAACAGGGACTTGTATGCAAAATACATTCAAAATAAAAATGTAAAAATCGTTTACGGACAAACATACGCCTTGCTTCGCGCTTCCACAGCGGCTTTGGTGAAATCTGGAACATCCACATTGGAAGCTGCTTTGCTCGAAGTGCCCGAAGTACTTTGTTACAAAGGAAGCTACATTTCGTATATTATTGCCAAAAATTTAATCAAACATATCCGGTTTATCGGTATCGTAAATTTGATTATGGATCGCTCCGTGATGCCCGAATTGATCCAAACCGACTTGAAAAAGGAGTTATTAACAGCTATGTTGAAAAATATTTTAGGTTCGGATGGGGTTGTGCAAAAACAAGATTATAAATTACTTAAAGAAAAATTGGGCGGCGAGGGTGCAAGTTTTAGAGCCGCAAATACAATAATTCGATTTCTCAAGCGTTATTAATATGTACAGATTTAAGATTGGAATTGTCGTTCTTTCGTTAATATTGATGTTTCCGTTTGCCGGAAATGCAACGGATTTATTGGTAAAAGTATACTCCGGAAAAAATGTCCGTAAGGCAAGCATCACCGTGGTGCTTGGAAAATACCGTGTTCGCGATGGTGTGACGGATTTTGAAGAGGTGATTAACAAAGGCGAATCGGTAACCTTGGTTGCAGAAAGCACGACAATTAAGATGATGAAAGGTAGCCGCGATTTGGGTTCGTTCCCGTCGTTGCTGTTTGAAGGCGAAGGTTTGAAAGCAATTCATAAAATTACGCCCGAACAGTTTGATGCCGAAGAACGCATCTACGACGACCATTTACAGGTAACTGTGGCAAATAATTTTCTGAATTTTATCAACGTGGTGGATTTGGAAAATTATGTGGCCGGCGTGATTCAATCGGAAGTTTTGGGCAGCAGCGATGATGTGGATTTTTTCAAAGTGCAAGCCATCATCTCGCGTACCTACGCGATGAACAATATTTTGAAACACGACAAGGAAGGTTTTAATTTGTGCGACGCGGTACATTGTCAGGTTTATAAAAGTAGAAATAACAATGCAAAAATATTAAGAGCAGCGGTAGAAACGGCCGGAAAAGTATTGATTGATGAAAATCATCACATGATTTCGGCGGCATTTCATTCAAATTCGGGCGGATTTACAATTAATTCCGAAGACGTTTGGAACATGCCGGTGTCTTATTTAAAAGCTATTACAGATACATTTTCATTAAAATCGAGAAACGCTACCTGGCAGAAAAAATATACCAATGATGAATGGTTGAAGTTGTTGAAAAAATATTACAATTACGATGTGTCCAATCCGCAAAAGCGCGATCAGGCTTGCAGTTTTGTGCAGGAAGACGGACGTTTGACGGAGTTTTGCGGTATTCCTTTAAAAAATATGCGCAAGGATTTGGGATTGAAATCAACGTATTTTTCAGTAAAAAAAGAAGGCAACGATATTATTCTTACCGGGAAAGGCTACGGGCACGGCGTTGGTTTGAGCCAGGAAGGCGCCGCCGCCATGATCAAAGCAGGCTATTCGGTAGAACAAGTCCTGAAATTTTATTACACCAACGTTGAAATTGTAGATGTGGACAGTCTGAACTCCACGGAAGAATAAACCTTTCGTAAAGCCGGATTTGTCCGAAAAATAACGACAAATCATGGCTTTTATCAGAAATTTTCCTTTATTCAGAATTCTTTTATTTTTCATCTTCGGCCTTTGTTCGGCAGAATATGTGAAGTTTGTTTACTTTAAAGAAATACTTGTTTCGCTTGTGTTTCTTTGGATGTTGATACTCATTATTCACAAAAAACTTTCATTTAAGCTCCAATTTGTTTCCGGCGTTTTGATTTTGTTGATTGCTTACGGATGCGGGCTTTTGCGCATGCAGGAAAGCGATTTCCGAAATTCGAAATACGCTTTGCGCGAACAAAAAGCGACGTATATTATCTGCATTGACGAACCTCCTTTGGAAAAACCGAAATCGGTGAAAATTGTTGCAGAAGTTTTAGGTGAAAACGACCGTAAATACACCGGACGATGGCTGTTTTATTTGAAAAAAGACAGCAATAGTTTAGCCTTGAAATATGGCGATAAACTTGTGGTTTCGGCACAACCGAAAGTTGTCGAAGCGCCGAAAAATCCGGAAGAATTCGATTATCAAAATTATTTAAAGAACAATAATGTTTATCATCAAAACTATCTGAATCCGCATGAATGGAGGCTTTTAGAGAAACAAAAAGGATTTTCATTACGCGCTTATGCCTATCAATGCCGCGATTATTTAACGAAAGTTTTAGCTGCAAACGGCTTGAAAGGAGAGGAGTTTGCAGTGTCGACCGCCATTTTGCTTGGCGATTGCGCTTACTTGGATCCGGATTTAATCAAAGTCTATCAAGGCACCGGAATCGTGCATGTGTTGAGCGTTTCGGGTATGCACGTCGGGTTGTTTGCAATGGTTTTGTTGCAAATAACATTCTTCATGCAATATCGAAAAGAAACGCAGATGCTTCGGATGTTGTTGATTTTATTGGCTGTTTGGGCATACGCGATGATGACGGGCTTTTCGCCGTCGGTATTACGTTCTGCTGTGATGTTTAGCTTTATAACGATTGGTCAAACCTTAAACCGAAATACTTCAATTTATAATTCGCTCATCGTTTCCGCCTTGTTTTTATTGATGGTTGAACCCCGGATGTTTTATTCCGTGGGTTTTCAACTTTCATATTTAGCCATTGTCGGCATTGCTGCTTTGCAGCCTTATATCTTAAATTGGTGGCCGAAACCGCCGAAATATATGAAATCCGTTTGGGAATTAACGGCAGTGAGCATTGCGGCGCAACTTATCACCATGCCGCTGACAATTTATTATTTTCATCAATTTCCGAATTATTTTTTAATTGCAAATCTAATTGCCGGTCCGCTTTCAACAGCCATTATCCCTTTGGGAATGGCTGTTTTTGCAGGCTCTTTCGCGTGGCCGGTTTTAGG
Source organism: Bacteroidales bacterium (assembly GCA_031551725.1). Lineage (GTDB taxonomy): Bacteria > Bacteroidota > Bacteroidia > Bacteroidales > P3 > JAVBNF01. Next base: position 8,926 of record JAVBNF010000007.1, read on the forward strand.
TGAATGGATTGGGAAATTATTATCATTAGTCATAAAAATGCTAAATGAATCAATGACTTTTATTGATGGTTTACCGTTTGCCGTTTCGCACGGATTATGGATTTCAATGTTCGAACAAACATTGCTATACCTGTTGATTTTATTGGCTTTTGTGATGTTTGTAAATGAAAACAAACGGATGGTTTTTCCGGTTTTGATTTTAATAATCGGATTTTTCTCATCGCAATTCATCCGGAAAATAAATCATTTTCAACATCCCGAAATGATTGTTTTTCATTTGAACGGACAAAGCGCAATAGCTTATTCTACAGGGAATACTCTGAATTTTGTTTGCGATTCGTCTGCAAAATCCCAAACCGAAAAATGGCAGCGGTATGTGGAAAATTATTGCATGAAAAGAAATCTTTCGAAACAACATTTTCTGAATGATCAACATTTTTATCTTTTGGGAAATCAAAAAATCGCCATTGTATCTCAGGAAAACAGGCGGTTGCGTTCGCAAAAACCATTAGAGGTGGATGTGTTGTTGATACGCGGAAACCCGAATGTGAAACTCTCTGAAATGATAGAAACATATCATCCGAAAACAATTATAGTCGATGGTTCCAATAAAAATTATCGGATAGAAAAATGGAAGCGCGAACCTTTGCCGGAGGGCACCAAATTGCACATCACGGCAGAACGGGGCGCTTATTGTAAGTCTCTTACGCGTACTTCGGTTGGCGACTGACGCATGATGCGAAGCAACCCATCAACATTGGTTTCTCCGTAATGATAAGGATACAGAATTTTGGGTTCGAACATTTTTACCGCAATAAACACTTGATAAGGCTGCATGGTGTAGGGCTGATTCATTGGTAAAAACGCAATGTCAATATTTTTGATTTGCGCCATTTCCGGCATGTTTTCACAATCTCCGGCCACATAGACACGTTTGTTGTCAATGTTTAACACATAGCCGTTGTCTCTTCCTTTAGGGTGAAATTTCGTATTGGCAGGAGTGGTGTTGTAAGCCGGTTTGGCTTCAATCAACATTCCGTGAACAGTTGTGCTTTCGCCGTTTTTTAAGGTGAAAAGTTTGTTTTTAACTTTTTCTTTTTTCAAAGAATCGGAAACATTCGCATTAGCGACAATAATCGTTTGTTTTTTCAAAAGCGCTTTCACGGCCTTGATATCGTAATGGTCGTAGTGCTCGTGTGTTAACAAAATCAAATCGGCTTTCGGCAATTGGGAATAATCGGCAAACATTGAAACCGGATCAATGTAAATCAAGTATCCATTGTAATCGAAATAGATGCTGGCATGCTTGATGAAATGCATCTTTAGATCCCCCGTCTTTAAAGGGATGGTGTCGCATGCGAAATTCTGAGCATTTGCATTCATGGCTGTAAAAATTAAAAGTAAGCTAACAAAAATCTTTTTCATCTGTTTGTTTTTATTTTTATATTTAGGTCAGATGGAATATGCCATGATAATCATTTCTTTTTGAGAAACTTTTATCTAATGGCTATTTCATGATATAAAGTTTTTTATATTGGGCATAATACTTGGTGCAATTTTCTCAATCGGCCGGAAGAGTAAGGATTCATCGCGGAGTTCTTTTTCCAGGATTTTTTCTTTCGGGTCCAGATAATTGAAAAAATAAATCAAAAAACTGATGATTAGTGCAATTTTAAACATGGAAATCAGTGTCCCCATTATTTTATTGAAAAATCCCAGCATCATGGCGTTTGCCATACCGTCCAAGGCTTTTCCAAGAAAGTAGATGCCAATTGCAATTGCAATAAATGTAAGCAGAAATGCAAGCAAACCGCCGTGTTGACTGTCGGGTAATTTTTGTTCCACCACTTCCGAAAAGCGCATGGCAACAAACAGTCCGCCAAGCAGAGCAATTATTTTCACAATTTCCATAATCATACCGTTGGTCCAGCCTTTGTAGGCAAACCACAGTAGAGGTATTGCAAGTATGATATCGATAACGTTCATTTTTTTAGTTTCAAATTGTCATGGCGAGCAACGCTTGCGTTGCGTGGCCATCCGGTTGCCATGGCGAGTACCGCAGGTGCGTGGCCATCTCGTTCAATTATCCTAATTCTTAATCAACCGTCTTGTTAATTCCGACGCGTTCATAAACTCACGAATCTCGGCAGTGTCGGTTTGTAAAATTTCGTTTTTACTGCCTTTCCAGCCAATCGTTCCTTTGCTGATAAACGTGATATTATCACCGATTTGCAAAACAGAATTCATGTCGTGCGTATTTACAATCGTTGTGATTTTATATTCGTTGGTAATCTCGTCAATCAATCCGTCGATACGTGCTGATGTTTGCGGATCAAGTCCGGAGTTGGGCTCATCGCAAAATAAATATTTCGGATTATTGGAAATGGCGCGTGCAATGGCCACCCGTTTTTTCATACCGCCGCTGATTTCCGATGGGAAAAGTTTGTTTACATTTTCCAACCCTACACGTTGTAAACAAAAATTAGCACGTGCAATCTTTTCTTCGCGCGGCATTTGGGTAAACATATTCAATGGGAAAATCACATTTTCCAACACATTTAACGAATCAAATAACGCGCCGCCTTGGAAAACCATGCCGACTTCTTGACGGATAAGATTTTGCTGAATGCGGTTCATCGCAAGGAAATCGCGGTCGTTGAATAAAATCTCGCCGCTATCGGGAACCAGCAATCCGACCATGCTTTTCATCAAAACAGTCTTTCCGGAACCACTCTGCCCGATGATCAAATTATTTTTTCCGGCTTCGAATTTGACATTGATATTTGTCAAAACCTGCTTTTCGCCAAACGATTTATTTAAATTGCGAGCTTCGATCATGACAGTAATAATTGGGTTAAAATTAAATTGAAAATAATAATCATGATGCTGCTTGCAATAACGGCTTTCGTACTCGATTGTCCGACTTCCAAAGCGCCTCCGGATGTGTAATACCCGAAAAACGCCGAAACGGTGGAAATCAAATAAGCAAATGTAACAGATTTGATAATTGCATACCAGATGTCGAACGGATCGTTTTCAAAGGTAAGTCCGTAAACAAATTCGTATGTACTTGCTAAGCCTCCCATAATTCCGGCAAGCCAGCCGCCTATTAATGCCAAGGCAATACTGATAACGATAAGGATTGGAAAAAACAATACGCAGGCCATCATTTTCGGAAGTATCAAATAATTTGCCGGATTGATACCCATTACTTCCAAAGCGTCAATTTGCTCAGTAACGCGCATGGTGCCGATTTCGGAGGCAATGTGCGACCCCACTTTTCCGGCTAAAATTAAACTGACAATAGTAGGGGAGAACTCAAGCATAATCGCTTTACGCGAAATAAAGCCCAAGGTGTAAAGCGGAAGCCACGGGCTGTCGGTGTTGTAACTTAACTGAATGGTTACAGCTGCCCCCACAAAGATGGAAACAATAGAAATAATACCGATGGAAGTCATTCCCAAACGGTCGATTTCGGAAATCACCTGCTTCCAAAATATGCGTCCTTTCGGCGGACGCGAAAATACATCTTTCTGTAATAAAACGTATTGCCCGATTTCTTTTAAACTAAACATGGATACAAAGATACAATTTTTTATTTAAGCAGACAATATGTCGAAAAAATCAACAAGAAAAATTTTACTTGTTAAAAACCTGTTTACATTTTTTACATTTATTATTTGGAAAAAATAAAAATCTTGTTTAATTTTGCATTTCAGAATGAAGACAAATCTGAATCATATTAATGGATATTGAAAGCAACTTTGGAAACGAAGTTGCTTTTTTTTTGCTTATTAAAACATATTATACAATGAAAAACCGTAGTTTAGTTTCGATCGAAGATTATTCGAAAGAAGAAATGTTGCGCATTTTGGACACAGCTGAGGGCTTTGAAAAAAATCCGCATCAACCAATTTTAACCGACAAAGTTGTTGCAACTTTGTTCTTCGAACCATCCACACGTACGCGTTTGAGTTTTGAAAGCGCTGCCAATCAACTTGGTGCACGCGTGATTGGTTTTTCTGATGCCGCCAGCACCAGCGTGAAAAAAGGAGAATCGCTCAAAGATACAATTATGACTGTGAGTAATTATTCCGACTTGATTGTGATGCGCAATCCCCGTGAAGGAAGCGCCCGCTATGCAAGTGAAGTGACTACAACGCCTGTTATCAACGCCGGCGATGGCGCCAATCAACATCCAACGCAATGTTTATTGGATTTGTACTCCATCCGTAAAACACAAGGGAAATTAACAGATTTGCATATCGGGATGGTTGGCGATTTGAAATACGGACGTACCGTACATTCATTAACAATTGCGCTTTCGCAATTTAACTGCACTTTCCACCTTATCTCTCCGGAAGAATTGAAATTACCAAGTTCTGTGAAACAGCATATCAAAGATCATAAACTTGATTATTTTCAATACACCGATTTGGCCGAAGCGATGCCGAAGGTGGATATTCTTTATATGACACGTGTTCAACGCGAACGCTTTGCCGATCCGATGGAATATGAGCGTGTGAAAAATGCATACATTTTGAATAAAGCCATGATGAAAGACTGTAAAGAAAATATGAAAGTGCTGCATCCGCTTCCACGTGTGAATGAAATCAGCACCGACGTGGACGATACGCCGCAAGCCTATTATTTCCAACAAGCTCGCAACGGCGTTTTTGTTCGTCAAGCGTTAATTGCTACAATTTTAGGAGTGAGATAAGTTTGAGTTTAAAAGTAAAAAAAAAGTTCAGAAAGTTTAGAAAGTTCGTACAGCTCAGAATGTTTAAAAGTTCTGAACCTCAAAAACCTTCTGAACTTCCTAAACTAAAAAAAGAAAAGAATTATGCAAAAAAAAGAATTACACGTATCGGCCATTCAGAATGGCACCGTGATTGACCATATAACCTCTTCCGGCGTATTGCAAGTATTACGCATCTTGAACCTTGAAACATACGAAGATCGTATTTATTTAGGTGGAAACTTGGATAGCAAAAAATACGGCAAAAAAGCAATCTTGAAAATTGAAAATAAGTTTTTTCGCGAAGACGAAATCAATAAAATCGCGTTGGTAGCGCCAAATGCAACGTTAATCGAGATTCGTGATTATGAAGTAGTGAAAAAAACGCCGGTAGAAATTCCGAATGATGTTTATCATTTCATCAAATGTGCAAATCCGAACTGCATTACAAATGTGGAGGAAGTTCCTACGCGCTTTAAAGTGACCGATAAGAACGACTTGCGTTTGAAATGTCACTACTGTGAAAAAAACACTACGCGCGCAACTATCGAGTATAAGTAAATTTGTTCTTACGGAAATTTTCCGTACATTTGTCGATAAATTCACGATTTACATCTACATTGTACATTGTTATTAACAAATAAAAAGATCTGTATGAAAAAGAAACCTATGCTGAAAATGATGCAGTTATGGAACATCAGTTTTGGTTTTTTGGGTGTGCAAATTGGCTATTCATTGCAAAATGGAAATACCAGTCGTATTTTGTCGGCATTAGGTGCAGATACGCATCAACTTGGATATTTCTGGCTGGCTGCTCCTTTGGCCGGACTTTTGGTTCAACCGATTATCGGGCTTTCGAGCGATAAAACGTGGACACGCTTAGGTCGCCGCATCCCATTTATTTTAGGTGGAGCCATTGTTTCTGCATTAGCCATGTTTTTCATGCCGAATTCCGAACAATTTGCGATGCTCTTGCCGCCTTTATTTTTCGGCGGTTTCATGTTGTTGTTTATGGACACCTCATTCAATGTAACTATGCAGCCGTTCCGTGCATTAGTGGGGGATATGGTGAATGACGATCAACGGAATATCGGATATTCGATTCAAAGTTTTTTAATTAATGCCGGAGCCGTTTTCGGATCGCTTTTGCCGTTCCTACTCACATGGTGGGGCGTGCGTAACGAGCCGATTGAAGGAGTAGAAAAAGTAGCACCTTCCGTTATCTGGTCGTTTTATATCGGCGGAGCTTTATTATTATTGAGTGTGTTGTGGACTTCGTTTACTACAAAAGAGCATCCGCCCAAGGAATTTGAAGAATACAATGGAATTACCGAAGCCAAAAAAGAAAAAGTTTCTTTTGGAAAATTATTGAAAGAAATTCCTGCGACGATGTGGGAGTTGTCGATTGTGCAATTTTTCTCTTGGTTTGCACTTTTCATCTTGTGGGTATATACTACGGCCGGTATTGCTGAAAACGTTTGGGGGACAAACGATCCGCTTTCAAAAGAATACAATGAAGCCGGAAACTGGGTAGGCGTTATTTTTGCCGCATACAGCTTGTTTGCTGCATTCTACGCGTTGGCTATCCCGAAAGTTGCTAAATGGGTGGGACGCAAAAATGCTTATCTGGCAGCGCTTGTTATTGGAGGTATCAGCTTGTGTTCCATGTTTTTCATACACGAACAATACTTGCTTGTTTTGCCGATGATTGGTGTGGGAATTGCTTGGGCAACGATTTTGGCGATGCCGTATGCAATCTTATCATCCACGCTTCCTGCTCATAAAATGGGTGTTTATATGGGAATTTTCAATGCGGCCATCACCATTCCGCAAATTGTGGCGGGCTTGATTGGCGGTATGTTGTTGAAAATGCTTTTTCACGGCGATGCCTCGCTTATGTTTTGGGCAGCCGGCGTATCCATGATTATTGCTGGATTGTCGGTTTTGTTTGTGAATGATAAACACGCATGTTAAGTTTAACGTTTAAGGTTTAAAGTTTAAAGTTTAAAGCTGCGCTTCTCCTTAAACGTTAAACATTCAACATTAAACAAATTTTAATTTTTCATTTTTAACTTTTAACTCAAAATGATTGCTGCTTGCCTTTTTGACCTCGACGGTGTAATTGTCGACACCGCAAAATACCATTACCTTGCGTGGAAAAAAATGGCGCATGGCTTGGGATTTGATTTTACTGAAAAAGACAACGAACGCTTGAAAGGAGTAAGCCGCATGCGTTCGCTTGAAATTCTTTTGGAAATCGGCAATCTGAATCTTTCTGAAGAAGAAAAATTAAAACTTGCCGAGCAAAAAAATAACGACTATTTGGTATACATTCATCAAATGACGCCGGCGGAAATATTGCCCGGTGTAGAAGCGTTTTTGGATGAATTGAAAGCCAACCATATTCCGTTTGCATTGGGCTCTGCAAGCAAAAATGCACCGCTGATTTTGAAACAGATCGGTTTTGATAAAAAGTTCGATGCCATTGCCGACGGAAACGTAGTAGCCACAGCCAAACCGGATCCGGAAGTATTCTTGGTCGGTGCAGAAATGTTGAATGTAAATCCGAAAGACTGCGTGGTGTTTGAAGATGCCGAAGCCGGTATCGAAGCTGCTTGTGCCGCCGGAATGAAATCAATCGGCATCGGTTCTATGGAACAACTTGGAAAAGCCACAGCCGTTGTTCCGAATATGGAAGGTTTTACGTTGGAGAAACTTCGCAAACTTATCAATGAATAATTTTTTACAGAAAATGAATGCAGCTAAACTACAAAATATCTTTGGCGTTTTCATTTTATTGTGTTTGATTTGTGTGCCATTATTCTGGCATTTGGATGCATTGGCTATTCGCCTTTGGGACGAATCCCGTTTTGCTGGGAATGCGTATGAAATGTATTTAAATGGAGATTTTTTTGTCGTAAAGTTTCAAGGAATGCCCGATATGTGGAGCTCTAAGCCGCCGTTGATGCTTTGGTGCCAGGTTTTTTTTATGAAAATTTTTGGTCCAGGAGAATGGGCTTTGCGTTTGCCTTCCGCCATTGCTGCACTATCAACATGTTTAATACTCATGCTGTTTTCTCGTAGATATTTTCAACATTTTTTATGGGGTGGAATTGCGGCGTTTGTTTTAGTTACGACTTTTGGATATGTTGATATACATGTTACTCGTACAGGTGATTATGATGCTTTGCTTGCATTTTTTACAACGACCTATTGCCTTGCTTTGTTTTTATTTTTTGAAACGAAGAAACAAAAATATTTGTATGCGTTTTTTGTATGCTTGTCTTTTGCAGCATTAACCAAAAGTGTTGCGGGTTTGGTCTTTTTGCCCGGTTTATTTATTTACGCGCTTTGGCAAAAAGAACTTATAGCGTTGTTGAAAAATAAAAACACATACATTGGAATTGCGATATTTTTGTTTCTTGTATTGGGCTATTATTTTTCGCGCGAGTATAAAAATCCGGGCTATTTGGCAACGGTTTACGAAAACGAATTAGGCGGGCGCTACCTGAATCCGGTGGAGGGTCATGAAGCGCCTTGGTATTTTTACCTTTGGGCATTAACGGCATGGCAAAATCCAATTTGGATGTGGTTTATTCCGTGCGGGATATTACTCGGATTATTTAGCAAAAATGCCAAAGAGTTCCGTTTGACAGTCCTTTTTACGATACTTTCCGCAATTTATTTACTTGTTTTTTCGGCATCTGCCAATAAATTATCGTGGTACAATGCGCCTCTATTTCCTTTATACGCCGGCTTGTCAGCAACTGCAATTTATAGGATTTATCGGATTCTTTCAGAATCGGATTTTTGCAAAAAAATATTAAAAATAAATATATTTCCATTGCTTTTTTTAATCATACTTTTCATATATCCTTATGTGGAAACGCTTGACAGAGTGTTGCGTATCAGTACGGAGTGGGAAATGGAAACGTACGAAATCGGATATTTTTTTCGTGATGTGATTAAAGGCAATGAACAACTTCCGGATGATTGTTATTTTCTGAGTTCGGAATTACCGCAGCAGAATGATTTTTATTTGCAAGTTCTGAATAGTAAAGGCTTGAATATTATTCAACATAGTTATGAGTCTTTGCAAAAAAACGATAAGGTGGTGACATCCGAAGAGAAAATCAAAACTTATATTCACGAACATTATCAATACAAAGAACTTGCAAGTAAGAATAATGTTTCAATTTATTTGATTTTGTGAAAATGACAGTGGGTTTTTAAAATGCTTCGCCGATTCTAAAATAAATTCCCCAGTCGTCTTTTCCTGCTGCAACGTCAACGCCGATATTGGTTTTGAATTTTGGTAAAACCATATAGCGAATGCCCACGCCGCCCCCCGGTAACAAAGGACTTGTTTTTCCCGGACTATTCGCAACAGCTAATCCTAAAAATCCAACGGCGCCAAAACGGTTGTAGAAATTCCAACGCAATTCCGATTGTAACGCGTACGTTTGGTCGCCGCGGAATTCACCTTTTGTATAGCCTCGGATATCTGTATTTCCAACATAACTTTGCGCAATAAACGGCACACTGCTACCAATGGCGGCACTTGTTGCAAAACGCGATGCCAAAATCATTTTCGGATTCAGGCGGTAATAATGATTCACAATAATATTGAATTTATTGAAAACACTATCGTTTGAAAGAAGCGATGGGAAATTTTTATAAATAACTGCCGCGAAAATTCCTGAAGACGGCGAAAATTGATTATCTTTCGAATCCCAAATCAAATTGACTCCGAGCCCATTTTGATAACTGTCTGAAGAAACCTCTTCACCTCCGATATTTGATTCGTCGAAAATTAAATGGTCGCGGAAATATTGACCGCTGATGCCTACGTACAAACGTTTGTAAACGCGTATTGAAGGGGATAAAAATACAAATGTACCGTAAGTATTGTAAGGTAGCTCAACTTCACTGTTGCCAATATTCACAAACGTTTGAAAGTTTGAGTTCATATAACCGCCGCCGCCCACAATCCGGTAATTGTCGTTGTTAAAGTGCATTTTTGCAAAAGTCATTGCCATCCAGTCTTTTTCGGTACTTACTTGTCCCATCAACATCACTTGCGAGGGAGGCGTCTCCGGATGCGCTTTGTCTAAATGCACAATCATCATGCCCATGGCGCCGAAGCCCATACCGCGCGAACGGTTGTAGGAAATTTCGGGAATTCCTGTGAATCCGATAGCACGATTTCCTTTGGCAGGAATGCTGTCAGCAAAAACGTTTAGCGGAAGCATGCATATACAAACAACAAAAAGGCATAAAAAACATCTCTTTTTCATAAATTTCATTTATTAAGAATAACAAAGGAGATGTTAAAAAGTTCATTTTGAAAATAAAAAAAAAGAATATTTGGTGGTATTCATAAAAATGTTTATCTTTGAAAAACATAAATAAGGATCTTTAAAAACAAACGCCATGAACCTTAAAAATTATCATCACGACGCGTGGAAAATCATTGAAAAAGGCTTTGATGCCGATAATGTACGGGCTTCCGAAAGTATTTTTAGTATTGGAAACGGGTTAATGGGGCAGCGGGCAAACTTCGAAGAAGCCTATTCCGGTAAAACTTTGCACGGAAGTTATGTGGCCGGCGTTTATTATCCCGATAAAACCCGTGTGGGCTGGTGGAAAAACGGTTATCCCGAATATTTCGCCAAGGTTCTGAATTCCGCATTCTGGATTGGTATTAAAGTATTTGTCGATGGCGAAGAATTGGATTTGATTACATGCAAAGTGCTCGATTTTTATCGTGAATTGAATATGCACGAAGGAACACTTATCCGTACATTTACAGTAGAAATGCCTTCCGGCAAACAAATCAGCGTGGAAGCCAAGCGCTTTTTGAGTTTGGTAGATACCGAAATGGGCGTGATTAATTATAGCGTGAAAGCCGTAAATGGCGATTGCACAATAATGTTTGAACCCTACATCAACGGCGATGTGAAAAACGAAGACTCCAATTATGATGAAAAATTCTGGACACTCGTTTCTCAAAAAGAAAATTACTTGCAAATGCAAACCAAGAAAACCGCGTTTGACGTGGCTTGGCGTATGCAAAACCAATATGAGTTAAATCATAAAGAAATGAAAATCGACGCCAAACCGTTTCAAAAGGATGCATTGGTGGGCGAAATGATTGAACAGCCTTTGAAAAAAGGAGATGTTTTAACGATTAAAAAATACGTAGCCGTACTTTCTTCGCAACATCATAATGTAAATGATTTGGAGCGAAATTCTGTTAATGTTTTGGAAAAAGCCGTTGCAAAAGGCTACGAAAAAATGGTACAGGAACATGTTGCCGCTTGGGCAAAAAAATGGGAGGGGAGCGACATCCAAATTGAAGGCGATATCGCCGCTCAACAAGGCATTCGTTTTAATATTTTCCAACTAAATCAAACCTATACCGGTGAAGACGAACGTTTGAACATCGGCCCCAAAGGCTTTACCGGTGAGAAATACGGCGGAAGTACGTATTGGGATACAGAGGCTTACTGTTTGCCGTTTTATATGGCAACAGCCGGAGAAGATGTTGCTAAACAATTGCTCATTTATCGTCATAAACAATTGCAAAAAGCCATTGAAAACGGTCAAAAACTCGGGTTTTCCGGTGGTGCGGCTTTGTATCCGATGGTAACCATGAATGGTGAAGAATGCCACAACGAGTGGGAAATCACGTTTGAAGAAATACACAGAAACGGCGCTATTGCATTTGCAATCTATAATTATGCACGTTTTACAGGAGATAAAACCTATTACGAAACACACGGTTTGGAAGTCCTGATCGGCATTTCGCGTTTCTGGAAACAACGGGTGAATTTCTCCGAAGAAAAACAAAAATACGTGATGCTCGGCGTTACTGGTCCGAACGAATACGAAAACAACATCAACAACAACTGGTATACGCTTTATATTGCCCGCTGGACCATGCTTCACACCATTGAGATGATCAATTTTGTGAAACGAAAAAATCCTTCGCGATGGGCGGAAATTGCACGTATTACAAGCCTCAATGAAGGCGAAACCGCTAAATGGCAGACTATTTGCGACAATTTATACTTGCCGGAAGATAAAAAACTCGGTATTTTCTTGCAACAAGACGGATACATGGATAAAGAGCAAATTCTTGTAAAAGACTTGCCTGCTTCCGAACGCCCGATTAATCAAAAATGGTCGTGGGATCGCATTTTGCGTTCATGCTTCATCAAACAGGCGGACGTTTTGCAAGGTATTTATTTGTTTGAAAACGATTTTGATATTGACACTATCCGCCGCAACTACGATTTTTACGAAGCGCGTACGGTGCATGAATCGTCGCTTTCACCTTGTGTGCACTCCATTTTGGCAGCGAAAATCAACGATATGGAACGTGCGTACAACCTTTATTTGCGCACTGCCCGTTTGGATTTGGATGATTACAACAAAGAAGTGCACGAAGGACTTCACATTACCAGTATGGCCGGCACCTGGCTTTCCATTGTGGAAGGTTTCGCAGGCATGCGTGTGAAAGATGATATGCTGTATTTTCATCCGCAAATTCCGGCATCGTGGAAATCATACACCTTTAAAATCATGTTCCGCGGACGTATTTTGAACATTCATATTCAATCCGATAAAACCAGTATTTCATTGGTGTCTGGCGAACCATTGGATGTGGTCGTAAACGGAACCAAACAAAACGTACGATAATTTATTTTAAACGATTGTAGAGACGTTGCATGCAACGTCTCTACAATTATATCCAAATATCATTATGAAAAAATTAACCCTTTTTGCAATCGTTTTATTCATGGCAAAATCATTGTCGGCGCAAGTTTCGCGCGTAGAACCCACGTGTTGGTGGGTAGGAATGAAAAATCCTAAAGTACAATTGATGGTGTATGGGAAAAATATCTCCGATGCAAATCTTACGATTGATTATGCAGGAGTGAATATTACCGGCGTTCATAAAACATCAAACCCGAATTATTTGTTTGTCGATTTGAACATTGCACCGGAAACCAAAGCCGGAATGTTGAAATTGCATTTTCAAGTGGGTAAAAAGAAATACACACAAAACTACGAACTCAAAAATCGTGAACAAAATCAAGCAGGACAAAAAGGTTTTGATAAAACCGATGTCTTGTATTTGATTATGCCCGACCGTTTTGCAAACGGCAATCCGAAAAACGATACGATCAAAGGAATGTTGGAAACAAAGGTGAATCGCAAAGATCAGTACGGGCGTCATGGTGGAGATATTGCAGGCGTGATGCAGCATTTGGATTATTTGTCAGACCTTGGCGTGACTGCCATTTGGTTCAACCCGATGCTCGAAAACAACATGCCGTCGGCATCGTACCACGGTTATGCAACAACGGATTATTACAAAGTTGATCCGCGTTACGGAACAAATGAAGAATATGTTGCGCTTGTAAAAGCCTGTCACGACAAGGGAATGAAAGTGGTCATGGACATGATTTTCAATCATTGCGGAAGCGAACATTGGTGGATGAAAGATCTTCCGGATACGAATTGGATTAACAACGGCGGAAAATTCTTGGAATGTAATCATAAGTTGTTCACTTACATGGATCCGTATGCCAATAAAGCCGATTTCGATCGCATGCAATACGGTTGGTTTGTGAAAGAAATGCCCGATTTAAATCAAAAAAATCCATTTTTGGCAACCTATTTAGTCCAAAACAGTATCTGGTGGATTGAATTTACAGGCATTGACGGCATTCGTCAAGATACATATCCGTATGCAGATTTTGATTTTATGGCCGATTGGTGCCGGCAAGTCGAAAAAGAATATCCCGAATTTAATATCGTTGGCGAAAGCTGGTACGCCAAAGAAGCCTCTATTGCTTGGTGGCAGCGCAATTCAAAACTCAATCCGAAAAATACACATCTAAAAACCGTTATGGATTTTCCAACGGCTTTTACTGCCGACCAGGCCTTTACGGAAGTGACGGAATATGAAACCGGACTCTATAAATTGTATCTCACGCTTACGCAGGATTTCTTGTATCCGGATCCTGATCATATTTTGGTGTTTTTAGATAATCACGATATGAGCCGCTTTAATAAAAAAGGCGAAAAAGACCTAAACCGTTACAAACAAGCTGTTGCGTTTTTATTGACTACGCGCGGTATTCCGCAAATTTATTACGGTACGGAAATTTTGATGTACGGTGAAAAAAGTGAAGGCGACGGTATGCTTCGCAAAGATTTTCCGGGTGGCTGGAACGATACAGCTAAAAATGCATTTACTGCCGAAGGCCGTACGAAAAAGCAAAACGAAGCATTTGATTATATGCGTTCAATCTTGCATTGGCGCAAAACTTCCGATGCAATTGCAAATGGTAAATTGATTCAATTCACGCCTACGAATCCAACCGGCGTTTATGCGTATGCGCGTCAATCCGATAAGGAAACCGTTTTTGTAATTATGAATGGAACCGACAATGAAATCAGTGTGCAATCTTCGCGCTATAGCGATGTATTGGCGCCATTCACAAGCGGAACGGACGTTGTAACCGGAAAAAATGTTCTGTTAAATGAAGAGATTAAACTTCCAAAAAGGGGAGTTTACGTTTTACAGTTGAAATAATAAGAGTTTCTGGTTTCTAGTTTCTGGTTAGGATTACCCACAAATAGAAACTAGAAATCAGAAACCAGAAATAAATTTACCAATGAAAAAAATATTTTTAATCTCCCTTGTAATTTTATCTTTTGCCGCTTGCAAGCAAAAAATAAGCACTTTTTATCTTCAAGATTTGGCATCGCCGGTGCTGTTGAATGTAACGGAAACCATCGTTTCGCTCGACGATTATTTTCCAAATCAAAAAGTCGATTCGGTGTATTCATCTGATTTTACATGCGTTTTTGATAAAGAAAACAATAATGTTGTTATTCATTCTCAACTCAATTCGCCTACTTTAGGAGTGATGCATGTCCTTGTAAACGGAAAAGAACCCGATTTGCTTTTGAAGAAAAGTGCTAAACAATTAGTAGAATTGAGCCTTCCGGATAAAAATTACAAAGATGTAAAAGTAAAAGGCGAGTTTAACGCATGGAATCCGAATGCAGGAATTTATACAAAAGACGGTAATATTTGGACGGTAAAAATTGAAGCAGAGTCCGGAACATATCAATATTGTTTGGTAATCAATGGAAAAGAGCAGATTGATCCGGCAAATGCCGAAAAAGTTTCAAACGGAATGGGCGGATTTAATTCTGTGTTGAAAATAGGTAATGCGGATGGAATGATTGCACCGGTTTTGCATATTGATGAAATCAATGGAAACAACATTGATTTTACTACAGAAAACAATCCAAGCCGCGTCATTGCTTTTTTGAATAATGATGAAATCCCTGTTGTGCGTAAGGATAACAAGTTCTCAATTGAACTTCCCAAACACAGTAAAAATCTATTACGTTCATACATTCGCGTATATGCTTTTAACAATGATTTGCTGTCGAACGATATTCTAATTCCGCTGGCAAATGGTCTTCCGATTGAAAACCCGATGCAGTTAACCCGTTCGGATTTTCATCGCCAAGTGATTTACTCATTGATGGTTGATCGCTTTTTTGATGGAAATAAAAACAACAATCCACAGCCTTTGGAAGGCGTACTTCCCAAAGCAGATTATATGGGTGGCGATTTAAATGGTATTGATCAAAAAATTAAAAGCGGTTATTTCGATTCGCTTGGTATTACTACGATTTGGATTTCGCCAATTGTACAAAATCCAATGGATGCCTGGGGGCAATATCACAATCCTGACACCAAATTTTCCGGATATCACGGCTATTGGCCGATGCAGTTGAGAGCCATTGATTTTCGTTTCGGCACTTCCGACGATTTTAAAACGCTCATTGCCGATGCCCATAAACATCAAAAAAATGTGATTTTGGATTACGTTGCCAATCACGTCCATATAAATAGCAATCTGTATAAAGAACATCCGGAATGGATGACTTCCATGTATTTGCCCGACGGTACAAGAAACCTCGAACGTTGGGATGATTACCGCCTCACAACTTGGTTTGACACGCATTTGCCAAAATTCGATTTTGCAAAATATGAAGTCAGTAATGCGCTTTCGGATACGGTGATTTGGTGGTTGCAAAACTACGATTTAGATGGATTTCGCCACGACGCAACGAAGCATATTGATGAATTATTCTGGCGTTTATCCACCGAGAAAATTAAAAAAGA
The DNA here is from genome assembly GCA_031551725.1 of Bacteroidales bacterium. GTDB lineage: Bacteria > Bacteroidota > Bacteroidia > Bacteroidales > P3 > JAVBNF01. The sequence continues at coordinate 24,888 of JAVBNF010000007.1, forward strand.
AATTCACCGTCCCGTTTACCAAATAGGAGAGACCTACGGAAGTCCGGAATTGATAAAAAGCTATGTAGGAAGCGGCTTGCTCGATGCGCAATTCGATTTCAATGTATATGATGCGTCTGTTGGTGCGCTGATTTCGCCGGATGGTTCTTACAAAAACTTGAACAATGTTTTGCAAACGAGTTTGAAAACATATGGATACCATAATTTAATGGGCTATATCAGTGGAAATCACGACCGCGTGCGCTTTATTTCATACGCCGGAGGCTCCGTTTCTCCTTCGGAAGATGGTAAACGTGCAGGCTGGACACGCGAAATCACTGTTGGTGATACGAATATTGCATACAAAAAACTTGCATTGCTGCATGCTTTCAACTTCATGATTCCCGGTGTTCCCTGCATTTATCAAGGCGATGAATTCGGACAACCCGGCGGAAACGACCCCGATAACCGCCGCATGATGCAGTTTGATAATTTAAATCAACAAGAAAAGAATCTTGAAAAAACAGTTTCAAAATTAGCACATTTGCGGACTTCAAATATGGCTCTGATTTATGGCGATTTTCAAGTACTTGCAGTAAGTGATGATGTGATGATTATCAAACGTACCTATTTTGGAAAAACCGTTATCGGAATGCTTAACAAATCTGCGGAAGCGAAAACTTTGACTGTAAATGTAAACGGTAACAAATTCACCGCTAATTTCGGATCAACAATAAATAGCAAAAACGGAACATTGTCCGCCGAATTGAAACCATTGTCTTTCGAAATTTTTAGTAATTAAGTCTTTTATTTAGACAGGATTTACAAGATTAACAGGATGGCATTTCGACAAAGTCGAAATGGAAAACATGTAAATCCTGTTAATCCTGTCAAAAAAAACATGAAGTTTAACAGTTTTTAAATAAAAACAACCAATATGAAAACAATCAAACATCTGCTCTTGCTCGTTACCGTTGTATTTGCGGCATTTGCATGCAAACCCAAAGAACAAACACCGCATCCCGATTGGTCGTATGATTCGACGATTTACGAAGTAAACGTTCGTCAATACACAGAAGACGGTACATTCAAGTCTTTCCAAGAACATTTGCCTCGCTTGAAAGAACTCGGAGTGGAAATTTTGTGGTTTATGCCTATCCAACCCATTGGAATTGAAGAGCGTAAGGGAAGTTTGGGTAGTTATTATTCTATAAGGGATTATACGGCTATCAATCCTGAATTCGGAAATATGGACGATTTTAAAACATTGGTAAACGAAGCTCACAAACAGGGTTTTAAAGTGATCATTGATTGGGTGGCTAATCATACTTCCCACGATCACCGTTGGACAGTGGAGCATCCCGAATTCTATAAACACGATTCCGTTACCGGAAAAATCATCGCTCCTTTCGATTGGTCCGATGTTGCGCAATTAGATTGGGAGAACGAAGTGCTGTTCGACACGATGATTCGTGAAATGAAATATTGGATTACCAATGCCGATATTGATGGTTTCCGTTGCGACGTGGCCGGAATGGTTCCGCAAAGATTCTGGGAGAAAGTGCGCGGCGAACTCAATCCCATAAAACATGTATTCATGCTTGCCGAAGATGAAGGACAACGCCATTTCCTCGATTCTGCATTCGATGCAAACTACGCTTGGGAATTACATCATATTATGAATTCGATTGCCAAAGGCGAAAAAACAACCGATGATCTGCTTACTTACAAACGTAAAGAAGATACCGCAACCAATCCGAAAGCCTATCGTATGACGTTTACTTCCAACCACGATGAAAACTCTTGGAACGGAACAGAATTCGAACGTATGAAAGATGCTGTTAAAACATTTGCCGCATTTTCTTTTGTGTATCCCGGTTTCCCGTTGATTTATAACGGACAAGAAGTGGGAATGGACAAACGTTTACGCTTTTTTGATAAAGATACTATTCTTTGGAATGCCAATGAATACACGGATTTATATAAAAATTTAGTAAAAATTAAAAAAGAACATTCCGTATTGCAAAACGGAGAGAAAGGTGCTCCCATTGCATTTATTGCATCGCAACATGGGAAAGTTTTGGCATTTACACGGGAAGATGAAAAGGAAAAAATGTTGATGGTTTTCAATTTTTCTGCAGAGAATATGGAATTTAAGTTTACACAAGCAGCTTTTGCAGGGATGTATACAAATGCTTTGAGTAATGAGAAATTAGCAGTGGAAGAAAATGCTGTTTTGCGCTTGAAACCATGGGGTTATAAAATTTTTGTAGCGAAAAAGTAAAATTACATATAAAAAAAACAATATTTTGTCGTACATATTAAATTTTTTCCTATCTTTGCGAAGAGAGAAAAAGGAAAAACGAAAAAAGGTAAACAAATCAGTGTAAATTAACCGCGCAAGCGGTCACGACATACGGGGAAGACCGGGGGAAATAAAAAAGCCCCCATCTTCATGCAGCGGCTCTCACCCCGCAGCACAATTAAGGCGCACACACGCCAAGACAGAGGCTAATATAGTCAATGTCGGCGTGTGTGCGCCTTTGTATGTTAGTACGTGAGAGAATACAAAGATACAAAAAAAACAAAATAGAAACAAAAACAACAATAATGGAAACTCTATCGCATCGAAACAAACAGTTTATACGCATGGCCGTGGCTTGTTTGTTCTTAGTGTTCAGCAGTTCGTCCGTGTTTGCGCAGATTAAAATCAGCGGACGTGTTTTGGATGGAAATAAGCAACCGCTTCCCGGTGTATCTATTCAGATTATGGGTACAACCAGCGGATCTGTGACGGATTTGGACGGAAATTATTCTTTAACTGTTCCAAACTCCAATGCTGTCCTTAAATTTTCTTACATCGGTTTTCTTGATCAAACCATTACCGTGGGCGGTCAAACCAAAATTGATGTAACAATGGGTGAAGATGCCAAAATGCTTGGCGAAGTACTCGTTGTCGGTTATGGAACCATGAAAAAAGAAGACAAAACCGGTGCTGTGGCGAGCGTTACAACCGGCGAACTTCAACAAGGTGTGATGATTGAAACCGTGAAAGCCCTTCAAGGTAAAGCGGCCGGAGTACAGGTTTCTAAAAGTGGAGGTGACCCGAATGCAGGATTTTCGGTGAAAATTCGTGGGCAAGCAGGACTTTCTTCAGGAACAGATCCTTTGTATGTTATTGATGGAGTGCCCGGAGCAAATCCGAATACAATTGCGCCAAGCGATATCGAAACATTTACCATTTTGAAAGATGCTTCCTCCACGGCTATTTATGGTACGCGCGGTGCGAACGGTGTAATTATGATTACCACTAAAAAAGGTCCCGGAGGCGCTAAAGGTGAATGTGAAGGGAATACAGTGCTGGAAGTAAATAGCAATGTTTCCGTAGATGTGGTTTCTAAACGTATTGATTTGGTGAGCGCAGAAGATTATCGTGCTTTTGCTTCTCAAAAATATGCCGACTTTAAAGATGGCGGCGCAAATACCAATTGGCAAGATGAAATCTTCCAAACAGGAATCACTACAACACAAAACGCTGCTTTCAGCGGAAGCACCAACAAAAGTAGCTATCGTGCTTCTATGACTTATAATGATTTTGACGGTGTAATCAAAAACTCATCCAAACAAAGCGGAACAGGTTTGATTAGCGTTACACATAAAGCCATTGATGACCGTTTATATTTAGAGGGCGGTTTGTCAGGTGCTGTTGAACAAAATCATTGGGTGCAATACGGTGGTAATGGTCCGCGCGACGTCCTTTATCAAGCATTCCAGCGCAATCCAACCGACCCTGTTTATAATGCAGATGGCTCTTATTTTGAAAGTACGCGTTCTTTCCAGTATTACAATCCGGTTTCTTTGCTCGACCAGATAAAAGATGATCGTGATCAATTGAGCTTGCGTATGAATATCAATGCAAAATTTGACATTTGGCGTGGTTTGAAAGCCGGTATCAATGCTGCATATATTCGTATTGATGGTGAAAACGGATACTATATTCCTACAACGGTTGCAGCAATTAATGCATCAGGAAATGAACGCCAATCGCAACGTGCATTCGATTCTTATACATCGAAGTTGACCGAATTTACGCTTTCTTATGATGAAACAATTTTTGATAAACATACCATCAATGCGGTGGCCGGTTATTCGTATGAATCAGACTTTAAGGATGGTTTTGCCGCTCAAGGCAAAAAATCATTGTCTGATTATGTTGGATATGACAACTTGGCTGTACTCACAGTTGTTAATCCGGGAGATATTACTTCTTACAGACAATCTTGGAAATTAATTTCGTTCTTTGGTCGTGTGGCTTATAACTACGATTCTCGTTATTATGCAACGGTTACTGTTCGTAACGATGGTTCTTCTAAATTTGGTGCAAATAATAAATGGGGCTTTTTTCCCTCGGCGTCATTGGGTTGGAGTATCAAGAATGAACAGTTCATGCAGGATGTGGATGTGTTGAGTTCCTTGAAACTTCGTGTGGGTGCGGGTAAAACCGGTAATCAAAACATTGATCCGTACATGTCGCTTACCACTTATGCAGCCACAGGTACAACTGTGGATCCGGAAACTGGCGAAACAGTTGTTGTATTTCAGGGAAATAGAAACCCTAATCCGGATTTGAAGTGGGAAGAAAATCTTGAGTATAATGCCGGTGTTGACTTCGGCTTGTTTAAAGACCGTCTCTCAGGCTCGTTCGAATTCTATAAGAAAAGAACCCAAAACTTGTTGGCGTCTTATGATGTTGCAACTCCTCCAAATTTGTATGGACAAACATTTGCAAACGGTGGAACAATTGATAATACCGGTTTTGAAGCAACCATTCAGGCTTGGATTTTTGATAATAGAAACCTTACTTGGAAAACAGGACTTGTGTTTTCAACCAATAAACAAGTATTGAAATCCCTACTTTCTGATGATGGAAAATACGGTTGGACACAGGCGCGTCAAGAAGGATGGGTTAACGGCCGCGGCATGGTTGGTGAAAACTACACTCAAATCATTCGCGAAGGCGAACAATTGGGAACATTTTGGCTCCCCGAATTTGCAGGAATCTCTTCCGATGGTGCCTTCTTGTATAAAACAGCCGCCGGGGGGGTAACTCGCGATGCTAGTAAAGCTGCCCGTTATGTGGCCGGATACGCACAACCGAAATTCGAACTCGGTTGGTCGAACTACTTTACTTTCTTTAAAAATTTTGATGCAAGTTTCTCTTTGCGTGGCGTATTTGGACATAGTGTGTACAACGGTACTGAAATGTATTTCGGAAATCCTTTTGTATTTCCTACGTTGAGTGGTACCTATTCAGCAATGGAGCTCGCTAAAAAAGGAGTTACATCAAGCCCGAATGCAAGTGATTACTATTTGGAAAAAGCGTCTTTTGTTCGTTTGGATGATATTACTATTGGATATTCTATTCCTTTTGCGGCCAATAAATACATTACCAAAGCACGTGTATATGTAACTTCCAATAACTTGTTTACGATTACAAACTATAGTGGTTTGGATCCGGAAGTTTCATACAGCGGATTGAGTTTTGGTGTGGAAAATTATAATGTATATCCGAGAGTACGTTCGTTCTTGTTTGGTGTTCAAATCCAATTCTAATTTGAAAAAACGATCGACATTCACAAACTAAACAAAAAAAGAAATGAAAAAGATATTTTTAAATATAGGAATTATCAGTTTTGTGGCGTGGGGCGCTTTCTCATGTACAAATTTGGATGAAAAATTATATTCCGAAATTCCGGCAGAAATTTATCCGGAAAATGAAATGCAGGCCTCTTTACAATTATTGCCGATGTATGAAGCTACACGCAATTGTGTTGACCAGGGTGGCTGGTGGTTTTGTCAAGAACTTACTTCTGATGAAGTTGTTCCGCCTACACGTCACCTTGATTGGGATGACGGTGGTAAATGGCGTGCACTTCAGTTGCATACTTGGGATAACAACACGGAAGCGTTAAAACAAATGTGGCCGAATTTTTTCAATGGAGTGACTGCTTGTAATAAAATTGCAGATAATTTTGCTACGGCAGATCCCGAAAATCCTGTTGTGATTAAAACGTTGGCAAAAATGAAAATCATGCGGGCTTTTTATTATTATTGGCTAATTGATAATTATGGTGATGTGCCTTATTTAACTTCGTTTGCAAACGCTCCGCAACAACCGTTTAAAACCAAACGTGCAACGATTTTTCGTAACATTGTTGCGCAATTGGAAGAATCTGTTGGTTATTTGGATGCCGGTCAAGGGAGTAAAACAGCTGTAAACCGCGGTATGGCGTTCTCGCTTTTAGCAAAATTATATCTGAATGCCGGAGTTTATACCGGAGAAGGGTTGACAGTCGTACATTTAGAGAAAGCAAATGCCTATTGCGATAGCGTAATTGCTTTGGGATATTCGCTCGAAAGCAATGTGTCCGCACCTTTTGTAACAGCCAATGAAAACAGCACCGAAAATATTTTCACTATTGGTTATGATGAAAATTTAAAGAAAGATTTTTGCTTGCACATGCGTACCCTGCATTATAATCACGACCAAAAATATAGATTGACCGTGAGTCCATGGAACGGCTTTGCTGTTATACCAACCCACTATGATAGTTATGATGATAACGACTTACGTAAAGCCGCATATTTCTTGGCTGGTCCACAAACCGACGCTGCCGGAAAACCTCTGATTGATGGAGAAACGAATGAAGTTGTTGATCTGACTAAAAATATTCCTTATCTAATGATGACACCTTCGAACACAGCAAGTCGTCAAGTAGTTCGTTGTAGTGGTATTCGTGCTTCAAAATTTGAGGTGAAGTTAGGTGCGGGACAGGATTTAAGCAACGATTATCCTATTTTCCGTTTGGCCGATATTCTTTTGATGAAAGCTGAAATTTTGGTGCGATTGGGACAAAGTGGCGATGATTATCTAAACCAAGTTCGTACACGTGCGGGTCTTGGTGGAATGAGTGGCGCAACTTTAGACGATATTTTGGCTGAACGCGGTCGTGAATTATTTTGGGAAGCGCATCGCCGCCAAGATCTAATTCGATACGGTAAATACAAAGGTGTCAATGCCAATCGCTGGGCAGATTACCCAAATACCGTGGCAACTGCCAATGAAGAAATTTTTGTGATTCCGAAAGAACAAACCGATAAAAATCCGAACTTATTAGCAGCTCCTATTGATTAATTATAACAAACAATTAACCTTTTTATAAACAAAAAACAAAAAACGATGAAAACATTAAAAATGATGATGATGCTCGTTGCTGTGTCAATTGTAGCATTTGCATGTAAAAAAGACGATGACGGTCCTGCTCCAACTCCGGTGGAAGATGGTATCTATTTGGTTGGTGAAGCATCTCCTTTCACAGAACCTGCTTTGCAAGGACAATTTACTACCACTAAAAACGAAAAAGATGGTACTGTTCGCGCTTCTATGTCTGAAATTTATGCACCTATGACTGCCGGTACTTTCTCTTTGAGAATGGTGGCTGGAGCTTCTGTATCTAATGTAGGTGGTACTTTGGTTAAAACCTATAACGGCAGTGGTGGAGACGATCAACCTAAATGCGTTGCAAATTATTACACTCCGGGCGATAATATGACGATTACAATCGCAGAGGCTGGTTTCTATCATATCGTTTACGACCAAGAGTTAAATGTAATTGTAGTTGCAAAAGTTGATTGGGGTTTGCGTGGTAGTATGAACGGCTGGGGCTTCACTAAATTTGATGTAGCAGAAGGTTCAGACAAAAATACTTACACAATGACTGCTACCGGTGTTAAAGTAATGGGCGATTTTAAAATGGCTTATAGCACAGGCTGGAAATTAGGTATTGATGACACAACCGGTGCCGCTAATGTTAAAGTAAATACGAACTTCGGTGGTACTGTTACTTATACAGGTGGTAATGTTGTTGGCGCTATTGGTACCATGACATTGGAAGCCGGTGGAGATAACTACACAGCTCCCGGTATGGACAAAGGTACATACACTTTTGAGTTAAAATGGACGAAAGAAAACGGATTAACTGCAAAAATGACTAAAACTGCACCTTTCGTAGATCCGGGTGTTGAAACTTATAGTATCATTGGTAACGCTTTCAAAGTTGCGGATACAACTTCTGCTTGGGATTATGATAAAGATTTCACTAAACCATCAGCAGCTGTAAACGATGTTTACACATATACGATTTCTAACATTATTTTATTGGCTAATGGCGAATTCAAAGTTAGACAAGACCATGATTGGGGTGTAAACTTCGGTTATGACAACTTCACACTTGCAGGTGATAAAGCCAACTTTGAAAACAATAATGGTAATATCAAAGTTAAAACTGAAAAAACATATAACATTACAATGGATTATGACTGGAAAAACGACAAACGTACACTTACTTTCACAGTAGTTGAATAACGTTTTGTTTTTCATTAAAAAAAAGCGGAATCCTTTGGGTTCCGCTTTTTTTTGTCCATAAAAATATGTACATTTGTAACTTATTGTAGACCCACAACGTCTTATTGAAAACACAAACCCAATGGAATCGATGATAAAACTTAGCAATATCAATAAAACATATTTTAACGGTGCACCGTTGCATGTGCTTAAAGGGATTAATCTTGATATCGCTCAAGGCGAAATGGTTTCCATCATGGGCGCCTCAGGCTCCGGAAAATCAACATTGTTGAATATTTTGGGTGTACTTGATACTTACGATAACGGCGATTATTATTTGAATAATGTTTTGATCCGCAATTTAAGCGAAACCAAAGCCGCCGAAATTCGCAACAAAATGATCGGCTTCATCTTCCAATCCTTTAACTTGATTTCTTTCAAAAACGCCATGGAAAATGTGGCTCTCCCTTTGTATTATCAAGGTGTTGGACGAAAGAAACGAAACCTGATGGCGATGGAATACCTCGACCGTTTAGGATTGAAAGACTGGGCCAACCACATGCCGAATGAGCTGTCGGGCGGACAAAAACAGCGTGTAGCCATTGCCCGTGCATTGATTGCTCAACCGCAAATTATTTTAGCAGATGAGCCAACCGGCGCCTTGGACAGTACAACTTCCGAAGAAGTGATGCAGATTCTCCGCGAAGTGAACCAACAAGGAATGACGATGATTATTGTTACACACGAACGTTCCGTTGCCGATGCAACCAATAAAATCATCCACATCAAAGACGGTATTATTGAAAATATAGAAACCAAATAAATTATTAATGGTTAATTATTAATTGTTAATGAGCTTTGCCTCCATTAAACGTTAAACATTAAACAAAAATGTTCGATATAGATAATTGGCAAGAAATTTTCGCGACGATTCGCAAGAACAGATTGCGTACCTTCCTCACCGGATTTTCGGTGGCATGGGGGATTTTTATGCTTATTATCTTGTTGGCGGCAGGAAACGGCTTGAAGAACGGTGTAACGTCGAATTTCGGAAACCGTTCGAAAAACAGCATTGAAGTGTGGCCGCGCCGTACAACTATGCCTTATCAAGGAAATCCGAAAGACCGCAGAATTCAACTGGATGAAAAAGATTTCGATTTGATTTCCGGACAGCTTGCAGAAGTGCAGGATGTATCCGGCCACGTGGGGAGTTGGCTCACGGCAAGCTACAAGTTCGAATCCACCGGATGTGATTTTACCGGAACTTATCCCAAAGAAGCGCAGATTGCAGGCATTCGTATTAAAGATAACAAAGGCCGTTTTCTCAATGATATTGATATGAAAGAACGCCGCAAAGTGGCGGTAATCAATAAACGTGTACAAGAAGTTTTGTTTAAAGATGAAGATCCTGTCGGCAAAATGATTACTGCAAACAGCGTCAATTTCAAAGTTATTGGTGTTTATGAAGCCGATGAATGGGGCGATTATAAAAAAGCATACATCCCTTTCACAACGGCGCAGATGCTTTTTGCAAAGGGCTGGGGCATGCATTCCATTTCTTTTACCGTAACAGGTTTGAATACAGTGGAGGAAAATAAGGTGTTTGAAGCCAAATTACGCAGAAAATTAGCGGGCTTACATCAATTCGATCCGAACGATGAAGGTGCGCTCGGCATCTGGAACATGATGGAAAATTATTTACAAACCATTGGTATTTTCAATGGAATAAGCCTGTTTGTTATGATTATCGGAATAGGAACACTCATTGCAGGTGTGGTTGGTGTAAGCAACATTATGCTGATTACCGTTCGCGAACGCACGCGCGAATTCGGCATCCGCAAAGCATTAGGTGCAACTCCGCTTTCGATTTTGAAATTGATTTTAATGGAATCCGTTTTAATAACTGCCGTTTTTGGATATGTTGGAATGATATTTGGAATTGCCGTAACAGAAGGAATTAGTTATGTGATGCAAATGGGAGCGGAATCCGGTGGGCCGTCGGTTTTTAAAAATCCGACAGTTAATATTAATATTGCTATCGGCGCAACCATTTTGTTGATGATTGCCGGTGTTGTTGCCGGTTATTTTCCCGCAAGGAGAGCCGTAAAAATAACCGCCGTAGAAGCTATGCGCACAAATGAATAATGTAGGGGCGGACCCACGTGTCCGCCTAAATAAATATGTAAGGGCTGGCCTTGCGCCTGCCCATTTATAAATAAAATGTTCGACCTCGATAGATTTCAAGAAATATGGGTAACCATCACCCGCAACAAAACCCGCAGTTTGCTGACGGGCTTCGGGGTGTTTTGGGGTATCTTCATGCTGGTGATCATGCTTGGCGCCGGACAAGGTTTGCAACGTGGAATTATGCATGGTATTGACGGATTTGCAACCAATTCCTGCTTTATTTACGATAGTCAAACCAGCGAACCTTACAAAGGTTTTAAAAAAGGCCACTATTGGAAAATTCATAATCGCGATTTGGAAATTGCAAAAAAAATGATTCCCGAAATAGATGTAATTTCGCCGATGTTGTGGGGAAATCGATCGACCAACAATGTTGTTCGAAACGATAAAGCCGGCACATTCGGCGTAGAAGGCCGCAATCCCAACTACGAGGAAATCGAAATGCAGCGGATGCAGTATGGACGTTATATCAATGATATCGATATTCAATACAAGCGCAAAGTTTGTGTAATTGGCACCAATGTTTACGATGCATTATTCAAAAAAGATGAAAATCCGATCGGGCAGTATATCCGTGTAAATGGAATTTATTATCAGGTAATCGGTGTTGGAAAAGGAGTGTCGAACATCAATATCGGCGGGCGTTCGTCGGAAACCGTTTATCTGCCGTTTTCAACTTTGCAGCAAATCGAGAATCAAGGAGATATTGTGCACATGGTTGCTGCTACTGCGAAAAAAGGAGTGAAGGTAAGCGAAATCGAAGAGAAAATTAAAGCCGTATTTCGTGCACAAAATAGCATTTCGCCCACGGATATAAAGGCTGTGGGCTCATTTAATTTGGAAGAACAATTTAAAATGTTTTCCAATTTGTTTTTGGGAATTTCAATATTGATATGGATTGTAGGACTTGGCACACTTCTTGCGGGAGTTGTCGGTGTGAGTAACATCATGTTGGTAACGGTAAAAGAAAGAACGCGCGAAATCGGCGTACGCCGTGCATTAGGCGCCAAGCCGAAAGTGATTTTGACGCAAATCATGTCTGAAAGTTTATTGCTCACAACCATGGCCGGCGTTTTGGGATTGTGCTTGGGAGTTGCTATTTTGGTATTGGTAGATAAAGGTTTACAGGCGATGCCTGATGATAAAAATATGTTTTTCAGGGAACCGATTGTACCTTTTGTAACAGCCGTTTGGTCAACATTGGTATTGTTGTTTTCGGGATTATTGGCAGGAGCCATTCCCGCATGGAGGGCATTGCAAATCAAGGCTATTGACGCTATTAGGGAAGAATAAATTTCGAATTTCGGATTTCGTATTGGGAATCCGAAATAAAGTAATTAAAAATATGTTGATATGAAAAAGATAGGAAGAATCATTTTGTTTGTGTTTATCGGGGCTATCGTACTCGGAACGTTCGCTTTTTTATGGAAAAAATCGCGTCCGGTGATTACCGAATATGAAATTATAACTCCCGAAAAAGGAACAATTGAAAATAAAACGGTGGCTACCGGAAAAGTAGAACCGCGCGATGAAATCTTAATCAAACCGCAAATTTCCGGCATTGTTTCCGAGGTGTTGAAAGAAGCCGGCGAATCAGTACAGGCCGGCGAGGTTATTGCAAAAGTGAAAGTAATTCCGGAAATGGGACAGCTCAATGCTGCCGAATCGCGTTTGCGTGTAGCCGATATCAATCTCGAACAAATCAAGTTGGAATACGACCGTCAAACGACATTGTTTAAAAAAGGCGTGATTTCGAAAGAAGAATACGAAACTACGCAAACCAATTACAAAAAGGCGAAAGAAGAACGCGAAAACGCACAAGATGCTTTGGATATCGTGAAAGACGGTATTTCCAAACGTTATGCCAAATTGAGCAACACGCAAATCCGTTCAACCATTACTGGTATGATTTTGGATGTGCCGATTAAAGTTGGAAATTCCGTTATTCAATCGAATACCTTTAACGATGGCACTACCATTGCATCTGTGGCCGATATGGGCGACATGATTTTCCGTGGAAAAATTGACGAAACCGAAGTAGGACGTGTGAAAGAAGGTATGAATATAATGCTTATCGTGGGTGCATTGAATAGTGAAAAAATTCCGGCAACACTCGAATATGTGGCTCCGAAAGGCGTTGAAGAAAACGGCGCCGTACTTTTTGAAATCAAAGCTGCCGCTAAAATCCCGAAAGGTGTTTTTATCCGTGCAGGCTACAGCGCCAATGCCGAAATCGTTTTGGCGAAAGCCGACAGCGTGATTACGATTCCCGAAAGCTGTGTGGAATTCAGCAACGATTCCGCTTTTGTTTATATTATGAAAAAAGAGAAACCGCAGGAATTCGATAAAAAACATGTAGAAACCGGACTGTCAGACGGCATCAAAATTGAAATCAAAAAAGGACTTGCGCTTAAAGAAAAAGTGCGCGGAAATGCCATCGATCCGAAAGCCAAGAAAGATATGCCTAAATAAGCATGTTTAAATTTTTAAAGAAATGAAATTAAGATTTTTAATCATCGGAATATGTTTGTTTTGCACAAATGTTTTTGCGCAGGAAGCACCGAAAATGTGGTCGTTGGAAGACTGCATCAACTACGCGCTCGAACATAATATTTCTGCAAAACAATTGCAATTGCAACAGCAAAATGCGGAAGTAAATCTGCATACGGCCAAAATGAGCCGCTTGCCGGATTTGCGCGCAGGAGTGGGGCAAAATTGGAATTTTGGACGTACGAATAACAATGAATTGGGCGTGTATCAAAACCAAACCATCTCAAATTCGAATTTCTCGCTGTCCAGCTCAATGAATTTGTTTAACGGTTTTAAAGTTGAAAATCAAGTTGAAAAAAGCAAACTTGATTTGGCTGCAGCCACACAACAATTTGAAAAAGCAAAAGAAGATTTGGCATTAAACATTGCGTCTTTGTTTTTGCAAGTATTGTTTAACAAAGAAATTTTGCGTGTAAATGAAGAACAATTTAATTTAACCACGCAGCAGGAAGATCGCACGAAAAAACTTTTGGAAGCGGGAAAAGTTTCCGCTTCGCAATTATACGATGTTCAAGCACAGTTGGCGCAAGACGAAGTGAATGTGACCCAAGCGAAAAATACATTGATGCTTTCGTTACTCGATTTGGCGCAAAGCCTGGAACTTGAAAATGCAATGTTTTTTGACGTGCAAGCGCCCGGATTGGACAGCGTTTCGCAAGAATATATGAACACGCTGATGGCTCCCGACGCAGTATATTCGAATGCTGTGAATATCAAACCCGGCATTAAACAACAACAATATCTACTTGAAAGTTATAAACGTGATTTGAAAATGGCGCAATCCGGATATTATCCTGCATTGAGTTTGTATTTATCTTACGGAAATAATTATTTCTATAACTACAATGCTACGGAGTTGTTGCCGAACCAATCATTTAGCGACCAAATCAAAAATAATGGGGGAGAAGCAATTGGTTTAAATTTGAATATTCCGATTTTTAATCGTTATCAGGTAAAAAATCAGGTGCAATCTACACAGTTATCTATTTCCAGACAAGAACTGGAATTGGAAAATGCAAAAAAATCATTGTACAAAGAAATTCAAACGGCTTATGCGAATGCCACGGCAGCGCGCGAGAAATATCACTCGTCCGAACGAGCGGTGAAGGCTTCTGAGGAGGCTTTGAAATATGCACAGGAACGTTACGATGTCGGAAAACTTTCCGCATTTGAATTCGAACAGGCGAAAAACAAATTAATCCAAAGCCGTTCTTCCCAAATCCAATCCAAGTACGAGTATATTTTCCGCACGAAGATTTTGGATTTCTATAATGGAATTCCTATCAAGCTATAATTTGCGCTTTTGTGAAGAAAGTTTTATCTTTGTATTATGAAAAATATAATACCTTCTTTCCTCAAATCCGGCGACAAAATTGGAATCATCGCCACAGCCCGTAAAATTTCGCAAGAAGAAGTTTTACCTGCCGTTAAAATGCTTGAATCTTGGGGCTTGGAAGTTATTTTAGGTAAAAATCTGTTTGCAGAAAACTGTCAATTTGCCGGAACGGATGCTCAAAGAGCGCAAGATTTGCAATCGATGCTCGATAATCCAGAAATCAAGGCAATTCTTTGTGCCCGAGGAGGGTATGGAACTGTTCGGATTATTGATCAAATTAATTTCGATAATTTTAAGAAAAATCCGAAATGGCTTGTCGGTTATAGTGATGTAACTGTATTACACGCTCATATTACCCAAAATACGGGTGTACAAACCTTGCATGCAACCATGCCGATTAATTTTCCGAAAGACGGTAGCGAAAATGGCGCTGTTCGTGCATTGAAAAAACAATTGTTCGGCGATAAAAATCTGATTGTTACTCATCCACATAAACTTAACCGTCAAGGCGAATGCAAAGGCGAGTTAATGGGTGGAAATCTCTCTATATTATATAGTTTACTTGGCTCAAATTCGGATATTGATACTTCTGAAAAGATTCTTTTTATCGAAGATCTTGATGAATATTTGTATCACATAGACCGCATGATGATGGCGTTGAAACGCGCCGGAAAGCTCAATAAATTAGCAGGATTGATTGTTGGCGGCATGTCGGATATGAATGATAATACCGTACCTTTTGGCGAAACAGCGGAAGAAGTTATTGCCCGTATTGTTTCAGAATACAATTATCCGGTATGTTTTGGCTTTTTAGCAGGACATATTGAGCATAATCTTGCCATTCGGATGGGAGCGGAAACCGAGCTTCAAATTTTTGACAATCGGGTAACTTTTTTACAAAGTTAATTCGTTTTTTAGGTATTCATACGCAGGAATGACTTTGATTTTATATCCTTTGTCTTCGAAAAAATCTGTTTGATTAAAAGTAACAATGATACCTTCTTTTAGTTTCAATTCCTTCATCGCTTCGAGCAAACCATTATATTCGCGATTGAAATTCATATCATCTATTTTATAGCAAACTTGTATCAATTTAGTAACTTTAAATTTTTCGGTTACGACAAAATCACACTCGCCTTTACCTTTATAATAATAGATTTCGGTAAGATTTTTTTTCAAGGTATTACGGAGGTGTATGTAGATTAAGTTTTCCAATCTGCGTCCTAAATTATCACTAAACGTAGTCGCATTTTGAGAATATAAACCCAAATCCAAAGTGTATACCTTTCGGGGATTTCGCATTTGTATTTTGGTCGAATGGCTGAATTGCGGAACAAATTCAAATAGATATGCATCTTTGAAATGTGAAAAATATTCTAAGATTGTACTATTTGCTTTGATACCGAATAAACCTTCCAATTTCTTTGCAGATACAGGCGTGCAGATATTTGACATTAAATGCACTGATAGTTGTTGCAAAGAAGAAAAATCTCTGATATTGTGCCTGATAGCGATGTCTCGCATAAGAACATCATCCAGCAAACTATTCAGGATGTCTCCGGTTCCCGTTTTTAAATATTCCGGAAGACCACCACAAAATAGATACTCTTCAAGCGACTTTTCATTGAATCTCAACTTTCTGAATTTAACAAATTCAGGATATGAAAAAGGAAACAATTCGTAAGATAGATGCCTTCCCGTTAAATGAGTACCAAGTTCTCTACTCAATAAAGATGCATTTGAACCGGATATTAGGATGATGTAACCCTCATTCAATTTTTGATGAATAAATATTTCCCATCCTTTTATTAATTGGATCTCATCGAATAGTAGCGTATATACTTTTCTTCGTTTGATTTCATCTCCTAAACGGGCAAAATCTTTGATGTCGAAACCTGCTAAACGGGTATCTTCAAAGTTTAAATACAAAGCCGTTGATTTTCTTTTCTTTAGCAGTTGGAATAAGAGTGTGCTTTTTCCGCACCTGCGAAGTCCGGTGATGATTGTTGCAAAATTACTATGTACTTGAACTTTTTTCAAAGACTCACGGGGAAAAGATGTTCGTTGTAAAAACAAGTCTTTTTGAGCATCTATAACTGTTGATATTTGTTCCGGTGATACCATTACTGATTAATTTTTACAAAGTTATAAAATATTCTTGATTAAAACAAGAATATTCTCTTTTTATTATCAAGAATTATTTCTTTTTATGAAAAAGATATATTATTGTTTTGTATAAAGAAATATCTCTTTTTAATATCGAGAGATATTTCTTGATGATAAAAAGAGGTATTTACTGATAGTAAAAAGAGATATCTCTCGATAGCAAAAAGAGATATTGTTGTTTGATGGAGTCTTAAGTCTGTAAGATTTTGTTATTTATGCTGTTATCTGCTTCCCTCGAGTGTGATAACAATTTCTCCTTTTACTTCTTTTTGAGAAAAATAGGCAAGGAGTTCTTCCAAGGTTCCGCGTTTGTTTTCTTCGTAGATTTTGCTGAGTTCGCGCGAAACGCAGGCTCTGCGGTCTTTTCCGAAAGTTTCGCAAAATTGTTCCAGTGTTTTTAGCAAACGATGTGGAGATTCGTAGAAAATCATGGTGCAGTCTTGATTTTCTAAAGATTTTAGTTTGGTTTGACGCCCCTTTTTATGAGGTAGAAAACCTTCGAAAATAAAACGTTCGCAAGGCAATCCGGAATTCACTAAGGCCGGTACGAAAGCTGTTGCACCGGGCAAACATTCTACAGAAATATCATTTTGAATGCAGGCGCGTACCAATAAAAAGCCGGGATCGGAAATGGCCGGCGTGCCAGCATCGCTAATCAATGCCATTGTTTCGCCATTCGCAATACGTTTTACTAATTGCTCCACCACTTGATGTTCATTGAATAAATGATACGACTGCGTGCGAGTTTCAATCTCAAAATGCTTGAGCAGTTTTCCGCTTGTGCGTGTATCTTCTGCTAATATCAACGACACTTCTTTCAATACACGCAACGCCCGGAAGGTAATGTCTTCCAAGTTGCCGATGGGAGTTGGGACGATGTAAAGTTTCATGCTTCGTTTAACGTTTGACGTTTAAAGTTTAAATATTCAACGTTAAACATTCAACGTTAAATATTCGCCTCTAAACTATTTTGTAATTATCCTTCCTAGTGATTTGCACAAATTTGCTCGCCAATCTTGCAATTGTTTGACGCGGACTAATAATAATGATTGGTCGGCAGGATCGGCGGTGTCTTTCATTTGCTGACGCACCTCTTTAATCAACATTTCAGCATATTTCAACTTGAATGCGTATAAACTTTCATGAACAACTTCATCCATCTTTCGTTCTTCTTGTTCGGTGGGGACATAGATGTTTTTATTCATCCAATTTTCGCTTAAATCGTAAGGCGTGGAAATGATTTCTACAGCCAAATCGCGGACTTCTTTTTGCTCGGAGCCAAGCAAAACGCGTAAATCCGGGACTTCATTTCTGTTAGCATATTCACAGAAAACATCAAAAATAATTTTCATTTCCGGATGTTTAAAATCCATTTCATCGTTGCGAATTTCATCCGTTAGGTATTTGGTAATGTTGATCTGGATATCGTGTTCCTGATTGTTTTCATCCAGAAATTTTTGTGTAGTCATGCGGTGGCCGTGCAAAAGCAGAATCCGGATGATTTCTTTTTCCTGCGGTTCGCTTTCGATAAGCGGTACAGAATCTTCGGGCACAATTTCTTGTGGAGGAGCAGGTTCATTGTTTTCCGGCAAATCTTGAGCCGCTTCGCCATGCTTTTTTTTGAAATTCGCACGGAAGATTTTTTTCAATTCCTTATTCAAAACATCTTCCGGAATATCCATCATGCGCGAACATTCTTTCACATAAACCGAACGTGTGATTTCATTCGCGATAAGCGCAATCGACTGCATGATTTCCTGTATCAATCCTGCTTTTTTGAGCGGATCGGTCACGTCTTTCATCAACAAATTTGTTTTGAATTTGATGAAATCCGTGGCATTTGTTTCGATGAAATTTTCGATTTCTTCGGTGCGGTGCTTGCGTGCAAATGAATCGGGGTCGTCGCCTTCCGGGAAAAGTACAATGCGCACATTCATGCCTTGCTCCAAAATCATATCAATACCGCGCAAAGATGCTTTGATACCGGCCGGGTCGCCGTCGTACAAAATCGTAATATTTTTTGTATAACGACTGATGAGTTTGATTTGATCAACAGTTAAAGACGTTCCGGAAGAGGCGACAACGTTTTCAATGCCGTTTTGATGCATCGAAATCACATCGGTATAACCTTCTACCAAATATGCACAATCCTTGTTAATGATGGCTGTTTTGGCAAAATAAATACCGTATAAAACCTGACTTTTTTTGTAAATATCCGATTCCGGAGAGTTGACGTATTTGGCTTGTGTTTTCGTTTTTTCGGCCGATAAAATACGTCCGCCAAAACCGATAATTCGTCCGGAAAGGTTGTGAATAGGGAACATCACACGTCCGCGGAAACGGTCGTACAAACGTTCTTCGGTGTTTTCACTTTCGTTTTTCTCTTTCAGAATGCTCAACCCTGTTTTTACCAAATATTCTTTAGAATAGCCGTTTTTCAAGGCTTCGTTGGTAAAAGCATCCCATTTTTCCAAACAAAAACCGAGTTGAAATTTCTGAATACTGGCTTCGGATAAATCGCGTTCTTTAAAGTATGAAAGTCCCACGGAACGGCCGGTTTCGTCGTTCCACAGGATTTCTGAAAAATATTTTTGAGCAAAAGCCGACACGTGATAAAGCGCTTCGCGCTCGTTCATCTGTGCAATTTGCTCGGGTGTTTGCTCTTCTTCTTCAACCGTGATTCCATATTTCTTTCCCAAATATTTCAGCGCTTCGGGATAGGAATAATGCTCGTGTTCCATGAGGAAACGTACCGAGTCGCCACCTTTTCCGCAACCAAAGCATTTGAAAATACCCTTGCCGGGATTAACCATAAACGACGGTGTTTTTTCGTTATGAAACGGGCATAATCCAATTAGGCTTGTCCCTCTGCGCTTGAGAGAAACAAACTCGCCCACCACTTCTTCAACGCGTGCGGCTTCGATGATTTGTTGTGCTATTTCCCGTGGAATCATGGATGCAATTGACAATTGACAATTGACAATTGACAATGTTTCAAAAATTCATTGTCCATTGTCAATTTTCCATTGTCCATTTATTTTACTGCTATTGTTTCAATTTCTACCAACACGCCCAACGGTAATTTTTGTACAGCATAAGCGGCACGCGCAGGAGGATTTGCAGAATAATATTTTGCATATACTTCGTTCATCGCTGCAAAGTTATCCATCGTACTCAACAAGCAAGTTGATTTTACTACGTTGTCGTAAGTCATACCGGCTTCTTTCAAAATATAACCGATGTTTTTCATTACCTGTTCGGTTTGTTCCTTAATGTCGCCGGCAACCACTTGTCCGGTTGCAACATCTACCGGAAGTTGTCCGGAAATAAATAACATGCCGTTTGCTTCAATTGCTTGGCTGTATGGTCCGATTGCTTTCGGCGCCAATTCGCTGTTGATTACTTTTTTCATGATTTTTATAGTTTTATAAGATATTTTTTAGTTCGTCATTGCCAGCGTTAGCGTGGCAATTTGGTTTTATTTAGCTTTTTTTGATTTGCTTATCTTCCTCGTTGTGTCTTGTCTTTGTCATATTTCAGTGTGTCTTTCAACATATTTGTTTTGATGGCAATGCGGAAACTCCAGTTTTGTGAATATCCGAAAGGTGTCCACGCGAACGACATTTCCCAACAGTGTAGGTCTCGACTGATGTCAATGTGTGTGTAAGACATTTTTTTTGCTTCAAAATCGTAGCCTGTCATATAGCCGATTTGCCATTTGTCTGTAAGTGAAATTTTTCCGTTTACGCCTAATGTTTGAGTGAGTTTATCGTTGAATGTTAATCTTTTATAATCAAAAGTGCTACGATAATTAAACGTGTAATTAACACCGATGCTCCACGGGATACTGAAATCCGGATGTTCGCCAAGAAGCGGCAGATTGTTTGCAAATGGAGAAATATACTGTTCTTCATTTTCATCCGGATTTATAGAAGATGTATTTGATTTGGTTCTTGGTTTTGCTGCATAATTCCACCCGATATTAAAGCTCCAAGTGCTATTATCTCTTTGAAAGAGTCGTCCTTCTTCAATCAAACGGAATTTGTTATAACGGCGTCCGAGAGTGTCGCGCATGTAGAAATCGAAAGATGCGGCATAATTCAATACAATTCCCAAAGGAAGCGTTGTTCTTGCGGATAAGGATAAAGGTGCTAAGTTTAAAGAATCGGCAAAAAGATTGTAGGAGGTTCCAAGATTGAAGGCTTCCAAAAGTTTGATTTTTCGAGTGCCGGTTACACTGTCTTTCTTATTTCTAACTTTTATTTCCAAAGTATTTCCGATACTAAAACCAATACTTCCGCTTTTTCCACGTGGAGGACCTCCGTAGACCGTCCCGTCGTATTTTGAATAGGAAAAAACATTGCCGTTTGTATCTGTAAATGTTTTGTAATAATTCCAGAAATCGGTTGTAAAATCAGGTACATACGAGAAACCCAACGATGGATTCATCGTATGGCGAATACCTCGAAAAAGACCTTCTTTGAACTGGGCTAAACCATATAATGTTGTTCCCAAACTCGTTGAATATCCGAAATCGCGACCAGCCGAAAATCCGTCAACGGGCGTTGTAACAACTTGGTTAGTGGTATCATTTATGCTTTTTTCATACGTTTTCAAATACCAACGTTCGGTATATGAAATGTTATGATTCCATGTGAAAAATCTCATTACGGGAATATTCACGCCGGTTCCCAACGAATGTTGCAAGCCGTTTTGCATATTGTCGAACGTTTCTTGCGTGAAGAATAGAGAATCCTGTGCTGAAATCTTATTTTGCGCTTTCATGTTGTAACTCAAACTAACACTTTCATACCAACGTTTGTCACCGCTTCTTGTTTTGCGTTCAAGTGGATAAAGCGTCTGCATACTCAGCGCAAGCGAAGGCAGCAACATGTCGATTTTGCGTGTTTGTGTGCTGTACGATTCGTTGGCTGTAACGTTTAAGTTAAAACGTTTGCCGAGTTTTGTCGAGTAGGCAATACTTGATGTTGTTGTATTGTTCAAATATTGATTAGGATCGTAAGAATGTTGCGTGGACGAAGAGTTTTGAAAGTTCACATTTGCAGAAAATGTTCCCCTCGGATTTGCTTTTGGATCTTGACGATGCGACCATACAAGTTGCAAACCGCGTTGTTCGCTATATGTCTCAGTGCCTTTCTCTCCGGTTTGATAAAGCGAATACATGACACCAAAGTTTCCACTGAATTTATAGCGTTTGGCATAGTCAAAATTTTGCCTCAAATCCCAGTCGCCATAAGTATAAATACTGCCTCGCGTGGTCGAACTGATGTAATCGTTTACCGCCCAGAAAAAACCTCCGTCTTTTAAATAAAAACCTTGACTTTTTGATTCCCCGTACGCTGGAATGATGATGCCGGAACGGCGGCTGGTGGTATTCGGAAACAAAGCAAACGGCAAAGCCAAAGGCGTTGGGACGTCTTCAATAAACAGCATTGTACCTCCGGTGACAATCTTGTCGCCCGGAATAATTTTAGCTCTTGTTGTCCGGATATCGAAGTGCGGATGTTCCAGTTCGCAAGCGGTAAAACGTGCATTTTTGATATACGTAACATTGTCTTCCATCTTTTTTACCGTAGAACCATGTACATACATGTCGTTTTCTTTTGTAACAACTTGCCGAATTAAACCTCGACCGGACTTGAAGTTGTATAAAATTTCTTTCGAATCGAATTCCTGTGTAGGATCTTTGAAATGCGGGATGCCGATATCGTTTCCTAAGCTGTCTTTACCGGGTTCGGCTTGCACTTCCTGCTTGTCGAAATCCACTTGAATTTGATCGGCAGTGAGTTCCACCTGTCCGTATTTTAGCTCAGATTTATTGTATAAACGGGCTTTGTGTGTGGTTAAATCAATATAAACGGAATCTTCGGCTTTGTAAAAAATGGTGGATGTAATTGCCGAACTGTTTTTTTTGGGTTTCAAACTGTCGGAAACTGCGCTATCTTGTGCCGCAATGCTGTCCGATTTTGGCGCGACTTGCCCGTATACAGCTACTCCCACAAGGAAACACCATGTGCAGATTATTAACCGTATATGTTTAATTACTTTTGCGAACAAGGTGTTTGATATGAATTAAAAAAATCGTAACTTTGTTTATACTTTGCTAACTTGCAAAGATACATATTTTTTGTGAACTATAAAACTGAAAAATGAAGATGTCCGCCCTAAATAAACTTTTTTTTGTATTTTGTTTTCTTGCTTGTTTTTATCTTGTTGAAATTCAGGCCGCAAATGTAAAAACGATTGTCATTGATGCCGGGCATGGCGGGCAAGACGCCGGAGCAGTTGGCGCGAAACATAAGGAGAAGGATATTGCCCTGTCGGTGGCTTTGAAACTTGGGAAAATGATTCAGGAAAATTTTCCCGATGTAAAAGTGGTCTATACACGTGATGCCGACTATTTTGTAGAAGTTTATAAACGTCCGCAAATAGCCAATAAGGCAAAAGCCGACTTATTTATGTCTATTCACTGTAATTCCAGCAAAGCCCGGATTGGAACCACACCTAAGCAAAGCCTTCCGAAAGGTTTTGAAACATTTGCAATGGGGT
The DNA here is from genome assembly GCA_031551725.1 of Bacteroidales bacterium. Taxonomy (GTDB): domain Bacteria; phylum Bacteroidota; class Bacteroidia; order Bacteroidales; family P3; genus JAVBNF01. Next base: position 48,080 of record JAVBNF010000007.1, read on the forward strand.
TGTCGAAAGGTGCTCAAAATCTGGAGGTTGTAAAGCGTGAAAACGGCGTTATTTTGGGAGAGAAAAATTATATGGAAAACTATGGTGGTTTCGATCCGAATTCGCCGGAAGCGTACATTATTTTTTCATTGTTTCAAAACGTATATTTAGATCAAAGTTTGAGTTTTGCAGAAAAAATCCAACGGAATTATCGTTTGAATGTGAACTCTGTTGATAGAGGTGTGAAGCAAGACATCTTTCTTGTACTTCACGGCTGTGCAATGCCGAGTGTATTGACGGAATTAGGTTTTATGAATCATCCTGACGAAGAGGCTTTTATGGCTTCTGATGAAGGACAAGAGAAACTCGTAAAATCGTTGTTTAACGCTTTTCGCGAATACAAGTACTCTGTGGAAGGATTTAATAATCAATCCGAAACCCTGTTGGCAAGCACAAGTAGCGAACCTTGTCCCACACCAATACCCACTGTTGCCCAAGCAAAAACGGTTGACACTACGAAAAAGCAAGACACGGTGGTTGTTTCAACCATTAATTTTACAAAAGAAGATTTTGTAGAAATACCTAAAACAAATACAAATAAAATAGATTTGGTTTTTAAAGTACAATTTGCATCTTCATCTTCGGATAAACCTTTGAATTCAGCTGAATTTGCAAAAATTGATAGAGTTGGCAAATATCAACAAGGAGGGATGTACAAATATACTGCCGGAGCTGAAAAAAACATGGAAGCCGCTGCCAATGTTCTTCGCGATATGCAAAAACTTGGCTTTACGGATGCCTTTATTGTGGTTTTCAAAAACGGAGAACGTATTTCCACCGCCGAAGCTGTTGAACTTTTGAAGAAGGATACGGATATTTAAAAGTATTGTTTATTACGCGGTGACGCTGCGCGTATCCTCGTCTGCGACGAGGGGTTATCGCAGATTTTCGGAGATGACGCGGATTTCCGCAGATTTTTTTGAAATATATCTTTGTGAACTCTGTGTCCTTTGTGGTTTATTTTTTATTCCACGACGATGCTGCGCGTATGGTCAGCTTCGCTGACGGGTTTATCGCGAATTTTTAAAATTTCGCAGATTTTCGCTGTAGCTGTGATATATGGAGGCGCAGCTTATCCCCTTTGGAGGGGAGGCGCAGGGCGGGGGGAGAACAATTACATCTTCATAAAATGATAAAATCCAACAGATGTTTATCCTGTTGATTTTCATCGAAAAAGCATAATAAAACATAAATAAAAGTGTAGAGACGCAATGCATTGCGTCTCTACGGAAAACCGACCAAGATTCACAATAGAATCAATAAGCGGCTCGCGCCTTTTTAGTTGTTAGAGGTTAGTGTTCTTCGTACATTGTATATCGAATCCTCCCCAATTTAATTTCTCTTGATGCAGCGGACTGCTAATCCATCATATTTTGCATTGTAATACGAAGGAATTGCAAGATCGCTACGAAAGATTAAAACGCGAACGTTGAGATAGTCGATCGAGGTGCTGCTATAATAATAATTATTCCCTGAAACCAAAGAGCCACTACTATTGCAATATCCACCAGAGCCTCCCAACCAAGTAGAAATCCACGTTGACGGATTGTTAGAATTAGGCATATTAATAAAATCACCACATGTTCCACTTATTGGAAGGCGCCAACCTTCCGGACAAATCCCCTGTATCCATTTATTTTGCCAAACAGACACAGGACAGGTTTGATTATAACCACATCCATTGGGATACTGCGTAGCGGCAATCCAATTATACAAATATCCATGACCGGGATTTTGCCGGCATTTACCTCGAAGTGCCGTGCCGTTAATATTCCAATTCGATGCTTGATCAAAGGATGTTCCCCAAACAGCATTTATCACATCATTCCAACCGGTAGTACCATTGGGACAATTTCCAACCTCTAAATCCTTGGTCATCCACCATTGCCCGTCGGGCATTTTCTTAGTGCTGTAGGTTTTACCATCCCTGCCGTCCGTTAAAACACCGGTAGCGCCAATAACGTCACTTCCCGGATAGTTAATCGTATGCGTAGGTGGCATGGAAGCACCGGAATAAGTAGCCGGAACATAAGGATCTAATAATGCACTAACATTACTTACTACCGAGCAAGAGCCATTAGTCGCAACACAACGATAATAAGTGGAGACCGACGGCTTAATAGGTGTAAAGCTTACCGTTGTCGATCCACTACCTTGCGCTGTGCCGGCATTGTTCCAATTCACATTATCCGTACTGTATTGCCATTGATAGGTGGTGCCCGACGTAATACTTACCGCAATCCAAAGATTTGAAGGGGTAACACAAGGGAAGAAAGTCGCACTTATGGTGGGCTGCGTGGTAAATCTTAAATCAACGACCTTAATCGTAGCCACACTTGATGTTGTGGTGCCCGGACAATCATCGGAATAAGTAATTCTACAGGAATAGTTTTTGCTAGCCGATAACACAGGCGGAGAATAGGTGCTGGAATTGGCGCCCGGAATATTTGCTGAACCGTCGAGCCATTGATAAGCCACCCTGGAAGATATACTTGCCGGGA
>JAVBNF010000022.1:0-12211 GCA_031551725.1 Bacteroidales bacterium
CGATGCGAGTTTTATGTTTGACAAAAGTACAGGAAAAATAGACATAAATGTCAATGGCCAATCTATCGGCACGCTCGAACTGCAAGTTCCGCCAACAACAGAAGGAGATGTGAAAAACATTTGGGCAAGTACTTTTCCGATGACGGTGAAGGATAAGGATGGGAATGAATATAAGGTAGAATATGATGAAACTGCGGAACCGGCGGAAAATGGAGAAGTGCCGCTGGTGGTGACAAAGGTAGATAACTCAAGCACAACTATTGATTCAACTAATAACATGTACGTTACAACAGATGGTTCGGAATGGTTATTACGAATAGATTATAAAAATACACATAAAGAATCGCTAAAAGGTCATAACACTATATACTACACCAAAGATGCGATAGAATCTTTAAAATTCAGCGTCCATCAATCGAGAGTGGGGAAAACACAACTTACAATGGAAGAAATGGTCGATTCTTTAAAATGGTATATTGATGAAAAATTTCAGAAGCAGGGTGAAGTTTTTGAATTGAAAATTGATAGGCCCGGTGATTACAAAATTACCACTCAAGGATTTGTACTGAACGAACAAACACAAACGAAAGAATATAAAGAGGTAATGACCGTTACTATTAAAGTTGTTAACTCTGCTGTTTTGACATTTAGAGAGCATGGGGGCTATCAAGGGGAATATGGATTTGACCGTTATGAGTTTGATCAATTAAAATCCACGTATGACAATATTTTACAAATAGCAAATACGGAATATGTTCCTCCATATATGACCATGCTTTTATCACAACCTCCTGCAAAAGTCGAAGTGGAAGTAACAGCGCCATTATTAACAAAAAGCACAAAACTCTGCTTTTTTAATGATATGGATTATCCAGTCTATAGCTTGCCATGTTTGGATTCTGCGAAAGTTGCTAATCAGAAAAATGAAAAAATAGAACTTCAAATCCCTCCAAGCATATTTAATGGAACAGAATATATTTCTGCATTGGATGAAAATTGCAATGAAATTGGGAGATTGTATGGTGAAATTGGAAATGTTGGAGACCCTATACAGATTACTTTGATAAAAGTATATGCAGATGAGAAAGAAAAACAAGCAATAACAAATACTGTTTTTGAAAAAGATTTAATAAAAGTATTAAATGAAACAACTTACAATCAGTCGTTCATGAAATTTGAACTAACTGCAAAAATTATTTGTCAAATCGACACCTCAAAAAATCCTGATTTTTCAAGTCAAGTAATCGGGAATCATGAAGCATTTTTTCAATATTTAATAAGTCAATATAGAGGTGTGAATCCGAATCAATTAATTATTTTTGTAACTGATAAAGGGTGTGGTTCTGAGCCTGGTGCAGGCGGTCGAGCCAGCTTTATTGCTGGAGAACGACGCTTTATATTAATATTTGATCAAGGTCTGGAACGACCAAGAACTGGTGCACATGAAATAGGTCATGCTTTAGATTTACGACATCCGGATGATCCTAAGTATGGATACAGGGAGACTATTAAAAAGAAAAACACTCGGAACATTATGGATTATGCAGAACAATTAATGTTTTGGAAGTGGCAGATAAAAAAGATACAAACAGTAAATATGAATGATGTCTTTAATACGAAAAAATAAAAGAAAATGAAAAAGATCACAATAACAATTTTATTAGGAATGTTATCCTTGCATGCAAGTTCGCAAGATATAAACTTATATAATCGAATAGATAGATTTATAACAGCATCAACATCCTCGTATGCTAATGACACAATACTACCTAAAGGATTGGTATTTACAGATACCATTTTAAAAGAAGATATAGTGCAATATATTTATGAAAGATATAAAGATTCTGCAAGGTATATTATTCGAGAGAATATAATAGACGTATTAAGTAAAATTTCTATAGCAGAAGACTGGTGGGTAAAAAATATTGTTGGATGTCCTCCTGAATTTGTGGGAGATCCATTATGGCTACGTCGATTGTATTTTAATACAGCTATGTATTTTGCAGATTGCAGAATTATTGGTAGATATCTAAATGAATTCAAGGAAAGTGAGTATAGTGCAATAGAGAAACAAGAATTGATCCGAATATTTCGTCGTCAATACCCTTTGGATTTTGCGACAGCATATGCTCAATACAATGAATCAAACATTGTTTATCGTGCGGATATGATTGCACGTAATACATATAAAAAACGAGGTGTTGAATATTCTTATATTTATGATAGTGTGTATTCTGCATTGTTTGAGAAATACAAGCAGGAATTTAATCAACAACCTATTAATGAAAAACTCATATTATTATTAGGTAAATTCCAGTTAGCGGAAGTGATTCCGGAGTTGGAAGTATTGCTAACAGATAGTGTAAATGCTTATAATTGTGCACTTGCCTTGGGAAAGATGAAAAATCAGAAAGGAATTAATTATTTGCTAAATACAACACAAAAAAGAATTCCTACTTACGATGCATTTTATGTGGGAAATCAAGATATTTTATACAAATGCTTTATTTCTGAAATATATGATTATACTAATGCTCCTTGTGGCAGCACATTAGATCATTTTTCAGGTCCTGCTGCCTATGGAAAAATCTGGTATTTGCAAGGTAGATTAGAGATGCCTCAATTTTTTACTATATACCCTTGTGAAGAAAAGTATCAAGATGAAAAACAATTAAAAGCTGCTCAAAAGTGGTTTGAAGAGAATAAAGGGAAATATAAATTGAAAGAATAAATTATTGGATTGAAACATCTTTTTAAAATATCATATTCTCCTTTTCTACTTTTAGCGGCTGGCCTCAGCCATGCCCAGATGTGGGGCGGTGCCAAGCTGCGGATGACCTTTGAAAACGTAACCATCAACACCGACTACCAACTGATGGATGGCGAGTTTGTGGCAGTGAAGAACTGGAAAAGGCCGCAGATAACGAATTTGAATCTCAGTTGGCTTGAGACTGTGAAGTGCGGTTTGTTGAGCTTAGTCTTACCTAATGTTGTTCAGTTAATTAATAAACAATTAATAATAAATTAAATTAAAGATTCGATCAAACAAATAAAATTAAAAAACTAAAAAAAATTAAAGAAAAATGAAAAAAATCTTATTCGGACTATTATTAATCCCGTCTTTGTTCTCATGTTCAAAAGATGATGACAAAGCACCTTCAGAAAACAACAATAATGAGGAAACACCTATAAACGAAATGTTAACATACTCAAACATCGAATTGTCAAAAGACTTTGAAAATGTTGCTATCGGAAGTTTTTTCTCAACAGCTACAGGAAAAGTATATCTAGATAGTGAAGTGAATGCAGAAACCGGACCGAAAATTGATATCGTTTTTGGTTCAATGGCTAATATTATGGGTTATTTTGTAAGCCCTACAAGTGCTAAAAAAGAAGGTTTTATGGAAATTCCGGGAGCTACGACTTCTTTGTTTACAAACTATATAACAACCGAAATGGCTGCTAATGATTTCGATACTTTAACGTGGGAAACTCTGGACGGATTAACGGTAACTGAAGACAGCGAATCATTTTCTTTGTCATCCGGCTTTCCGCATTTGGTTTGGTTCCAAAATGCACAAGGTAAAAAAGGAGTTATTCGTGTAAAACAAGCCTTATCTCAAAAAATTGTTATAGATATTAAAGTACAAAAATAGAAATAATTGTTTGACCGAATCTTTCTGAATAAATAATAATCAAAACTAATTAAACATGAAAAAACAAATTCTTAAATTAAATCTCCTTGTTGTACTTGTGTGTGTAGGAATATTTGTCGACTGCAAACCTGAAAAAGAAAATAATGACTTTGTTAACAAAATAGATTTTTATTTTGAAGGTATGCGATATGGTGATCAATTCATCGTTTACAAAGATTATAACGATTGGTTATATGGCACTAATCCAGTTACATCAGCAACGATTGATTCTGCTGGTAACCCTACTAAACTTAATTGTGAGTTAGTGATTCCCGGTCCACGAGAGACAGATTATAGCTATACTTTATACTATGATGTGTTTAGTTCTGATTATTCTTGCTCCAATTGGTCTAAAGAGGGATGTGTGTTATTAAAACGAACGATTAATCCCTCTTTAATGGCACACTTTGAGGGTTATTGGATTAGACGTTCGGATTTTCCTGCATCTCGTGTAAATGTACATGGGAGAACATTGAGAGACAAACCATTTGTAGAATACAAGGCGATTAAGGATTTAGCATGGATTAATAATGATAGCGCTGATTTGGAACAACGCCTTATTATGTGGAAAGATTATCGATTTGAGTTGAAGTCGGGTAAAGCTGCTGCCGCCGAATACACATTGAAATATCAAATGTTACCCACAGATACTAATAAATCAAAAACCACTTATAGATTTTATTTAGACAACCCTAATTTTTCAATTGTTGCTAATTGGAATGATAGCACAATGGATGTAAATTGTAAATATTGTGGAAAAGATAGTACATCAAAAAGTTACCGTTATAAAATGCAATAAAATATATGAAAAAAATCATTTTCGTCTTATTGTTATTTCCTTCAGTTGTTTGGGCTCAAGATAATCCTGTGCCTCAGGTCAATGTACGGACGCGTGTTCAGCAAAATGAAATCTGGCTGCGTTGGGCTGTTAACACGCCTATGGCGTGGAAACGCTGCAACCAGTCCGGTTTTTGGGTCGACCGTTACACGCTTGTGCGTAATGACAGCATTCTTGCTGAACCCGAATATGTGCGTTTAACACCTGTGCCTCTGAAGCCGCAGCCGCTGGCCAATTGGGAAAACATTGTGCAGCGAAGCGACGAAGCAGCTATTATTGCGCAAGCCCTATATGGAGAAGATTTCGAGCTCAATGCCGGAAGCATGCAGGGACTCGGATATGTTATCCGCCAATCGCAAGACTTGGAGCAGCGTTTTTCTATTTCTTTATATGCCGCCGATAAGAATTTTGATGCCGCCTGTATGGCCGGATGGGGCTATCGCAATATGAGCGTTAAGAAAGGGGAACGCTATTTATACCGCGTTATTCCGGTAGATAGTACGCAGAAGATTGAAATGGGCTTTGTATACACCTCTCTTCAGGAATATGAACCTTTGCCTAAACCATTTGGCCTATACGCCGAATTCAGCAATAAGCAAGCCATGCTTTCGTGGGATTATACGATGCTTAGCCACGTGTATAACGCTTATTTTGTTGAAAGATCATCGGATGGAAAAAACTACGAGCGTTTGCCGGGTATTCCAATCAGCAACTGGAACAGCAAAGATGGAAAAGCTGCCAACCGTATGTTTTATCTGGATTCGCTTAAAGATAATGAACATGTGTACTATTATCGTGTGTGCGGAATAAATGCGTTTGGTGAAACGGGTCCTCCCTCCGATTCCGCTTTCGGACAAGGCTTCGCTTCCGTGAGTGCTATCCCGGTGATTGAAAAAGCTATTGTGAATGACAAAGGCGAATTGGAACTTAGTTGGATTTTCGATGAACAGGAACAAGCATTAATCAAAGGCTTTGAGTTAAATCAATCGGGCGAGTCGGAAAAAAGTTTTAAAGTGGTTTTAAAAGATATTGCACCGGATAAGCGGGCCTTAACATTTAAAGATTTATTACCGGCCAATTATTTCACAATTTCAGCAATAGGCAAAGACGGCAAACGCAAAACCTCGTTCCCGGTTTTGGTGCAGCCCCTGGATTCCACGCCACCGGCCATTCCCAAAGGTTTGAAAGGCACTGTTGATACCTCGGGCTTGATAACTTTATCATGGAACAGGAACACAGAAACCGATTTACTCGGATATAAAATCTATCAGAATTTTAATAAAAATGAAGCGCCTTTTGTATTGAATGATGTTGCATGTAAAGACACCATTTTTACAAAAACAATTGATTTAAAGAATTTAAATCGAAAAATTTATTATCGCATCTCTTCGGTGGATATGCGCTACAATCAATCGGATTTATCTGTCGTATTGGAATTGGAACTTCCGGATGTGATTCCACCCGAAGCGCCGGCAATTTCGGGCTATAAAATACCCAAAGAAGGCATTGAAATTTCGTGGATCAACAGCCCAAGCGATAATGTGGTTGAACACCGGATTTATAAGACCGAAAAGGGAAAAGACAGTGTTGCGTTAGTGGCAACAATTACCGACAAGAAAAAACAATCGTACGTGGACGGCGCCGTGAAAGAGGGCGTGCGTTATACCTATTATGTAACGGCTGTTAAGAAAAGCGGCATGGAATCGAAGCCATCCACATCCATTACAGTCTTTACCAATAATCCGCCCGGTCAAGATTTAAGTATTTGGCGTTTGGATGCGGTAGTAGATCGAACCAATAACATTATTAAATTAACATGGGCAGACGCACTGCAACATGTGGTTTCCTACGAAATTTACAAAGCGGAAAACGAATCGGGTTATGCCCGCTGGCGCAGTGTGGAGGGTACTGTACACGAAATTACAGACACATCCGTGCAATCGCAAACAACGTACAAATACATGATCCGCGCAGTGTTTGAAAATGGGAAATATTCGAAAACGAAAGAAATAATGGTAAAATATTAGAGAGATGAAGAAAATTGTTGTATTATGTTTCTTTGTGGTTCATTGCTTTTTTGCGGTAGCGCAACCGAGCGAAGGAACATATGTTATGCAAGTAACATATTCTGTTAAGGCCGGAAGTGGTGCTAGCTATGATGCAAGCTGTACTAATTTATGTAGATTTCATGGATGGCATATAAAAGGAGGTAACTGGGAGATGTTTGAACATAATCTGGACAATGTCCAACGTTCTTACTATACAAATTTTCCGAAATATTTAGAATTCCCGACGAGTGATCGCATTGAAAAGATGTATACGCGTGGAGAGCGGTATTGGAAAAACCTATTTAACTGCAATGGTGAACAGTTAGATGGAGATATTTTTTACATAGATTATACTAAAAGATGTAGTCCCCAAATTTTGACAAATGCAATACCTAAATGGGATGGAGATGTTTATATACAAGTACAACCGAAAGCGATGGAAATACATGCTTTGTTTAATGGAGTTTGGTCGGAAAATCTGTATTTATCAAATCTGAACACGATTAGCTTGCGAGCCACAACCGGTTTTAATGCTAGTTATTATAAATGGTATTGGCGCTACACAACAGGACCTGATCAACAATGGAAGGAATTAAGTACCGGTAGTTCCATTGTGAATATCAAAAGTGCAACATTTCCTGATTTTACATCCAATATTGGGAAAAATATAGAAATAAAGATTGACTATGGTTGTGGTACAACATCTCGTATTATTTCTTCACGAATGCAAGCTGCAGCGATCGATATTGTTCCCGAAAGCCCAACCTGTCCGGGAGGGAGCAATGGAAGATTAAAGATTACTTTGGCTCGACCATTGGATCCTGTTGAAAAATTAAGTTTGGCAATACGCCCCAAAAATGGAATTAATCAAACAGCAAACTATGAATATACATACAACCATCTTAATGATGCGACAGTGTTTTATATTGAAAAGCTGTCAGCCGGAGAATACGAGTACGCTTACATCAGTAAATTTAATGACGTCCCTTCTTATATTGGAACAAACAATACGGATTCGCTTCGAGGAAAATGCACTATAGCAAGCAAACCGTATATTTCATTCGGTGCTTTTTGGAATAAAGATGTTTCTTGTAATGGCGGTAGTGATGGACAAATAAGTATTACCGGTTTATTATCCGGAAACTCTACGGCATATTTTTGGAGAACGAATGAAGGTCAAAAATCGCAAACTGTTACTTCCAGTAATAATGTAATAAACGGATTGCAAGCAGGAAGCTATAACATTCAAATAAAAAATAGTGATGGTTGTTATTTTGTTGAAAATGGGGGGAGCTCTACGGCTTATTTAATAAAGACAGCTTCTATTAATCAGCCTTCTGCGTTAACAATCACAAAGCAAGACTCCCTAAATCCAACCGGTTGGGGAGTTGAAAGCGGAAATATAAATATTAAAGTTGAGGGAGGAACGGGGACTTATTCATATATCTTGTACAAAAACAATGTACAGCAACCCATTCAGTGGAAAGGAACAACCGTAATAAATAACTTGGGTGCAGGTGAATATAAAATTGTAGTGAAAGATGCAAACCAATGCCAAGCCTCTTTAACTGTTAATTTAAATCAACCGCCCCCATTAGAAATCAATATTCTAAATCCTGCTCCTGTGTCCTGTAACGGAGGAACTGATGGTTCGGTTTCTTTTACAGCCAATGGCGGCAAAGGAACACTCAGGTATGTTTTATGCAAATCTAATAAAGACTCCATACAGCCGCTTTATGAGACTTCTTACAGTAAACTCAAGGCTGGAAACTACATAATCAAAGTCGTAGATCAATATGGCAATACTACATTTTCAAATGCATTTGCTATTACCCAGCCTAATGTTTTAAAAATTGATAATATTACTCCTGTTTTACCGCTTTGCCATGGAAATAGCAATGGCTCATTAACCGCAAATGTCAGTGGAGGGAATGGAGGATACATATATTTCTGGAACGGTCAATCGGTATCTCAAGTATCGCCCACATTGACAAGTCTTTCAGCAGGCAGTTATGCTGTTCGCGTGGAGGATGCCAAAGGATGTGGAACAGATATTGTTTTCGTGGATCTTGATCAACCGGACTCCTTGAAAATTACGGATGTACTCATTACTCCACCCGACGCCTATGATGCGCCAAGCGGTAAAATTGAAATTGTGGTTAAAGGAGGCACAGGCTATCACAAGTATAAATTAGAAACGCAAGAAATTCAGTATAATTTATTAAACGATTCTACCAAGCATACTTTTACAAATTTGTATGCCAGAGATGCATATTACCAAGCAACAATAACTGATGCCAACAATTGTTCGATTAACGGCCAATACCGCGTTATATATCCACTCACACCAATCATTATCATTAAAGATTCTATCCGTTGCAACGGTGAAGCAAATGGAGCCTTACAAGCCAATGCTGTGGGAGGCATCGGAACTGCTTACAAATTTTCATGGTATAAAGTTGTGAATGGCGATACTGTAAATTTAAAAATAGATTCTTCTGTACTTTCAAATCGCAGTGCCGGAATTTATCGGGTAAAAGTAACAGATGAAGAAAACAATGAAATGCTTTCCGAATCATTTGTATTTGTAGCTCCGAACACGGTGTCTATTATATTTGAGGCCAAACATCTTCTTTGTAAACATGACAAAGACGGCGAACTACGTGCAAATGTAACAGGCGGAACACCTCCATATTTCTATACTTGGTCGAATGCGAAAACTTTCAAAGCTATTGATAACTTGGAAGAAGGAATATACTATCTGGAAGTTACAGATAGTCGAGGATGCTTGCAAATATCAGACACTTCAATTCAAGCACCAACATTATTGATTCCAACCATTAGTCACATCCCTCCGAAAGCATACAATTATAGCGATGCAAAAGCATGGGTGACCACCACAGGTGGAGTTGCTCCATATCAGTATAAATGGGACGTTGATAACTCCACTAATGATACTCTTTCCGGTTTGAAACACGGGATTTATTCAGTAGTTGTTATAGATGCAAACAATTGCAGGATGCAAACTTCCGATACAATTGAAAACCCACCGTTATTACAGATAACCTCAATGCAGGCAAATAATGCAAATTGTTATGATGCGCAAGATGGATGGATACGCATACAGGCTGAAGGAGGGGTTGGTAATCATTATTACACGCTATCTGCTTATGAAGAAAATGCATGGACGGATATTCGGACAATATCGAGATCCTCTACGGCTCAGAATATGCAGCCAACTACATTTTATATTTTTGTGGGACTTCCTCCGGAAATATACAGAGTCAGAGTAATGGATGAAAACAATATTTTTGTTTATTCGGATTCTATTCAGATCTCTCAGCCGGATAGCTTGATACTCAAGGCTTCGACAACAGAAGTTTTGTGTGTAGGAGATTCTACAGGACAAATTGAAGTGCTTGTTAAAGGCGGAACACTTCCGTATTTATACGAATGGAGCAACGGGGAAATAAACGATCTAAACGAACATTTGCCCACAGGATTCTATACATTGAAAGTTACAGACCAACATCAATGTACACTTGATACATCTTTTACGCTCGTTGAGCCCGAGTTATTCACAATCAATATTGGAAAAGACAGGGTGATGTGTTCAGAACAAATATTAGATTTAGATGCCTCTATTCTCGATGAAAGAGCACGTTACTGGTGGTTTAAAGACGAAATACTGATTGATACAATGGCCAAAATCAGCATATCCGATTCGGGAGTTTATGTTGCTAAAATTGAAAATATCGACCATTGCAAAGCTCAAGATACACTTATTATCTATGGAAGCTCTCAACGTATTATTGCTGATTTCGTAGTTTCATCCCGGATACTGAAAGATACAATTGTGAAAATTATCAATGCCGACAGTGATTTTCATGAAAATATTTCGTGGATACTTCCAGAAAGTTTTGATTTTCACGTATTCGACACCACTGAAGAATACCTGAGTATGATTTTTTATGAGACAGGTTTTTATACAATCGGATTGCGCTCTACGTTTGGACAATGTGAACAATACACCTATAAAACGATCGAGGTGGTGGATAAACTCAACTATGTGGACTATGCTCCGGTGGATGATCCGTTTATCAAACATTTCATCATTTATCCGAATCCCAACAACGGAGATTTTACCGTAAAAGTAGAACTTCGGGAAAGTGCAGACATCACCTTATTGCTTCGCGATTTATTTGGAAATACAATTGATACCCGACAACTTAAAGACAATTTGGTTTTTGAGGAATCATACGCTATCAGTGCAAAATCGGGTTTGCATTCTTTGCAACTGATTTCGAAAAAAGATTGTTCCGTATTTAAAGTAATGATCAATGAATAAACGATTCACTCACATATTATTTTTCGCGCAGCGCACCCGTCACTTGTCACTCGTCATCCTGTTGCTCTTGACACTTTCGGCCCGTGCCCAAATGGTTCAATACCCCGTGCACGTTCAGGTGGCCATGATTCCTCCTTACTCGCTTTACATGGAAGAATACTCCGGCGGTATGCGCGACCGCGTGGTAGTGACCCTGATCAACCGCGACAACGAGTACTTCAACCTGCGCGTGAAGCTCAAGATGACCATCAAGGCCAACGGACTAACGGTAAGCACACGCCCCAACATTTATCTACCGGCTATTGAAATCGACCCCAACATCCCGCTGCGGCTCACCAAAACCGATTTGGCTCCTTACTTTCAGCCGGGCAACTACACCGCTTCCGGGGCAACGGCTATTTTGCGGCAGAAAGGCATGCTTCCCGAAGGCATGGTGCAGTTTGAGTTCGAAGTGCAGGAATATACTACCGGACGCACGCTTTCGCAAACGGGCATGGCCATGGCGTATATCGTTACGCAGAAGCCACCGTTGCTGAATGTGCCCAACAATGGCATAGATGTTTTGGGAACCAACCCTCAAAACATCAGTTTTCAGTGGACGCCGCAGCACTCGGGCCTTGCCAATGTGGAATACGAACTCATTGTAAAGCAGCTCCTGGCCCCCAACACAAGAGCAGAAACGCAGTGGCCCTACGCTACGGAGATTTTCCGTGAACCTGTGCGAGCCAACATGTACTACTACGGACCTGCTGCCCCCATGCTCACGCCGGGCTATAAATACGCCTGGGCCGTTCAGGCCAAAGCCATGGAAGGCACCGAGCAGCTTAATGTTTTTCAGAACGAAGGCTTGAGCGAAATCCGCTGGTTCTACCTTCAAGAGCAGTGTACGCCTGCCTATAACCTTACGGCGGAGATGAACAACGGGCGCGTGCTGCTCAAATGGAACAGCCCCCCCGACAACACTAAAAGCATTGTACAATATCGAAGAATCGAAGAAGGCGTAACCAACGAATGGCTTACCATGGGCGAAACGGACAAAAGCCAAATGAAGCAGGATCGCCATAAAGAGGGCTACACGTATGAATACCGCATCGGTTCGGTTTGCATGACCAACACGCCGTTTTACGACCACACGAGCCTGAAGTTCACCGTTCCGCTGTCGGACACTATTCAGAACCCACACTGCGGCGAAGATTTTGTGGTTGTTTACAAAACGCGCGAGCCGCTGCAAGAGCTTAAGCCTGGCGACGAGGTAAGCGGCGGCGGTGGTGCCACGCTTTAT
>JAVBNF010000041.1:0-13646 GCA_031551725.1 Bacteroidales bacterium
AGCAAATGCATAATCAGAATAAAATTAAAATCAGAACTTACAGAAAAAAAGATAGTTGCAAGTTTAAACTTGCAACTATCTGATAAATGTTATAACTTTACACTAATATTAACCTGTAACGGTTATTTAGGACTAGTCAGCAACACATTACTACTTGATCTGTTTGAAACAGGATACGAAACGGGAACCAAAACGGGAACCGAACAGCTGTCCTAAAACAGCCATTCCAATAAAAAGTGGAATAAAAATAAGCGGGGTATCCAAATAAATTCTTAAAGGAATTATAAACGGAATAGATGCATGAACGAAAAAAAACCATGCAAATGAAAACTTTTTATATTTCGTACGCCACCATCCCAAAGGGATATTGACTACAAAGGCAATAGCAGCAACAAGAAGAATATTCATTTTATTTCGAATTTGATTGCAAAGTTAATCAATATTTATGAGTTGACAATAAGTTATTTTTTGTATTTTTGTAAAAATAAACATTTGAATTATGAAACGAATTTCGTGTTTTTTGTTATCTGCAATCTTTTTTGCAGCATACAACTATACATCATATTTTGAATAAAAAAAAAACGGCATATATCTATATCCGACCACAATGTTGTTTTGATTGATGTGGTTGTAAAATAATTTACAATTTCACATTTTTCAATCTCAAAGCATTGGTAATTACAGAAACCGAGCTCAAACTCATTGCAGCCGCGCCAATCATCGGCGATAGCAACACTCCGAAAAATGGATATAAAATCCCTGCTGCAATGGGAATTCCAAGCGTATTGTAAACGAATGCGAAGAATAAATTTTGTTTGATATTTTTCATTGTTGCATGGCTCAATTTTTTCGCTTTTGAAATGCCCAACAAATCACCTTTAATCAAAGTTACCGCTGAATTTTGCATAGCAACATCCGTGCCGGTTCCCATGGCAATGCCAATGTTGGCCTGCATCAATGCCGGGGCATCGTTAATCCCATCGCCGGCCATTGCCACTATTTTTCCCATTTCCTGATATCGCTTGATTTCATTGAGTTTATCAGCCGGCAAGCATTCGGCTTTATAATTCAACAAGTTTAATTCTCGGGCAATAGCCTGCGCTGTACGATCATTGTCGCCGGTTAGCATGACAACTTCAACACCTTGTGAAATTAAGGTTTGAATCGCTTGTTTGCTACTCGGTTTAATTGCATCGACAATAATTACATAAGCAACAATTTGATTCTCGACGGCTAAATACGAAATCGTTTTTCCTTTTGCTTGTTCGACAGATACAATGTTTTTCAATTCATTTGAAATAGAAATATGTAGTTGTTCAAACAACTTTTGATTCCCTAATTTGATTGTTTTTCCATCTATAATTCCGCTTACACCTTGACCGGACAAGGCTTCGAAATTAGTTGCATCAATCAAATAAATGTCATTTGATTTTGCATATTGAACAATGGCTTCGCCTAAAGGATGCTCACTGTGCAGATTTATCGAACCGCTGTATTTCATAGCTTCTTCACAGGAAAAACCATTTAACGGAACAATGTTTTCAACGGAAGGCTTGCCTTCCGTGATGGTTCCCGTTTTATCTACAATCAACACATTTATTTTATCCATTATTTCCAAGGCTTCGGCATCTTTAATAAGCATGCCGTTTTGCGCACCTTTGCCAATGCCAACCATTACAGACATGGGAGTGGCCAATCCCAATGCGCATGGACAAGCAATGATTAAAATGGCCAATGCATTGCTGAATGCGAATACATACGCATGTTCGATTCCGGAAAACGCCCAAATACAAAAGGTAATTACAGCAACAGCAATTACCGTCATCACAAAATAGCGAGAAACTTTATCGGTTATTTTCTGTATCGGAGCCTTAGAGCGACTTGCCGTTTGAACCATTTCAATAATTTGCGCAAGCAAGGTTTCGTCACCTACTTTTTCGGCAATCATCGTAAATGATTTCACGCCGTTAATGGTTCCAGCACTTACTTTATCTCCAACAGATTTATCAACAGGAATCGGTTCGCCGGTAATCATTGACTCATCAATACTACTTTCGCCATCTTTAATCATTCCATCCACAGGGATTTTTTCGCCTGGTTTTACACGTAAAATATCACCTTTTTGAATATCTTCAATATCGATCATTTCATCTTGACCGTTGTTTACAAGCGTGGCTTGCGTAGGTGCAAGTTTCAACAATTCTTTAAGCGCAGTATTCGTTTTGGTATGCGCTTTGGCTTCTAAAACTTGTCCTAACAAAACCAAGGTTAAAATAACTGCTACGGCTTCGAAATATAAATGAACATCGCCATGTTTTTCGCGAAAAACCTCAGGAAATATGGACGGAAAGAAAAGTGCAATTACACTAAAAATAAAAGCCGCTCCCGAACCAATACCGATAAGCGTAAACATATTTAGTTTCCATGTTTTCAAAGAAGTCCAAGCACGTTCAAAAAACATCCAAGCGGCATAAAAAACAACAGGAAGCGTGAATACAAATTGTGCATATTTTACAATTTCTCTGATTGTTGAACTGTGAAAATCGACAAGCATTCCGGACATTGCCAAAATGAATACAGGGGTTGTAAATCCTAAAGCGATCCAAAACTTTTTCAATAATTCTTTGTAAGTTGCGTTCTCGTCTTCTGCACCGGTAGCAACCAAATCCATTCCGCAAACCGGGCAGCTTCCCGGCTGATCATACATTTTATCGCCCTCGCAAAACATGGGACAATAATATTTTCCGGCCGACATTGCTTTCGACGATTGATGTTGATGTATTTTTTTCGGCATTTTCAAGCGTTCGCCTTCCATTGCAATGGTGTAATTTCCAACAGCGGCAATTGCTTTTTGAAATTCTTCGGTAGGAATATGCGTTTCCATCGTAATTGTTGCGATTGGAGGATCGAGCGTTACTACTGCATCAGCCCCCTCCACCCCATTCAACGCATTTTCGATTTTAGTACGGCAGCCGTTGCACGACATGCCTCCAATATTATATTTGTGAGTCATCATTTTTTTCTTTTTACAAAATTAACGAATTAATCTGATTTTTCGAACATTAACAAGAACTGTTGATAACTTTTATTTTCATTTAGAAATAAAACGGGGTGTCATCGCGTTTATATATGTAAACAAATTTATTAATTACAAGTTTTTTATTTTTATGAAAAAGAAAAAAAATCTCCCACAAGATTTCCTCATTTACAAAAGTAATGACGGACGTTTTAACATTAATGTCAAAATTGAAGATGATACCATTTGGCTGACACAAGCCCAAATGGCCGAACTCTTTGAAAAAGGCCGGACAACAATCACCGAACACATTAAAAACGTATTCAAAGAAGGCGAACTGGATGAGAAGTCAGTATGTCGGAAATTCCGACATACTGCCGACGACGGAAAAACATATAAACCAGTTTATTACAATTTAGACGTGATAATTTCCGTCGGTTATCGGGTAAAATCTCAACGGGGTACTCAATTTCGTATTTGGGCCAATCAAGTTTTGAAAGAATATTTGATGAAAGGCTTTGTTGTTCGCCCATATATAAATATTGGCGAGCAACTTGCAAAATTCAAAGATGAAATTATTGATCGAATTGAATCGTTGGAAAAAGACAATGAAAGCTACAATCAACAATTCGATGATTTTTATGAAACACTCATAAAACTGATAGACGAGGTAAATAAAATAAAACCACAAAATGAAGATTTTCAAAAACGCAAAAGAATCGGATTTAAATTAAAAAACGAAGAATAAAATAATTTACGATGAAAAAACAAAAATTAATTCCACAAGATTTCCTCATTTATAAAAGTAATGACGGACTCTTAAATCTGAATGTCAAATTAGAAGATGATATGATTTGGCTAACACAAGCACAAATGGTTGAACTGTTTGGCTCAAGTAAAGCAAATATCAACGAACACATTAAACAAATTTACCGAACTAAAGAGCTTGCAAAAAATCCAACTGTTCGGAAATTCCGAACAGTTCAAAATGAAGGTAAAAGACAGGTTGAAAGAAGATTAGACTTCTACAACTTGGATATAATCATTGCTGTTGGATATCGCGTAAATTCAAAGAAAGGAACTCAATTCCGCATTTGGGCAAATCAAGTGCTAAAAGAATATCTAATGAAAGGATTTGTAATGCGCCCATACATGAACATCGGAGAACAATTAGGTAAGTTTAAAAACGAAATTATTTACAGAATCGAACTATTGGAAAAAGATAATCAAAATTATAATCAACAAGTAGATGAGTTTTTTAAAACGCTGGAAAGTTTAATGACAGAAATAAACAAAATGAAATCTAAAAACGTAGATGTCCCCAAGCGCACCAAAGTTGGATATAAGTTTAAAAACGAAGAATAATTTTTGTAAATTTCCACTTTTACAAAATGATTTTTGTAAAGGGGTGAATATTGTTAAATTTTAGACATTTGTACAAAAAGGAAGGAGTAAAGAACGGCAAGCAAATGCGGAGTTGAGTTAGCAGAATGTTACCGAAAGGTTTATATAGTTTCTTGTGTAATTCATTTAATTACAACTGTTTTCGATTTGAGTTTCAAAACTCAATAAGTAATTTTACAAATCGAAAAAACAGTAAAAAATGAGAACACAAAAAAGCACGTATTCGTTGTTTTTCTACATCAACAAAACACGAAAAGACAAAAATGGCAATTGCCCGATTTATTTGCGTATAAGCGTAAATGGGACAAAAGTTGCAACAAGTATCAAAAGAAGTATTAACCCTAATAATTGGGATAAGAAAGGCTTCCCTTTCGGCAAATCGCCGGAGGTAAAAGAACTCTCCAACTATATGGATGCCATCCGTGTGAAGATAAATAAAATTCAAACAGAATTTCTACTTAATGAAACTTGTATTACAGCTGAAATGTTCCGAGCGGCTTTGTTCGGAGCAAGAGCAAACACAGAGGCGACTTGGTGTGAATTGATGCAAAAACGCATTGAAGAAGAAAAAACGTATTATCTGCGGAAAGAGAAATCCGTTCATGCATATTACGTTTGTCGCAGAACGCTGTATTTTATGGAATGTTTTCTAAAAGAAAATTATCGATTGAGCGATATTCCGGCACGAAAGGTGGACAGACAGATGATTGACCGCTTTATTCAGTATTTATCGTCCCAATCAATCGGACATAATTATATTGTAATTTGTTTACAGAAAGTGAAAAGTGTTTTTGAGAAAGCACTTCAATACAATATTATTGCATCAAATCCGATGACAGGTATTCCACTAAGTTTGAAACTGAATGGCAAGCGAAATCATTTGACGGAAGATGAACTTAATATTTTGCTTTTGGCAAAGTTCCCGGAAAAACGAATGGAAAACGAACGCGATGTGTTTTTATTTTCAGTATTTACCGGACTTGCGTGCCGTGATGCCAAGAATTTGACACGGGAACGTTTGGTGAAAATAGATGGCAAATGGTGGATCCGCACATGGCGTCAAAAAACAGATATCATAGCCAATATTCCATTACTTCCACAAGCGGAAGAATTGTTGAAGAAATTTTGCAGCCATGATTTTGAACATTTACCATACCATACCAAGTTGATACCTGTTCAATGCACATACACTCGCAACAAATGGCTGAAAAAAATAGAAGAGCATTGTAAGCTAAACAAGCATTTAACGACCCATGTTGCCCGACATACTTTTGCCACCACGATAACGCTTGCCAACGATGTCCCGATTGAAACGGTATCGCACATGCTCGGACACAAAAGTTTAGCAATGACACAACATTATGCCAAAATAATAAACAAAAAAGTGGGTCGAGATATGAATAATTTAATGGATCGGATTGGGCAATCTTATCAAGCGGTGGCAAGTTGATTTACAGATATAGACTTGGATTTTAGAAATCTTTATTTGTTAAAAATTAAAAGATAAAAATATTGGAAAATTTAACATTAATCAATACCTTTGCATCATCATATTATGAATACTGAAACTAATCGCATAGAGTACAAACGGCAGCTTACGGATCATTTTGAAAAAGAGGCCATCGCTTTTCTGAATTATCATGAAGGTGGTGAAATATACATTGGAATTGACAAAACCGGCAAAATTGTTGGTGTTTCGGATATTGACGGCGATATGCTCAAAATCAAGGATCGCCTGAAGAATAATATTATGCCGTCATGTATGGGTTTGTTTGATGTGGCAGCGGAAAAGATAGAATCGAAAAATGTGATTAAAATTACCTTTGCCAGTGGGTCGGAAAAGCCATATTATATCAAGCAACTTGGGATGTCGGAAAAAGGAACATTCATTCGTATTGGAACGGCTGCCGAACCAATGCCTGTAAAAATGATTGAATCGTTATTTGCTAAACGTACCCGCAATTCGATTGGCAAAATCAGATCTCCGAATCAAAATCTCACTTTCGAACAGCTTAAGATATATTATGAAGCTGCAAAGAAAACATTGAACGAACAATTTACATCTAATCTGGAATTGCTTACCAAAGAAGGAGAATATAACTATGTTGCTTATCTTTTGGCTGATGTAAATGGAAACTCTGTAAAAGTTGCCAAATATGACGGGCTGGATAGAGTTGATTTAATGGAAAATAACGAATACGGATATTGTTCATTGGTTAAAGCCGTTAAGCAGGTGCTGGATAAAATTGAGGTTGAAAATAAAACACTGGCCAAAATAACCCCAAAGGAACGTCAGGAGCGGAGGCTTTGGAATCAAGTTGCTTTACGTGAAGCCGTGATTAACGCAATTGTTCACAACGATTATACTTCGGAAATACCTCCGAAATTTGAGTTTTTTGATGATCGAATAGAAATCACTTCATTTGGAAGTTTGCCGCAAGGGATGACCGAGAGTGAGTTTTTTGAAGGTTTTTCCTCTCCGCGCAACAAAGAGTTGATGCGTGTTTTCAGAGATTTGGATTTAGTAGAACATTTAGGATCCGGAATTCCCCGTATTTTGAGGAGTTACGGAAAAGAATGTTTTAAGTTTACGGAAAATTTTCTAAGAATGACATTTCCTGCCACCGAACAAGCCACCGAACAAGTCACCGAACAAGTCACCGAACAAGTCACCGAACAAGTTAAAAAATTAGTTCAAGTATTGGACAGTGGCGTTTTCACAACAAATGAAATGATGCAAATTTTAGGATTGAAACATCGACCTACATTTTTATATGATTATTTGAAACCTGCATTGGACTATGGATTTATCGAAATGACAATTCCGGATAAACCCAATAGCCGTTTACAAAAATATAGATTGACGCTACTTGGTAAACAATTGAAAGGTGTGAAAACTAAAAAACGCTGATTTTTCCATTGCCCATCACTTTTTGTAAATTTTCTTTATATTGCCGATGCTTGTAGTATAAAGGGACTCCGCGTTTAACTTTTTAAAGGCAAAGTTAGTTCCGTGTTCCGCGCCCAAGCAAGGTCGGACCGTTGGTTTTACGAAAAATCTTCCTCTGCGAGACCTTAAAATTACTCCAAAGTCGTAATTTTTAATCAGAAATACAAACTATATCGTCAATTTTTATTTTGAAAAATCAGTAATAATTCAGAATAAAATTGTATCTTTGCCTTTGAAGGGTTATGAAAATGAAAGTAGTTTTAGAAATGATTTAAACATGACAAACCTATACATATTATGCAGCCAGAACAACTGGGGCTTTGCAAAATGCGAAGCCTACCCTCTTTTGTTTTTTTACAAAACCTTTCATTATGCAGAACGCTGCCCATAAAATATTTCCTTTCAAAGTTTAAGTGTTATATACAGCAAAGCAAAAATTTCCAGAAATTCTTGATCAGATTTCTGATTTTGTTGTTTATGCCCTTTTGCTCTTTTGCTCAGACTTCTTCTTCTGAAACAGATAATCAGATACAGGAGGCAATTACTGTTTTTGAAGAGTTGGCTCAAAGCGGGAATTATAAAGAATCGCTTGATATGGCGGATCTGAATAACCTTCCGATGGGGCTTTCACGAACGATCAGCAATATTAATTACTCGATTGCGATATGTGACTACCGTGTTGTCGGGTCCTATGTGTACCTGAATATTTTTGGGAAAATAATAATTCCATGTGAAGGCAAACCGGATAAAACTTTATTTTTTGCAGGGAAAGATATCAAAACAACATTTACCGGCGATATTGTTGGCAATGCTTTTTTAGTATTGCTGGGCGATGTTTATATTCCGATCAACGGTGATCGGGCAGCATTAATGCTTAAAGGGAATTTTGATCCGAATAGCGGATCTACAACGAGTAAGACTTTTATTGAAATGGATTGTAGAGGTTTTAAATCGTTGAGTATATCGGCTGATGTGATTTTTTCCGAAAAGTTTATTCGCAGCGTGGATGCAAGCGGCAATGCGATTGGAGGGCTTGATGAGCGTGGTAACCCTAAATGCAGGGTAGCGGCTTCTCTTGAAACCAAAGTGGACGATTGGAATGATATTTTACTTTCCATTAGTTTGCCGCCGTTTGAAATTGTGGGGTTGAACGGTTTTATTTTTAGTGTTAAACGTGCTGTTTTTGATTTAAGCGACAAGCGAAATGAAACGATTGTTTTTCCGAAAGACTATACAACGAAATATTTGGTTCCCGGAAATCCGGAGCTATGGAAAGGTGTTTACATACAAGAATTAAGTGTGGCTTTACCATCGCAATTTTGTAGAAAGAGTTCAAACGAACGGATTTCTTTTTCTGCAAATAATATGCTTTTGGATAATAATGGTGTTAGCGGATTATTTTCTGCCAATAATCTTTTAAATATTGACCAAGGTTCTGCCGGCGGTTGGCGCTTTTCGGTTGATCAATTGTCTATTGAATTGGAGGCTAATCAACTTACAGGCGCCGGATTTGCAGGGAAACTCGGAATACCTGTTTCCGAAAACGGAGCATTAACCTATAATGCGTTTATTTCTCCGGATAATGAGTATATCTTAACTGTTCAGCCGGCAAAAAACATGAAGTTTGATGTATTGGCTGCCCATGTAGATCTGTCTCCTACTTCATCCGTAGCATTGAAAGTTGTTGATGGTAAATTTCTTCCGGAAGTTAATTTAAGCGGCATGATGACCATTGCCGTGAATCCAAATGGAGAAAGCGATACCGTAAAACCGAAAATAAGTTTTAAAGGAATCAAATTTCAAAATCTACATTTACAAACTGTCGCTCCAATGCTCTCCGTTGAGTATTTAGGGCTTGACGGCGAGTTTAAAATGTTGGGATTGCCTTTAACCATAAGCAATATTGAATTAAAAACCTCCGGACAGGATGTGAAATTAGGCTTTCATGGAGAATTGATTCTTGGGGTTGATAAATTCGAACTTAAGGCGAATACCCATTTGGAAATTGTTGGAGAGATAAAAGAAGATAAAGGTCTCGCTTCATGGAAATACAAAGAGCTAAAAATAGATGAAATCATTTTGGACGGTTCGATTGCGGAAGTGTTTTCAGTTAAAGGGAAATTGGCTATCCGTCAAGATCATCCGGTTTATGGAGATGGAGTGGAAGGCCAAATCAGCTTGAAGTTTGATAAGGTATTGGATGGCTTGGAGATTAAAGCCCGTGCAATTTTTGGTTCACGAACGTATCGTTACTGGTTGGTGGATGGAATGCTTACGATGCCGCCTCCCGGCATAACGGTTTTCCCACCTGTTAACCTTAGAGGTTTTGGTGGCGGCGCTTTTATGAAAATGCGTCAGGAAGGAAAAGATCCGGATGCTCCGAATGGTTTGGCATACGTGCCTGATTCTACGGTAGGATTGGGCGTGAAAGCTGCCGTTGTCTTCGATGTGGCAAATGATAAGGTCGTAAACTGTGAAGCTTCTTTTGAAATTGCATTTAACAGTTCCGGCGGTGTCAATTATATTGGTTTCTATGGACGGGCAAAAGTTTTAGGCAATATCAAAGGAGCTGAAAATCTGGATAAATTCGTATCCGGCAAACTTGGCGCTATCAATGATAAAACGCAAGAATTTACCAAGAATAATAAAAGTACGGTTGACCAGTTAGAGAAATATAAACTTTACGAACCGGCAAAAGCATCTAAAGAAATTTATCCGGAAACAGAACCGCTCGGAGGCGATGGATTTACAGCTGAAATAGGGATCAAGTACGATTTTGTAAACAATGTGATGCATGCCAACATGGATATGTATATCAATATGCTTGGCGGAATGATGACCGGAACATCCGGCGGAAATAAAGCAGGGAGTGCTGTTATCCATATTGAAAAAGGTAAATGGTACATGCATATCGGAACGCCAAGCAACCGGATGGGAGTTAAAATTAATATCGCCAATTTGGTATCAATGAGTACCGGCACTTATTTTATGATTGGCGATGAAATGCCCGATCCGCCACCGCCGCCAAAACAGGTTGCCGATATTTTAGGTGTTGAGTTGAGTAGTTTGAATACCATGCGCGATTTGAACGCCTTTGCTAAAGGACGCGGCATTGCCTTTGGTACCGATTTCAGAGTTGCTACAGGCGATATCACGGCATTGATATTGTATGCGAATTTTGAGGCCGGTTTGGGTTTTGATATTATGATGCGTAATTATGCCGATGCTCAATGCGAAGGCCGCAGCGGTTCTATCGGAATGAATGGTTGGTATGCCAATGGACAAGCCTATGCATTTTTACAGGGCGAAATGGGCGTTAATGTGAATTTGTTATTTGTAAAGAAAAAAGTGCCTATCCTCAAAGGTGCATCGGCAATGCTTTTACAAGCCAAGTTGCCTAATCCGGCATGGTTTGCAGGGACAATGGCTGTGAAATTCGAAGTACTGGATGGATTGGTAAAAGGTTCGGCCAACCTGAAAATTGAGTTGGGCGAAGAATGCAAAATTGTCCGTCCGGGAGGCAGTCCGTTGGATGTGGCTGTCATCTCCGATATTTCGCCTGTTGCAAATTCAAGAGATGTGAATGTTTTTCAGGCGCCGCAAGTGGCCTTTAACATGTCTATAGGTAAAGCTTTTGATGTGGATGAAAACGGCACAATGAAAAAATACCGTTTGAAACTGGAAGAATATTCAGTATCGCAAAACGGCAGTAATTTACCGGGAGTGATTAAGTGGAATGAGACGAAAGATCTGGCTTCGTTTTATGCTCATGATATATTGCCGCCGCATACCGAGTTGAAAATTTTTGCAAAAGTAACGTTTGAAGAACTAACAAACAACGGTTGGACGGTGGTATATACCGGCGGAAAGAAAGCAGAAGAAGCACAATCCGCTCTCTTTACTACCGGCGAGGCGCCCGATAACATTCCTTGGCAAAACGTAGCATATACCTACCCGGTGGCCGGGCAGAAATTCTTTTATAAAAATGAAACTTCCAAAGGCTATATTCAGTTAAAACAAGGGCAGCCTTATTTGTTTACAAGTGATTATCGTTTCGAAAATGAAATAAGCGGAAATGATAATTCCCGACAAAAAGTGGTGTTTAGCTATAATGCCGCAACCAAAAGAATTGAATTTACAATGCCGAACATAAACAACCAGCAAAGCTATAACTGCAACTTTTTAAGCATTAGCAGTAGTGCGGGAACTGTTGGCGGCGATGTAAATGCACGCACCGATTTAAAGGATGATGATAACGATTTCAGCGTCCGCAGCTCGGAGGCAGGCTCCGAAGTGCGTGGCGATGCCGGTAAGACGTTGATTGAATTCAGCTTTTCTACCAGTAGATATAATACCTTTGCTGAAAAAATAAATAATTTGCAAAAAGACCGGCAGGCTTGGTGGCCAACGGAGTTGGATGTAGTCTTCTTACAATATTCTTTGAAAGGCTCCGAAGGCTTTGATCCGGTTGAGTTGGTGGGCTCGGAATTTTCCGGATACAAAGCGCTTATTGAACCTAAAGCAGCATTGGATGATGATTTTTATACAAAAACAATCAAACCGTTAATTTATGAGTATTATCCGATTAATGGGTTAAGATTTACGCACCGGAATCCCGATGAATTAGGCGTTCCGCCTGCAAAAGCCATCAATGTGTTTACCGAATATTTGGATGAAGTGGGGAATGGTAATTATAGTCATTATGCACACAATTTATTTCCCTATTACTATAATATGGCACAAGCCTATAAATACGATTTTCATAATATGCAAAATCAGGTTGTAAATTCACCTGCGGCCAGATCGAGCATTGGCGGACAGCGTTTGATGGCTGCTTATTATCCGTTTATTTCATACGGCTATTATAAAACAAAGTTTCAATATAAATTCCCGGATGGCAGCAATGGTAGTGCGGCGGATTTTACGTATTATCACAGCGCCACAAATTAATTAAAAATTAAAAGTTAAGAATTAAAAATTAGAATGAATAAACTTCTAACCCACATACTATCATTTTTTGCACAGCGCACCCGTCACTTGTCACTCGTCA
This sequence comes from Bacteroidales bacterium, assembly GCA_031551725.1. GTDB lineage: Bacteria > Bacteroidota > Bacteroidia > Bacteroidales > P3 > JAVBNF01. The sequence goes on from JAVBNF010000041.1 coordinate 12,421, forward strand.
CCTTGTTGCTCTTGACACTTTCGACTCATGCCCAAATGGTTCAATACCCCGTGCACGTTCAGGTGGCCATGATACCGCCTTACTCGCTTTACATGGAAGAATACTCCGGCGGTATGCGCGACCGGGTGGTGGTAACATTGATTAACCGCGACAACGAGTACTTCAACCTTCGCGTGAAGCTCAAGATGACCATCAAGGCCAATGGACTAACGGTAAGCACACGCCCCAACATCTATCTACCGGCTATTGAAATCGACCCCAACATTCCACTGCGGCTCACCAAAACCGATTTGGCTCCTTACTTTCAGCCGGGCAACTACACCGCTTCCGGCGCAACGGCTATTTTGCGGCAGAAAGGCATGCTTCCCGAAGGCATGGTGCAGTTTGAGTTCGAAGTGCAGGAATACAATACCGGACGCACGCTATCGCAAACGGGCATGGCCATGGCGTATATTGTCACGCAAAAACCGCCGCTGCTCAATGTGCCCAACAATGGCATCGATGTTTTGGGAACCAACCCTCAAAACATCAGTTTTCAGTGGACGCCGCAGCACTCGGGCCTTGCCAATGTGGAATACGAACTCATTGTAAAGCAGCTTTTGGCTCCCAACACCCGGGCGGAGACGCAGTGGCCCTACGCTACGGAGATTTTCCGTGAGCCTGTGCGAGCCAACATGTATTACTACGGCCCGGCTGCCCCTATGCTCACACCGGGCTATAAATACGCCTGGGCGGTTCAGGCCAAAGCCATGGAAGGCACCGAGCAGCTTAATGTTTTCCAGAATGAAGGCTTGAGTGAAATCCGCTGGTTTTACTTGCAGGAACAATGCACGCCTGCCTATAACCTCACGGCGGAGATGAACAACGGGCGCGTGCTGCTCAAATGGAACAGCCCACCCGACAACACCAAGAGCATTGTTCAATACCGCCGAATCGAAGAAGGCGTAACCAACGAATGGCTCACCATGGGCGAAACGGACAAAAGCCAAATGAAGCAGGAGCGCCATAAAGAGGGCTATACGTATGAATACCGCATCGGTTCGGTATGCATGACCAACACGCCGTTTTACGACCACACGAGCATTAAGTTCACCGTTCCGCTGTCGGACACTATTCAGAACCCACACTGCGGCGAAGATTTTGTGGTTGTTTACAAAACGCGCGAGCCGCTGCAAGAGCTTAAGCCTGGCGACGAGGTAAGCGGCGGCGGTGGTGCCACGCTTTAT